>CAZLHP010000001.1:0-44604 GCA_964559755.1 uncultured Candidatus Saccharibacteria bacterium
AAGAGGGAAGGGTCCCCAGTTCGAACCTGGGTCCAAGCACAAGAAAAAAACGGCATAGGCCGTTTTTTGCTTGTGCTTGGAAGGGCAGTGCGGAGGCACTGCCCGCCCCAGGTTCGAAGCCCGATTGAGTACGCGTTCCTACGCGTCCAATCGGGGTACTGGTCCTGTAAGGACCGAACCTGATTCGAAAAAGTTTTAGTCGAGGGAGAAACCCTGGGTCAAAAAACCACCTCTCTCGAGGTGGTTTTTTCTTTACGACGACTTAACTTTGAGTTTGTTATTTCGCGCTTTATCTATTTTCGGCAAGCGTATGATGAGAAGTCCGTGTTTTTCTATAGCTTCAGCATCTTCAACTTCGATTTCTTCGGGGAGAGATATGGTTCTAGAGAATGTTCCCCAGTAAAGTTCTCTAAAAAAGTAGTCATTGTCGCGTACCTCACGAGCCTCCTCTCTCTTTCCTCGTATGGTTACCATGCTTCGGGTGATGTTTATATCGAGATCATCAGGACGAACACCCGCAATCATTGTTTTGATTACTATTTCTTCTGCTGTGCGATACACATCAACCGCGAGCTGTCCGTCTGTTGGATCCTCATCGAGAATGCTTGGGTTAGGCACATTGTCGTGGGCCATGAGCTCATTCTCGTCATCTATTTTGACGGTACCAGTAAGTCTTTCAAAGAATGATTTTTTTGACTGGAGCATGGTTATGCGTTTAATTTTTTTAGTTTCTCAAATAATAGGAGGAGTATGATTGTACCCGTCCACAGAATTCCAAAGATCAAAAAGGTTTTGCTTCCGTTGCTGTCTATTATAAAGAAATTAAAGGTTGTATGCAATATGATTGCGGTGACAACTCCACCAATATTCCAAAAGATTTTTTTCCAAAAACTCATATAAAACGAGTGTGCAATGGCAAAGCCGATTGCTGCTGAGGAGACCACGTGGAGAAGGCTCGCACCGAGAAATCGTAGGTTTCCTACAATAAACCCTTGTGCTATGTCATGCGAGAGGAAATGAGGGAGGACAAAAGCTGCGTTTTCGAGAGCGGAAAATCCTAAAGCCACGGTAATGGTGTACATGAGGGCATCAACAGGTTCGTCAAAATCTCTCGATTGGAGAGCTACGAGGAGTACCATCATGTATTTCGCTAGTTCTTCGATGGCAGACCATGAGACGAATAGCTTTATTTTTATGAGAGCTGAGGCGCTTTGAAAGAATGAATAGAAGTCACCGTTAAAACCGAGATAGTGCGCAACGAGTCTTTCTGGTCCGATCACGATGAGCACCGCGAGCATTCCAGCGATAAAACAGAGTGCAATGCGCCCCCTAGGTTCAGGATGGAGCTTGTCTTCTCGTAACCAAAACCACAACCACGCGAGAGCGGGGAGTATACCGGCGAGACCTGCATAGGTGAGGGTGCTAATTGAGTTCATAAGGCCACGTCTCTATTATAAGGTCTTTTTTGTTTGGTAGGGGAATATCTTTCCAGATTTCTTCTGTTACGAAAGGAACAAAAGGATGAAGAGTCTTTAGGATGAGTACGAGTGTGTGGAGGAGGAATTGTTTACGAGATTTCTTTTCAGCATCTGTACCTTCGAGCAAAATCTTTTTTGATTCCTCGAGGATGACATCCGCAAATTCATGCCATGTGTACGCATAGAGCTTTTCTCCTACGAGATAAAACTTGTACTCGTCCATTTCTTTGGTGATTTCGGCGAGCAGGGTCTTCTGTTTCAACATGAGTTCTTTATCCTGTACTGAGAAAGCGGAGAACGATGGTTCGATAGTTTCTCCCTCTGTTGAAGAGAGGACAAATCGGGTGATGTTCCAGAGTTTGTTTGCAAAGTTTTTGTAGGCACGAATCTTGTCCTCAGACATTTTGGTGTCGTTTCCGGGTCCTGTGCCGACAATGAGGCTCATGCGTACCGCGTCTGTTCCGTAGGTGTCGCACATTTCGAGGGGATCTATTGCTCCTTTTGATTTAGACATCTTTGATCCATCAGCATTTCGAACAATTCCGTTGAGATATACGGTTTTGAATGGAATAGTTCCTATGAGATAGGTCGACATGAGAATCATGCGTGCAACCCAAAAGAATATAATGTCATATCCGGTTTCGAGTACTGATGTCGGGTGATATGTTTGGAAATCTTTTGTCTTCTCTGGCCAACCAAGTGTTGAAAAGGTCCACAATCCCGAAGAAAACCACGTATCGAGCGTATCTTCATCTTGAATCCAGCCTTCTCCGGGGCTTGTGAGGCTTACTTTTTCTTCACCGTCTTTGTACCAGACAGGTATTCGGTGACCAAACCAGATTTGGCGTGAAATACACCAATCGCGAAGGTTTGTAATCCAGTGCGTGTAGACTTTTTCGAAGCGTTCCGGCAAAAAATCAATTTGTTTATTCTCTACTGTCCCGAGCATCAATTCTTTGAGGGTTTTGTTGTCTCGAGCGGGGATCTTTTTGTTTACATCAATAAACCACTGATTCATTATTTGAGGTTCAACGATGCCTCCTGTTCTCTCTGCTGTAGCGATATTGTGCGTATAGTCTTCTTCTTTTACGAGAAGCCCTTTTGCTTTTAGTTTTTCAACAATTTTTGGTCGTGCATCGAGTATTTTCATGCCCGCAAATTCCTCGGCGATAGGGAGGAGTTTTCCGTAGCTATCGATGATAGGTTCCTTTTCTAGTTTGAACTTCTCAGCAATATCAAAGTCTACTCGTGAGTGCCACGGAGTAATTGTCATAACACCTGTTCCGAATGCTATGTCGATTGACGGGTCTTTTATAATCGTCGCTTTCATTGGTCCGTTAATCCATTCGATGTTTAACGTGTCGCCGTGTTTGTACTGCGCATAGCGTTCGTCCTCGGGATGCATCACGACATATTTGTCACCAAATTTTGTTTCAGGGCGAGCCGTTCCAATGGTAAAGGGGCCGTAGGTGAAATAGTAGAATTTTGTTTTTTCTTCAACATATACGATTTCGTCATCAGAGATAGTTGTTTGTCCTTTCGGATCCCAGTTTACGATTTTGTGACCTCGATAGATGAGCTTGTCGTTATACATCTGCTTGAATGCCTCAAAAACCGCTTTTTCACGTGGTGTATCGAGCGTGTAGGCTTCTCGTGACCAGTCGAGTGAAGCACCCATACGTTTTGTTTGGTTTACAATCGTGTCGTGACTTTCACGTGCGAACTTTTCAATTCGTTTGAGTAATTCTTCGCGACCCAAATCGTGGCGACGTTTGCCTTCTTTTTTGTAGATTTCACTTTCAACTTTTGATTGTGTGGCGATCGCCGCGTGGTCAGTGCCTGGTATCCAGAGAGTTTTGAATCCCATCATGCGCTTGTAACGAACCATGATGTCTTGGATAACGAGCATCGATGCGTGTCCCATGTGAAGGGTTCCCGTAACGTTTGGAGGGGGAAGTACTATTGAAAAAGGTGTTGTGTGGCGTGGAGGCAAATTGTCAGGATTAAAATAGCCTGAATCAAGCCACTTTTTGTACAAAATCTCCTCAGTTTCCTTGGGGTTGTATGGTTTTAGAAATTTCTCAGGTATCGCTGGATCTTTGTGCATCATAGATATGAAAAATCATAGCAAATTAAAGAGTTTTTGTCCTTTGTGTTCAAGGGTAACGCAGAGGTGTATGATAGAGATATAGAGTAACTATTTTTAATTACATATGGCTATTTTTGACACCATTGCTTTGTTTCTCATATTTGCTGGTTTCGTCATCGGTCTCGGAGCGGTTACAGTGATTGATCTCCATGGTTTTCTGGGTAGAAAATCATCGTATTGGACGGAGGCGACGATTCGTACTCACAAAGTGACCAAGCCTTTGATTTGGATAGGAACTTTTTTGGTGATTGGTGCGGGCACTTATTTTTATTGGACTGAGGATCTACGAGGTATACCTCTTTTCCACGCTATCGCTTTTGGCGTTTTGATTTTGAATGGATGTTTTTTGTCGTTTTATATTAGTCCGTATTTGCTTCGTCAGGAGAGGGAGGGTCGTTCGTCTGAGCTACTACCTCGTCACATTCAGCAGTTGATAACGGTGAGTTTCGTGATCTCTTTTACTCTGTGGTGGAGCTCACTGTTTTTGCTTATTTTTTATCTTACTCGCTAGGTTATTTTAATTTTTGAAACATATGATAACCAAAAAAATGTGGTTCAAGTCAAAACGCTATGGCTGGGGTTGGACGCCTTCGTCATGGGAAGGATGGGCTGTTTTGGCTCTCTATATTGTCGGCATCATATACATATTTGATGGCTTACACGCTTCGACACCAGTATCTGGTGATATTGTTTTCTTTGCCGATGTGGTGTCTTCTCTCGCTCTCACTCTACTACTCATTCTCGTGTGTTATCTCACCGGCGAGAAACCACGTTTTCGTTGGGGTAAATAAAAAATCCGCATGAATAAAAAAACTATACTTTTCGTACTCATAATCGTTTGCGTTGGTGCGTGGTTTTTGTTTTTCAAAAAAACACCCCTCACGAATTATCCACCCCAAGGAAATACAGTGATGATGTTTGGCGACAGTCTCGTCGAAGGTGTCGGTGCGACAGCGGGCAATGATTTGCCATCTCTCATTGGTCGTGGAATCGGTCTTCCTGTTTTAAATTTTGGAAAATCAGGCAATACGACATCTGACGGCGTTCTCCGTGTCTCTGACGCTCTCGTCAAAAAACCGAATGTCGTTTTGATTCTCTTGGGAGGCAATGATGCATTGCGTCGAGTATCTCGAGTAGATACCGAAAAGAATTTACGCTCTATTATTTCTACATTTCAAAATGCCGGTGCGGTCACTGTACTTCTCGGTGTGCGCGGAGGCATTCTAGGCGATCCGTATGACTCAATGTATGAGGACATTGCAGACTCAACGGGCTCGGCATACATCTCTGATGTTTTGAGCGGTCTTTTTGCTGATTCTCGTTATATGAGTGATGCGATACATCCCAATGATGCTGGATACGCAAAAATTGCGGTGAGAGTTATACCTCTCGTGAAAGATATTCTCGGAGGCAAGTACTAGACAGTGGTATCAATACGAAGATTTCCTTGTGCGTGCACGGGTACTTTTCCTGTTTGTGCCTTGTCTCGATTCATGTAGCCTGCGAGAGTTATCATGAGCGCATTATCTGTTGAGTGAGAAATGAGTGGAATGTGGAGGGTGATATTTTTTTCTCGCGCGAGCTCTGTGAGCGCCTCCCTAAGGTGTGTGTTTGCGATGACACCTCCTCCAATAATGAGTGTCTCTGAGCCATAGGTTTCAATCGCTTTGCGTGTCTTTGCAATGATTACATCGGTGATTGCTTCCTCGGCTTCGCGCGCGATGCCTTGTTTTGTTTCTTCGGAGAGAGTGCCGATTTTTTGTGTGAGATAGAGTACTGCGGTTTTGAGTCCCGAAAAAGAAAAATCAAGATTGCCCGAATGAAGCATTGGTCGAGGTAGTTTTTCGGGTGAGTGTATGTTGTTTGTCCGTGCCATGTCTGCAAGGCGAGATATTTCTGGTCCGCCAGGATAGGGAAGCGAAAGGGTGCGGGCTATTTTGTCGAAGCATTCTCCGACGGCGTCATCGAGTGTTTGACCTACGATGGAGTAGGATTTTTCTTTTTCCATGTGTACGAGTTCGGTGTGACCTCCTGATATGAGAAGCGCGAGGGCGGGATAGGTGGGGGTGTGTAGGGTATAGCGTGTAGCGGGAACAGAAGCGGTTTTTTCTTTTTCTTGCCCAAGAAGTGAAATGAGTATATGTCCTTCCATGTGATTACTCGGCACGATAGGCACATTCCAAGCGAGGCTGAGTGCGCGCGCGCAGTTTATGCCGACCCAGAGTGCTGGCTCAAGTCCTGGTCCGTATGTTACGGAGATGATGTCGATAGGGGGTGTTTGCAGTGACGCCAAAAAGGGGAGAAGGTCTCCGGCGAGTTCTTTTTCTTTTGCGAGGAGTGCAACAATGTCTTCGTTTGTAGGTGACGGTGATTTCGACACATTCATCCCTGCTTGAGTGAGCACTTGTTTGAGGAGGGGTGTGAGATTTTTTTGATGTTCTCTCTTTGCGAGTACGGGGAAAACTCCTCCATAGGCAGAGTGTATGTCTACTTGTGATATGAGCGCATTGGCGAGAAAGGTAACCGTGCTCCCGTGTATCTCTACTATACTGAGAGCTGTTTCATCACAGCTGGTTTCTATACTGAGTATCTTCATGTTTTTATCCTAAATGAATATTGAGTAATACACAATCAGACGAATTTTTGTATTGATTAATATAGAACGCGGGTGCAGAATTAGAGAGAACAGCGTGCACATTGATTTTGTTACCACCATGAGTCCTGATTCTTTTGTACAGCGTTTGTTTGCGAGTATAAAGAGGGATGAGCCGTCGAAAGGTAAGAGGAATGAACTGCGTGCCGTAGCAGCGTTTCAAGCAGAGTTCTCTGGAGTTCCCAAGTGGTTTGTTTCGATCGAGAATGCATCCCTTCGTTTGGATAGCGCCGGCGTGGATGTTGTCGTTCATACTGATATTTGGAGGGACATTCACGTTCAGATAAAGAGCAGTGAAGAGAAAGCTCGTCTCTTCCGTTCGGATCAACAAAAGGGTAGGTACAAGAAAGATATTGTTGTGGTTGTCATTTCTGAGGAGTACACACCTGCTCAGGTGAGAGCCGTAATTTTATCAGGGGTTGCTGTGGCATACCGTAAATTGGTAGCTACTTTAACCGCACATGCAGGCGCTACATTTATACCTGCTGCATAGATAGTCAAAACTGTCTCGCCCGCGAGACAGTTTTTTTGTTTTTTTGTGGAGAACCGCGAGTACGCTTTCGGTCAGGAATAATTTTCTCGTCGTCACTCGAAAATTTTCCCGACCCGGGCTCACGCTTCGGTTCTGGTGAACCTCACTGCGTTCCGCCTTTCGATTCCCCGTAGGGTACTACAAATATGCAACAATCCCAGAGACTTTCGCTCTGGGATTGGCATTTTGTGACCCTACGGAGAATCGAACTCCGATTTAGAGCTTGAAAAGCTCCTGTCCTAACCATTAGACGATAGGGCCTCTATATATCAGGTTTTTACACCATTTCCTATAGTCAAAATACTATAACATTTTTTCAAAAAATCGCAAAAATGTGGTACATTACCGACATTCACGCTTACACCCAATATATGGAGAGGTGGCAGAGTGGTTGAATGCACCGCTCTCGAAAAGCGGCATCTAGGAAACTGGATCGGGAGTTCAAATCTCCCCCTCTCCGCAACGACCTGTGAAAACGGCCGGGGTTGCCGTTTGAATAGGTGTCGTTTCGAGACTGGGGGCTTTTCTTAATTTGGCATCAACACTCAGGATTTTTTGTCCTTCGACCCAGTACTCTTTTTAGTATAAAGGCAGCTTTTATTTATAGGTATTTATGTTTTTGTCACAACACTATGTATTACTTTTTTCATACCAACATTGATGACACAGACCCTTTTATGAGTTCAGGGTGTTCTGCAGGCTCAGGAGTTGGCAACTTAAAATAAAAACAGCCCGTTAGTAGGGGGCTGTTTTTTTCAGTTACTATTCGTGGGAATAAAGCCATTCACATACACCCTTATTCATCCAACCAGCTCTTTCTTCTGATCGAATTCTACAAACAAAATGAGTATCATCACTGTCTGTAGCGCCTCGAATATGTTCCGATGCCTGTACTGAAGTATAAGATGTAGAAACAAACCATACTGAATCAAGGTCCGCATCTCGTTTTGTTTCACCTAGTGCTTCAATGGCACGGTATAGCTTCTGATAGTCTTTGACTTTGTTAAGGTCATAAGTAATCATTAGTACCATAACTTCTTCCGTTAAGCGGGTACTTGTAAAACGCCCAAAGAAAAGTTATCTTTATAGATGCAGAAGATAATTTTTTGGACTCGGCAAAAGAAATGCACCCGCATTCCTTTCTATGCAGAGATACATAAAGCATAGGCGACGAGCTACATTTTCCGATGGGTTCGTCGCTTTTGTTATGTATCTCCACTAAGTATAGCATGGCTACACACACAAAACTACTTTACATGTGTTAAGCAGTGTGCTAGATTTAGCACATGTCAATCGATAAGACCAAATTCATAACCCCAACCCAACTGGCGAAAATGCTTGGGATTTCTCGTGTTGCTGTACACCAGAAGATCAAAAAAGGAGAAATAATAGCTGAAAATATAGGCGACCCGTCAAAGCCAACCTATTTAATTCCCAAAAAATCTCTTTCTAAAGAGTTACAAGAAAGGATTCAAACTGAGAAAAAAAAAGCAACTGAGAGTGTTGTAGGTAAAGAAATCCATCATCACGATTTAAATTTTGAAAAAGAGCTTTGGGCGGCGGCTGATAAGCTTCGTGGTAATATTGATGTTTCTGAGTATAAAAATATTGTTCTGGGTCTTCTATTTTTAAAATACATTTCAGATGCCTTCTATGAGCGTAGAGAAGAGCTTGATGCACTCACTCGTGATCCAAAGAACGAGGACTTTTACGTTAAGGATGATAAGGGTAGGGCACAGATCCTCGAAACAAAAGATTTCTATAAAAGTGCCGGGGTGTTTTATGTTCCAGAAAAATCACGTTGGGAATTTTTGCAAACAAAAACAATGCAGTCAGATATCGGTCAGGTGCTTGATAAAGCCATGGACTATATCGAAGAAGATAACCGTGCTGAACTCGAAGGTGTACTTCCAAAGATTTACACACGCACAACACTTGATCATTCTGTTATTGGCGAGCTTGTAAACATCTTCTCTCGCATTTCATTTGACCACAACTTCGACCGTGAAAAAGATATTCTCGGACGTATTTATGAATACTTCCTTGGTCAATTTGCTTCATCTGAAGGAAAACGAGGAGGCGAATTTTTTACACCCAGATCCATTGTTAAGCTACTTGTTGAGATACTTGAGCCATACGAGAATGCAAGAGTTTTCGATCCTGCGTGTGGTAGTGGTGGAATGTTTGTAGCTATGGGTGAATATCTCCGCAACCACGGACAGGATGCATCGAAACTTGCAATCAATGGTCAAGAAAGCAATCAGACAACACTTCGTCTTGCGAAAATGAATCTTGCGATTCGAGGACTTTTTGGAAAAGTTGAGCTAGGTAACACTTATTATCAAGATAAGTTTCCACACCTACAGGCAGATTTCGTGATTGCCAACCCTCCTTTTAATGGCGAATGGGAACCATCTAAACTTTCTGATAATGATCCACGTATTACACTCGGTACTCCACCAAGTGGAAATGCAAATTTTATGTGGGTACAACACTTTACTCACCACCTTGCACCAAATGGCTTGGCAGGATTCGTTATGCCAAACGGAGCACTTGCTGTATCTGGCAAAGAAGGAGAACTTCGCAAAAAACTTATTGAAGAAGATCTTGTTGAAGTAATTATTTCTTGTCCGTCAAAACTTTTCTACAACGTATCTCTTCCTGTATCACTCTGGTTTTTAGCAAAGAATAAAGGTGGTGACCGTTTCCGAAAACGATCAGGCGAAACCCTGTTCATTGATGCTCGAGATACATTTGAGCAGATTTCTCGTAAACAAGTTGTGTTCAACCCAGAGCATATTGAGAAAATCTCAAACACAGTACGTGCGTGGCGTGGAGAAAAGGATGCAGAAAAATACGAAGATGTATCTGGATTCTGTAAGTCTGCATCTCTAGAAGAAATAAAGAAAAACGGATACGTTCTTACTCCTGGACGCTATGTTGGACTTGCAGATATTGAAGACGATGGAATTTCATTTGAAGAAAAGATGGAAAAACTCTCATCTGAACTTCGTGATGCATTTGCAAAAGGTAGAGATTTGGAAAAAGATATTGAGAAAAATCTTAAAGAACTTGGATTTTAATATATGAGTAATTTATTAGAAAAAATTAATACTGAAAAAAGAACACTCTTAGTTCTTTCTGATTATATAAAAATCAAACATGGTTTTGCTTTTAAGGGTGAATACTTTTCTAATCAGCCGACATCTAATATTTTAGTAACTCCTGGAAACTTTGCTATTGGTGGAGGTTTTAAGGCAGATAAGTTTAAATATTATAAAGGTGCAATCCCCGAAGATTATATTTTAAAGGAAAACGATCTTGTGGTTACTATGACCGACTTAAGTGTGGATGCCGATACGCTTGGCTATTCCGCACTCATCCCTAACGACGAGAATAAGACATTCCTCCATAATCAACGTGTAGGTTTGGTTCAAAAAAAGAAAGAAGGTATTGATTTTGGATATTTATACTATTTGATGAGGACTCGTCCATATCAAAAGTATGTTGTTAGTACAGCAACGGGGTCTACTGTAAAGCACACTTCTCCAGATAGAATTGCCAGCTACGAATATGATTTTCCAATACTCTCAACTCAAAAGAAGATTGCTGAAATTTTGGGTGCATACGATGCAAAAATTGAGAATAATAATTTCATCATCAAGAAACTTGAAACAACCGCTCAGACATTGTTTGACGAGTGGTTTGTTAATTTCCGATTTCCTGGGTATGAGAAGGCAAAATTTGTTGATAGTGAAATGGGAGAAATTCCTGAGGGGTGGGAGGTTGGAAAAATTTCTGATCTTGGAAACGTTGTTTGTGGCAAGACCCCATCAAAATCTCAGACTGAATATTTTGGAGGAAATATTCCCTTCATAAAAATACCTGACATGCATGATCAAGTTTTTATAAATACTACCGAAGATAGCTTAACTGAAGCTGGAGAAAACACACAAAAGAATAAAACTGTTCCTGCTGGATCAATTTGTGTTAGTTGTATTGCAACTGTTGGACTAGTATCAATTACTACTCAAAATTCACAAACAAATCAACAGATAAATACATTAATACCAAATAATGAAAAATTCTTGGAATATTCATACTTTACCTTAGTGAGTATGAAAAGTGATCTACAGGCTATTGGATCAGGCGGTTCTACAACCTTAAATGTGAATACGAGTGTTTTCTCAGGATTAGAAATCCTAATTCCAAATACAGAACTTGTAAAACAATTCCATGTAGTTGTTTCAAAAATGTTCAATGAGGTTAAGCATTTAACGATTGAAAATATTTCTTTGAAGTCGCAGAGAGATCAATTATTATCAAAATTAATTTAAATATATGGCAATCAATCAAGAAATAATAAAAAAATATAATAATTTGGACTGGCAGAAACTCCTACGAGAAAATTTAGGTGAGGCAGGTAAATTAAACGGCATTGAACAAAACCTGCAGAGAGTCAAGACTATTATTGATAGGATTTTTAGTTACCAATTAACATTGGAACAAATTCCTAACTACGAAAGGACTTTTGAGAACGTGCTTAATAATTTGATACAAGAATTAAACTCACAAATTATAGATAGTTATAGTGATGTCAAACTAGCATTTGTTAGGCGAAAAGAAGAATCTATTATTTCTCAGCTAAATCCAATTTTAACATATCTGCAGTTTGCGGATCCGGCAAATGATGTAAGGCAAAAAGATTTGGAGAAAAAATCTAAACAGTTAGAAGATAATTTAAAGACTGTAGATGAGTTGACTAAGAAAGTTAAAAAATCAGTTGATACTAGTGGTGCTATTGCTGAGGGTCAGGAAGTTAAATTATATGGCAAAGAATTTGAAAGAATGGCTGAAGGCGAATTTACTGAAGAAAGATTTGATATTTTCAAATGGACTTTATTTCATTTCAAGAAATATTCATTTATTGGAAACAAACAAAAAGCAGGCAGGAATTCACTTGGAATGTTTAGTTCATTGATTTTTACAGCCTTGATGGCGTGTATGTTTGTTTTTGGAAAACAGCTTTCTGTGGAGGGTGACGGTACATTTTTCCAGAGAATATGGAACACAATTTTGGAACAGAATGTATTATTGAAGTTAGTGATAATTTCTGCTGGTGGATATCTCGTTGCTCATTTTTCAAGAAATTACTCTGCTGAAATGAATATGTACTATATAAATAAGCATCGGCAGTTAACACTTAACTCACACCAGAGGATTTTGGACTCAGTCAGAGGAACAGAGTCGAACAATGACGTAGAGACAAAGAATGTTATCTTATTGCAAGTAACAAGAGCAATGTTTGATGTTCAGGAAACTGGATACCTGAAAAATGGAACTAGTCCGGTGCCCACAACCCAAATAATTGAAACCGTAAAAAGTGGAACTGGAAAATAATATGAACCCATTAAACGAAAACAACTTAACAGAACAATCACTTATCGAATGGCTACAGAGTCAGGGCTATGAGTATGTCTACGGTCCAGACATTGCTCCCAAACAACCAGGTGCGGAGCGAGAGCTTTTTAATGAGGTGGTCTTAAAGAATCGCTTACTTACTTCCGTTCGCCGATTCAATCCTCAACTTCCTGCTGAACAAGCAGAACAAGTTGTTGCTGATATTGCCAGTTACCACAACGCCGATCTCATTCTTGGAAACAAGGAAATGTTTACCCTTATCACCGAAGGCGTAAAGAAGACATGGCGTGAGAATGGTGAAGAGAAGACGGAAGTCGTAAAGCTAATTGACTTTGTGAATGTAGAAGCGAATGACTTTCTGATAGTAAATCAATTCACCGTTCAAGGCATCGAGAATGTTTGCCGTCTTGATGGCGTTGTTTTTGTGAACGGCATTCCACTCTCAATACTTGAACTCAAGAGTCCTGTCCGTGAACAAGCGACGATTGGTCAGGCGTATCGCGACATGGAGTACTACAAGAAAGAGATCCCTAAGATTTTCTTGTACAACCAAGTGCTTTGCTTGAGCGATCTCACCGAAGCCCGACACGGAACAATCTCTTCATCGTGGGAGCGATATGGAACATGGAAAGGTATTGAATCAGAAAGTGACGCACCGAAAGGCGCGAGCGAACTTGAGGTACTTGCGAAAGGTCTTTTCAATAAGGCTCGCTTTCTCGATATGATTCAGAACTTCACCGTGTTTGAGGCAGATGGAGATGGTGATGCGGTGACCTACACAAAAAAGATGGCTTTGTATCATCAGTACTACGGAGTAAATAAAACTATCGATAGCACTGTTCGTTCAGTCGAAGGTAAGCAAGAGCGAAAGATTGGTGTCTTTTGGCACACACAAGGATCTGGAAAGTCACTCTCGATGGTTTTTTACCTGAACAAAACAAAACGTATTCCAGAGCTGAAAAGTCCTGCTTATGTATTTCTTACTGACCGTGAAGATCTCGACGACCAACTCTTCAAAACATTTAGCCGTACTGGATACGGAACACTCGCAAAGCGTGCTTCAAGTATTAAGGATTTGAAAGATAAACTCTCGCATCTTGGAAGTGAGCTTATCTTCACGACCATTCAGAAATTCCAAGAAGACCCTGACGCAGATAATGTCCTTACCGAACGAGAAAACATTATCGTTCTTACTGACGAGGCACACCGCACGCAATACAGTATGCTCGCGGGTAATGTGCGACAGGCTTTGCCGAATGCGAGCTTTTTAGGGGTGACAGGAACTCCGATATCAAGTCACAATCGCGACACGATACGTGTTTTTGGTGACATCGTTAGCTCATACAAGATTGGACAGGCAGTAAAGGATAAAGCGACAGTCCCTATCTACTACGAAGGTCGCCTTGTTCCACTTCATCTCGCAGATAGATTTGTTGATAGCAAGCTCGACGAGATTTTGGGTGAAATAGTGGTAGATGAAAAAGCGAAAGCTCGTAAAGAATGGGCTGTGCTTGAAGAGGTTGTCGGTGCGCCAAGTCGTATTGATCAAATCTCAAAAGATATTGTTGCCCATTTCAACAACCGACCGATTGAAGGTAAGGCAATGGTAGTGACTATGAGTCGCCCTATTGCTGTCGCGGTATATAACGCAATAAAGAAAATTCCTGGAGCACCAGAGTGTGCCGTGATTATTTCTGGCATGGATGATTTCAAGGGGCAAATACAAGATGAACATGATGTAAAGAAACTGGAGAAGCGATTTAAGAAGACGAACGATCCGTTTCGTTTGGCAATTGTCTGCGAAATGTGGCTCACGGGGTTTGACGTGCCAAGCATGCACACGATGTATCTTGATAAGCCACTCAAGAACCATGGACTCATGCAAGCAATCGCTCGTGTAAACCGTGTCTATAAAGACAAACCAGGTGGTTTGATTGTGGACTACATTGGTATTGCTGAGAATCTCAAGAAGGCACTCGCCGTCTATGACTCAGATGTCCAAAAGGAAGCAATGACTCCTCTCGATGGGGTCGTTAGTGAAATGCAAAAACTCCATGGAGAAATTTCTCTCTACTTCTCAAATGTAGACTTTACTGGATGGCGACAAAAGAAAGGCGTTCAGTTGGTAGAGCTTTTCCAGTCTTCAATGAACGAAGTTATCTCAAAAGATGGTCGGCTTTCTGATGACAGGAAAATGGCTTACATGGGAGCAGTATCCAAACTCTCTAGTCTGCACGCACTTGTCATGCCAGGAGAGGAGGCAATGAGGATTGTTACTGATGTGCAATTCTTCCAGTCTATTCGGGAAGCAATAAATAAGCAGACGGTTATACCGCATATCATTTTCCCTGAAGCAACAGAGAGTGCTATTCGTAGTCTCGTTCAAGATGCTGTGCAAGCCGAAGGTGTAATTGACCTCTTTACAAAGGAGGGAGAAGAGAAAAAGAGCATCTCGATCTTCGATGAACGCTTTGCGGAAGAAATAAAGAAAGTTAAGTACCAGAACCTCGCAATCGACACTGTTCGCAAGATGCTCGATCAAGAAATCAAAGTACGTTCTCGCACCAACAAAGCACGTTACGAGACAATGCTCACGCTTCTTACTGACCTCATCGAGAAGTACGAGAACAATGTCATTAGTTCTGCGGAAATTATCAAACACTTGCTTGAGATTGCCGATGAAATAAAGAAGCTTGATGCAGAAAGCAAAGAACTGGGCTTGTCTTCAGAGGAAATTGTTTTCTACGACACTTTGGCGAACGACCCCGATCTTAAGAAAGCAAAGATCGATATCAAAGAATTCGTCAAAGACCTGACTAAGCGTATTCGTCGTGACTTGGCGATTGATTGGACGAACAATGAGACAATCAAGGCACGTATTCGCCAGAACGTACGCTTGCTCCTGCTCCAGAAGGGCTTCACCGAGCTTGTGCAAACAGAGCGACTGATAGAGTCGATATATCAGGAAACAGTGAGAGTCTATCGAGAGCATGTTCCTTTCTAAGGGTAAAACTTTTATTTTTTGCTTTTTTGTGATAAAAACGTAGTAACCGGTGACCACAAAAATGTTCGTGGCACCACTTATTTCACACATCATGATAAAAGATCAACTCAAAGGCTTTTTATACTTTATCCGCACACAGGGCATTATCGGGCTCGCCGTAGGTTTGATTTTGGGTGGGGCAATCACCAATCTCGTTGGGTCTCTCGTTCGTAATCTCGTAAATCCTGTCCTAGGCATTATTCTCGGTCAGGCAAAAGATTTGGCTGAATCATCACTCAATATTCTCGGTGCTCGCATTATGTATGGAGCCTTTTTCCTCGACATGATTAATTTCGTAGTCATTGCACTCGTCGTGTACTTTGGTGTCAAAAAACTTCGTCTCGACTCCCTCGACAAGCCAAAAGAGTAGGGTGGTCGGGTAAAAAATAAATACGGGCGGTTAGCTCAGTTGGTAGAGCATCTCATTGACGTTGAGAGGGTCAGAGGTTCGAATCCTCTACCGCCCACAAAAAAGCACTCGCAAGAGTGCTTTTGGTTGGGGCGGTAAGCAGGCAATGGGATTGCCTGCGTGAGGATTCGAAGCCTGATTGAGGTATTTTGTGAGTAAAGCGAAACAAAATACCCAATCATGGGTACTGAACCTGTAAGGTTAAAAGCCTCCTACAAATAAAGGTCTTTATCTGTAGGAGGCTTTTAAAGTCGGAGCGCGACGGCGCGAGACGGGGTCGCGGAAAATTTCAGCAGAAATTTATCCGTGACCAAGTCCTCTACCGCAAATTCGAGTTCCTCATCCAAATATTTTTTATCTGTGACCGAGTCCTTTTCCCCATTTCTCCAATCCCCAAAAGTGTGTTAAAATACTATATCAATATACGTTTATATTCATTATGATTTCATTTTTAAAAGAAAAAAAGTTTTTTGTTATAGGAGGACTCGCACTTGTTGCGATTGCTTTTGTTGTGTTCGGTGGTGGTTCGAGTGATGGTTCAGATACTACGCAGGTTACTTTCGGTGATTTGGTAAGGACGGTGCATGTGAGCGGAAAGGTTATTCCTAACCAGAGTGCAGATCTCTCATTTGAGCGTGGAGGCACTGTTTCTCGCGTCGTGAAAAAGAGCGGAGATGCGGTGTATGCGGGAGAAGTCATCGTTGAACTCGATCAGTCGAGCACTCGCGCAAGCTATCTCAAAGCACAAGCTGATCTCGAAGCAGCTCGTGCTGAGCTCGCAAAAGTGTCTGGTACCGGCGACACTCAAACAAAGACCGAAAACGCAACGCGAAAAATAGTTCAGGAAATTGTCGACTCATATACGCAGGCTGATGATGCGATTCACAACAAAATCGATCAGTTTTTTGATGACCCTCGTTCTGCAAACCCTGAAATTAACTTTGCCTTCGACGATTACGATCTCCGTGATTCCATAAACGTGGATAGAGTTGTTATGGAGGATTTGCTCAAGACATGGAAGGCTTCTGTTTCAAAGCTCACTCTCGAAACGTATTCTCTCCAGTATTTCAATGAAGCAAAAGCACATCTTTCGACTATTTTGTCTTTCCTCAACGATATAGCTCGTGCGGTAAATAGTTTCGAGGCAAATCAGTCTCTCACTCAGACAACAATTGATAAATACAAGACCGACGTGTCTACTGCTCGTAGCAATATAAACGCTGCAATGTCTGCACTCATTACTGTAGGAGATACGCTCCGTGAATCAGTGTCTGATGTTCCTGTGCAAAAAGCTCGCGTGCTTTCGGCTGAGGCGACCGTCGCTTCATACCGAGCCGATCTCGACAAGATGGTTCTCAGAGCTCCTTTTTCTGGCATTGTTTCAAAGCAGGACGCTGAAGTGGGCGAAGCGGTATCAGCAAATACAAAAATTGTTTCGGTGATAAGTAATGATTATCAAATCGAAGCTTTCATTCCTGAAGTCAGTGTCGCGGGTGTAAGCATTGGAAATATCGCTCAGGTTAAATTGGATGCATACACCGCTCGGGATACTTTTGTTGCTCGTATTACCCATCTCGATCCTGCTGAGACTATAAAAGACGGTGTTTCTACCTACAAAGTCAATTTGGTTTTTGACGCTCCGGATTCACGTATCAAATCAGGTATGACGACCAACATAGAGATAGAGACACAGAGAAAGTCAGAGGTGATTCTCGTTCCAAAGAGGGCTGTGGTAGAAGAGAACGACATGTCTTTTGTGTATGTTGTTTCAGGAGATTCAAAGAATCAGGAGAAACGTACTATTGAAATCGGTCTCTCTGACTCAGAGGGTAATGTAGAAGTGCTTTCTGGACTTGTTTCCGGAGAGTCGGTGCTCATTAACCCGCCAAAAAAATAATATTTAGTTCATGCCTCAGTTTATTCGCATAGGTTTTTTTCTAGCGCTCAGACAGGTGAGACGCGCGAGCAAGTGGACAACAGGTCTCATTATTTTCGTCATGACGCTCACGTTCCTCAACCTCGTGGTGGTGTCGGGAATACTTGTGGGACTCATCGAAGGGTCGGTCGAAGCAAACAAAACCTACTACACAAGCGACGTCATTCTCTCAAATCTTTCGAAAAAAGATTACATAGAACAAACACCAAAAGTGCTCTCTATTGTGGAGGCGCTTCCTGAGGCGCAGGCAATCAGTGCGCGATACATTCAGGGCGGAACCATCGAAAACAATTATCAAAACGCTACGCGAGATGAAGACATCGAACGTGCGGGAGGTTCTTTTGTGGGTATCGATCCTATTAAAGAAGAAGAGACGACGGGCATTTCTCGCTTTGTCGTGGAGGGAGCATATCTCGAACCAACGGACTATGATCAAATCCTCATTGGTTCAAACTTGCTCAAAAAATATTTGCCGATAGAGTCACCGGGCTTTACTGTTCTTTCTGACGTAGAGGTGGGGGACAAGGTGCGTATTAAAATAAACAACATTACACGAGAGGTTACTATCAAGGGTGTTGTGAAAGCAAAAGTAGATGAGCTCTCTTTCCGCGTATTTTTTGTGGACTCACAACTCCGCTCTCTCATTGGTCGCGATGACTACAACGTAGATGAAATTTCCATAAAACTTAAACCAGGCGCTGATCCTATTTTGGTGCGTGATGGCCTCATGCGTTCAGGGGTTGATCAGTATGCAAAAGTTCAGACATTCGAGGACGCCCAGCCAAAGTTCCTCAAAGATATCAAAGCAACATTTGCCCTACTCGGTAACATGATTAGCTCTATCGGCCTTGTGGTGGCTTCTATCACTATTTTTATCGTTATTTTCATCAACGCTATTACGCGTCGTAAGTTTATCGGTATTCTCAAGGGTATTGGTATTAGTGGAAAAACAATCGAGACCTCGTACATCTTTCAGTCATTCTTTTACGCTGTGTGTGGTTCGGCAATTGGTCTCGTGGTTCTCTATGGTTTCCTCCAGCCATTTATCGCTGCGCACCCGATAGACTTTCCTTTCTCTGACGGTATTTTGGTGGCGCCATTTTCGGGAACACTCACTCGTGTACTCATTCTCGTCTTTACCACTATTATCGCGGGATACATTCCGGCACGTATGATTGTACGAAAGAATACCCTCGATTCTATTTTAGGTAGAAATTAATTATCATCCACCATGCCTCTCATTTCAGTAAAAAATTTAGTAAAAACATTTACCGACGGCGACAAGGAAACACGCGTTCTCAAGGGAATTGATTTTTCTGCTGAGGCGGGCGAGTGGGTTGCAATCATGGGTAGATCAGGAGCAGGAAAGAGTACGTTTATGTACCAAATCAGTCTTCTCGACCAGCCTACGTCGGGAGAAATCATTGTTTTCGACAAAGACACTCACGCCATGACGTCTGACGAAAAAACACAGTTTCGTTTAAACGAACTCGGATATGTGTTTCAGGATTATGCACTCTTGCCCGATCTCACGGCTATTGAAAACGTTGCGGTACCTCTCATGATGCAGGGAAAGAGCAAGACTGATTCATACACCTATGCAAAGTTTTCCCTCGAGCGCGTAGGTCTCGGACACCGACTCTCAAACCTTCCTAGCCAAATGTCTGGAGGAGAACAACAGCGCGTTTCTATTGCACGCGCACTCGCTCACAAGCCAAAGATTTTGTTTGCTGATGAGCCTACCGCAAACCTCGACAACGAATCATCTCGCACTGTTATGAAGCTTTTTGAGGAAATATACAAACAGGGTCAAACCATTATCATGGTTACTCACGAAGAGGAGTATGCAAAACTCGCACAGCGTATCGTTCGACTTGATGATGGAAAGATTTTGTCTGATGAAAAGATGACACGAAAGCCATAAGGGAGCTTTTCGGCTACTTTTGAGGCAGGTTGACTTTTTGGCGTTTTGGAATTTAATAGAGAGAGGTATGCTCTACACACGTTCTACCCCAGAGGGATATACCGCTCCTCGCCTCCAACAAACGGAGCAGAGCGAGCTCGACAGAGTTATCGAAGAGCTTCTGTATCTGTTCTCTATCTGAGAGAGTACCGGGCTCATCGTTTAAAAAACCGTACCACGCTTGTGGTACGGTTTTATTTTTTTATGCGTTTCTCTTTTTGTTTAAGTCTGCAAACACACTCGCAGCGAGAGCAACGATGACTATGTTTTTTATAATGTACTGTCCTTCGAGGGTCGGGATGAACGTACTTTGCCATGCTATTTCCGGGAGAAAAAAGAGGGGCATGATAGTGGTGATCATGTGAGGAAGGAGGAGAAATGTCGCCACTTTTTCCATACGGGGAATAATAAAGAGGAGGCCTATAATGACCTCAAAAGCCCCAAAAAGGACGATAAAGAGGTCTGCAGACATAAAGGGCATAATAACCCCGAGAGTGTCATTGTAGAGGGCTGTAACGAGTGATCCAGCAGGCGATAGGCCAAAGAGTTTGAGAGATCCAAACCAAACAAAAACAGTAAAGAGGGCAAAGTGTGCAAATATAAAAGCGATATATTCTTTTCGTTGCATAAAATTAAAAACTGCTATACGTTAGCGTCTGATAAAATGAGACATCTAAAGTATAGCAGTTTTTCGTTTACTTCCCGTGTACGTAGAGATAGAGGTCCTCGAGAGCTTTGATCGCATCTCCTGCGGCAATATTGTTTTGATGATAGAGTCCGTTTGTACAGTCACCTGCTGACCATACTCCCTCGCTGGTACCTCGTTGATTCTTTGGATCAACAACGATACGTCCGTACTCGTCTATCTCTGTGATGTCTTTTGCAAAAGATGTTGTAGGTATAGAGCCAATTTCAACAAAGATGCCACTGACAGGAAGAGTCTTTGTCTCTTGGGTTTTTGTGTCTGTGTAGGTGAGGCCTGATACAAACTTTTGACCTTCAACGCGTACAAGATTGGTATTGCAGAGGGCCGTCATTTTTGGATGAGCGAGTATTTTTTTGACCGTAGAAGGATCTGCGCGGAATGTTTCTCCTCGATTAAAGAGGGTAACGCTTTTGCAGTAGGCGAGAAGCTGTGCTGCGGATTCAAATGCTGCGTTACCACCACCAATAACCGCTACATCTTGGTCTGCAAAAAGCGGGCCATCGCATGATGCACAGTAGGTGATGCCTTTATGCTCAAAGGTGTCTGCTCCGGGGATTGAGAGTTTTCGACGATGGCTTCCTGTGGTGATGAGTACTGTTTTTGCAGTGTACGAAGAGGTATTGGTTGTAACAACAAAACCTTCTTTTGTTTTTTCTATTTTTTCACAGATTTCTCCTTCGTGAATTGAGACAATGTCGCTCGCATAGGCACGGAGATGATTTTCAAGACTTTTGGCAAACTCTGGGCCGGGTATTTTGATAGTACCAATCCAGTTTTCTATTCCTTCAGATACTGTGCTCTGACTATTCCAGTCTTTGGTTATGAAAATAGTCTTGAGACGTTTACGAGACGCATAGACTCCGGCAGAAACGCCAGCAGGACCTCCTCCGATAATTGCTACATCATACATGAGGTAAGTATAAAGTATTTAGTTTTTTGTATCTAGTTGCACCGTGCTTTGTATTGGTTGTGTAATACAAAAAAAGAAGGCGGAGGCCTTCTTTTTTTGAGTACTTATTTTTTGCGTCGCAGGAAAGCTGGAACTGCACCCCAATCATCATCTGCATCAGCGTCTATTGTCGGTATGCTTACCGGTGCTTGTTTCTTTTCTTCAACAATTGGTTTGATTTCTTTTTCTGTAGGCACTGTTACTGAATTGTAGATTTTTCCAACAGGTTTCTTTTCCTCTTTTATTTCATCGTGAGTTTGGAAAAGTGATTTCTTTTGGATAATGTGTGCGGCGTCTCCAAATCCAGAAGCAATAACAGTAACTTTAACTTCACCTTTTTTGAGTTTTTCATCGCGTACGGTACCAAAGATAACCTTTGCATTCGGATCGATTGACTCAGTGATGATTTTCGCAGCGTCTTGGATTTCAAACATAGTGAGGTCGTCTCCTCCAGCAATAGAGAAGAGTACGCCCTTTGCTCCAGCAATAGAGATGTCGAGGAGGGGAGAACTGATTGCCATCTTTGCAGCATCTTCTGCTCGTTTTTCTCCTGCGGCTGCTCCGATACCCATGAGAGCAGGGCCTGCGTTTTCCATAACTGCGCGGATGTCCGCGAAGTCTATGTTGATGATACCCGGTGTGGTAATAAGGTCTGAGATACCTTCTACTGCTTGTTTGAGAACCTCATCGCACATTGCAAAGGCTGCTTTCGCTGTGGTGGTGCGGTCGATATTGTTGAGAAGTCTATCGTTAGGAATAACGATAATTGCGTCTACTTCTTTGCGTAGATTTTCAAGAGCGATTTCTGCAACCTTCATGCGTTGCTGACCTTCAAAGAAAAAGGGTTTAGTAACGACGCCTACGGTGAGTGCGCCAAGTTCTTTTGCTGTTTTCGCTACGATAGGTGAAGCACCGCTACATGTTCCTCCTCCGAGTCCTCCAGCAACGAATACCATGTCCGCGCCTTTGATTGCTTCCTGAACTTCTTCTTTTGTTTCCTCAACAGCACGCTTTCCGAGTTCTGGGTTCATACCTGTACCGAGTCCTTTGGTGAGGTTCTTTCCAATGTGGATTTTCTTTTTTGCGAGTGAGTGATGGAGATCCTGCGCATCAGTGTTGATTGCAATAAAATCAACGCCTTTAACCTTTGAGCTAATCATGTGGTTGATTGCGTTTTTTCCTGATCCTCCTACACCGAGTACTTTGATGCGTGCAAAAGCTTCTACTTCTGGAATTATGTTTGGCATGTGTTTCTTGTGTTAATGGTTTAATGGAATTCACCCGTTCTCGACTCCTCAATATCACCGTATCATATCAGAAAGCATCAAAAAATAAACGATTGCCATTGAGGTGTATGTGTGGCAAAACATACTTAAAAACCGCTCTATGAAGCGGTTTTACGGTAGGAGCTGTTTTATGAGTTTCTTTGACCACTCAATGATTTTTCCTGTTCCCGTTTTGACACGCGATATGCCAGAGATGTCCTCACCGCCTTCTGATAGGCCAAAGAGACAGAGACCGTATGCAACAGCCCATGTTGCGTCTTTTACGCCATCACGAGCATTGCCACCGAGCGATGCGACTCGCGAGGGGAGTTTGAGCGTTGCTTTTGCCATGTCTTCGATGGTTGCAATACCAGATCCTCCTCCTGTGATTATAATACCGGCAGGGAGTAGTCCGTTTTTGTCTATTTTTTTGAGATGAGCTTCAATGAGTTCAAAAATATCAGAGAGTCGCGCGACCACAATCTCATCTAGTTTTTTACGAGAGTGATTTGAGTTGTTTGGATCGCCTCGTTTGATCGTTTCTGCTTCTTCGAGGGGAACACGGAGGCCGAGAGCGATGTCGTTTGTTATGTCGGTGGAGCCAATAGGGAATACTTCGAGTGATATAGGGAGATTGTCTTCAAAAACAACAATCGAAACAGTTTCTGCTCCGATGTTGGCAAGCACACAGCCTGCAAGTTTTTGTGTTTTTGTAAGGGTGACGATAGATGCCGCGAGAGGCGCGGTTACGACATCGAGAACCTCGATGTGTGCATCGTTGAGTGCGTCGATGATGTCATTTAAATGTTGTTCGATACAGGTAATGAAAAGTGTCTTTGCTTCGAGCTTGGTACCTTTCATTCCTTGGGGACGACCGAGCACTGTTCGTCCGTCTATTTTGTAGTGAAGGGGAATCGAATGAATGATTTTTCGATTAACGATGCTCTGTTTTGGAATATCACGTTCGCACGCATCGCTGACTTTTGAAATATCAAGATCCGTTACTTCGGAATCTGCGCGCGAAATGATTATTGATGAAGATTGGGTAATACTCTGGAGACCAACACCTCCGAGAGCGAGGTAGGATTTCTTTATTTTTATACCAGAGGTTTTTTCTGCTTGTGCTACTGCGCTACGAATGCTTTTGGTGACGTCTGCGCTGTTTAAAATATAGCCGTGTCGTAGACCTTTTGACTCTGCCATTCCAGCACCAATAATCCGAGGAGGTTTGCCATCCTTAGTCTCAGTGACTACCACTTTTACTTGGTATGTTCCAATGTCGATACCGACAGCAATGTTTCGAGACATAATAAAATAGTAGAAGAAACGGTTAACTAGTAACACTACAACGAGTAACCAGACAAAATAATCTTGTTTGGTTAAAGGTTAATAGTAAATAGTTAAAGATTAAACTCGAAACTTCTTTCGAATTTTTGTTTCTGCTTTTTCCATTCTACTACCATGATCGAATCCTTTCAAATGAAGAAGACCGTGGATAAAGAGGAAACCGACAAAGTTTTCATAGGTTCTGCCAAAATCATGAGCTTCTTTTTTTGCTATGGTTGGACAGATGATGATTTCTCCTGAGGTTTTGCTGATAGGAAAGCTCAATACGTTTGGTGTGTACGTTTTTTTTCGATAGAGGAGGTTGAGTTCCTTGGCTTTTTTAGGTCCCACAAAGGTGAGAGATGCTTCGTATTTTGTGCCTAATACGCTTTCTTTTATATGAACAAAAGGCAAGCTGGGAAGCTTGCCTTTTGTTTCGTTTGTAAGAGTGAATGTTTCCGACTCGTGCATAGATTATCTCCTTCGCTTTGTTACTTCTGGAGCTTTACCGAGTTTAATCAATTCTGCAAGTTCTGCACGGCGGTTAATACCCTTGAGGGTCTTCATCTTTGTCTTGTAGTGAGAAAGTTCTCGCTCGCTGTAACGAAGGCTACGTACGCGAGGGAGCACTCCTGAACCCTGCACTCTTTTCGTGAATTTACGAAGGAGGGAAAGGGCGTTTTCACTACCTGTTCTTGTTACTTCTACGTTTGTTGCCATAGACGGATATCCTATCATAACCGATACAGAGAGGCAAGATAGGGCTGTGGGAGGGAATAGGGAAGCTAGAATCTTGAATATTGAAGCTTGAATTTGGAAGCTATACCTTGAGTCTCTTCAAATGTTCTGCGAGGTTTTTTACCAGCACGGTGTCTTGTGATCTCGTTGTTGCATCCCGAACAATAACGCTCTGTTCCATGGCTTCTTTTTTACCCATAATGAGTATTGTTTCTGAACGGGTTTTTTCTGCGACGACAACCTGGCCAGCTATTTTATCTTTTACGATAGAGTGCGTGAGTGGAATGCGTGCTTCGCGGAGAATTTCGATAACACCCAAGCTTTTTAGCTTTGCCTCAAAACCAAGTTGTATATACGAAAGGCTTGGATTCATTATTTTTTGTACCGTCGTCTTTTTGAGGAAAGGTAACTTCTCTGGTTTTTTGAAAGCGAGTGATACTCCTACAGAAGCAATTTCTTTTTTGTGGCCAAGTTTTTTTGCGAGCGTGTCGTAACGTAATCCTACGGCAAGGGGATGATCTTCTCCTTCTGCTCGTATTTCAAAAACAGTTTCGCTACAGTAGTCTCGATTTGCTACGAGCGTGTTGTTTATCATGTAGGGAATTTCGAGCATTTCAATGTATTCGAGTACTTCTCTGAAATGTGTACGGCTTTTTTCAGACAAAAAGTTGATAGATTTTGGACATTCAAGGGCGAGTGTTTTGCACTTATCATGCTGACAACCCAAGAGGCTAAAAATATCCTTTCGCATCATTTGTTTGCACTGAGCAGGGAGGTCAGAGAGATGTTTTTTGTAGTAGGTACTTATTTCACGGCCAAAACGAGCCACTGATTCTTTGTCACCGATGCTGTTTATTTCAACACGCAAATTTTTGAAACCTTGGTCACGTAGTATGGCGAGTGATGTTTGAATGAGAATCGCCTCGGCAACACTTTTGTCTGTGCCGATAATCTCGAGTCCGCGATGTATTTCTTTTGCATTTAACTTTCTTTTGTCATGAAGAAAAGGTCTGCTGTAGTAGACCATGATTGGTTGCGGGGATGTATAGAGAGCATTTTCTTCGTATGAACGGAGGAGAGAGATTTTTTCTTCGAGGCGTACGATAGCTCCATTTTCATGAGTATCTGAATCAATAATGACTTCACCTTGAGAAACGTTTTTTGCTTTTTGTATGTCGTCTCCACTGAGCGCTGGAGTTTTTATGGGTGTGAATCCATAGTAGAGCGCTGCTTCACCAGCTTTGTCTACGTGCTCGATGTCTAGTATGTCTACGATTCCTTTTCTCTTTTTGTCTTTTTTCTCAGAATCTTCTTTTATTATTTTGTGTACGGTAGACATGGTGTGCTCGTTTAGTTTTTTGTTAATGGTGTGTTTGTCTCTGTTCCCGGCAAGTAATCTATTCGAGAGAATGGTAGAAGCCTGACAAAAGGTCTACCTATAATATTTTTCTTTGGTAAGGATCCCCAAAAACGTGAGTCTGAGCTGACCAAGCGGTTATCTCCCATAACAAAGTATTCATCAGCACCAAGGGTTTTTTTGATATCGCCGAATGTTTGTGTGTGCACATACGGTTCATTGAGCTTGAAACCCTTTGGGTTCTCGGCGTTTACAATCGTAACGTCTTGGTTTTTTACAGAGATAGTCTCTCCTGGTAGGGCGATAATTCTTTTTATGAAATATTTTTTTGGTTCGAGAGGGTATTTGAATACGATGACATCACCACGAACAGGTTCGTGAAAGCGATAGGATAACTCATCAACGATGAGGTATTCTCCGTGAGCAAATGTGGTGTCCATCGATGCTCCGTTTACGATAAAAGGTTGAGCAACCCACATGCGGATAGGTACAACGATGACGAGTGCGGTGATGACGTAGTGGACGAGATCTTTGAGGAAGGCGACTTTTTTGAGAGGTGCGTTTTGTTTTTCTAGTGGTGGTGTGTCCATACTTTTTTTAAAAATGTGTACTAAGTGTAGTATGGACGTAGGGGTTGACGCAATGAGCAAGTGAGTATCACAGTATTTTTTTCGCGCACACAGCAGGTGTGACTCACCCTAGATTCAATATTCTATATACTATATACTTCTTCATTATGATTATCGTAGGACTCGGTAACCCAGGTCAAGAATACAGCGAGACACGTCATAACGCGGGCCGTATGGCGGTTTGTGCTTTTGCAAAGAAATACATAGAAGGCGATTTTGAGTACACCAAAAAGGCACAGGCTCAGGTTCTCGAGGGTAAGGTGGCAAAAGAAAAAGTCACTCTCGTCTTGCCTGATACCTTTATGAACAAGTCAGGAGAGAGCATGAAAGCGTTTGTTAAATTCCCCAAGCAGGCAAAAAAGATGATTGTCGTGCATGATGACCTCGATATACCACTCGGAAAGTTCAAGGTCTCATTTAATAAGAGCTCAGGGGGACACAAAGGTGTTGAGTCAGTGATCAAGGCAGTGAAGACTCAAGAGTTCTATCGTATTCGTATTGGAGTGTCTCCAGCTACTGCATCAGGTAAAATCAAAAAACCATCAGGAGACGATCTCATAAATAATTTCATTGTTGCCCCTTTTAAACCAAAAGAAATTGAAGAACTCAAGGCGGTAATCAAACATGTTGTAGGCTGTTTGGAGATGGCGGTTTCTGACAATGTTGATAGGGCAATGAGCGAATATAACGCCTTGTCTAATAAATAAAAAAACCACTTCGTTTATGAAGTGGTTTTTTTATTTATTTCTTGTCTCCGATAAATGAGAGTGTCATTTTTTGATTTGGAGCATCAAAGAGAGTGATCTTGAAGCTGTAGGTCTTTCCGAGTTCGAGGTGAGCTCTGAGTTTTTCTTCGCTACCAAACTCAGATACGTGTACGAGCCCTGCGATACCTTCCTCAATTGAGGCGAGAGCTCCGTGTCGATTGAATTTGATAACTACACCCTTAACAACCTGCTCTTTCTTGTATTTCTTTGCTGCTTCAACCCAAGGATTTGGTTTGAGTGCTTTTATTGAGAGAGAGATTTTTCCTTCTTTGATTTCAATAATCTTGACGTTTACCTTGTCTCCGACTTTGAACATTGTTTTAGGATCTTCTACGAGTGCCCAGTCGATTTCAGAGATGTGAACAAGTCCTTCGAGTCCGTCTTCGATTTTTACGAAGACACCAAAGTCAACCATACCGGTAACTTTTCCTTCGAGTTCATCTCCGATTTTGTACTTGGTAACCATTTTCTCCTTGTCTTTTTCAACAGGATTCTTTTCAGAGAAGATAAGCTTTCCTTCTTTTGGAAATGCTCCAATGATAGACACAGCGAGCTTTGTACCAACGAGTTTCTTGAGTTCGTCGAGAATACGGTCCTTGTCACCGTCCTGTACGCGTGGGTAGTGCTCAGGCTTGAGCTGAGATGCAGGGAGGAATCCTTGAATGCCTTGCCACTCAATAATGAGTCCGCCTTTGTTTGCCTCTTTGATAGGGAGTTCGAGTACCGCCTTGCTTGCGATTGCTTGTTCTGCTTCGGTCCAGATGAGAGCCTGGCGTGCTTCCTTGAGGGAGAGCTCGATGTAGCCGTCTTTGTTGTTGGTATCAACAATTTTTGCAGCAACTTTGTCTCCGATGCTTATTTTCTTTATAACATCGCGAGCAATGATGTATTCGCGTCCAAAAATAATACCAGTACCAAATGGTGGAAGGTCGATGTATACACCGCCACGATCTATTGCGATAACAGTTCCTTCGATGAGGTCTCCTGCGTTTGGAGGAGTCGCTGTATCAGCGAGGAGTTTTCCCATGAGGCTCTCCTTTTTTGATTTAGGTTCAGCCGAGAGGTCTTCCTCTTTTTCAACGACAACAGCTTTCTTTACTTTCGGGTCTTCAACAGGGGTCTCTTTTTTCTTAAATAACATGATGATTGTGCCTTCGAAACATCTCTCAATCAGTGGTGGTAAAAATACGGTAGAGAGGCTTGATTCCTAGGGCTTAATAATAAAATCGGCTTTTAAGGCCAGATGTGAAGACACTATCACGATTTGGTTTCATCGTCAAAGCCTTGAAAAGAGACACCTTTATGAGTGTGTTTGTGCTTTTTTATTGATAATTTGGCGGAAATTGGTTACAATTTCCGCCATGGTAATCACATATCTTGGCGGAGAATTTTTTAAGGTTCAATTTGGAGACACTGTTTTGGCATTTAATCCGATATCAAAGGACTCCAAACTCAAGACCTCTCGTTTTGGTGCTGACGTCGCACTCATAAGCCTCAATCATACTGATATGAACGGTATCGATCAGGTTTCCTTTGGCGAGAAAAAAGCTTTTGCTGTGAACGGTCCTGGTGAGTATGAGGTCAAGGGTGTCTATATAAAAGGTTTCAAGTCGAATTCAACATACGACAAAGAGCCACGTCTCAATACTATATACATGGTGTCTCTCGAGGGCATGAATTTGTGTTTCCTTGGTGCGCTTTCAGACAAAGACATTTCAAACGAGGCCTTAGAGGCGCTCGATGAGGTGGATATTTTGTTTACTCCAATAGGTGGCAATGGCGTACTTACTCCTGCAGATGCGTACAAGCTTGCCGTTAAGCTTGAGCCAAAAATCATCATTCCAATGCATTATGGTTCGGTTGGAGATGCAAATGCGCTCAAAGTGTTCCTCAAAGAGGGTGGAGAAGACGCGCTCAAGCCAGAAGACAAGCTCACTCTCAAGAAAAAAGATCTCGAAGGAAGAAAGACTGATATCGTTGTGCTCGCTGAACAAGCGTAACAAAGAGAGTGTTTCTTTTGTTTATTCACTACTATGTTTGATTTTATAGATTCACTACGTGCAAAGCCTGAACACATAAGGACTCGGTTTGCTCTCGTTTTTGCTATTGTGGTAACGGGTCTTATTTTTGTGATATGGCTCATTACATTTACCTACTCGGGAGACTCAAAAAAGGATACGCCATCCAAAGAGGAGAGAGGTCCTTTCAAGGACTTACAGACGACGTTCTCTCACTTCCTCGATCAAATGTCTCCTGAAAAAGCGACAACGTCTCCACTCGAAGAGTAGAAAGCTCTTGCTAACGAGAACGTATATTAGACCTAACGTCAAGTACTTTGATGAGGTCAAAAATGGTATACTCTTTAAGCTAAAAATCCTTATAAAATCTTAGTTGTACGATAATGTCCAAAAAACCAGAGGAACAAAAAACTGAGCAAACACCTGAAAATAAGGGTGTTGTTTCTCGCAGTATTGTGAGTGAAATGCGCGAGTCATATCTCGACTACGCGATGTCGGTTATAACCTCTCGTGCTCTGCCGGATGTTCGCGATGGTTTGAAGCCCGTACACCGCCGTATTTTGTACGCTATGCATGAAATCGGTCTCACGGCGTCGGCAAAAACAAAAAAGTCAGCGACAATCGTGGGAGACGTGCTCGGTAAATATCACCCTCATGGTGACGCATCTGTGTATGATGCCATGGTAAAAATGGCTCAGGACTTTTCAATGAGGTATCCGCTCGTTATCGGTCAGGGAAACTTTGGTTCTATCGACGGAGATGGAGCGGCGGCATATCGTTACACCGAAGCAAAAATGTCTCGCGTTGCTGGTGAAATGCTCCGTGATCTTGAAAAAGAAACCGTAGACTTTAGACCAAACTACGACAACACACGTACTGAACCATCAGTGCTTCCTTCTGCTGTGCCCGCACTTCTCCTCAACGGTACGCTCGGTATCGCGGTGGGAATGGCAACAAATATTCCTCCACACAACCTTCGTGAAGTACTCGATGCGACAATGTATCTCATTGATAACAAAGACGCAGCAACCGAGGACCTCCTCCAGTTTGTTAAAGGACCTGATTTTCCTACAGGAGGAATGATTTTCAATGAAAAGGATATTCATCACGCATACACAACAGGAAAAGGTGGAGTGGTTACTCGTGGTGATGCTGAAATTGTGGAAACAAAGTCAGGAATGTCTCAAATCATCATCACCTCGATTCCTTATCGCGTTGTTAAGGCTGATCTCATTATGGCGATTGCTGATCTCGTACGAGACAAAAAAATCGAAGGAATAAAAGGCTTGCGTGATGAGTCATCAAAAGACATTCGCGTGGTGATCGATCTCAAGAACAGCGCACACCCTCAAAAGATTCTCAACTTTTTGTATAAACACACTCAGCTCGAGGATACGTTCCACTTGAACGTAGTGGCTCTCGTAAAGGGTGTACCACAAACACTTTCTCTCAAATCAATTCTCGAAGAATTCATCGAACACCGCATCGAGGTTGTAAAGCGCAGAACTATTTTTGATCTTAAAAAGGCCGAGGATCGCGAACACATCCTCATTGGTTTGAAAAAGGCACTTGATCACATTGATGAAATTATAAAACTCATCAGGAAATCAAAAGACGTCGAAGAAGCAAAACGTGAGCTCATGAAAGTGTTCAAGTTTTCAGAGAGACAGGCGGTTGCTATTCTCGATATGCGCCTTCAGAAACTAGCAGGCCTCGAACGTAAGAAAATCGAGGACGAACTCAAAGAAGTTCAAGCTCTCATTGAATTCCTCAAGGAGCTTCTCGGAAGCCATAAGAAAATTCTCGGTGTTATAAAGGCAGAGTTCAAAGAAATTTCTGAAAAATACGGCGATGACCGTAAAACTCGCGTTATTAAACATGGAGCAAAGATTATTTCTGATGAAGACTTGGTACCCGACGTTGAAAGTGTGCTCGTGCTCACTGCTGGAGGATATGTAAAGAGAACTGCTCCAGAGGAGTACCGCAAGCAGAAACGTGGCGGTGTCGGAGTAGTGGATCTCGATACAAAGGAGGAGGATTTTGTGACAAGTCTCATTACTGCAAACACGCACGCAGACATACTGTTCTTTACCGATAAAGGAAAGGCGTATCAGGTAAAGATGTATGAATTGCCAGAAGGTAAACGTGCTACAAAAGGTAAGTCGATTATGAACTTCCTCTCTGTTGATCAGGATGAAAAAGTCACCTCTATTTTGCCTATGCCAAAAGAGCTCAAAAAGTCTGACCTCTCACTCATGATGGTTACCAAGCTAGGTGTTGCAAAAAAGGTGAGTGCTGAAAGTTTCCATGATGTACGTAGGAGTGGACTCATTGCTATCGGACTTCATGACGGAGATGAGCTTATTTCAGTAAACTTTGTTTCAAAGGGTGATGACGTGTCTGTGGTTACTGCACAAGGTCAGTCGATTCGATTCAAGGAATCAGATGTTCGAGAAATGGGTAGAGGCGCTGCGGGAGTGCGTGGTATCGATCTCGACAAAAATGATCGTGTTGTGGGAACAAACGTTATTGCAAAGGACATGACGGCATCGAGACTACTCGTTATGTCAAAGAATGGCTACGGAAAGACCACAAAAATGTCTGAATACAAGACACAAGGACGTGGTGGATCAGGAATCAAGACCGCTCAGGTGACAGAGAAGACTGGTGAAATCATGGTGGCAAAACTCATCACCGATGAAGAGGCAGAGCTCGTCGCTATTTCAAAGAAAAGTCAGGTGATTCGTGTTGATGTAAAGGAAATCCCTGTTCTCGGTCGTCAGACTCAAGGTGTACGTATCATGAAAATGCGTGAAGGGGACTCAATCGCATCGCTTTCTCTCGTTTAGGATAGTTCATAGAGTCTCTCTCTTGTACAAAATACACACGCACGGCACCTGTTGCCCGTGCGTGTGTATTTTTTGCTATACTTATAGGTATGTTTACACATCCTCGAAACAATCTCGAACAGTTTGGTGTGAGTCAGGGTCAGGTTGTCGCCGATCTCGGTGCCGGATCTGGATTTTATTCTGTTGAGGTTGCTCGTATGGTTGCACCGATGGGGCGTGTCTATGCTATTGATATTCAAAAGGGATTACTCACACGATTACAAAAAGAAGCTCGTAAAAATAAGATTGAAAATATCGAAATTCTTGTAGGGGATTTTGAAAAACTTGGCGGGACAAAACTTCGTGATGCGAGTGTTGATAGGGTCATTGTTTCAAATATATTGTTCATGATTGAACACAAAAAAGATTTTGTGTATGAAATAAAGCGCGTGCTCAAACCAGGCGGGAGGGTGCTCCTCATCGATTGGTCTGCTTCGTATGGAAACATGGGTCCTCATGCGGACAGTGTTGTGTACAAGGACGATGCGGTAAAGCTTTTTGCTTCTGTGGGTTTTCAATTAGACAAGGAGATAGAGGCCGGAGATTATCATTATGGTATAATTTTCAGGAAACTATAAAAAGGATTACATGACAAAATTTCAACTCATTGTTACGGGGCTATGTGCGATATTTCTCGTGGGAGGTGTCGCTGCCTTTGCAACATTTCGTGCAAATCAAAACGCTCAGGCTCCCGAGATTACTCTCTGGGGTTCACTTGATACGAGTGATTTTCAAAAGATTCTCTCCGATGCTCGTATTACCAACAAGGCACAGCTTAATATCAGGTATGTTGAAAAGCCGGCACAGAACCTTGAAAAGGATCTCGTCGAGGCTCTCGCTCGCGGAGAAGGTCCTGACATGATACTCATGCCACATGATTTGATTGTTCGTCAGAGCGACAAGGCGTACGTCATTCCTTACAAGAGTTATACAGAGAGACTTTTCAAAGATTCGTTTATACAGGGAGCCGAGTTGTTCCTTGCACCTGATGGAGTTCTCGGTTTGCCATTTTCTGTTGACCCTCTCGTAATGTATTGGAACAGAGACATCTTTTTGGCTGCGGGTTTGCCAAAGGCGCCAAAACTATGGGGAGAGTTTTTTGAACTCGCACCAAAACTTACCAAGAAAGACGCTTCGGGCAACATCACGCAAAGCGTTATTGCGCTGGGTGATTTTCGTAATGTACAAAATGCAAAAGAGATTCTCGTCGCTTTGACTACACAGGCGGGTGACCCGATTATTGTACGCAAAGCAGATGGATCGTTTGATAGTGTTTTTGGTTCGAGACAAAACAGCATGCTCGTGCCAGCAGAGGAGGCTCTCCGCTTCTTTACAGAGTTTTCTAATCCGTCAAAATCTTCATACTCGTGGAACAGGTCTCTCACTGATGCACTCACGGCTTTTGTAGGGGGTAAGCTTGCGGTATATTTCGGTTTTGCAAGCGAGCTTGAAACTATTCGTGAAAAGAATCCAAATCTCAATTTTGATGTGGCTCTCTTGCCACAAATAAAAGATGCTCCTGTTCCAAAAACATATGGTGCATTGCACGCTTTCGTTATTCTCAAAACGTCAAAAAACATTCCTGCTGCATATACAGCGGCCGTCACACTCACATCGAGCCCTCTCGTTTCAAATTGGGCACGTACGTCAGGTTTGCCTCCTGTGCGTACTGATCTCCTCCTCGATACCCCAACGGATGCTTATAAGTCTGTTTTGTATAGTTCAGCTTTGATTGTGCAAGCGTGGTTTGATCCATGGCCAGCCTATTCACTACGTGTTCTGTCGGACATGGTCGACAATGTGACTTCTGGAAAGCTGCGTTTGAGTGAAGGCGTACGAGAAACGAGCGTGCTTTTTGATGATACGGTCGGCCGTTAATACTTTGTATATGAAAACCTTTTTATTTTTTGTGATGTTTGCCCTTGTGCCAGTTTTTGCTTTTGCGCAAGCTGTGCCAACTACAAACCAACCAACAGAAGCGGGTATTTTTGGCGACAATTTCCAGCTCGTACCCTGTGACGGTGTCGCTATTGGCGTGGGAAAAGTTGAATGTGATTATAATGCGCTTATAAACGGTATTAATAATCTTGTAAAATATTTTATTTATCTCGCTCACTTCTTTGCTATTGCTATGTTTATGTATGCAGGCTTTCTCTACATGTTTGCGGGAGATAAGGCTAGCAACGTAGAACAAGCAAAGAGAATATTTAAAAATATCGGTATTGGTCTTTTCTTTGTATATGCGGCGTGGCTTCTCGTATACTCTCTTCTTACGTACCTCATTGAACCCGATTCCGCTTTTGTTAAGGAAGCAAAAAAGAACAATACCGGCATTCAAACAGTAGAGGATATTATTCAATTAAAGAAATAGTATGAAAAAAAGTGTTTTATTTTTTGTTCTTGGCTTGACGTTTGTGCCACTGGTCGGATTTGCACAGCCAAATTCTGATGTTGAAGGTGGTGGTTCTGCCACTGTAACTACCCCTGCACCTGCCACTGTGGTTTCTCCTGCACCTGCCACTATCACCAACCCTGCACCTGCTACTATCACCAACCTTGTACCTGCTGGAGGACCCCCAGCTGGCTCAGGACAACAACAAGTGCCTACTGGTGGTGGTCAACCCGTACCACCAAACAACCAAAACCAGCCAACACCAAACATTGCCAAGCTTGAAAACCCACTAGGGAGCAAGGCAAATAGTCTCACTGGTCTTTTTATAAAACTTGTAAACATTGTTGTTAATATTAGCTATGCCGTGGTTGCCTTTTTCTTGATCCTCTCTGGTTTCAAGTTTGTGGTAGCACAGGGTAAACCAAAAGAAATTGAAGATGCTAAAAAAACATTCTGGTATACCATTGTTGGAGGATTGATTATTGTTGGAGCACAGACTATTGCACGTATTTTAGAAGAACTTGTTAAAAATTTATAATATGAAAAAGATATATACATTACTTTTTATTACTAGTTTCCTCGTGTTGCCATTTTTCGTATCTGCTCAAAATCCTTTGGACTATGACTTCGACCTTGAAACGGGCGCGACTTTAAATAATAATACGCGTCCAAACCTCGTAGGTTCAAACAGTGTGGGTTCAAATAGCTCCGTCGTTAATGCACCACAGCTTTCTGGGTGTAGGAGTATACAAAACGTTGACGGTCTCGTCTCTTGTGCGCTTAGTACTCTCAAAGTAGTCATTTATTTTTTGTTTTCTTTTGCCTTTATCTATACGCTTTATGGCGCCTTTCGTTTTATTGGCGCAGAGGGGGACAGTCGGGACAAATGGCGAGACGTTATTGTCTACGGAATCATAGGACTTTTCGTCATGACGTCTATTTGGGGACTTGTAGGTATTCTAGACGGCACTTTTGGTTTAAGTGGTGTGGGTCCAATTAAACCTCCTCCAATCGGCGGAAATTAAGAGGGGATATCCCCAGTTATACACAGAAAAAGTTGTTTTGTGGTATAATATCTCACATAGATTATTAGTTTTAATAACATTATGAAGAAATTTTTAGTTTCAGCGTTGACTTTTGTAGCTCCAGCGGTAGTTCTTGCTCAAGGTCAGACAGTTAATATTGGTTATATCAATAGTATTTTAAGAGCGGTTGAAAGTATTCTTAACACCCTCCTTCCTCTCATCATTGCTGGTGCAGTGGTGTGGTTTGTGTGGAATATCGCTCGTTACGTTACTGCGGGCGATGATACCGCAAAGGAACAAGCAAAAAGCCGTATTATCTATGGTGTGATTGGTCTCTTTGCTATGGTTGCTGTATGGGGACTTGTAAATCTCCTCGCTGGTATTCTCGGAGTAGAGACAGGCGGAGGTGTTACAAACGGACTTCCTGAGTTCCCAACGAACTAACTTTTCCTTATGGAGACCGTTAATAAAGTTATCGATCTTATCATCGATCCAGCGGTTACACTCCTCTTTGCTCTCGCTATCGTCTACTTTTCTTTTGGTGTAGTGAAATACATCATGAATGCAGATAGTGATGAAGGTAGGGAAACAGGAGCGAAACATGTCATGTATTCAGTTATTGGGCTTTTCATCATGATTTCTGTCTGGGGCATTATACGGTTTCTCGAGGGGGTTGTTGGGGTACGTTAAGAAAAAACCGCTTCACTATTGTGAGGCGGTTTTTTTGGTATAAAAAAAGGAGAGATTGAAGCTTACGCTCTATCTCTCCTTTTGGTTTCACTTTTTTTCTACCTCAGTATCTTTTTTAAAGGATACTTGTTCAATTACGACTACTGTTTTAATGAGGAATTTGAATTTTACAGAATTCACTCGTTTTTCAACGATGTGAGGTATGGTTATACCATCGCATGGAATTGCCTGACCGTTCTCATCAAACTGATAGAGGTAAGGAACACCTCCGGGTGCCTGCCACGCAAGACTTTCTTTAATGTAGACTGGCGCAGTCCATTTGCCTGGTAAACACTCAAGTACTCCGGAAAAAAATTCAATCTTAGGATTGTTTATTTTAACCGCAGAATCTTTTTCATTTACTTCTGTTCGGACCATTTCCCCCGTTTCTGCCTCAGGGGATGGAGTCTTTTTGAAGACGCCACCCAGAGCTAGGCCACAGAGAAACACGAAGAGTGCGATGATACTAGCTCCGATAATTTTCCAGCTTGTTTTGAGCTGAAAGGATGACTGTGGACTTCCGCCATAGGTAACTGATGTTGCTGTGGGTGTCGGTGCCGGCACATTCGCAGGTGCTGGCGTGGCTGGTGGAGCGCTGGGTGTTGGAAGGGCTAGTGATAGGGTTGGAGCAGTAGCCTTGGCTACGGGTTTTGACGGGGAGGTTTTTGAACCTCCGTTTGACGTTTTTGTTGCCATTGTGAATGTTCTGTTGTGGCCCTAATGGCCGTGTTACCTCATGTCTTGAGGCGAGATTTCTATCCATAAAAACCTTATCATACTTTAATATAAAAGTCAATAGATTTTCATGGGTGTCGTTTTTTTGTGTATTGGAGCGTGCTTTTTCCATAAAAAAAGGAGAGACTCGAGCTTGCGCTCTATCTCTCCTTTGCGCTCAGATCATTTTGTGAGCTGAGTGAAGGTAATCATGGTATCGATAGGGTATTGAAACTGTATCGATTTCACAATCCCTTCGCTTACAGGGATGACAACGTTTCCTTTCCCATCACACTTGATTTCCTTAATGCCGTTTATTTTTATGATATACGGCACGTTCGGTGGGCCCTTGTAGTCAAAACCACCCTTAACGAATATGGTCTTGCTCCACACCCCGGCTTTTAGCTGGACATCACCATCAAAGAATCCGACCTGCGCCGCACTCTTTGGTCCCTCACGTGCTGCTGTCACTTTCGGTCCGAAATAAAATCCCAGACTGAGAAGTAACAGAATCCCGAGAATAGGGACAGCTTTCTTTGGATAAACAATCGTTCCGGCAATGAGTGCTGCGATCAGCACCAATGCGCCGGCCTTGTTATCCCACAAGAAACCCCACCATGGTAAACCGTCGTACATAACCCCGATTGCCGCAATCAGACCGATGGCAAGTACGAGTGGCCAAAACCACTCTTTGCCGTGGATATTTTTGAGACTATCGATCTTGCCACCACCTTGTGACGGTGTCGTTTGGGGAGGCGTTGATGCGGTTGTATTCGCTGTTCTTGTTTCTTTTTTTTCTTTGCGATTTTTCATCACAAGGAAAACCATTAGGAGCGTGGCAATGAAGCCACCTCCGATAACACTAACAACTATGAGCGCTGTCTCCATAATCATTCCTCCTTTTTGACTGGGATTGTTGTTTGGGGATTGCTTCCGATGACGAGGGTTCCGGGGGACTTGTAGTCCGCCAGTCCTTTACGCCATTCTTCAGCAATGAGGACTTCTGCACCTTTAGCATGTCCTTCGACAGCTATAAGCCGTTTTCTGACACCTTCAGCGCGAGCTGTTTGTATAGCAAGCTCTGCGTCTGCTGTGCCTTGTCCTTCGATTCTCGTTCTTTCTGCCTGTGCAGCAGCTTCTATCTCAATCCGCTTTTTTATTTGCTTAGCGGTTTGGACAGCCATACGTTCGGTTTCGAGTTTACCCCTTCCTTCTTTCGAGGCTATTTCTTTCGCTTGGATAGCATCGAGAACTTTTTGGCCAGAGGCATCCAGACTGTAACCAATATATGTTGCCTGAACGATTTTCAGAGAATCCTGGAGAACTGTTAAACCCTCCAATTGTTGCACAAGGTCTGACCCCGTGCTTGTTTTGTCGAGCTCTCTGAATGAGTCGATGTCGAGCTGACGAACGTAGTTTTCTAGAAAACCTACTACGGCCGCCTGTGCGAGCATCATCCATCTGCCTCCAATTGTCATGGCGAGGTAAACAGGATCCTTGACCTCGAAAACAACCTGCATCATGATTGAAACCTTCAGGTTACCCTGAAGTTCCGCTTCGTGTGCGAGTACAGGGCAGGGGTTGTGCCAGTAGACTGAATCTACTTTCTCAGGGGGGAGATGAGTAATTTCGTGTTTTACCACTTGTTGCCCATTTTCTGTGCTGATTTTCTTTGTCAGCTTCTCTCTTTCAAGAGGATATATGAATACCTCCTTGAAAGGATAGAGAAGTGAGACATAATAAATGCCCCACCGTATCTCGAGAAACTTCAAGAGCACTTCCCATGGATTGAGTTCCTTAGAAATTTCTTTTCCGGCCTCAATCTTGTTTTTCTTGTTTACCCGATAACCAGGCACGTTCGCAATCACTCGCACGAGGCTTTCTCCTGCGACAATGATTTTGATCTGTCCGGTTGGCAGGGTGGTGAATTGCATATTATTCTGTGCAGAGTAATACACGATTCCCGCGATGAGTACGACGGATACTACTAGTGTTACTAGCAGTATGGCGATGATTAACGTTGTTGTTAGCATTTTCTCCCTTTCTTTGGATTGTTGTTTTGGTTGAATTTCTTGCACTCGATTCTTCATCGAGCACGTTAGAAAGTTTTCAATGAGCTATGTGGTTGTAACACCACTTCATATACTATGATAGCATATTTATTGCTAAAAGTCAAGTCAGGGTAAGGCCTCAAAAAGCTCTCTATATAAGGGTTTTTTGTAATAAAAAAGCACCCTTTTTTAAGGGGTGCTGTGAGTTCAAACCGTAGCAGCTTGAACTGGAGGGTGGTCTGTTTTTGTCTCGACCTTGGCGGGCATTTGTATAACCTCGCCAATCGGTGCTTTGTGCAGTGTGTGTGCCTTTTTTTCTGTAACTTTTTTCACCTTTTTCTTCACCGGCTTTTTGTCTTTTTTGGAGACTACGACCGGCGTTGGTGTGGGTGGAGGGGTAATGGGTAACTGTGCCACAACTGTCGGCACGATTACTTTTTTTGCCACCTCTGCAACCACAACTGTTTTTGACGGCACTTTTTTGGGAGTGCTGTCTCTTTTATTATGAGATTGTTGTATTTTTTTCTTTGTCACTCGGAGCATCTTTTTCTTGATGCGCCGTGGGAGTAAAGATTTTTTTTCTGCTGTTGCTACTTCAGGTGTTGTAACAGCCTCTTCAACGATGCCTCCAACGTTTGTTTCCAAGGGTGGGGCATGAAAGGGGAGAGTCTCTCCCCGAGGGTGTATTTCTATCGGAGTCTCCGTCTCTTCCTCGTGATGATTTTTTTTCTTTTTCAAGAAGTAAAAAACAGACACGATGACAAGGACGCCGACGAACATGATCACGAGGTGGTAATAGTTTTGCCACCCTGATACGAGCATCTTTTCCAGACTAATCATCTGGTACATGTTTTCCTTTCTATGGTTATTTCTTTAAGGCAAAGAAAAGTGATGGGTTGTGAGGAACGTGGGTGTTTCTCTACACTTCTTATTATCATAGATATATAAAAAAGTCAAATACCGTGTGTTGGAAAATAAAAAAGCACCAGAGAGTATCTGGTGCTTTTGTGGGGATGTCGTTTTTAGGCTGACATGAGGGCCTCCTGAGAAGATTGCTCTTCCAGGGTCTCGATGTTCAACACAGAGTTGATTGCTTCGAGGAGTTGTGCTTTCTTGAAGGGTTTGTCCAGAAATCGTCCCGCGACGATTTCTCGTTCTTCTGCGGATAGGGGATCGCTCCCCGACATCATGAGCACCGGAGTGCCCACATGGTCGCAGTGGTTCATGAGACGGATGCCCGCATCGGGCCTTTCCATCTGCATGTCTGTGACAACCAGGTCGACGCGAGTCGACCGGAGGATATTCATGGCCTCAACGCTACTGTGGGCGCTGAGAACATTGAATTCCGTTAGCATGGCAGTTAGTAGACGACAGATTTCAGGTCTGTCGTCTACGGCGAGGATAGTTTTCATATGCATAGGAAGATCTTTTTCATTAGTAATGATAGCATATAATTTACTATATGTCAATAGTCCTGGATGATATAAAAAAGCCAGCTGTTTAGGCTGGCTTTGTGGCAAGGAAACTCACCAGGGGACATGCATAGAGGCTCTTTTTTGGAACAGTGTACAAACAACCGCAGGCTATGAGGGTGTCATTGTGTGCGTCCGACATGGCAACGGTAATACCATCAAAACGTATGATGAGACTGTTTACAAAAGGTATGAATTCACTTTGTGGTGAATCCACATCTCCAATCAAAATCATGCGAATTGATGATAAATCTTGTACATGTGGTAAGGCTTCAGTAATAGTTTGTGCAAATAAAAACTCAAGCTTAAAAAGTCCTCGTAAATGTGCCCTTGTTACGAAATCATTATCGATAACAAGAATTTTTTTCATCCATGCGTGATTATTACAGAGAATGAGTAGTGGGTCAAAGATATTTTGTTTTTGCTCAAAGTGGTTTAGACTGAGACGAGTCTTTGCCCGGGTGACGAAATTGGTAGACGTAGAGGACTTAAAATCCTCGGCCCTTATACGGCGTGTGGGTTCGATTCCCACCCCGGGCACATAATAAAAAAACAGCGCAGGCTGTTTTTTACTGCCCGGGAGAAATGTTCGGGGAACATTTCGTGTGGGAATCGAAGCCGTTCTCCCATATTTTTGAACGTTTCCACGTGAAAAAATGGGAAACGGGTACTGCTCCCGTAGGGAGCGATTACCGTCTTGTACTTACTCTGTCTGGATAAAATAAACAAAATAGGCTACTATAACTTTTGTTATCAAATACCCGCCCTTAGCTCAGCTGGTAGAGCAGATCCCTCTTAAGGATAAGGTCGTAGGTTCGATCCCTACAGGGCGGACAAGCGTTAAAAAACCACAGGCTACCCTGTGGTTTTAGCTTGTCCGAGGCGGAGCGATGTTTTTCGCGGCGAAAAACCGCGAGCCGGGATCGCGAGGCTTGCGAGTGACGACGAGCAAGAACTCGTGATGACACTGTCCGAGCCGCAGCTATATCGTTCGCGGCGAAAAACCGCGAGCCGGGGTCGCGACCGAATTAGCTGACGAGCTAATTCGAGTTGTGACGACAACGAGAAAATTATTATAAATGAACTCGTACTTTACTTAGTGTGTTATTTGACAAATACCATTAAATATGTTTAATATCTTACTTATAGATTAGTTCTTTGAGGGAATTTGGGTTGTTGAAGAAAAGTCATGATGGCATTCCGTCTTCGTGAACTTTCTCAGTAACTCAACCAAACAAAACATATGAAAATCCGTTTCCAGGTCTTGGGTAACTCTGCTAAGAATGACATCGATCAAATGATTCGATCAGCGCTCGCCAAGAAAGGCTACACTTCTCTTACTGCCTTCGGGGTAGCTGTTGCAGAAAAACGAGGCACGAAAGCCCATGGAGAAATGGAAGCGCTCCGGCGGGTGCTCTCAGGCGAATCTCGAAAAATCGATCCCGAAAAATCAGCGGTTTGGGAAGAACTCCTCGGGCTTAAGAGAGGTGGCTTGTCAAAACTCATTAGTATTGGCGATACGCGAGAAACCGAGGAAAGAAGGCCATTCGAAATTGATGCGGGGCTCGATGTTACGGTCGTCATCAAACGTCTTGCTAAACAGGAAATCATTTCGGCAGAACAATTGGCGAAAGAGCTCTTGTGGCTTTCTCAGCAATAGTTCGGTCAACACAAAATCAGGAGTCGCTTAAAGCGGCTCCTTTTTTATTTATTCAATTAAATAGTGCACACCTAGCAAAATAGTTTCCAATATCGTATTGTAGTGGAGCAGTCACAAGGGCACGTGGCGGAATTGGTATACGCGCTAGTCTTAGGAACTAGTTCCTTACGGATTGGGAGTTCGAGTCTCCCCGTGCCCACAAAACAAAAACCACCGCAGGGTGGTTTTTGTTTTGTGGGCACGAGCAATACAACTGCTTGTATTGCGGGGGAGACTCGAAAGACTTTTCCTTATCGAGTCTTCGAGATGGAAAAGTACCTGGCTATGTAATAGCCGAGTCTCAGGTGAAAAAATGAGAATCTCTCCCTACGGGAGCTTTCGCTTTCTCACCTTACGGGAGCAGTACCCACGGCGAATCGGTCGTTACACGACCAGTACAGGTTTCCCATTTTTTAGAAATAAGAATTTCTAAAAAATAAGGGAGAACCTTTTCGATTCTCGCACGGAGAGTCTCCCAGACTCTCCTCGTGGCCTCAATTAAAAAACCGCACTTCGTGCAGTTTTTTAATTGAGGCCACGGCGAGAATCGAACTCGCGCATAGAGATTTTGCAGATCTCCGAATTACCACTTTTCTACGTGGCCGTTCTGTCAGTATAGGGTATTTTTAATCCCGAATCTAGCGTTCGGGATTAACAATACCTACTCTTACTTATTTATGAGCTCGTCAATCTTCATTCGATTTTTCTCTCCCGTATCAATTGCAAAATCAAAGAAGGGAAGTCTCATGAGCTTTGAGTGTTCCTTTACATACTCTCTAAAGTCGCTTCTCTTTCGTTTTGTAAAATCCAAAGCGCCCTCTTCCATAGCTTCAGGAAATACGGTCATGAAAATAGTTCCTTTGTCTCCTTTGTCATTCATTTTTACATCGGTCACCGTAATGAGTGAGGTACGATTCGACTCGAGAGACAGAAACTTTGATGCCAAATCTTTTATAACCGACGCCATACGTTCTTTTTTTATTTCCATATTATTTTTCTACAGTGATAAAGCTTGCGAGAATATCTCCCGGAGCAACTTCTATTTTTGACTCTACGAGCGCGCCAAACTCAAAACCTTCTTGAACCTCACTCGCTTTTTCTTTTTGTTTCTGGAGTTCTCTCACAACGCCTTCGCCAATGAGCACTTCGCGTCTCATGACTTTTACACGATGTCCCAGCTTGAACTCTCCTTTGAGGACACGACCTCCAATAATTTGTTTGTCTTTTGTCTTGCTAAAGAATTTGAGAACTTTTGCTTCGCTCACGATTTCTTCTACCTCAATACGTGGCGCGTGTGTAGTGACGTAGTCGAGTAGCCACTCAGCAAGTTTGTAGATGATATCGAATACGAGTACAGGTATCGCGAGTCGTTCTGACAAAGCCTTTGCTTGAGAATCCACCTTTACATTGAAGCCAAGTACAAGCGCGTGTTCTGTTCCACTCACCGCTTTGATATCGGTTTCGGTGATGTCTCCGATTCCAGAGTAAATGACTTTTACTATAACGCGGTCGTGATGAATTTTTTTGAGTTCGTGTTCGATAGCTTCTGCACTTCCTACTGCATCTGATTTGATGACAACAGGAATAACCTTTTTGCCTTGCATCGCCTCTATGACATGCTCGTTCTTTTTTGTTGGTTGATCACGTTTTATTTCCGCAACATATTTTTCTGCCTCTTTTTTTGATTCAAATGTGACGAAAGGTTCACCGACGAGAGGTACGCCGTCCCAACCGGTGATGTGTACAGGGCTTGAGAAACTTGCTTCGGTTATCTTTTTTCCGAGAAAGTTTTCCATGAGGCGAACAGGCGAGAGGGCAGTACCACATACTACGCACATACCCGATGATAATGTTCCATCTTTGATAACGAGGGTCGCTGAGATGCCTTTTTTTGCATCGCGTTCAGTTTCGATTACGAAACCTTCTGCTGGTTTTTGTTTTGAGCCGGTGAGTCCGGAAATATCAGCCGTGAGAATGAGTATGTCGAGTAGTTCGGGAATACCAACACCTGTTTTTGCTGAGATAGGTACGTACGAGATGTCGCCACCGTAACCTTCGAGGTATATACCATGTTCCGCGAGAGACAGCTTTGTCCTCTCGACGTCTGCGTTTGGTCTGTCGATTTTGTTTATAGCAACAACGTAAGGTGTGTTGTGTGCTTTGATCGCATTCCATGCTTCGAGGGTTTGTTTCTTTACTCCGTCTTCTGCTGAGACAATGAGCACTGCAATATCTGCAACGTGCGCGCCACGTTCTCGCATTTTTTGAAATGCTTCATGTCCGGGAGTGTCGAGA
>CAZLHP010000001.1:44614-66233 GCA_964559755.1 uncultured Candidatus Saccharibacteria bacterium
ACGGTAGGACATGATTTCGAATTTACGGAGGTGAAGGTGATTGATCCTGAAACACCCTCTGTTGTGGTGTGATGCACTTCGTATGCTGAAATACACTGAGTGATTCCACCAGCTTCTTTGTCTACGATATTTGTTTTTCGAATATAGTCGAGGAGAGTAGATTTCCCATGGTCAATATGACCCATTATGCAGATAATTGGTGCGCGTTTCGTCTGTTCGTTAGTGAGGGCGGGTTTTTTAGGCATGGGTGTGTGTTCATGTGAGCTTAGCGCGTTTTTACCGAATCCGAGCTTTTGTTTACGGCTGTACGCTCTTCTTCGGACAATTCAAACTCAGAGGAGAGCTTCTTTATAGGCTTGGCGAATATGCTAATACGGTCTCTCGAGTAGAGGCTCGAGATGACAGTACCATCTCCTTGCTCATTAATAAAGGCTGTCGCAAAGCTTTGATTGCCTCCGATGCCTTCACCTTTGAACGCATTGAAACGAATAGTTTCAACTCCTTGGATGCTACGAGCGAGTCTTTTTTCTATGTTTTTGTAGTAAAGTTCTGATTCTTTTTTGAACGTGTCGAGCTCTTTGATGCCTTGTTCGAGATGCACGATAGTGTCTTCGAGGCTGTGTGCATTTTTTCCGAGGAGCACTTTTTTAAGTTTTATTTCAAGACGAATAACCCATATGATGAGAATGAGAGCGATTGTTCCGAGTACAAGGAGGCTAATAATTTCAGGAGTGAGTGTCATAGAACGTCATTATAGATTGAAAAATAAGTGGGTGCAATGCGGTTTCATTTTTTACCGTATCCATGTAGGATTATGATTACAAGGTTTTATGTTGTTCAAAAAAAGCAGAATCTATTGTGATAGTGCGAGTACCACACCCCTCGATCCTGTGGTTTCCAAGGCAATGAAGGCGACATTGGGCATGTTTGCAAATCCGTCTTCTCTTTATAGAGAGGGTACCGATGTCCGAGACGTGATTATTTCGTGTCGTAGACGTGTAGCAAAGGTACTGAATGCCAATCAGTATGAGATTGTCTTTACGAGTGGTGGTACTGAGTCAAACAATCTCGCGCTTGTCGGTGTCGTTGAGAGCATGGTACGTAGCGGACGCTCGTATTCATCGCTTCACATCATATCTACCGAAATAGAACACTCGTCTATACTCGAACCTCTCAAGGTTCTTGAGAAAAAAGGTGTACGCGTGACGCGCATAAGGCCCGGACAGGATGGTGTTGTCTCTGTTTCAGATATAAAAGGTGCGATTACTCCAGAGACCGTGCTCGTTTCTGTTATGTATGTAAATAATGAAGTCGGTACGATTCAACCTATCTCGAAAATAGGACGTTTGATAGAAGAGGAAAAACAGAGACGCGAGGATGTGTCTCTACGGACACCGATTTTTTTCCATTCCGATGCGAGTCAGGCTCCACTGGCATTGTCTCTCTCTGTAGACAAGCTCGGTGTGCACCTGATGACTCTCGACGGTCACAAAATGTACGGCCCAAAAGGTGTGGGAATGCTTTATGTAAAAAGAGGAACAGATATCGAACCTCTCTTTGGTGGCGGAGGTCAGGAAGGAGGCCTCAGGTCAACAACTGAAAACGTGCTTGGCATTGTTGGTTTTACCGAAGCGCTCGCTTTGGCACACGCAGAGAAAGATAGGTTTGTTTCTTCTATGAAAGAAGTACAGGACGCTTTTATTCAGGCTCTTCGTCAGTATGTACCGCAGGCGGTCATTAATGGATCTCTCAAGGATCGTGTTCCTCACAATATAAATGTATGGATTCCTGCCCTCGATGCTGAGTTCGCTGTCATCAAGCTTGATGTACATGGTGTGGCGTGTTCAACAAAGAGCTCGTGTTTGAAGGGGGAAGAGAAATCGTATGTGCTCTATGCTATGACTCAGGATGCTCCGCGTGCAGAATCCTCTCTGCGTTTTACTTTTTTGAAAACAGCAACAAAAAAAGAAGCAGTGTGTGTTGCGCGTGCTCTTGCGCGCGTGCTCGCTTAATTTTTCAGAGAGATATTTCGTTGCGCTCGTCTTTTTTTTGAGCTACTATAGTGCAGACCGACACTCTTTGTGATCGTTTTCTTTTTGGTAGCGCGTTGTTTAGTAAAACTATTTTTATGGAGCATCTCAACAAACAACAAGTCGTCCTCCTTACACTCCTTGTGAGCTTTGTGTCATCTATTGCCACAGGCATTGTGACCGTGTCTCTCCTTGATCAGGCTCCTGTGGGGGTTACGCAGACGATAAATAATGTTATTGAAAAAACCGTTGAGCGCGTAGTGCCTTCGGAAAACGGCGCAGCTGTTGTGACCAAAGAGACCGTGATTGTGTCAGAAGATGAAGCCACAACAAACGCTATTGAAAAAGCGACAAAGAGCGTTGTACGCATTCGAGGTGTGCGCTATGACGGCGTTGACTTTTTTGCAGGTTTTGGTGTAATTGTCTCCCCAGAGGGTCATATCGTTGCCCGTTTACTCAAAGACCCAAACACTATCTATCGTGGCGTGTTTTTAGGGGGTAATGAGGTAACGCTTGTCTCTCTCCGAGAAGATCCTATAAATGGTCTCGTTTTGTTTGAAACTCAAAATGGCAGTGGTGAAAATGCCCGAGCATTCACAGCGGGTACTCTCTCTGACGTTGCCAAGATAAAATTAGGTCAGAAGGCAATAGCCATCGGAGGAGAAATGAGCAATGCGGTAATCGCCTCGATTATTTCTGGTATTGATGAGGCTCTACCAAACGCATCACTTCCTGTTTCAAACGAAATACAACGAGTGCGTGCGAGTGTGTACGCTCAGAGCTTTCTCTCACATTCCGTACTCGTGAACCTCTCAGGTGAGTTTGTCGGACTCAAGGTAGGAACCGAAAACGACGAAGGATACATTCCATCAAATATTATCAAGAAACTTATTCCCAGCTCGTAGTCTTTAGTAATTTAATTTCTATACACTATGCCTCCTTTCAATCATTTCACAACAAAAGCAAAAGAAGCGATTCGCCGAGCACATGAAATCGCAATCGAGAGGGGACAGAATCACGTTAACCCTCTTCATCTTCTCTCTGCACTTATCCTCCAAGAAGAAAGCATGGTGCTTTCTATTTTGGAGCGTCTCGGGGTGGACACCATACTTCTCACTGATTCAATTCTCGAATCGATTGATGGTGGTTCTACAACCAGCACGCTCTCTGCGTCATATCAGGTGTATCTCACACCAGAGCTTGCTCAGACTATCGAAACATCTGCAAAAGTAGCAGCAACACTCAAGGATGAATTTATTTCAACTGAGCATCTTTTGATTGCGCTTTTTGATGTGTCGAGTTCTGCTCGGGACATTCTCCTCAAATTTAGAATTGACCGATCGAGCGTTGTCAGAGTTTTGGAAGAGCTCCGTACCAGCAAAACACCAGACGCTCGTGAGCCAAAAAAATCAAAAGCTATCGCAAAATATACTCGAAGCCTCACCAAGATGGCTCTCGAAAACAAACTTGATCCAGTGATCGGCCGTGATCTTGAAATCAATCGCATCATTCAGATTCTTTCTCGTCGAACAAAAAATAATCCTATTCTCATCGGTGAAGCCGGTGTGGGAAAGACTGCTATTGTTGAGGGTCTCGCTTTGAGAATGGCGCTCGGGGATGTTCCTGAGTCTCTCAAAGACAAGGAGCTCATCTCTCTTGACCTCGGTCTCTTGATTGCGGGTACGAAATATCGTGGTGAATTTGAGGAACGACTCAAAACTATTATGAAAGAGATTGAGCGTTCAGAGGGACGCATTATTCTCTTTATTGATGAAATCCATACCATTGTCGGTGCCGGTGCAGCAGAGGGCTCTATGGACGCTTCAAACATGCTCAAACCTGCACTTGCTCGTGGTGAATTGCGGGCAATTGGTGCTACAACTCTCAAGGAGTATCAAAAACACATAGAGAAAGATCCAGCGCTTACGCGTCGTTTTCAACCTGTACATGTTGCAGAGCCAAGTCAGGAGGACGCTATCGCCATTCTCCGTGGTCTCAAAGAAAAGTACGAACTATTCCACGGTGTGCGTATTACGGATGATGCGCTTCTCGCAGCGGTCACTCTGTCTTCTCGCTACATCACTGATAGATTTTTGCCAGACAAAACTGTGGATCTCATTGACGAGGCGGCTTCAGCACTCAAGATTTCTCTAGAATCAAAACCACCACTTCTCGAAGAGACACATAGGAAAATCATGCGATTAGAAATTGAACGTGAGGCTCTCAAAAAAGAAGACAGTTCAAAATCAAAAACAACAAAGGCTCGCATCAAAGAAATTGAAAAAGCTATTGCTGATCAAAAAGAGCAGACAAGCGAGCTCGAGCTCAAGTGGAAAAATGAAAAAGAATTACTCACGGGTATCAAGTCCATAAAAAAACAACTCGAAACTTTGCGTCTCGAAGCGGAGGGGGCTGAGATCAAAGCAGACCTATCAAAGGCTGCTGAGATTCGTTATGGAAAAATTCCTGAATTGGAAAAAGATCTCGATGTAAAAATGAAGAAGCTCAAACGACTTCAAGGTTCTCGACGTCTTTTGAGAGAGGAAATTGTAGAACAAGATATTGCAGACATTGTTTCAAAATGGACAGGTGTTCCTGTATCTCGCATGCTCGAAGAAGAGGCGACAAAGCTCATACGAATGGAGGAAGAGCTCGGAAAGCGTGTTGTGGGGCAATTCGAGGCGGTAAGAAAGATTGCTGATACGGTGCGTCGTGCTCGTGCGGGCATCGCTGATCCTAACCGTCCGATAGGCTCATTCCTCTTTTTGGGTCCTACGGGTGTTGGAAAGACAGAACTCACCAAAGCTCTCGCTGAGTTTATGTTTGATGATGACAAGGCACTCATTCGTGTAGATATGTCGGAGTTTATGGAAAAGCATGCAGTATCAAAACTCATTGGTGCTCCTCCCGGATATGTGGGACATGAAGAGGGTGGAAATCTTACTGAGATGATTCGTCACCGTCCATATTCAGTGATCTTGTTTGATGAAATTGAAAAAGCTCATCCAGAAGTCTTTAATATTCTCTTGCAGGTGCTCGACAATGGACGACTCACTGATGCAAAAGGACGCACGGTCAATTTCAAAAATACTATTATTGTCCTCACCTCAAACATTGGCGCACAATACATCGACAAGATGGAAAAACTCGGCTTCACTTCTGATTCGGGCGATAAATCAAAATATGAAAGTGTAAAAGATAAGGTGATGGAAAGCCTCAAGGATTATTTCCGACCAGAATTTCTCAACCGTCTCGACAATATTATTTTGTTTGATGTTCTCTCTCAGGAGGCGATACGTCAGATCGTAGAGGTGCAGGTAAAACAGGTTAAGGAAAGATTGCTCGCTCGTGATGTGCGTCTCGAATTGTCACCGGCGGTGATTGATTATCTCGCAAAGGAAGGATACAACCCTCATTTCGGCGCGCGTCCACTCAAGCGACTCATTCAAGACAAGATTCTCACCAAGATTGCTTCGTTCATGATTGCGCAGGGTGTTGGAAAGGGAGGTCTGGTTTCTGTAGATTTCAAGAACAATGATTTTGTTTTTGAGGTTAAAAAAGGCAAAAAAATAATGCCCTTACATCACAGTGATATCAAGCAGTTATCTCTCGAAAAGGCTGAATAAAAGAATCGCGCTCTATGCGCGATTTTTTGACTTGTGTCTTTTACTGCGATACTCTATTTACACTTGCGTAGGTGGCGGAGCGGTCAATCGCAGCAGACTGTAAATCTGTCGCCCATTGGGCTACGGGGGTTCGAATCCCTCCCTACGCACAAGTCAAAAACCTCCCAACGGAGGTTTTTTTGCTGGGAGGGATTCGAAAAGGTTCTTCCATATTTTCGAGCGTTTCCATGCGAGAAAATGGAAAACCTGTACTGCTCCTGTAAGGAGCGAATCCTTTTATGACAAAAAGAACAAACAGCTTCGGCTGTTTTCTTTTTGTGCGTAGGAGGAAGCGTGGGGACTAGAGATTCTTTTCGCCGTATTTTTTCATGGCCTTGAGTACACTGTTGAGCTCTATGCCTTTTTGTGTGAGCGAGTAGAGTACGCGAGGGGGTTTTTCGTTGTACGTTTTTTTATCAACAATACCGCTTCCTTCAAGATTTTTAAGTTTATTGGAAAGAGTACGTGTGCTCACACCTGAGAGGGAAGCGAGCAATGTATTGAACCTTTTTGGTCCCGGTACCAAGTCGCGCACAATGAGTATTGTCCATATATCTCCGAGGAGATCCGCTACGAGAGCGATCGGGCATTGGGTACAGGTCTGTTGCTTCTTGTTACTTTTCATTGTGTTTTAGTGTAGCATGATGCCTTTTACTTTACAAAGTAAAGTAATAAAGCGTATACTAGTATCCATACGTATTTAATAGTAGTTTTATTTTTCGAATATATGAAGAAAATTATAAAGTCTTTGGAGTGGAGATATGCAACAAAATTATTTGATTCTGAGAAAAAATTAAAAAATTCAGATTTTGAAATAGTCAAAGAATCTTTGCGGTTGTCTGCGTCGTCATTTGGTTTGCAACCATGGAAGTTTGTAATCGTTTCAAATCCAGAACTTCGCACAAAAATGCGAAAAGCTGCATGGGACCAGTCACAAGTTACCGATGCTTCTCATGTACTTGTTCTTGCTATCAAGAAAAATATTGATGAAGCGTATGTTGACGCGTATGTAAAAGACGTCGCACGTACGAGAGGTATCGGTCTCGAAACGCTTTCTGGTTATGCGGGTATGATGAAGGGTTTTATAAAAGGTAAAACTCCTGAACAGCTCAAAGAGTGGTCTACTAAACAGCTTTATATTGCTCTCGGCACAGCACTCACTGTTATGGCAGAACAAAAGATTGATGCATGTCCCATGGAAGGTTTTGATCCAGCTGCCGTAGATACTATTTTGGGTCTACAAAAACAAGGACTTGAGTCACGAGTGTTGCTACCAATCGGATATCGTTCAAAGAAGGACGCTTCTGCAAAATACAAAAAAGTTCGTTTCCCATCACAAGACGTTTTTATTACTGTCTCATAAAAACAAAAAACAGCTCGCGAATGCGAGCTGTTTTTTATAGTGCTACTGGTTTGTATTCTGGAGGTGCTTTGGCGAGGTATTCTAGGAGTTGTTTCTGAGTGAGAAGTCCGCGCTGTGCTCCTATGTCTTGTACTACGGACATAGAGTTTATTGGCGCCCAGCGGAGAGCTTCTTCTAGGCCTTTCCCGAGAATGAGCGCGCACGTAAATGTAGAGGCAAAGGCGTCTCCGGCCCCTGTACGTTCGAAGGGAGGTTTTGTATCGGGATAGGGTGGCATGAATAGTGCTTGTGTACCATCGAATGCATACGCACCTTTTGGCCCATCTGTGATAACAACAGTTTTTGGACCTTTTGCTCGCATGTTTGTGAGAAGTGTTTTTATGTCTTTTTCTTCTGTCCCGAGAATTCTCTGCGCTTCTTCGACATTACAGAAAAAGATTTCGCTTTTTTCGTAGAGAGGCTTTAGTTTTTCAAAACCCAACTTCATTTGAAAGGTTCCTGGTTGAAATACGAGTTTTACTTTTGGGTGTTTCTCGAGGTAGCGTGCGATTTCCATATGGTACTCGTATGAGTTTCCACCGAGAGATGAGAGATAGAGATAGCGAGGCTCATCGATAGATGGAAGTGCATAGGGATATTCCTGATGTTTGACCATGATGGTGCGCTCATCTCCGTACCACAGCACGTAATGATAGTTGGTAATCATTTTCTTGTGTACCGTAACGTATTTTGTTTTGACTTTGTCTTTTGAAAGTGTGTCGAGGCACTCTTTTCCGTTCTGATCACCGCCTATGTTTGCGATGAGGTATGAAGACAGTCCGAGACGTGAAGCAGAAACAGCGGCATTGGCGCTGTTTCCTACAGCAGTAACAACATCTACTGATTCATAGGGAATTTTATCTCCAAACTTTACACAGAGTTCACACGTTGTGTTGTTAATAGAACAGTTTACGTGTGCGTCTTTGAGTCTAATAAAGGCATCGGTAGTGATATCACCGATAGCAATAAAATCAATTTGTTTTGAAAACATATATTCATTATAGAGCATAGAGCAGAGAATGGTGTGGGGAAAAAAGCAATACTTCATGTTCTGACCATCATGCTCTATACTTGAGGGTATGAAAACATTACGTGAATACGTCTACGAGGCCCTTGAGAAAAAAATTGCAATCGGTCATTTTAATATTTCTAACATTGAAGGGTTTTGGGGTGTGTTTAAAGCTGCGCGTAAATTGAATGTCCCTGTCATTATCGGTGTGTCCGAAGGTGAGCGCGACTTTATTGGAGTAAAGCAGGTAGCCGCTCTCGTCAAAGCTACTCGGGAGGAGTATGACTACCCTCTCTTTTTGAATGCAGATCATACGTATTCTTATGATCGTATCGTCGAGGTGGTAGATGCTGGATTTGATGCGTGTATTTTTGATGGTACCGAACTCTCTTTTGATGCAAATGTTGCTGAGACAAAAAAGACTGTTGCGTATGCCAAGAAAAAAGACATGCTCGTTGAGGCAGAGATAGGATTTATTGGTAAGTCATCAAAAATTCTCGACGGCATTCCAGAGGGTGTAAAAATTAGCGAGGAGTTTCTGACAAAACCAGAAGAAGCAAAGGCGTTTGTTGATGCTACCGGCGTTCACATGCTTGCACCGGCGGTGGGCAACATACACGGAATGCTTTCTGGTGGTAAGGATCCTGCTCTCAATATAAAACGCATACAAGACATTAGTAATGCTGTAAAAATTCCCCTCGTGCTTCATGGTGGGTCAGGGAATTCAGAGGATGATTTCAGAGATGCAATCAAAGCCGGTGTTGCCATTGTTCATATCAATACAGAAATTCGTGTTGCGTATCGTAACGCACTTCGTTTGTCTCTTCAGGAACATCCTGACGAAGTTGCACCGTACAAGATCTTGAAACCCGCTGTATCTGCGATTGAAAAAGTCGTTACCGAGAAACTCGCCCTCTTTAATAACCTTTAGACATTGTGTGCCTATGAATGAAACTCTCGAATTTATAAAGTCAGAATTACCAAAACAGTTCAAGGGGGAAATTGCGTATGATGACGCGACGCTCAAGCTCTACAGTCATGATGCCAGCTTGCTCGAGGTGCGTCCTCTCGTTGTCGTGTATCCAAAAGACGCAGAAGACATAAAAGGCGTTGTACGTTTTGTTGTGAAAAACAAAACACTGTACCCGAGTCTGTCTATTACACCTCGCGCCGCAGGAACATGTATGTCTGGTGGGTCAGTGAACGAATCCATTATTCTCGACGTCTCTAAACACATGCAGGGTGTTATCTCTATTAATGAACACGAGGCTCGCGTTCTCCCCGGAACTTTTTATCGCGATTTTGAAGTTGAGACTTTGAAAAAAGGTCTTATTTTGCCTTGTTACACTGCTTCAAAAAATTTGTGTGCACTCGGAGGTATGATTGCAAACAATTGCGCTGGAGAAAAAACCCTCAAGTACGGCAAGATGGAAAATTACATCAAAGAGTTGAAGGTGGTGCTCAAGGATGGAAATGAGTATGTAGTGAAGCCTCTCACTGAAGCTGAGCTCGATCAAAAAATGTCTCAGCGCAATGTAGAAGGCGAGCTCTACCGTGGCCTCTATGATGTGGTAACAAAAAATAGTGATGTCTTGAAAAAAGCGCGTCCCGATGTTTCAAAAAATTCTGCCGGTTATTACCTGTGGAATGTGTGGGATGGAACCACGTTTGATCTGACAAAAATAATTGTCGGGTCTCAGGGTACTCTCGGTATTATTACTGAGGCCGTTTTGAAACTCGTTCCTGTTACAAAGTATTCAAAATTGTTTGTTGTATTCATGCCCAACATTACCCGTCTCGGTGACGTGGTGAATGAAATATTGGCATTTAAACCAGAGAGCGTTGAATCGTATGATGACAGCACTATGAAATTTGCTTTGAGGTTTCTTCCAGAAATGTTCAAGGTGATGAAAGCACGAAATTTTCTGAGAATGATATGGCAATTTATACCAGAGGCGTTCATGGTACTTACGGGAGGCATACCAAAGCTCATACTTCTCGTTGAGTTTACGGGTAATGATGAAAAAGAGATTGAAAATACCATGCTCTCTCTTCGTTCAAAAATAAAGTATTTTAAATTTAAAACACGCATCGCTCGTACTGAGGCCGATTCAGAAAAGTATTGGACCATTAGACGTGAGAGTTTTAATTTGCTTCGAAAGCATGTTCGCGGACGTCGCACGGCGCCTTTTATTGATGATGTTGTGGTAAAGCCAGAGTACATGCCAGAGTTCCTACCAAAAATGAGAGCTATTTTGGATGAGTATAAGTTGCTCTATACCATAGCGGGACACGCTGGTAATGGAAACTTCCATATCATTCCGCTTATGGACATGACAAAAGATGAAAATGTCGATGCTGTTTTTGAGGTGTCAGAAAAAGTATATGATCTCGTTTTGTCTTATGGAGGATCCATTACAGGAGAGCATAATGACGGTCTCATTCGTACTCCGTATTTGAAAAAAATGTTTGGACAGGAAGTGTATGATTTGTTTGTGAAGACCAAAGATATTTTTGACCCTACGTGCATCTTTAATCCAAACAAAAAAGTGGGAGGAAGTATCGACTATACTCGTAAACATATCGCACGTTCATAAGTCTTTTTCGAATCAGTTTTTTTAGCGGGGTAGGTGGGGTATACTAGTAGGTATTACAAGATAATTAATCATTACAACAATGGGAGTAGAATTTAACGAGGGAGACAATTCGTTTAAAAGACCAGATTTTGAAACTTCTAATTCGTCTTTTGTTCAGTTCCTTATTTCAAAAGGTCTTGCAAAAGATTCTGCTGGCGCGAACAAGATTTTGATAATTGTCGCTATCGTCGCTTTTGTTTTGTCTCTGTTTTTCTTTTTCTAGGTAATTTTGAGTAGATTTCTTGGCCAGACAGGGCTCTGCGCCCACAGCTATGGACTTTTTTAGAGTCCTGTATATACTATATTCCTATGTTCACGCTCGACGTAAAGAAACGAAATATCAAGGAGGATTTGGAAGCGATCCGCAAAACCGGCAAAATACCGGCTGTTTTCTACGGTAAAAAAGAAGCTTCTACACCGATCACTGTATCGTCTGTTGATTTCATAAAGCTTTTCAAGCAAGCAGGAGAGTCTTCTGTTATTTCTCTCAAAGGTGATGGTATTGAGGTTGAAGCGCTTATTCAGGAAGTTGACCGTCATCCTGTGAGCGGAAAACCTCGCCACGCTGATTTCTATGTGTTCGAAAAAGGAAAGAAAATCAAGATTAACATTCCTCTTGAATTCGTTGGTACATCACCAGCAGTAAAGGATCTCGGCGGTATTCTCGTAAAGGTTCTTCACTCTCTTGAAATCGAAGCTCTTCCAAAGGATCTTCCACACAAGATTCAGGTAGATATCTCATCTCTTGCTACATTTTCAAACGTTATTTCAGCAAAAGATATCAAGCTCGGTGATGGCGTCACTCTCGTGGCATCTCCTGAAGAAATTGTAGCTTCTGTTTATGAGCCAAAAGAAGAAGTTGAAGTTGCTCCAACAATTGACCTCACTACTATCGAAGTTGCCAAGAAAGGTAAGGAAGCAAAAGAAGGTGCTGAAGGTGCTACTCCAGCAGATGCAGCTCCTGCAAAGGACGCAAAAGCTTCTGAGAAAAAGAAATAATCTCTTTTTCAAAAAAACACTCCGTATGGGGTGTTTTTTTTGTGATAAAATGAGTAGTATGTTTTTACTGGTTCGCGTGATATTTCTTTCAATAGTTTTTCTCTTTAGCGCAACGTTTCCGGTGATGCTTTTTGCACAAACGCCCTCAAAAGAGTATGAGGAAAAACTTCGCGCCGAAGAGCAGGAGGTTCTCAAGCAACTCGAGACTCTCAATGAACAAAAAAAGAAGATTCAGGGTGAAGCAGCCTCTCTCAAGCGAGATATTGCCCTACTCGATTCTCAAATAAATGAAGCAAAGCTAAAAATACGCATTAGATCTCTTGCGATTGATAACCTTTCAAAAGATATCAGTATGAAGTCTCAGACAATCGAGGAGCTCAATTTAAAAATTGAGAGGAGCAAGGATTCCCTCACTAACCTTTTGCAAAAATTTAATGAAAAGGATGACATTTCGATTGCCGAGGTCATGCTCGCGAATAAGCAGTTTTCTGATTTTTTTGGAGAAGCGGATGCTTATCAGACGGTGAGCGGTGCACTCAAGGTAACTCTTGATACCGTGAGAAGTTTTAAACTTGAAACTGAAGAGGAAAAACAAGACTTGGAAATAAAGAAAGACAAAGAAACTGATGCAAAACAGGCGATTGAATCGCAACAGAGACTTATTGAGCGAAGTCAGACTGAAAAAAACCGTCTTCTGAAAATCACTTCTGGTCAGGAGAAAGCCTATCAGCAGGTTATTGTAGAAAAAGAGCGTCGTGTAGCACAGATTAGAGCAACGCTTTTCCAGTTGCGTGACTCTGATGGAATTTCCTTTGGTGACGCGTATGACTATGCGGTACGCGCGTCTGAGTCTACGGGAGTTCGCCCAGCATTTCTTTTGGCTATTCTCCAACAAGAGTCTGATTTAGGTAAAAACGTCGGTAATTGTTATCTCGCTTCTGATGATGGGTCTGGTGTGAGTGTAAATACGGGTAAAATTTTCAAAAATGTTATGAAGCCTGATCGAGACGTAAAGCCTTTCAAACAAATTACGGGTGACTTGGGTCTTGATCCTTTTAAAACGAGAGTGTCATGTCCTCTTTCGTATGGGTATGGAGGTGCTATGGGTCCTGCTCAGTTCATTCCTTCGACATGGCAGTTGTTTAAAAACCGTATCGCAAAAAATCTCGGTGTGGCTATTCCAAATCCGTGGGAACCTCTCCATGCGTTCATGGCGTCATCAATTTATCTCTCTGATTTGGGTGCGGGGCTTCAGGAGTACACTGCGGAACGAAATGCTGCGTGTAGGTACTATTCGGGTGCAAAGTGTGGAGTGAGAACGGGTAGTACGACATACGGCAATCAGGTTATGGCTCGAGTACAGAACATACAGGAGAACATGATTGACCCACTTCTTGGTAAATAAAGCCTTTGTATTTGGAAACAGGCTAGAGTCTTGCAAAAAAGGACGTTTTTGGGTATAGTGGATTCCTCATGAAGAAAGAAATACACCCAAAAAACTACCGACCAGTCATTTTCCACGATAACTCTAACGGAGCAGAGTTTTTGATTAGTTCTGTTATTGCTTCAAAAGAAACAAAGAAGTGGAAAGACGGCAAGGAGTACCCTATTCATTACGTTGAAATCTCAAGCGCTTCACATCCTTTCTATACAGGAAACGAAAAGGTTCTCGACACCGCTGGACGCGTAGAACGATTCAAGGCTCGACAAGGTGCTGCAAAGAAGACCTCAAAGAAGGCTTAACCCCTCATATCTCACACATACTTTTAACCAGAAGAGCTTTCCTCTGGTTAATTTTTGTGAGTTAATAGTGGTACGTCAATTTTATGGACCTCACTCCTTATAAAGAAAATCATAAAACATCATATCTCGCGGATATGTTCGAAAAGCTCAATCAAGATGAGCGTGAATTGGACGCGCTCGTAGCAACTGATCCGTCTATGAAGGAAATGGCAGAGCTCGATAGGGAATCAATTCGTGTTCAAAAGGATTCACTTGAAGCTCAGATGAAAGCCATTGTTGAATCAGAAAAAGAAGAGGAAGAGTTCCCCAATGAAATTATTTTGGAAATCAGAGCTGGTGTTGGAGGTGATGAAGCGGCTCTCTTTGCTGATGAGCTCACTTCTATGTATAGAACATATGCTCAAAATCAGGGCTGGAAAGTGAGTACTCTCGATGAGTCTCGTTCTGCTGCGGGAGGTCTCAAGGAAGTATCGCTCGAAATACACGGACGTGATGTATATAGAAAATTACGTTTTGAAACGGGAGTGCATCGCGTACAACGTGTTCCCGCTACTGAAAAAAACGGTCGTGTTCACACATCGACTGCAGCTATTGCGATTTTGCCTATTCGAAAAAAAGTAAAGTTTGAAATAAATCCGGCAGATCTTGAGATTGAATTTTCACGTGCAGGAGGAAAGGGAGGTCAAAACGTTAACAAGGTTGAGACGGCGGTTCGCTTGATTCACAAGCCAACAGGTCTCGATGTGCGTTGTACTTCAGAGCGCAGTCAGCTCAAAAATCGCGAGAAAGCTATGTCTATGCTTACGGCAAAGATTCAAATGCTTCGGGATGAAGAAGAGGCAAAGAAATTTGCTGAACACAAAAAAGGTCAGCTGGGCACCGGTAACCGATCGGAAAAGATTCGTACGTACAATTTCCCTCAAGACCGTATAACAGACCACCGTATTAAGAAGACGTGGCACAATATAAATACCATTCTTATGGGTGAACTCGATGACATCATAGACTCGGTGAATTCGTTTACAGGAGAAGTGTCTGGTGACGTAGAAGACGACGAATAAAAACCACTACTTCGTAGGATTCCTTCGTAAAAGCCTTGCAAGTTGCCTTTTTGAGGCCTATCTGTTAGACTTTCGAGACGTTCAAATAAACCACATGATCAAGGAAAAAAGCCACATTATCGATACAATGTTTAAAGCGGGAGCCCATTTCGGCCTTTCGCGTTCACGTAGACACCCAACAACAGCTCAGTATGTTTTTGGTGTTAAAAATCGCATTGAGATTTTTGATCTCGAAAAGACATCAGAGTCTCTTGAAAAAGCTCTTGCGTTTGTTAAGTCAATTGCCGCTTCAGGAAAACAAATTCTTATTGTTGCTGGTAAAAGCGAAGCTATCGAAGCTGTAAAGCTTTCAGCAGACAAGATCGGTCAACCTCACGTTGCAGGACGATGGATCGGAGGAACTCTCACTAACTTTATTCAGATTCGAAAGCGCGTAGAAAAGCTCGAGAATCGCCTCAAAGAAAAGGAAAAAGGTGAACTCGCTAAGTACACCAAAAAGGAGAGACTTTTGATTGATCGTGAAATTGCAAACTTGGAACGTTTCTTTTCAGGTATTGTTTCAATGAAAGAAAAGCCAGGTGCACTCATTGTTGTAGATCCAAAGCGTGAAGAAAACGCAGTTGCGGAAGCTCTCCAGCTCGGAGTTCCTGTTGTTGCTATCGCTTCAACTGACTGTAACCTCTCTCAAATTAAGTATCCAATCCCAGGTAATGACGCAAGTGCTCCAAGCATTACGTTCTTCCTCAATGCTATTGCCGCTGCATACGCAGAAGGCAAAACTCTCAAGCCAAAAGTAGACGGGAAATAAACTAGAGGCGTGTTTCTAAAAAGGACAGAGTGTTCTATACTTTAGAGACTAGTAGTCGTCCGATCGTTAATCATTTTTAGTTATTTTTTTATGGTAACAACAGACATCATCAAAGAACTTCGAGATAGAACAGGCGTTTCTGTAATGCAATGCAAAAAAGCTCTTGAGGAGGCGGGCGGCGACATGGAAAAAGCGATTGTTATCCTCCAGAAAAAAGGAGCTGATTCAGCAGCAAAGAAACTCGATAGAACTCTCGGTGCTGGCGTTATACAGGCGTACGTTCATAGTACAGGCACAGCAGGAGCCCTCGTTGAGCTCGCATGCGAAACAGATTTCGTTTCAAAAAATCCTGAGTTCAAAGCTCTTGCGTATGATATCGCAATGCATATCGTTGCATCTCGACCACAGTTTCTCAAAAAAGAAGACATCAACGAAGACGCTCGTCGTGTCGCTGAGGAAGTTTTTGCTGAGGAAGTACAGGGTAAGCCTGAGGCAATGAAGGCAAAGATTTTGGAAGGCAAGCTCGCAGCGTATTTCGGAGAGCGTATACTTCTCGATCAGCCTTTCATTAAAAACCCTGAGGTTACCATCGGTGCTCTCGTAGGTTCTGCTGTTCAAAAATTTGGAGAAAAAGTTGAACTCGTACGTTTTGTACGGTTCGGTGTTCTTGAAAAATAATAAATAACATTATGTATCTCGCGCTCTTTATCGCATCAGGTATAGCGCTTATCTTCCTTGTCGTCCACAAGTACATGGAAACTGAGTACGACAAAAGACTCATTGTAAAAACAATCGCTCACAGGGCCGATTCATGGTTTCATGTTTTCTTTGGGCGCCTTGCACATATTCTGTCTTTTGTTAGTCTGAAGAATATAGTAGTGTTTATAAACAAGATCGCAGTTTTTTTGGTTAGATGGGTACTTGCATTGATTGCTTCTGTGCGTAAGAATACTACGGGTGCTGTAGAAAAACTGTCTCACACAAAGGAGACCATACAGAACAAGGGTCCACAGTCTGAATATTTAAAACGGATTAGTGAGACAAAGGGTACTGTTGATACAAGCGGTGCAATTGAAAAGATGGAGTCAGGTCAATAATTTTGCCACCTTAGCTCAGTTGGTAGAGCAATGCTTTTGTAAAGCAAAGGTCCTCAGTTCGAATCTGAGAGGTGGCTCCACAAAATATCCGCACGTGCGGTTTTTTTGCGCCACCTCGTGCCAAACTTCTTTGGCACATCTCAGATTCGAAAAGTTTCTTCCATGTTTATGAAAAATTCTTATTTTGAATAAACGGAAAAACTGTACTGCTCCTGTAAGGAGCGAATCTGAGAGGTGGCTCCACAAAATATCCGCACGTGCGGTTTTTTTTGCGCCACCTCGTGCCAAACTTCTTTGGCGTAGCTCAGATTTAAAAAAAGAGTTTTTGTATCGCTAAAATGACGCTTATTTGCTATTATTTCATGTATGAGCGATAAAGGTCATCTTCACCCTATAACCTCTGTTATACGCGAAATGTGCGCGATTTTTGATATGTTGGGCTACTCTGTGGCATCCGGCCCAGAACTTGAGACTGAGTTCCACAACTTTGATGCTCTCAATGTTCCACCTGATCATCCTGCTCGAGATATGCAGGATACCTTTTGGGTAAAAACCAAACCCGGAGAAGCGCGTAAAGTTTTGCGTACACATACCTCTTCGGTGCAGGTTCGTTTTTTGGAATCTCTCGCTTCTAATCCGCGACCTTTTAAAATTGTGGTACCAGGGAAGGTGTATCGAAACGAAGCAACAGATGCAACTCATGAGGCACAGTTTCATCAGTTCGAAGGTCTCTATGTAAACAAAACAGTTTCTATGGCGGAACTCAAAGGCACTCTCGAAAAGTTTTTGAAAGAGTTTCTAGGACCTGAGGCAAAGATTCGTCTTCGTTCAAGTTATTTCGGTTTCGTTGAGCCTGGGGTAGAGGTTGATGTGTGGTGGAATAACCGCTGGCTCGAAGTTGTGGGTGCGGGACTCGTACATCCGCATGTTATTGCGTCGTCAGGTCTTGATCCCAAGGTATGGAAAGGCTTCGCTTTCGGTATGGGTGTTGATCGTCTCGTCCTCATGCGTTATGGCATAGACGATATTCGACATTTGTATTCAGGCGATCTCCGTTTGATAAATCAATTCTAAATTCATGAAAGTTTCTTACGCATGGCTTCAGACATATTTTAAAAAGAATTTTTTGACACGTGGTTTGCCAAAACCCGCTGTGCTTGCTGATCTCTTTAACGCACACGCTTTTGAAGTTGAGGGTATAGAAAAAAAGGGACGCGATACTGTTTTTGAGTTCAAGGTTTTGCCTGATAGAGCTCATTACGCTCTATCTCACAGAGGCATTGCTCGTGAGGCGTCTGCAATTACAGGTCTTGTGTGTCATGATACCAAGCGCGCTACGCCTGTTTTGATCGATGCTTCTATTGCTTCGCCATCCGTTTCTGTATTTGATCAGAAAAAATGTAGACGTTACTCTGCACGAGCCATCCGTGACATTGTTGTGTCTGAGTCTCCAGCATGGCTTCAAACGCGCTTGGAAGCCATTGGTGCTCGTTCTATAAACACTATTGTTGATGCAACAAATTTTGTCATGTTCGATGTTGGTCAGCCTCTCCACGCTTTTGATGCAGACAAGGTTGTTGGAGGTATTACCGTTCGTTATGCCCACAAAGGAGAAAAGATAGTGATTCTCGATGGTAGGGAGATAGAGTTAAACGAAACCGATCTTGTTGTCGCTGATGACGCTGGACCGTTGGCTATCGCAGGTGTAAAAGGTGGCAAACGTGCGGAGGTAACATCTCAGACAAAAAATATCATACTTGAGTCTGCGCATTTTGATCCTGTGTCTGTTCGAAAAACATCTACACGTACCCAGTTACGCAATGACTCTTCAAAACGTTTTGAAAACGAAACAACGCCGGCGATTACGCTCGAAGCACTTGAGCAGGTGACTCTACTCATACTGAGCTTATCAAAGGGTTCTCGTGCGGGAGCAGTAACTGATGTGTACCCTGTACCCGTTTTACCGTGGGTTATTCGTACTACACGAGAAGGCGTCTGTCGCATGATAGGTATTGATATTGCACCAGAAAAGTTCGAAAAGATTTTGTCATCGCTTCGTATTTCTTTCACGTCTCAGGGTGATGCATACACACTCACGCCACCCCTAGAACGCCTTGATGTGATGTCTCCTGAAGACATTGCTGATGAAGTTGGACGTTTGTATGGATATTCAGCCTTACCATCAATGCTTCCTCCAGAAATACCACGCGTTGAGTCAGACGCAGTGTTTTATTGGTCTGAAAAAGTGAAAAATGCTTTTGTTGAGAGTGGTTTTTCTGAACTGCTCACGTACTCTCTCGTGCCAAAAGGTTTTTTTGAAATTGCGCACCCTCTTGCGCGAGACAAAGATCATTTGAGAGAAAATCTCATTGAGAAAACAAAAGAAGCGCTCGTATACAATGCGCGTAATGCTGACTTGCTTGGTCTCGAAGCGGTGTGTGTGTTTGAGATAGGAAAGGTGTTTTTGAAAACAGGCGAAAAGACTGTGTGTAGCGCGGGAGCTCTTCAATTAAAAAAGAAAAAAGGTGTAACATCTGAAGGCATACTCAAAGAAGCCCTCGATGCTGTTTCAAAGAAAATCGGACAACCACTTCTCACGTCTCCTTTAGAGGTAGGTGCGCACGGAGCAGTAACAGAAATAGATATCACTTCTCTTGTTTCCGTACTAGGAAAGGCGGGTGGCTTGCGTGATTTGCACTTTGTTCCTCTCTCAAAGGAGAAAAAATATAAACCATTTTCTTCATATCCATTTATCACCAGAGATATTGCGTTTTTCACACCTCTCAACGTTGATGAGGCAAAAGCTCGCACCGTTCTCTCTGACACGGTACGTTCGTGCGGAGGAGATATTCTCGTAAAAGGACCAGACCTCTTTGATATGTTTGAAAAAGACGGTAAAAAGTCATACGGCTTTAGATTTATCTTTCAATCTTTTACCAGAACACTTTCTGACTCTGAAATAGTAGGGGTAATGGAAAAAGTGTATGGAGCGGTCAAGGAAAAAGGTTGGGAGCCTCGATAATTATTCGTGTATGGTTTCTTGTACTTACTAAAACAAATGAAAAAAATACTCTATAGCGTGGCTGGTTTAATGATTGTTGTTCTCGGCATTCTCTTTTTCGGAGGTCGTTTCTTTGTGCGTCCACCGGTTGTAGAAACTCCTACCGGAGCATCTATGCAATGTACAGATGAGTCACGGAAGGCAGAGATCTGTACCATGATTTATGCTCCTGTGTGTGCAAAGGTTCGTGTTCAGTGTATCAAGGCGCCCTGTGAGCCTGTGTACGAGACAATGGCGAGTGTTTGTACCGCATGCGTCAATTCTCTGGTTGAATCTTATACTGAAGGCGAATGTCCTACACTCTAGTCTCTCAATAAAAAAACCACTAACATTTTTTGTTTCGTGGTTTTGTTGAGGTTTTTACCTCTATATCTAATTCCTCTAGTAGTGCGAGGATCTCTTCTCTCATGAGGGAAATCTCTGTTTCACTTTTTGAGTTGAAGGTTACCCTCATTATCTTTGTTGCGGTGTTTTCCAGTGCACGCTCTCTTTTTGTGTAATCGATACTGTGATAGCGGTACGGGTTTCCAAAATGCTCAAGGAGTTTTTGTACTATTTCCTTGCGCCTTTTTTCTTCTTTGACTGCATGTTTCGTCATGAGCGTCTTTCGCGTTTGTACACGTGTCGGTGTCTTGGACGAGTGCATTTTTGTATGTTTCTCGCGAGGGTTGTTTTCTTTGTTTCGTCTATCCAGGTTTTTTCTTCGATTGGGTGGTAGTAGTGGGTTAGTTTTCTGACCTCATTCTCCAAAATCTCCGGTATGAAGAGTTTTGGATTGGGTGGCGCTATGTCTTCGAGCGAGATAATTTCAAGGACAATGTGGTCATGAAGCGAGCTCAAAAGAAAGTTTCTTAGACGATCCTTAGGGAGGAGAATATACAGTGTCATATAAGGAGCTTTGTGTTCATTATGCAATCAAAAAATGATAAGTCAATAGATTCATAAAGCTCGAAAAATGGTATACTTTTTCCATATAAAAAGGCGCAAAACCTGTTATTTTTATTCAAAAAATGGCTAAAGAAGAAAAGAAAAAGGCTGGTTCATATGGAGCGGATTCGATTCAGGTTCTCGAGGGTCTCGAACCAGTGCGAAAGCGCCCAGGAATGTACATCGGTACTACAGGACCAGACGGTCTGCATCATTTGATTTGGGAAATTTTTGATAACTCTCGAGACGAGGCCATGGGTGGTCATGCTAACGATATCGAGGTTGCGCTCCTTCCTGGAAATCAGATTCGCGTCGTGGATAACGGACGCGGTATTCCTGTTGATATTCATAAACAAACAAAAGTTTCTGCTCTCGAAACAATCATGACCGTTCTCCATGCCGGTGGAAAATTCGGAGGAGATGATAGTGGTTACAAAGTGTCCGGAGGTCTCCACGGAGTGGGTGCGTCTGTGGTAAACGCTCTTTCGGTGTTGTGTCGCGTAGAAGTACACAAGGACGGCGGTATTCACATGCAGGAATACTCTCAGGGCAAGAAAAAAGCCGCAGTAAAGAAAATCGGTTCCTCAAAAGAGCACGGTACTATTGTGCGCTTTGAGCCAGACCCTATTATTTTCAAAGAGGGAATTTCTTTTGATTGGAACAAAATCGTTAATCACTTGAGACAGCAGGCATATCTCGTGAAAGGTCTCCGTATTACTGTGATTGATGCACGCGAGTATCCAGGCTCTATTGATCTCGACGATGTTTTCTATTTCAGAGATATTGGACTCGAAGTTCCGTCACAAACATACTATTTCGAAGGAGGACTCATGTCTCTTGTGCGCTTTACCAACTCTCTCCAAAAGCCTGTTCACAAGAATGTGTTTTATGTAGAAAAGCCGGCAGAAGGTGTGGAGTCAGTTGAAGTTGCTCTTCAGTACGTTGATGATATTTCATCTCGTATTTTGCCGTTCGCAAACAATATTTATAACCCAGAAGGAGGTACGCATATCACCGGTTTCAAAACAGCTCTCACGCGAACACTCAACACGTATTCTCGAAAAAATAATCTCACCAAAGAAAGCGAGGAAAACTTCACTGGTGAAGACGTGCTTGAAGGACTCACTGCCGTGATCTCAGTAAAGCTTCGTGAAATTCAATTCGAAGGTCAGACAAAGGCA
>CAZLHP010000001.1:66243-111117 GCA_964559755.1 uncultured Candidatus Saccharibacteria bacterium
CTGTCGCTACTGTTTTCGGAGAAGCGTTCAATATGTTTCTCGAGGAGAATCCTGATGATGCAAAGGCAATTGTCTCAAAGGCGATTTTGGCCCTCAAGGCACGTAAAGCAGCAAAGGCTGCAAAGGATTCGATCTTGCGAAAAGGAGCTCTCGAAGGAATGACGCTCCCTGGAAAACTTGCTGACTGTGAGAGCGGTACTGATGCCAAGGACGCTGAAGTGTTTATTGTGGAGGGAGACTCTGCGGGAGGTACTGCAAAAACAGGACGCAATCGAAAGACACAGGCTGTTCTTCCGCTCCGAGGAAAAATTCTCAACATTGAACGTGCACGTCTCGATCGTATGCTCGGATCTGAACAAATTAAAAACCTCGTTATTGCTATGGGTACAGCTATTGGTGAGACTTTTGATATTACCAAGCTTCGTTACCACAAAATAATTATCGCAACCGATGCCGATGTGGACGGTGCACACATTCGAACTCTTATTTTGACTCTTTTGTACCGTTATTTTAAACCACTCATTGATGGGGGATATGTATACATTGCTCAACCACCACTCTACAAAGTGAAACAAGGGAAAGATATTAGATATTTTTATTCTGAAGAAGAAAAAGCAAAGGCTCTCGGAAAGGATGAGATCCCTTTGGATACCGAAGGAGTTTCTGCTGACGAACCTGAGGATGAAGAAACTGCAAAGAAAGCACCAAAGCGTCACGTACAACGCTACAAGGGTCTTGGAGAAATGAACTCAGAAGAGTTGTGGGAAACGACTATGGATCCTGCTCGACGCTTGCTCAAACAAGTACGGATCGAGGATGCGCAGGAAGCCGACAAGATATTTGATATGCTCATGGGTACTGATGTGCCTGCACGAAAGACATTCATCACTTCTAACGCTCACAAAGCAAATATCGACGTATAAAAATCTCTTTGTTATATAACCACTATAAAACCGCCCTATGAGGCGGTTTTATAGTGGTTGGGGAGGGGTGTGCGAGGACGTATTGACTATTGCCTATAATATGATATAATATATAAAGGATTGAACCATGACAACACAAATAGATACGGAAATGCTTGAAAGGTCCGTTGGACGTTTCAAGCCTCGTGTTACGGTCGAGGCTCTCAGGAGTCTCTGTCGTGACAACGAATTTCTTAGTGAAATTCTGGAAGGTTTGATTAATGACGCACTACGGTACACGGAGTCGATTTGCAAATTCGAGCAGATCAGGCTCAAGTACAGCAGTGCGTTTGACCAGAATGGCGAACGCGAAGAGATTGAAAAGGTTCGTGGTTCTATCCACGACGTTTTCATCCAAAGCGTTAATGTTCTTTCACGGTCTATGGCTCGCGCAGGTAAAGATATTACTTGGCGGTCAAAGATTGGTGAAAGTCGTGCCCATCTTGGATGTTTCGCACTTCTCATTTCCTTCGAGATTGTAACCAATCAAAAAAGGAGAATTTCATGAAGCACGAACAGAAAATCAAACTCTTCCGGTATGCGGAACTTCTCTTGCGGCAGACGCGAAAGGAGCAACTCAGTGACGAGGAGATCAAAGAGATGGAGCAGATCCGTTGGGATCTGGACCTCTCCGAGGACCAAATCATTGAGCTTGCCTCACAGGAGGTGCGCTACTAAGAAATTCGTTTACAAGAGCCTATGTGAAAACATAGGCTCTTTTTTTGTCTCAATTTTTTATGCAACCCCTTTTTTATATGTCCCGTGTGTATTGGTATTCATATCAGCAAAAATCCCCACCATCACCAACTCTCACGGTCGCAAGAGTTGGTGATGGTGGGGTGTGTGTGTTTTTACGCATGTGTATGTGTGGGGTGTGTATATGGCCTGTATATACAAGCATATGTGGTTGATTTTTTGAGGCGAGAGGAGTAGTCTTTTATACGAAGCCCCTTAATGTTAGGTTAGTTCTCCAGTTAGTTCTCCAAAAAATACACACAACGTATGCTTGCTTCAAAGCAGTATATTAATAGAGACAAACTACTCTCACGTGTTGAGAGTGCTGGTCTCAAATCCCGCGTGCCTTCCCTAAAGAGGGTGCGCTTGCTCGCAGTACAAGTAAAGGCAAAAATGATTTTCGACCTCTTGGTTAGAAAATCATTTGTGTACGTCAGTTATATACACCGGTTTAGGCACTGTCTGGCAGGCTGTCAGGAAAAAGACGTTGAGGTCTTCTGCATAAAATGCAGAGAGATACTCAGCGCCATCAAAAAATTGATGGTAATCCTGAGCGAGAAAGTGGCACGGCAAAGCAAGTGGATGAGCAAAAAGATTGCCTCTACACCGCCAAGCGTGTTCTCAGAAGTGCTCTCATTGAGCCTTCTTAAAAAAGGGGCATAACCCCTTTACATAATTGCACCCTCATAGAGGGTGCAATTTTTTATTTCTTTTCGGTATGTTCTGCAAGGAGCATATTTTTTACGTCCTCGATAGAAAGTGCGCCGACTTTTCCTTTGTCTCGAGACTCTAGGGTAACCACTCCTGCCTCTATGTCCTTGTCTCCAATAATAATCGTGTACGGTATTTTCATATCTTTAGCTTCGCGTACTTTTTTTCCAAAACCAGCTTCTCCTGTGTCGCAGTCTATTCGTAGCCCAGCGTCGCGTAGTATTTTTGCCACACCTTCAGCGTGAGTATTGTGATGTTCACGAACAGGAACTACCTTTACCTGTACCGGTGAAAGCCAGAGAGGGAAATTGCCCGCAGTGTGCTCAATGAGTGTGGACATGAATCGTTCGATTGATCCCATGATAGCGCAGTGAATCATCACGATACGTTCACGCTCACCTTTTTCGTTTGTACATTCGAGTCCAAAGCGTTCAGGCATATTGAAGTCGAGTTGTATGGTTGCCACCTGAAGCACTCGACCGAGAGAGTCCTTTGCAATAAAGTCGAGCTTTGGGCCGTAGAAGGCTGATTCTCCGATACCGTCGATAGCAGTAACGCCTCGTTTGTCGAGAAGGCCTTTGAGAGAAGATTCTGCTTTTGCCCACATCTCTTTTGTACCGAGATATTTTTCAAAGTGTGCTGGATCGTGACGTGAGAAACGAACAGTGAGGTCTTTGAATCCAAATGTTTTGTAGAACGTGTCGATGATATCCCAAATAATAAATACCTCCTGTTCGATTTGGTTTTCACGGCAAAATACGTGTGCGTCGTCTTGGGTAATAGACAATACACGTGAGAGACCAGAGAGTTCTCCTGATTGTTCATCACGGTATACCATGGTGGTCTCACAGTAGCGTTGTGGCAGGTTTCGATAGCTACGGAGCTCTGAAGCATAAATTTGTGTGTGATGAGGGCAGTTCATCGGCTTCATGGCGTAGATGTGCTTTTCGCGAGTCTCTATCTTAAAGAGGTCATCTGCATATTTTTTCCAGTGACCTGATGTTTCGTAGAGGTCTTTTTTTGTGATATGAGGAATAGTGACGCGTTCATATCCTTGTGCCTTGCGCATCTCCCATACGTATTCATTGAGGAGCTCTCGTATCATGGTGCCTCGAGGTGTCCAGAGGGGAAGTCCTGGACCAACGAGCTCAGAAAAGATAAAGAGGCCCATTTCTTTTCCTATTTTCTTGTGGTCGCGCTTTTTTGCTTCTTCGATGAGTACTTCGTATTCGTTTAGTTTTTCTTTTGATTCAAATGCGAGTCCGTAAATACGAGTGAGCATTTTGTTCTTTTCATCACCTTTCCAGTAGGCGCCCGCAATACGTGAGAGTTTAAATGCGTCTGGTTTCATGTCGGAAGTATTTGCATGTCCACCACGGCACAAGTCAGTAAACGAGCCTGATGTGTAGAGCGTGAGAAGCTCTCCTTTTGAAATGATGTCGTTTATGAGCTCGAGTTTGTACGGGTTGTTTTCAAAGAGATGTTTCGCTTCGTTCGCGTTTACTTCTTTTCCCTCGAAACCTTTCCATGTTTTGAGGATAGTGCGCATAGTTTTCTCTATTTTTTCGAATTCTTTTTCTGAGGGCATTTCATCAGGGGCAAATTCAAAATCATAGTAAAAACCATTATCGATTGCGGGGCCGATGGTATTTTTTGCGCTCGGATAGAGTTCTGTTATTGCAGCGGCGAGAAGGTGTGCAAAAGAATGTCGTATGTGTTCGAGTGACGATGCCATGTGTATTGAGTTAGCGTTATGTAATAAAAACAGCCCTAGTGAAAACACGAATATGTCGTGTGCTCACTAGGGCGGGGAAAGACCGCGGTTCCACCTAGTTTCCTCCAGAGATTTTATTCTCAGAGGCTCTCATGTGTGTGCTGGATTAGAGTGTTGTACTGTTACAAACCTTCGGTTGGTAGCCGAAGCAATCTCCAGTGAGTTTTATAATATCATGACTCAATAAAAAAAGCCCACACTTTCGTATGGGCTTTAAGGTTTTGTGTTTGAAGGGACAGCAAATCACCTAAAGCACAATAGCGGCCGATTTTTATGTCTTTAGAGACGGTGGATCCCATAACACTTTCTCTATGTTAAAGAGGACTGCTGTTGCCAGCGCCGGACTAGTGAACTACCGATTGGGGTCTATCGGGGTCAAAAATTCCGTTAGGTCGAAGGCACAAACCTTTTAGTGCCCCATATGAACTCCACCAAAACCTTTTTTATAATAACTCTTTTGGTAAAATTGTCAATAGTTGGACAAAAGAATGTTTCTCTACGCGAGAGGCATGAGGCTGTCTATTATGAGTGAGAGTTCACCATTTCTTTCATTTACTTTTCCTTTTATGACGAGACATTTTTCGACGAGGATTGAGTTTCTGTTTTGTGCGAGTATTTTTGGGAAAACCACCACATCAATAGAGCCTGTAAGGTCAGCTAGTTTTACAAAACACATGGCCTCATTCTTTTTTGTCATAACAGGGCGGACGTCCTCGATGATTCCCGCAATAGTGACGGGGAATTCCTTGATATCACCAGTAGCTTCTTTTTCCTTTGCGGCTTTTTCTTTGATGCTTGAGATGGTGACTCCTCTTTTTTCGATAACTGCTCTGTATTTGTCGAGAGGGTGTCCAGAAATGTAGAGACCGAGGAGTTCTTTTTCCCAAGCAAGCTTTTCGGTTGGCGTTACCTCAGGTACCGGTGCGAGACGAAGGGTTGGAATAGTCGCAGTGTCAGTCATGAGTCCAAAGAGCGAGTCCTGATCTTTTGATTCCTGTGCACGCTCTTTGTTGTAGGCAAGAAGCGCCTCAATGTTTCCGAGCATTTGGCTACGATTGCCGAACTCATCCATTGATCCTGATTTAATGAGCGCTTCGAGTGATTTTTTGTTGAGATTTTTGTCGTGAATGCGTTCCAAAAAATCAGCCAGAGATACAAAAGCACCTCCTCGTGCGCGTTCTTCTATGATTGCGTTTGCAATACCTTCACCAAAGTTTTTGATAGTGGTCAGTCCAAATCTGATTTTATCCACGTCTACAACCTGTTCAGTACGCGCGCTCGCTTTGACCACGGTAAAGCCCGCAAAGCTTTCATTGACTGAGGGTGGAAGTACTGGAATGTGCATACGCTTACATTCGGTGATGATTTCGGCAATTTTTTCAACATCACCCGAGTCAGCCGTGAGTACTGCGGACATGTAGATTGCGGGGAAGTTGGCTTTCATATATGCCGTTTGATAGGCAACACGTCCATAGCTCGCAGCGTGTGCTTTGTTGAATCCGTACGCGGCAAAAGGCTCAATGAGTGCCCAGAGTTCATCCGCTTTTTTCTGAGTCATACCGTTTTTAAGGAGACCTTCGCGGAGTTTGCCTTTTTGCTCTTCCATTTCTTTTGGAATTTTCTTTCCCATAGCTTTACGGAGCTTGTCGGCTTCGAGCCATGAATATCCGCCGAGCTTGATAGCGATCATCATAACGTCGTCCTGATAGGTAATAACTCCGTACGAACGCTCGAGAAGGTCTTTCATGCGTGGGTCGAGATACTTTACCTTTGACGGGTCTTGTTTGCGTTCAATGTATTGAGGAATAGATTCCATCGGACCAGGGCGATAGAGCGCGACCATAGCGTTGATATCGTGAATGGTCGTAGGTTTGAGTTCTTTGAGGTAGCGTGTCATACCAGAACCGTTTAGTTGAAAGAGTCCCACAGTCTCACCTTTTGCGAGCATGTCGAATGTTTTTTTGTCCGTAATGTTTACGTTTTCAATATCAACATCAATGTCTTCTATTTTTTTTACGAGGCGTACTGCATCAGAGAGAATAGAAAGGTTTTTGATACCAAGAAAGTCGAACTTGAGTAGTCCCGCGTCCTCTACGCCGTGCATATCAAACTGAGTGATGATTTTGTTTTCACCCTTGCTATCAAATTGGAGAGGTACAAATTCAGTCAGTGGTTTAGGCGAAATCACCACACCGGCAGCGTGCACCGAGATGTGACGAGCACACCCTTCGATTTTTTTTGCCATGTCGATGATTTTCTTTGTGTCGGCATTGGTGTCATATGCTTTTTTGAGTTCAGGAACTATGTCGAGCGCGTGCTCGATAGTCATAGGGAAACCCTGCGAGCCCATAGGGATCATTTTTGAAATAGTGTCGCCAATAGCGTAATCAAAACCGAGTGCACGAGACACGTCTCTCACTGCTCCACGCGCCATCATCGTACCGAATGTACCGATTTGAGCCACGTTGTTTGTTCCGTATTTTCTGCGGGCATAATCAATCATCTCGTCGCGTCTGTTGTCGGCGTAGTCCATGTCGATATCGGGCGCGCTCGGACGCTCAGGGTTGAGGAATCGTTCAAAAGGCAAATTGTATTCAAGGGGATTTACATTGGTAATTCCCGCGAGGTAGGTAACGAGTGATCCTGCAACCGATCCTCGAATCGTTGTGAGGATGTGATTCTCGTGAGCAAATTTGAGAAGGTCTCCCACCACGAGAAAGTAGGGCGCGTAGCCTTTGTCACGAATAACTTTAAGTTCGTATTCGATACGGTTTTTTACATCATCAGTTCCTGTAACGTTGCGACGAGTGAGTCCTTTGTAAACAATATCTTTGAGTTCATCATCATAGGACTTTCCACTCTCTACTTTGTAGTCAGGAAATACCCATTGTCCGAGTTTGAGTTCGACGGCGCATGCGTCAGCGATTTTTTGGGTGTTTTCGATGGCGTCGGGGAGGTCTTTGAAATATTCGACAGCTTTTTCTTCGGAGATAAAGGAAAAGTCACCCGCTTCTTCGAGAGCGCTTCGGTCTATGGATTCTCCTCCTCCTGTTGAAACGAGCATGAGAGTACGTTGGGCAATTTTATCTTCTGGTTTGAGATAAAACACATTGCCTGATGCAACGATAGGGGTATGTGTTTTTCGAGAGAGCTCGACGGTTTTTTTCATGAGCTCGTTATGTCCCTCGATGTCGGGGTGGTGGGTCACTTCGAGATAAAAATCAGATCCAAAAAGTTTTTTGTACCACTCCAGAGTAGCTTCTGCTCGTGGAAAGTCATTGGTTTGAAGGGCGAGTGTGGTTTCACCGCTAAATGCCGTCGAGATAGCGATGAGTCCCTCGTGATAGGTTTCGAGAAGCTCCTTGTCTATGCGGGGTTTGTAGTAGAAACCCTCGAGGAATCCCTTGGTGACGAGAGTAATGAGGTTTTTGTAGCCTTGTTCATTTTTTGCGAGGAGAACAAGTCGTGTTCTGCGCGAGTCGATGCCGGATTGTTTGTCGTGTCGTGTACGTGGCGCAATGAACATATCAGCACCAATGATTGGTTTGATCCCTGCTTTTTTGCACTCTTTGTAAAATTCGATAGCGCCATACATGCTTCCGTGATCGGTGAGGGCGAGCGCCGTCATATTCATTTTTTTTGCCGCCCCTACGAGATCGGGTATTTTTGGTAACGCGGAGAGGAGAGAGTAGTGGCTGTGTACGTGTAGGTGAGTAAAGCGAGACATAAGTAAGGTTAAGTATAAATCATCGAGTAGTGAGTATCTAGTATGAAAACAAAAAAGAAAGTGGTGAAATCACGTGGTGGTATGAGATACTAGAATCCATGAATCGTATAGATACTCTGGTGGGTATTGATGAGGTAGGGCGTGGGCCACTCGCTGGGCCTGTGACAGTGTGCGCTCTTGCCGTAGCAAAAGATTTTGATTTTGCTTTTTCTCAGGGAATAAAGGACTCAAAAAAACTTTCTCCTGCACAAAGGCAGAAATGGCTCTCAGTGATTAATACTCTCAAAGAACAGGGGAGTGTTCGGTACTCTATTGTGTCTGTTGAGAGTGATGTAATCGACGCTCAAGGAATTTCGTATGCGATTACGTATGCGCTCGAACGGGCGCTTTCAGAGCTCGCACTCGACCCTCAGACCACAGCAGTTCTTCTCGATGGCGGACTCAAGGCACCCCCACTCTTTAGTAATCAGCAGACGATTATCAAAGGTGACGAAACAGAGCCGGTTATTTCTATGGCTTCGATTGTTGCAAAGGAGCATAGGGACGCGCTCATGAAAAAATGTAGTGAGGAGTATCCCGAATATGGATTTGCAGAGCACAAAGGGTATGGCACAAAAAAGCATCTCGACGCAATCAAAAAACATGGCATGTCGATAGTACACAGGCGAACGTTCATTCATGTGTAGGTGGTCTTTACAAAAACGGTTTTAGAAGGTATTGTATTTTTTGTACGTTCATCTCACACAAAATTCAAAAATAATGAAATCTTCTATTGTTCCTATTGAGATTACCCATCTCGATGTTAAGGTCGTTGCTAACAAACCCTTGGAGACCATTTGTTTCGGGCACGGCGTGGAGCTTGATAGGACGTTCATGCGTCATTTCGGAAAGTTGGCACAGGAGAAGCCAAAAGGCTTGAAGGCGGATGATTGCTGTTCGTATCCAATTGCAACAATCACGAGTTTGCGTCCGTCATGGAAACCTTCTGAACTTCTCACTACCATTCGGGATATGGAGATGAGGGGCGGGTGTCTGTTCGGACTCGTCAACGTTCTTCATGCTCTCGCTTTAGCAGATAGAGAAGAGTGGTGGAGTTTGTTTACTCCGATAGTTGCCCTCGGCACGACAGCCGAGGATGGAATCGGTATGAGGGTTTTTCCGGCTCTCATCCGAAAGGGGAATAAGATGACTATTGGTGGAGTACACGACTCCGCACTCCCTGGTTTCAAGAATTTTTTGCTTATGTCTCGGCAGGAGCCCGATATTAAAATGTTTCGGGTTGCAGCTTAGTCATAAAGCCCCGCGTTTAGAAAACGCGGGGCTTTTTATTGACTTTTTGACAAAAATGATGTGCTCTTGCTTTTATTGTGATACCGGTGTATAATTATAAAAGGATAGATTTTTGATTTTCCGTTTTCCTCAAATCGCTAAGTCCGTCGGTCAAACTCAGTAGAGAAGATTTGACGGTAGAAGCGATATTAAAGGCAGATGAACGTGTGTGTGTTTATCTGCCTCACACTTTCTCCATAGCGTGCGTTTAGCCACTCCGCTTTTGGACATCGAGAGTCTTGCTTTTATAGTAAGACTCTCTTTTTTTATATTACATACGGCACGAGGTGAAATAATCTCTCACGCGAGGTATACTTTTTATATGTCTCAAGAAGTACTCTATCGAAAATATCGACCACAAAAGTTTTCTGATGTGGTAGGGCAGGATCATGTCATCAAAGGACTTAAAGGTGCTGTTGAGAGCGACACTGTTTCTCATGCGTATTTATTTGCAGGGTCTCGTGGTACAGGCAAGACATCTATCGCTCGTATTTTTGCACGAGAGATCGGTACGAGTCCTTCTGACCTCTACGAAATAGACGCTGCGTCCAATCGCGGTATCGATGATGTGCGCGCTCTCCGTGAAGCGGTATCTACCCTTCCATTTGAATCCAAATACAAGGTCTATATTATCGACGAGGTGCACATGCTCACCAAGGAGGCTTTTAACGCTCTCCTCAAGACACTCGAAGAGCCTCCCGCACACGTGGTATTCATTCTGGCTACAACAGAAATGGATGCTTTGCCCGAAACTATTTTGTCTCGATGCCAGGTCTTTTCTTTCAAGCGTCCGAATACTGCGATGGTGAAGGATCTTGTCCTTCGTGTTTCGAAAAAGGAGGGATATACGCTCGAACCCGCGGGAGCGGAACTCATTGCGCTACTCGGTGATGGGTCATTTCGTGATGCCTACGGCATGCTCCAAAAAGTAATCGCTTCAAGTGACGGCAAAAAAATCGGGCTCAAAGAAGTGGAGGAAATTACTGGTGCGCCACGTGGAGAAGTGGTCAATGCCATGGTGTCGGCAATCGCTTTGAAAAAAATTGATGATGCTTTTTCTGCACTCGGTGTGGTGGTAAAGCAGGGAATTGATATGCAGGTTTTTATGGAGCTTCTTCTCACCAAAATGAGAGCGATTTTGTTATCGCGCTATTCACCTGTGGCAGAAAAGGGATTTGCGGACGACTTTTCGGCAGAGGATTATGCCCTCATACAAAAGTTGGCGCATGACAGCACTGCTTCCATTTCTTCAGACACACTCCGTATACTTCTCAAGGCATGTGAGGAGACGGGCACAGGCCCTATTGCCGAGCTTCCCCTCGAGCTCGCCCTTTTGCGCATCATAAAAGAGCCGAGCGTGAAATAGGGCGGAGGCGTGTTGTTTAAAGGCGTTTTTTATTGTAAGTTGTAAGTCTATCGGTCACATTGCCGGATCGTCTAAAGGTAGGACATGGGCCTTTGAAGCCTAGTATCTTGGTTCGATTCCAAGTCCGGCAACACGCACAATTCGGCGCCCCAACGGGCGCTTTTTGCGTGTTGCCGGAAGGAGTGCTGGAATGCACTCCGTCTTGGAATCGAGTCACAGATATTTGCTTGAAGGCAAATTCTGCGACCCCGCCTCGGCTCGTCAGCCTCCGGCCTTGCGCTTTGGGTCCCATCCCAAAGCTCACCCGCTTGAGTATAGATTCGAGCTTTGTGCGAGAATATATCCAATCGTGGGTACTGAACCTGTAAGGTTCGGTAAGCGTACTCGCGGTCCAAGTCTTGGAATCGAAGCCTGCTTTTTATTATCTTTATAATTGTACATTTGATATAGTTATTGTATGAAAAAAATCCAATGGATTTCTATTTTAATAATTATTCTTGTGATAAGTATTGGACTTTTTATTTTTAAAAGTAACAACAGAAATGAACAGACCTTGATCAATACACCCGTAACAGAGTCATCCGTCAGAGTTCTTTTACCGAATGGGGGCGAGGTCTATAAAGTTGGAAATGATCTTGAAATAAAATGGTGGGATGATAATGATGCTGGGAATCGAGACATTTACATAACTGACCTTCAACATATCGGGACGGAAATTGCTATCAGACACAATGTGTTTATGAGGTCTTCGGGAATTAATGGTAATTATCTTAATGTCTGGAAAATCAGCGATATGCCAACCGGAAAGTACAAAATACAAGTATGTAAATCTGGCACAAAAGAGTGTGATTTCAGTGACGACTTTTTCATGATTACTGAATAATGTTTCCACCATCATCCCAGACGGCCAACATGCATTCTGTTATACTTTAATTATGAAAAATAAAGTTCTTGGGCGTTGGTTGTCGATAACTATTATTGCTTTTTTAGTTGTGTTTCTTCTTGGGTCTTTTCTTGAATTTAATCTTGGCTATCTTCTGCTTATTCTTTTAATAATCCTTCTAGTTCTTTTTGCTTTATCTATTATAAGACTCAATAAGTCAGGGAATCGTGCTTTTGTTATTTTTAGCATAGTCGTTTTTCTTTTTTCAGGGACGTACTTTTTTTCTTTTTTTCAGCTTTATGCAGTAAGCTTGCTTCTTGTTTTTACCACTATTGCAGCGATTCGTTTATTAAAGACAGAAGAAGTTCTAGAGATAAATAAAACTGTAGAAAATGTACCTTCTCCTGAACCAATAAAAAAAGTAAGTTTTTTTGAGAAGCACCTTTATCATATAGTCGGATTATATGGAATTGTGGGTATTTTACTGTCAGATAGTTTTGCCGGATCCGGAGTAATGCAGGATGGCGAAGGAATGATGCTTTTTAGTCCTTTTGGGTTGTTGGCGATCATACAATATCACCTTATTTTATATTTTGAATCTGCTACACGAGATTTTCCTTTTAGTTTTTTGGACAGCTTTTCAAATGATAAGTATCTGTACATTCTCCTGCTTTATGTAGCGGGGATTCTTCTGTTTGCGATTTTTAGCCATTTTAAATATAGAAATTTAGCAAAATTTTTCAATAAGGAAGCTTTAAAAATTTATTTTATCTGGCTGGTTATTTTTAATCTAGGTGTGTTTGTGTCGGATTTAATTCAAAGGTCAAAATCTTTTGAAGAAAGGGTAAGATATTGTGATCAGGGTTATGGATATAATTCAAAAAAATGTGCTGTAGATTTTTTGAATGTCGTTGCGAAAAAACTAGACTTACCCTGCAAGAGTAATTCTCCCAAATTTCCCTTTGCAAGCACAGAACAGACGTCAGATTATGCCTGTATAATGTCTAAACTAAAAGAAAGAAATATCGATCCTTTTTGTGCTTCTGGATTGCCTGACTGTGGTTATTTTGATACTTACTCTCGTGGAGATTTAACTTTTTTTCAGTACCTTTTTCTAGATATAAACAATAAGGACTCAGGGAGTGACACTGAGAAATCACGCTGCCAGCTTATGCTTTCTAGGGGTACTGGAAGCAGTAATGGTTCTAATCCGGCAAAGGAAGACTTTAGAAACTGTCTCCGCGTTGCAGAGGCAGAAGGGATAATTAATTTTACTCCGCTCTACTCTGATCCAAAAGATCGTTTAATTTTTAATCAAAATCCTGAACCACATATCACGATTGATGGTTTGTGGAAAGCTTTTAAAACTTATCCCTGCGATTCGATCAGTAAGAATTGCTCTGAAGTTATTGAGATGATGTTGATAAGTAGAGATGATCCGCCAGCGTATTACGATGCTTTAGATTCAGATAGTGCTCGTATCGCCAAAGTCACCGTACATCAATATTCTTCAAATAAAATTCTCTCTCCAAACATTTCCGCAACTGACACTAAACTTTTTGATCTAGACGGAGTGGCGATAACTACCCTTCGTTCAGGCAATAGTTTTTTTCATCACTTTATTTTAAATAATACTCTTGTGTTTATTGATATACATATACCAATAAAACATAATTCAGATGTTGTGATAAGTAATGAGTTGATTTCGGATAAAATTTTGTCAAAAATATTAAAAAATTTAAAACCAGTTGCCACATTCAAATATATTCCACCCTCTACACCTTCCACTATTTCAAGTATTGAACCGACAAGCGGACCTATGGGTACTGTGATCTCGATTAAAGGTGCAGGCTTAAGAAATATTAAATTTAGAGATACTCAAACTGATTTTGTTGCCGATATCTACCCTGATGGGCGGGGTGGTTATGGCGGACATATAAAAGCATACAAACCTATTTCTGCTGATGGAAAAGAAGTTATGATTAAAATTGATGATAAAATTTGTAGAGATATTACCTGTACGCAATATTTGGAAATTGTCCCTGGAAAGTATTTGATCTATACAGAATCATCAAACCCTGCGTATTTTACTGTTACGGAATAACCATATCATCATTTCAGACGGCCAATCAAAGTAAAGTTATGTTTGTAGATTTAACCAAAACATGCTTAAAATTGTAGGTATGGTAACAATCATTTTTGAAGCTCACGGAACAACGTTTGATAACGAAGCTCATTTATCTTCAGGACACAACGACGTTGAACTTTCACTATTAGGAATACAACAGTCAAAAGAAATGGGTGTTCGATATAAAGATGATAATTTTGATGCGATTTTCTGTTCTGATTTACAGCGCGCCTATAAAAGCGCGGAAATTGGATTCGGTACAAAATGGCCAATTATAAAAGATGCTCGACTTCGAGAATGTAATTATGGTGATCTTACCCAGCATCCAAGTTCAGAGGTTGATGTAGAAAAGCCAAAGAGAATTCACTCTCCATTTCCAAACGGAGAAAGTTACGAACAAACTACTGCTCGAATGAAGGATTTTCTTAACTTTCTTCTAAAAAATTATGCCGGTAAACGAGTAATGATTATTGGTCATCGTGCAACTCAATATGGTCTCGATAATCTTATCAACGGGATATCTCTCGAAAAACTCACAGCTTCTCATTTCAAGTGGCAGCCGGGATGGAGGTATGAATTAACGGGCAAGTCTCTAGTATAGGTTCCAACATCGCTCCAGACTGCCAACCAATTTTGGTTTAGTCTATATCACTCGAGATCCCTCAAATATTATGAAAAACTTCATTGTCATAATCGACGGTCCAATGGGCTCAGGTAAGACCACTGTAGGGGAGTTTTTACATTCGAGACTAAAACGTACCGCCATGATCAGCACGGGCGCAATAAAGAGTTTTATTTCTGACTTTGAAAGAGGAGAAAAAGATAATGGTATTAATGCGGCAGTCTTAATACGAATGTGCGAGGAATATATAAAGCAGGGCATTAATATTCTACTTCCTCAAGCTTTCTGGAAGCAGGAATATGTTGAGTCTTATGCGAAGCTCGCCAGAGAGAACGGTGTCGAATTTTTTGTTTATCAAATTGAGGGTCCAAAAGAATTACTCTTGCAACGTATTGAAGAACGACACCGTCAAAAGTCGCCAACTACAGCTTTCTTTCCAGAAAAAGCCCTCGAAAATTTAAAAAAATGGGAATTAAACCGATATGCTCTCGGAAAGAATTTTGATATGAGCACAATGAGCTCTAAACAGATCTCGCAACTTATTATCGATGACTTGAAGTCTAAATTAGGTGAAATTGTAATAACTCAAGACGGGTCGATTTAGACATAAAAAGTTTGTTAATATAGAAACATGAACGATACAGAAGTTTGCCAAATTTGTTTAAGTCATTACACCAAGAAAAACTATCCAAATCTCCATCATCTGAAGTATAAAAATCCTGAAGAAACGATGGTTGGATGTAGGTATTGTAATCATGCAGAATATTATTATAGGCATCCTGAAAAGATGTCATTAATGTCGTCGTCTTGGAGGTGGTGGTGGAGAAAGAGGATTAAGTTGGTCATGGAATATTATAAAGAAAATCGGGCTATGTTAAAAAGTTTTGAGAAATAAAATGAACCGACATCGCTCGGCGGGAATAGTCATCAAGGATAATAAACTACTTGTCATTCATCGTATAAACAAAGGCGATGAATATTGGGTGTTCCCAGGCGGAGGGGTTGAGAAAGGCGAGACCCCCGAACAAACAGCTATTCGTGAAATAAACGAAGAAACAACGATCACTGTCGTACCGAAAAAGTTTCTTTATCACATAAAATGGGATACAGGCGAAGACAATTTCTTTTATCTTTGTGAGTATATTTCGGGTGAACCACAACTAAGACCTGACTGTGAAGAGCTCGAACAAATGAAAGGAGGAGAACAGGTGTATGAGCCGATGTGGATTGATATAGATAAGGTTTCTAATTTAAAACTCTATCAACTCGAAATACGAGACTTGTTTCTGCGTGACTACAAAAATGGTTTCAAGGACGAACCCCAAGAACTTTTCATCAAACTAGCCGAGAGGCGTCGCGCATAGTCTCAAAGGCATCTTTTTTGCGTGTTGCCGGACAACAAAGCGGTCCAAGTCCATCTCGACTTGCGGACTCATCGACGCAAAGCGGTCCGACAAGTAATAAAAAAGCCCGACCTTAAAAGGATCGAGCTTGGCGGACAGATTCATCTTCTGTTGAGGGGGAAAAGGTTCAGTTCCTCTCCACCGATGGTTATTTTTCCTCCCTTTTGAACAGACTCCGTGGCAGTGTCATAGAGGGCCAGTGCGTTTTGTATCACCTCCACTTCGTTTTTATGCTCACATCGTTGTCTGACTTTTTGTATCACCTTGAGGGCCTGGCCGTCGACTTTCACCATCAGGAAAGGCGGTGCATTCACCGAACGTATTTGTCTACGAACTTGATACAGGAGGATGATGGATGTGCAGATGAATACACAGGTAAATATCAATGTTAGGGTGTTTTGATCTGGGTTCATGATTAAAGATCTTGGTTTCGATTAGCACAATACCATTTATATAAACTTAGTCAAATATCGTGCCCAAATCGGGTTCCATCATCGTCCCACAATTCTCCTCGTTGGAGTACGCTTATGTTACACTTCCATCACGAACACCACCATGAACAAAAAAGACATATCAAAAAAAGGTGACTACAAGTACACCGATGAGGAGATCGCTGAGATGCTCAAGAATCTCGATCCTCTCGCATATCACGTGGTTGCAGAAAATGGTACCGAGTCACCGTTTAATAATAAATACTGGGACAACAAAGCAGAGGGGATTTACGTTGATGTCGTTACGAAAAAGCCGCTTTTCTCAAGTACACACAAGTATGATTCAGGAACAGGATGGCCAAGCTTTTGGAGAACCATTGATGATGATTCAGTAACACTCCATGAGGATAATTCGCTCTCAACAACTCGTACTGAAGTGCGCAGTGATGCTGGGCACGTCGGACATGTGTTTGATGACGGTCCTGCTGAAGAGGGAGGGCGTCGTTTTTGCACCAACTCAGCATCGCTCCTATTTGTTCCGAAAGAAGAAATGAAGGCTCAAGGATATGAGAACTACCTGTATCTTTTTGAGTAAGGGTGAAAAAGTAGCACATCTTTTCTACGCAAGATGTGCTACTTTTTCTTTTTAAAGAAAGAAAGGGTCTTTTGAAAAAGACTTTGTTTTTGTTCTGGTAGGGGAGTGATTACTGTTTTTTCAATGACTATTTCTGGTGGAGCAATGGGCGTAGGTTTCTTTGTAATTTTTACTGTGCGTTGTTTTTTCAAGAGGAGATTTTCTTTTTTGAGAGTTGAAATCAGTTTACGTTGTGCTGATAATTTTTTCTCTAATAGCTTGTCTGGATTGGTTGATACGAGCTTATCTATGTTTTCAATTTGTTTTTGAAAAGCTGTTTGCTGTGTATGTGTATCTAACTTATTTTTCTTAATCTTGTTGTTCCAATCGGTCAGTGTTCCAAGGTCTTTTATGCCAAATTTTTTTGCAAAGGCTGTTTGATTTTTCAACATGGCTATTTTCATGACGAGGGGATCGGTGAAACCATAGGATTGAAGTTGTTCTTTTTTCATTCCTCTGAAATATGGAGGCATCGACTTCCACAAAACATACGTTTCGAATTCTTTTTCCTTATATGTAATTTTTTTGGCATTCTTTGGCATTTGCATATGATTATAGCAGAAAATGATCCTACTCTATCCCCAAAATTATCCTAAAAAGTTCTTGTTTTCTTTGGTATAATTAAGGGTATTCATGTACTTTCAAAGCCACCTCAAAAAAATATTTTCTTTTTTTGTCGCAACGGTTATTGCGTGTAGCTTTTTTTCAACTGTTTTTGCTGATGAAACAGCTCCTTCTGATGAAGTTGTCACTCCGGTCGTACCTGAAATTGTTTTGCCTCCAACAGATGTTGTTTCAACGCCTGAATCAGACCAAACAACCTCAGAAGAAAATGTTGTTTTGCCAACTCCTCCTGAAACTCTTCCACCTATCGTCTTGGATGGGGAGACTGCTCCGGGTGGCGATACAGAGAGCGCGTCTTCTTCACCGGAAAATACTTTTGCTACTTCAACCGAAAGCGGTTTGGATTTACCACAAACAAATGCTACTAGCTCAGAACCGGATCAAGTTTCGGCAACATCAACAGCATCATCAACGCCATCAACTGAAACTAGTGTAGATACACCTCTACCGTCTTCTTCGGGTTCGGGGACAGGTCCTGTCATTGAGGTGGTGGCAACATCGACTGCTACATCAACCGAGCAAAATGCCGTACCGGTTTCAGCTTCAACCACTCCGACAATTACTGAAGAGGTGACCAATAACATTAAGACGGTCACTGTGTCATCGACTCCTGAACAGGATTTGATAGCGCCAATGATTAATGTTCCTGTCAAAACAGAAATTGCTGAAATATTTAAGGTTGGTCAGGAGGATCAAATTAAAATTAAATGGCAGAACAATGGATACGAGGAGATGTCTTTTGTTGCGACTGACGAAGATGGTAATGGGTACATAGATCATGTTGCATGGATTGTTCCACACCTCTCTACTCAGACCTTTGAAATCATTTTGATATCTCACGCACTGCGACTCGATGAAAATAAAAATATTCTCGAGGATATTTTTTCTGGTGTGGGCGCTCTCGACCAGACATATGTAAGTCTATTTAATGGTCAGTATGTTCGAGCGACTTTTGAAAAAAACCTCACGAGCGTAAACGACATTACTTTGTATGCTCGTCCAACAGATAGTAATGCGCCTGCAACGATAGAGGTGTACACGCAGGATGGTACGCTTGTTGCAACGTTTCCATCTATAGATAAAGACGGTAGATATCGCATAATCCTTTCTGGATTAGCGGCACCAACAGATACGTTTGATTTGAAGATAATTGGAAATGTGGACATTGATTATGTGACTGACCCTCCTGCAAATGCATACTGGGTTGGTGGTACAGGTGATTGGTCAGATGCAGCAAATCACTGGGCACTCACGTCAAACGGTGCTCCGGGAGCAGGTAACTTGCCTGACGCTACAACAAACGTCTTTTTTGATTCGTTCTCAGGTTCTGCTTCTACGGTGGTAACTATTGATACTGCGGCAACGGTAGGTTCTTTTACCATAAGCGGTTATACGGGCACAATTTCTCAGAACAATGATCTCACTGTCACAAATTCGGGCGGACAATCTGGAAACTATTTACAAACATCTACCGCTACATTCACCGCAATAGATCCTGGAGCAAACACACTGACTGTGACAGGAAGTTTTTATGTTGCCACTGGAACATTTCGTCGCTACACAGGTTTAGGTATTAGTGCCGATCCATTTTTGGTTTTTGATATTTATGGTTTGCAGGGCATGAAGACGAACTTGTCGAGTTCGTTCAAGCTCAATAATGATATTGATGCCGGGGTCACGTCAGGTTGGAGCTCTGGTGCTGGCTTTGATCCAGTCGGAAACGTAACAACAAATTTTTCGGGTATTTTTGACGGGAATAATTTCACGATTAGTAATCTCTATATTAGTACGACAACCTCAAGCTATGTGGGTCTCTTTGGATATTCTACAAATCTTATAAAGGACGTGACTCTTTCTAGTGTTTCGTTTGCTGCAACAAGTACAGCAGGTACGGTGGGTAGCACGGGAGCAAATGGAACAGACGGTGCTGCAACTTCAAACGGTGTTGCCGGTGGTGCAGGTACAGCCGGAAGCACTCTCTATTTAGGAGGCTTGGTCGGATACAACACAGGAACAATTACAAACGTTGCCGTCACAGGAAACATTATTGGTACTGGAGGTGCGGGAGGAAACGGAGGAAATGGTGGTAACGGAGGAAACATTACAACAGGTACAAACACTGGAGGTTCAGGAGGTGCAGCGGTAAGTAACGCCGCAGCAACTGGAGGTCTTGCATACGTTGGCGGTGTTGTTGGATATTCTCAACAGGGAAGTATTACTACCGCAACAAGCTCAGCATCTGTTATGGGCGTTGGAGGTGCCGGAGGTTCAAGTGGTAATGCGGGTAACGGAGGAAACGGATCTGTTGCTGGAGTTGGTACTGGTATTGGAGGAGCGGGAGGAGCAGCTGGTCTTCCTGGTGCCGGTAACATCGCATATGTCGGAGGAGTTGTCGGTTGGCTTAATGCAGGAACAATGGATTTGTCTTATGCAACAGGAAATGTAACCGCGAGAGGTGGTGCTGGAGGTAATGCAGGAACATCAGGTACAGGAGGTAATGCTGGTGTTGGTGGAGGAGGTGCAAACATTGGCGGTATCGGTGGCGCCGGTGCTGCAGGTGGCGCCGGTGGAGTTGCTTATGCTGGAGGACTTGTTGGAAACAATTCAGGCACCATTGAAAATGGAAGTTATGCAACTGGTGCGGTGCAAGCAATTGGAGGTGCTTCTGGTAATGCTTCTGCTGGTAGTTCGAGCGGTGCTTCTGCTGCGGGTTCAGTTGTTGCCGCCGCGTCAAGCGCAACAGCAATTGGTGGTGCAGGTGGAGCGGGAGCAATTGCATATGCTGGAGGGTTGGTCGGCCAGAATAATACTTCTGGATTGATTAATGGTTCAATCTCAAATGTTTACTCAACTGGTGCTGTTACCGCAACTGGTTCTGCTGGAAAAAATGGAACAGCAGGAGGCGCGGGAGGCAGTGCGTCACTTACAACTACTGGAACTGGTGGTGTTGGAGGAGCCGGAGGTGCAGGTGGTGCTGGTGGAGCTGCGTACAGTGGAGGATTGGTTGGAATAAATGCAGGATCAATCGTAACTGCTAACTCATTAACTGGACTTGTAACGGTTGTTGGTGCTGATGGTGGAATTGGTGGTACTGGAGGATCAGGAGGTGCTAGGGGTTCTGCAGGAACATCCGGTGCTGGTGGTGCTTCTGGTACAGGAGGCTCTGCTGCTGTGTCTTCGACGTACGCAGGAGGGCTTGTTGGAAGCAATGTTGGAACAATTCGTTTTGCGTATTCTACAAATGCGGTAACTGGTAGTGCTGGTGCTGGTGGTGCCGGAGGAACTGGCGTTGCAGCACAAACAGGTCTCGCTGGTCTCGCTGGAGGATCGGGCGGTGCCGCTGGAATATTATTTATTGGAGGAGTCGCGGGTAATAATACAGTTGCTATTGTTGACAGCTATCACACAACAGGAGCTATAAACGGTATCGCTGGAGCTGGAGGTGCAGCTGGCGCAGGTGGAGCGGGCGGTGCGTGGACTGGAGGAACTCAAGGTGCTGCAGGTATAGCAATTGCCGGAGGAATTGTGTATGCCGGTGGAGTAGCCGGACATAATACAGGTACATCACTTCTTAATGTGTATTCAACCGTGGATGTAACAGGAACTTCGGGTGCGGGCGGTGCAGGTGCAAACGGAGGAGCTGGCTACACATTTACTACTGGTGTTGCTGGTGTTGCAGGAAGTGTTGGATTAACTGGAGGTAGCGCATACGTTGGTGGAGTTGTCGGATATTTAAACAACGGAGAAATTCAAAATTCATATTCAACTGGTGCTATTACAGCAAACGGAGGCGTCGGGGGTGTTGGAGGCAATGGAGGAAACGGAGGAGCTGGAACTTCAAACACTGGAGGCGCCGGTGCGATTGGTGCTGCGGGCGGAGCGGGTGGTGCTGCATTTGGTGGAGGTGTTGTGGGTCAAATTATTTTAGGAACAGTAACGGGGAGCTATAACACTGGGAATATTCTTGTTACTGCTGGCGACGGTGGTGCCGCTGGAAATGGTGGAAATGGTGGAGTCGGCGGAACTAACTTTGCAGGAGGTACTGGTGCCGCCGCTGGTGCTGGAGGCGCCGGAGGTGTTGCAACTGCTGGTGGTGTCGTAGGACAAAGTGCGGGTGTCATTCAAGCAACATCATATTCAACGGGCAATGTCACTGCGATTGGAGGTACTGCACAGGTTGGTGGTATTGGTGGAAATGGAGGAGCGTCAGTCGGAACATTTGTTGGTGCTGGCGCAGTGGGTGGTACAGGTGGAACTGGAGGTGCGGGAGCTATTGCATACGCTGCGGGTATTGTTGGTAACAATACAAACGTAATAATTAATTCTTATGCGAGTGGAACTATTTTGGCGACCGCATCTGCTGGAGCGAATGGTGGTGCGGCTGGACTTGGTGGTAGCAATGCATCAGGAGGAGCCTCGAGTACAGGTGCCGCAGGCGCAAACGGTGGAGCAGGAGGAAATGGTGCGGTCGCGTACGCTGCTGGTATCGCAGGTTTAAATACAGCTTCTTTAACTAGTGTAGATATTAATTCTGGTTCAGCTACTTCAACTGGTAGTAATGGAGGTGCGGGCGCAACGGGAGGGGCGGCGGGAATTGCGGGCACAGGTGCGCTTGGTGCAGCTGGTGGAACAGGTGGAGCGAGCGGTGCTGGTGGTATTGGATATGCCGGCGGTATCGTTGCATTTAACTCCGCTGGAAATATAAAACATGGGCATGCTCATATCCCAGTATCTGCAACGGGAGGTTCTTCTGGTGTTGCGGGTAATGGAGGAGACGGAGGTGCTGGAGCGGCTGGTGGAGTTGGTGGCGCGGGTGTTGTTGGAGCGGCTGGTTATGCTGGAGGACTCATTGGTATGAACACTGGTCCTGTTCATAATTCACATGCAACTGGCAATGCCTCAACAACTGGCGGTGTCGGCGGTGCTAACGGTGGAGGTGGTACTGGTGGTAATAGAGCAACATCTGCAGGAGGCGCTGGTGGAGCTGCTGGTGCAACGGCAACAAACCTCGGTGGTGTTGGTTATGCTGGAGGACTCATTGGATTTAATTCTACAAACGGAAATGTCCAAGAATCTTATGCAGAAGGGGACGTGTCTGCTACTGGTGGTGCTGGTGCAAATGGTGCAACTGGCGCAAACGGTGGAACTTCAACAGGAGCGTTCACGGGAGGTACTGGTATTGGTGGAGGTGTCGGAACTGCTGGAGGTGTCGCTTCGGCCGGTGGATTAATTGGATTTAATATTGGAGCCATAGCATCTGATTCGTATGGAAGTGGAAATGTTTCTGCTAGGGGCGGAGCAGGAGGTGTTGGTGGAAATGCTGGAAATGGTGGAGCTTCTGGTGCTGGTATTGTTGGAGTTGCTGGTGTTGCGGGAGGTACGGGTGGTGCTGGAGGTGCTTCTTATGCCGGAGGTATAAATGGTAGCAACACTGCTATTGGTGTAACTATCACCATTCCAAATACAACAGGAACAGTCGCTTCAACTGGTGGTACTGGAGGTAACGGAGGCAATGGTGGAAATGGAGGAAATGGAGGAAGTACAGCTGGAGCAATTGGAGGAGCGGGTGGTGGTGCTGGTGCGGGAGGTGCCGGAGGACTAGCTGCGAGCGGTGGAGTTGCTGGACTAAGTAGCGCCGGAGTTATTCGCGATCTTACGTATGCAATTACAACTATAACTGCCACAGGTGGTACCGCTGGAGTGGGTGGTGTTGGAGGTAATGCGGGTGCATCGGGAAATATTTCTGGAAGTGCAGGTGCAACCGCTGGTGCAGGAGGTAACGGCGGAGCTGGTGGTGCAGTTTATTTGGGTGGACTTGTGGGCGACAACACCGGTGTTATTGAAAATGTCATTGTGACGGGTAGCTTAAGTGCAACAGGAAGCAATGGTGGAGTCGGTAATGTTGGTGGTGTTGGTGGAAGTGGTTCGTTAGGCACTGGAGGTCACGCTGGTGGAATTGGAGGTGTCGGTGCAACAGGCGGTGCCGGCGGTGCGATGTATGTAGGAGGACTCGTTGGTCAAGGTAACGGAAATATTTCGAACTCTCGTGCAACGGGCGGTACGATAACAGTCGCCGGAGCAAATGGTGCGGAGGGTGGCGCGGGATCTGCTGGCGGTGCGGGTGGATCTGGAAGTGGTAGAAACGGTGTTGGAGGTGCCGGTGGTACAGGAGGTGCAATTGGTCCAGTCTATGCTGGAGGCGCTATCGGTTTTAATTCTGTCGCTTCTGTTCTCATCGATACAGTGTATTCAACTAATAATGTAACGGTTACGGCAGGGGTTGGAGGAAACGGTGGTGCAGGTGTGGCAGGTGTCAACGGTGCTGCCGGAAGTGTTGGTGGTGCTGGTGCAGCTGGCGGTGCAGTTGGTCTCGCTGTCTATGCTGGAGGACTTGAAGGTTACAATTCTGGAGCGGGCCACACAATCAAGGATTCATACGCAACAGGAACTATTATGGTTACCGGTGGAGATGGTGGTGCCGGACAAGTCGGTGGTGCGGGTGCTAACGCAATAAGTGCAGTCATTGGTGGAGCGGGCGCAAACGGTGGTGCAGGTGGCGCTGGTGGATTTGCATATGGTGGAGGACTTGTTGGATTTACCAACACTTCAGTTTTAATTAGTACTTCTTATGCTACTGGAAATGTAACTGTTGTTGCAGGAAACGGTGGTAATGCTGGTAATGGAGGTGCGGGTGCGACTGGGGGTGCCGGACAAGTCGGTGGTGCCGGTGGTATTGGTGGTGCGGCAGGACTTGGAGGTGCATCATACGCCGGAGGCTTTGTTGGCTTGGTGACTTCAGGAAACATTACGCATGCTTATTCAACAGGTGCGGTTCAAGGTACTTCTGGTAATGGAGGAAATTCTGGAGCCGGTGGCGCAGGTGGTGCCGGTGGTTCTGGAGTAACAGGAACAGTAGGAACCGCAGGAACTACAGGCGCTAACGGAGGAGTCAACTATACCGGAGGACTTGTTGGTGATAATACATCTCATATTTTACTTTCATACAAAACTGGTGGTGCGGTTACGGCAACGAGTGGTAATGGTGGAAACGGTGGAGCTGGTGGTACTGGTGGTGCATCAGGAAGTATTACAAACGGTACTGCGGTTGCTGGAGGTGCAGGTGCAGCTGGTGGAGTTGGTGGAGCAGTTTCTATTGGAGGTTTGGTTGGAAGAAATGGTGTGGCTGCGCTCTCTGCTTCAATCACAAGTTCATATGCAACAACAAGTGTCACTGCACTTGGTGGAAACGGTGGTAATGGAGGAACTGGAGGTAACGGTGGAAATGGATCGTCTGGTACAAACCATATTGGAGGTGCCGGTGGTGCCGGTGGTGCCGGTGGAGCTGGTGCAATAGGTCTTACAACTTCTATACAGGCGGGAGGGTTGGTTGGTCAAAATGTTTTAGGAACTATTACGTCGAGCTACGCACAAACTGGAACAGTAACCGCAACGGGAGGTAATGGAGGTACACCGGCTCTTGGAGGAACGGGTGGGATTGGAACAGGTACTGCTGTGTATGGTGTTGCGGGTGCAGGTGCAAACGGAGGTGCGGGAGGTTCAGTATATGCCGGTGGGCTCGTAGGCTACACAACAGGTGTTGTTGAAGCTGTGTCATATTCAAAAACATCGCTTGTTCTTACGGGTGGATCTGGTGCAAATGGAGCAGATGGTATTTCAGCCGGAAATAATACAGGAGCAGCGGGAAGCGTTCCTGGTGCTGGAGGCGCTTCTGGAGTTGTGTATGCGGGAGGTCTTGCGGGCTACTCAACATCTGATGTTATTTCTTCCTACGCTAGTTACGATGCTGGCTCAGGAAAAGGTAATATCACGATAACAGGTGGAACTCCAGGTAATGGTGGTAATGCTGGAAATGGAGGTTCAGGACTTGCTGCTGGAGGTGTGGGTGGTGCAGGAGGTCTTGGTACTGCCGGCATCGGAGGCGCCGCATCCGGAGCTTTTGCTGGAGGTCTCATTGGATTTAGCTCAGGAGTAGTCACGTCATCATACTCAGACACCTTAACTATTTCAGGAACAGAACAGGCTGGTGGAAACGGAGGCAACGGTGGAAATGGAGGAACAGGAGTCGGGGCAAATAACGGAGGAGTTGGTTCTGTCGGAGGTGCTGGTGGCGCCGGAGGCATTCGTGGTTTTGGTGGACTTGTAGGAGATTTCCTATCAACAATCGGTACAATTCAAGGATTTTCATATTCAACAGTTAATATTTCTGTCACTGGAGGTAATGGTGGAAACGGCGGACAAGGAGGGGTCGGTGGAACATCAGGTGCAAGTCAATCGTCAGGTACCGCTGCGGTTGCTGGAGTTGGAGGCAATGGTGGATCAGGAGCTGCAACTTATGGTGGCGGATTAGTTGGACGTATTAGTGGTACAACTCAAGTAATGCGTATTTCAAATTCTAACGCTACAGGAGATGTAGTCGTGGTTGGTGGTAATGGAGGAAATGGTGGAACAGGTGGTAATGGAGGAAATGGTTCAACAGGAAGTGCTACGCATGCGGGTAGTGCTGGAGGTTTGGGTGGTGTTGCGGGAGTGGGTGGTGAAGCAGATGCGGGAGGGTTGGTTGGATTAAGTAACCTTACATCAGGTTCAATTGATTTTCTTACTTTAAATGCCACAGGCGCTGTTAGTGCAACTGGAGGAAATGCGGGCACACAAGGCACAGGCGGTACGGGAGGTTCATCGGCAACCGGTGCTGCTGGAGGAGCGGGAGGAGGAGCTGTGCTCACTCCATCCGCGGGTGGCGCTGCGTATGCTGGCGGACTTATTGGTATTCATCGAGTCACAATCGCACCAGCAGGAAGTGGAATTATAAATTCATATGCAACAGGAGCAGTAATTGCTCAAGGTGGAATAGGTGCTATTGGAAATACGGGTGGTAATGGTGGAACAGGTGGAACCATCGGTGGTGCTGGTGGAGCAGGAGGAGCATCAGGACTTGGTGGTGAAGCAGATGCGGGAGGACTTGTTGGGCTTGCGAGTGTTACAACAGGATTTATTCATTATTTGGATAACCGCTCAGCGACCGGAACAGTGACCGCAGTAGGTGGAGCGTCTGGCACAGGAGGTAATGCGGGTAGTTCTGTTGCTGGAGGAACTGGTGCGGGCGGAGCGACAGGTGCATCTGGCGCGAGTGCGGCAGGAGGAGCTGCATACGCAGGAGGACTTATTGCTCAGATAAACTCAACAGCAAGCAACAACTTACAAATTACTACAAACTATTCTACTCGTAATGTGAGCGCGACTGGAGGTGCAAGTGGTAACGGAGGTGTGGGTATAATCGGAGGCGCAGGCGGAACTTCTTCTATTGGTGGTATTGGTGGAGCGGGCGGTGCTTCGGGTGCTGGTGGAGCTTCATACGCTGGAGGTTTTGTTGGTACAAACGGAACAGCTGCCCTTGCGGGTGGAGGAATTATTGAGGACGTTTCTTATGCGACAGGAAGTGTTACTTCGACGAGTGGTAATGTTGGTACAGCAGGAAATGGTGGAGCAGGAGGTGCAAGCAATAGTGGTACCGCCACAATTGCAGCTGCGGGTGGAAGCGTGGGAACAACAGGTGCGGGAGGCGCTGCATACGCAGGAGGATTTGCCGGAATTAATGGTGCGACCGGAGTTATTTTGAATTCTTATGCTTCTGGGTCAGTAACTTCACTTGCAAGAAATGGTGGACAAGGTGGTATGGGTGGAAACGGTGGTGATGCTTCGGCAAGTACTGGAGTTGGAGGACCAGGAGCAACAGGTGGTGCTGCAGGTGCTGGTGGAGATAGTTATGCAGGAGGATTTATTGGTTACAACGTAAATGCAGCAAACACGATTACATCAAGCTATTCAACCGGATCAACAGTAAGCGGAACGAGCGGTAATGGTGGCCAAGGAGGAACCGGAGGAAATGGTGGTACGGCTGGCATTGCGGTTGCTGGAGGTGCTGGAGGTACCGCTGGCGCTGCTGGTGCAGCTGGTACTTTGTATGTCGGCGGACTTGTCGCAAGAAATAACGGAACTATCCAAACATATTCATACTCTACTTCAAATGTAGTTGGAGTTGCCGGAACTGGAGGTGTTGGTGGAACTGGAGGAAACGGTGCACATGGCGCTGTTGGAACTTCGGGCGCTGGTGGAAACGGAGGCCTTGGTGGATCTGCAACCGCTGGTGGAAACGGAGGTATTGCATATGGAGGAGGATTTGTCGGAATTGCTGAAACAACAAGGACAATTAAAGATTCATATGCAACCGGAAATGTAACTCTGAGTGGAGGTGCGGGCGGAGTGGGAGGTACTGGGGGTGATGGCGGAAACGGAGGAGTCGGTGCATCGGCTGGAACTGGAGGTGTTGGTGGAAACGCTGGCGCGAGCGGTGCTGGTACTACGGGTGGAGTTAAGTATGGAGGAGGTTTCGCTGGTTACAATCTCGGTACGATTGCAACAGTTTATTCTGTAGGCACCGTCAATGTTACAGGAGCTGATGGTGGTGCTGGAGGTAACGGAGGAAATGCTGGTAACGGAGGAAATGGAGGAGCGACTGGCGCGGGCGGAGCAGGTGGTAACCAGGGCGCTACATCGAATGCTGCAAACGGAGGTGTATTACATGCTGGTGGACTCATAGGATATAACTTTACCAATGGAGTAGTTTCAAACTCTTGGACTTCTGGTTCTGTTACAACTACAGGAGGCAACGGTGGAATTGCGGGAGTGAGAGGTTTCTCGGGCGCTGGTGGAAACGGAGGAACTCTTGCGGGAGGAAACGGTGGCACGAGTGTTGCTGGTACCGCTGGTGGTGCTGGTGGTGCAAGTTTTGCGGGTGGACTTATTGGCTCAAACATAACAACAGGATCCTTCAGTAGTAGTTACGCATCTACAACTGTGACAATGACGGGTGGTAATGGTGCTGTTGGAGGTATAGGAGGTAATGGTGGAAATGGAGGTGTTGGTGGATCTGGCGGTTCTGGAAATGGAGGTGCTGGTCGAGTTGGAACCATTGGTGGTTCTGGCGGAACGGGTGGTGCTGTAACTGGAGGCGGACTTGTCGGAGATAACACAGGAGCAATCATGAACGGCTACGCGCTCGGTAATGTTACGGTAACTGCTGGAATTTCAGGTAATGGAGGAGCGGGAGGTGCGGGAGGTAATGGAGGTGCGGCAGGAGGAGGAAGTGCGGGTGCTAATGGCAACGGTGCAAACGGCGGTGCCGGAGGTGCTGGTGCGAACGCGTTTGCCGGAGGTCTTCTTGGTAGTCATGCAACTTCGCTCGTTACCAACACGTACTCGTCGGGCATTCCAACAGCAACCAGAACATCTGGTGTAGCAGGGGGTGCGGGCGGAGCAGCGGGTACGGGCGGCACAGGAGGAAGTGCTGGTAGTAGTGGTGCTACCGGAGCCTCATCTGCTTTAGAGCGCGCTGGAGGTATAGTGGGAAATCCAGTGAGCGGTACCTGGGCTTCAAGTTACTGGGACACAACAACATCAGGAAAAACTGATGGCGCTGGAAATGCAACAACACCAGTTAACACATCAGCAAAGACGACTACTCAAATGAAAGAGCAGGCAACATTTACAAACTGGGATTTCAGCACATTGCCTATTTGGAAAATTGCAGAAGCATCTACATATCCATATTTTAATTATCAAGTTGCACCAGATGCTCCAACAAGCGTGACCGCCGTTGCGGGAAATGGACAGGCAACAATTACATTTACAGCACCAGCTAATGCTGGTGGGGCACCTATTTTGTCTTACACTGTAACTTCAGATGTTGGAGGATTTACGGTAACCGCTGGTTCATCACCAATTACAGTCACGGGTCTTACAAACGGTGTGACCTATACATTTACGGTTACTGCTACTAATGCATATGGAACAAGTATTTCATCTGGAACAAGTAATGCGGTAACCCCTGCAACCGTTCCCGATGCTCCAACTATTGGAACAGCAACTCGCGGAAATGGAGAGGCGACAATTACCTTCAGCGCACCAGTTTCAAACGGAGGATCAGCGATTACGTACTACACTGTTACGTCTAATATAGGAGGATTTGTTGCATACGGTGGTTCATCTCCAATTACAATCACAGGTCTTACTAATGGGCAGGCCTACACATTCACCGTGACAGCAACAAACGCTGTTGGAACAAGTACTCCTTCTGCTACTACAAACTCAGCAACACCTGCAACGGTTCCAGGTGTACCAACTATTGGAACTGCAACTGCTGGTAACGGACAAGCGACAGTCACGTTCAGCGCACCAGTTTCAAACGGAGGTTCAGCAATTACGTACTACACTGTTACATCAAACATTGGTGGATTTACTACATATGGCGCTTCATCTCCGCTTGTCGTAACAGGCCTCACTAACGGTCAGGCGTATACGTTCACTGTCACTGCAACTAATGATGTTGGGACGAGCACAGTATCAACCGCTACAAACTCTGTAACCCCCGCAACTGTTCCGGACGCACCAACTATTGGAACTGCAACAGGAGGAAATGGTCAGGCAACAATTACATTCAGTGCGCCTGTATCAAACGGAGGTTCTGCGATTACGTACTATACGGTGTCGTCTAATGTAGGAGGATTTACTACATACGGTGCCTCATCTCCACTTGTTGTAACAGGTCTCACCAACGGTCAGGCCTACACATTTACCGTGACAGCAACAAATGCTGTTGGAACAAGTACTGCTTCTGTTGCTACAAATTCAGTAACCCCCGCAACCGTTCCCGATGCACCAACTATTGGTACAGCAACCCGAGGAAATGGTGAGGCAACAATCACGTTTAGTGCTCCATCTTCTAACGGAGGATCAGCAATTACGTACTACACGGTTACATCAAATGTTGGCGGACTCACAACATACGGTGCTTCATCTCCACTTGTTGTAACAGGTCTCACCAATGGTCAGGCATACACATTTACAGTTACCGCTACAAACGCAGTAGGTACAAGCACAGCGTCAGTCGCAAGTAATTCAATTTCTCCAGCAACTGTTCCCGACGCACCAACTATTGGAACAGCTACCGCTGGTAACGGTGAAGCAACTGTCACGTTTACTCCAGGAGCAAGTGATGGATACTCCTCAGTGTTGTACTACACCGTTTCGTCTAACACCGGAGGATTTGTTGTGTACGGCGGAGCATCACCAATCATAGTCACGGGTCTTACAAACGGTACTTCATATAATTTCACCGTGACAGCAACGAACGCTGTTGGAACAAGTAGCCCATCAACTGCAACAAATTCTGTAACACCAGTTACAAACCCTGGTGCGCCGACTAGTGTTTCTGCGGTGGGCGGAAATGGGGAAGCAACTATTACATTTACAGCACCAGTTTCAGATGGTGGTGCCACAATTTCATACTACACAGTTACATCAAATACTGGAGTCACTACATATGGCGGTTCATCACCAATCACCGTCACGGGACTTTCAAATGGAACAACATATACATTCACCGTGACGGCAACAAATTCATATGGAACCAGCACCGCTTCGGCAACAAGTAACTCTGTTGTTCCGGCAACTGTTCCGGACGCACCAACTATTGGAACTGCAACAGGAGGCAATGGTCAGGCAACAATTACATTCAGTGCGCCAGTTTCAAACGGAGGATCAGCGATTACGTACTACACAGTTTCATCTAACACAGGCGGATTCGTTGCGTATGGTGGCTCATCCCCAATTACCCTCACCGGTCTCACCAATGGTCAGGCGTACACATTTACCGTTACCGCAACCAACGCCGTTGGAACAAGCACGGTATCGACTGCTACAAACTCTGTAACACCGGCAACTGTTCCTGATGCTCCAACAGGTGTGTCTGCCGTTCGTGGAAATGGTGAGGCAACAATCACGTTTAGTGCTCCATCTTCAAACGGAGGTTCAGCGATTACTAATTACGTCGTTACATCAAACACCGGTCTGACTGCAACCGGAGGTTCTTCACCGATCACCATTACTGGTCTTACAAATGGCACAACGTATACATTTACTGTAGCTGCAATAAACGTAGTTGGAACAAGTACTCCTTCTGCTACTACAAACTCAGTAACTCCGGCAACTGTTCCTGATGCTCCAACAATCGGTACCGCAACAGGAGGTAACGGACAAGCAACAGTCACGTTCAGTGCGCCAGTTTCAAACGGAGGATCAGCGATTACGTACTACACAGTTTCATCTAACACAGGCGGATTCGTTGCGTATGGTGGCTCATCCCCAATTACCCTCACAGGCCTCACTAACGGTCAGGCGTACACATTCACTGTGACAGCAACCAATGCTGCCGGAACAAGTACTGCTTCTGTTGCGACAAATTCAGTAACCCCCGCAACTGTTCCTGATGCACCAACTATTGGAACAGCAACTGCAGGTAACGGACAAGCAACAATTACGTTTAGCGCTCCATCTTCAAACGGAGGTTCGGCAATTACGTATTATGCCGTCACATCTAATACCGGCATAACCGCATACGGCGGAACATCACCAATCACCGTCACGGGACTTACCAACGGTGTTGCATACACATTTACGGTTACAGCAACCAACGCCGTTGGAACAAGTACTGCTTCTGTTGCAACAAACTCAGCAACTCCTGCGACAGTGCCTGATGCACCAACCAACGTCGCTGCTTCTATAGGCGATACAACTGCAGGTATTACATTCTCAGCACCTGCAAACAATGGTTCAGCGATCACGTACTACACCGTTACATCAAATACAGGTGGTCACTCAACAACAACATATTCGACATCAGCAACCATGACAGGGCTTACTAATGGTGTTACGTATACGTTCACGGTCACTGCAACAAACGCCATTGGTACAAGTACCGCATCGGGAACAAGTAACGGTGTTACTCCAGCGACTGTCCCAGGTGTTCCTCTCAACCTTGCCGCTACGGTTCAAGATAGCAGTATTGATTTGTCATGGTCAGCGCCAGTTTCAAACGGAGGTTCAGCGCTCACGGATTATGTTATTGAATATAAGTTAACGAGTGGTGGTACATGGTCTGTGTTTTCTGATGGACTTGGTACTACACCAGCAACAACAGTTACCAGCTTGTCTAACGACAACTCATATGACTTTAGGGTTTATGCAAAAAATATAATTGGAACAAGCACAGCTTCTTCTGTTGTAAGCGCAACTCCTGGAGCTCCAGCTCAGGTCTTGGTACAAAGTTTTTCTAATTTGCTCACACCAACAATTTCAACTAATGTCCGAATAACAAACGAAGGTTCTACTGCTTACGAATATCAGTACACATGGTGTATAACAGATTCAGCGCTTAATCTTTGTGGTGGCGGTGATGATGTGTTTAGTTCAACAGCTGCAAAATTAATTCAGTCTGGTGAAGACTTCGACACCGCATTAAATTCTACTGTTTTGATTGCAGGAAATTATTATTTCCATATCAATGCACAATTCGGTTCTGATTCTTCTACTGCAAATCAGTCCTTCACAGCTGTTTCAGGTGGAGCAACAGCTCCCGATGCTCCAATTATTGGAACAGCAACTGCTGGTAGTGGTCAGGCAACAATTACATTTACAGCGCCAGTGTCTAACGGAGGATCAGCGATTACGTACTACACAGTTTCATCAAACGTTGGAGGATTCGTTGCGTACGGTAGCGCATCTCCAATTACCCTCACAGGCCTCACTAACGGTCAGGCATACACATTTACAGTTACAGCAACCAACGCTGTCGGAACAAGTACAGTGTCTAGTGCAACGAATTCCGTAACACCAACTGCTGTTGTTTCTGGTGGAGGCGGAGGCGGAGGTGGGGGTGGCGGAGGAGGTGGAGGAGGATCGATTGCTCCTGTCCTAGGAACCGCAGAGTGTATTGGTGCTGACTTTAACCATGACGGAAAAGTAAACTCAGTCGACTTTTCAATTATGCTTGCGTTCTGGAAGACATCTTCACCGTTCAAAAATCCATGTGCAGATGCAAACAAGGACAAGCAGGTAAACTCAGTCGACTTTTCAATTTTGCTCTACCAGTGGGGCAAAAATCCAGCATTATTTAAGAGACCATAATTATGTTTAAAATATTTTTATCTTATTTTGTAGTAGCGATTTCTTTTCTGTCTCTGACCTGTGTTCCTCAGGTTTTGTTTGCCGCTGAAGTATACTTTCAAGTAATTCCACACACAGGCAGTAGCACACCAACACTCGTTGAGGTTCGTATTGATCCACAATCAAAAAAATTAAACGTTGTTGAGGGCGTACTAAAGTTTTCTGGAGATGCGTTGGCTGATAGTGTGATTGAAGTCGAGAACGGCCAATCAATTTTACCTATATGGCCAACACCACCAGAGTACGATAACAATAAAAAATCTATAAGTTTCACTGGTGGAATCCCCAACGGCTTTGATTCACCTGGATTGCTTTTCAAACTACGTATTTCTGCGTCTCGTTCGGGTGATATGTCTATTTCATATACGGACGGAAATGCGTATCTCAATGATGGAAAGGGAACAAAGGAAGCTATCGATTCAGAGCCACTTACCGTGCATGTTGATAAAGTGCTTGAGCCGAAGACAAAAAACATACCCTCTGGCCTTACTAGGTATGTTATAATTCTTCTATCAACCCTGGCTGTTCTTGTAGTTATTTTTAAATATGGCTTCAAAAAAAATGACGAGTAATAAAATAATGCAGCGGATTTTTATATTCGCAGTCGCTATGTTTTTTTTGGCATGCGGTAGTGTGCATGCAGCGACGCTCCAGATTAATTCTGACTCTGCAACCTTATCACCCGGAAGCATAACAATGCTGTCTGTAGTACTAAACTCCGAAGGTGTCGCCATAAATAACGCAGAAGCAAAAATTGTATTCCCAACAGATTTGTTGGAAGTTGTTTCTATAAATAAAAATAGTTCTATATTCTCTTTGTGGGTAGAAGAGCCGGTCTATTCGAATTCTACAGGCATTATTACCCTTAATGGCGGTATTCCCGCACCAGGTTTTACTGGTCAAAACGGTACCGTTATCTCTGTCGTCTTCAAAGCAAAAGCAGCGGGTAAGGCAGATCTCATCTTTTCTGATGCTGCTGTCCGAGCTAATGATGGTTTGGGAACTGATGTGCTCAGTAGCAAGCAGGGTAAAAGCTTGGTCATTATCAACAAAGAACCGACTACTCCTGTGTCTCCAGCGACAACGGCTGAATCCTCAGCTACGTTAGCTTTGCAGATAACTTCTCCAACACATACAAATCAAGATTATTGGTATAAAGACAGAGATCCACTGTTTAGGTGGAATATTCCTACGGGCGCAGATGCTATACAAACTGCTATAGATAACAATACCAAAGGTGTACCACGCGTTATGTATGTTCCACCAATCAAGGAAAGATCTGTGACAGATTTGGAAGATGGAATTTGGTATTTTAAAGCTCGTGCTCGTATTGGCGGAGAATGGGGTCCGATCGCTACGTATGTCGCACGGATAGATAGTACTATTCCAAAATTGAATAGTGTCGCTTTCTCTTATGACGATACTAAAAAAGTTCTTACTATTAAAACTGACATCATAGATGAAACATCAGGCCTAGATCACTATGATGTGTATGTAAACGATGTTGTGGTGAAGAAGGTTTCGGCTACTGAATTTACTAACGGTACATATGATCTTGCTTTTAATACACCGGGCAATAATACAGTAAAGCTTGTTGCCGTGGATCGTGCGGGGAACAGTGTTGAGTCTACAGGAACTTTCCTTGCTACTCCTCTTGTGACTCAGGCTTCAGAATCTGTAAAACAGAAAGTTCCAACTGATGAGAAGATATTGATTACTATCGGATCTCTTGCTTTCCCAGCGCTTTATTTTGTTGTGACTGTTCTCTGTGGAATCTTTATTCTGTTTATCGCTGCGTTTAGACTCGGAACTCACTATAATAGACTTCGCGGTAAGTTTAAGACACGTACAGCCTTAGTTCAGGGTGATAACATGAAAGTGCTTGTTTCGTTAAAGAAACGTCTCGAAAAGCATCTTGAAATATTACAGCGCACTCGACATGAACGTGTTCTCTCAAAAGAAGAAAAAGAAATCAAAGAAGCAATTGAGGCGGATTTGGATGAAGTTGATCGTGCTATAGAAAAGCAAAGTGAGTAGTGTTTTTTAGAATTACTTTGGATGATTCGTGTATAAAATAACCGCATCTTTTTGGATGCGGTTATAAACAAGATACCGAGGCTCTAACTTCTTTCAGACGGAGTCTCGTTACCGTAGAATATGCGAAACGTGTTGATTGTTTGCCACCACGCTATGGTACGCGCGAGTGAGTAAAGGGCAATTTTACTTCGAGGGAGTTTCTTGAGTTCTCGTAAGGCTTCATTGAACTGTTTACAGTAATAAGCGTAGAGTGTCGCGTTTCCCTCATCCAGTGAGCTGGAGAAACTCGAGTCATCAGATTTCGCGAATGCCTCACCACGAAGAATAAGGTCATTAGATGTTTCTAAAAACTCACTCAAGGGCATTTTTTTGAACAACTCAACGAGCGCCTCTTTAGTAATGTCTGGGTTAGAGATTTGGAAAGCGTTCATGGGGATCTAGTGGACTGAATTGCGGTTAGTGTTTCTATCTACGAGACTATAGTGAAACACATTGATTGTCAAAAAAGTTCCTCAAGATGAACACGGTGAAGTGGAGTAGTTATTTTATGGGTGAGGCGTGTTAAAATACTCACATGATTAAAGAAATTGCATTCGTTGGATATCCGACAACAAATATGAAGAAGGCGAGGGCTTTTTACGAGGGGATTCTCGGACTTGTGCCAACTCATGAGTTTGGTCCTGTAACAGATGAATCTGAGTTTGTGGAATATGCGGTAGGGTCGGGAACTCTTTCTCTCGGTTGTATGCCTCAATGGAAACCGTCTCCAGATGGTCCGTCGGTTTCTTTTGAAATGGAAAATCTCGACGAGGCGATACGCAAGCTCAGGGAAAATAATGTCACTTTTACTATGGAGAAAATAGATACCCCTGCGTGCAACATGGCTATGATTCTCGATCCAGATGGTAATTCGATTCTCATTCACAAAAGAAAAAAAGTCTAACTAGGCACGTCACCGATTGGATAGAAAAAAGCCCGCCGTATGGTTAACGGCGGGCGCTGGAGATTGTGTATAAAGTGCATGAGCGGTAACACCTACACAATCCCGCTTGGGCTCATCTCATTGGTGTGTTTGAGGTTGAAGAACTTTGTTGATGTAAGGGAACACCGATGTTCACGTACTATAGTATTATAGCATATATAGAATTATTGTCAAGTATTATGACTGTTTGTGTGAGTATGCCCTAAAATATCCATTGAAATAACCTCTTTTTGTTTTCTCTTTGAATTTGCCGTACTATGTCTCATATGACTACCTATATTTTTTATGTGCACGGTATGCACTGCGACGGTTGTATGCTCACCATAGAACGTGAGATCAGAAAAATCTCTGGCGTGAGAGAGGTTACCTCTATTTTGAGTGATTATTCTCTGAAAATTGTTGGCGATTTTGGCACAAAGACTGTAGAGCAGATCATGGAAGAATGTACTGCTATTCTCATACCTCATGGATACAAAGTGTCTCTTGAAAAACCAGAGAGTGCTACCAAATGGTCTGAGTTTAAAATTGCAGTACCAATCGCTCTCGCTTTTGCTCTATTTTTTGTACTCCTTCAGAAGGTGGGTATTTTGAATCTTGTCGATATTTCTCACGTCACGTACGGAACGTCTTTTATTATTGGCGTTATTGCATCACTCTCAACATGTATGGCGGTAGTAGGAGGGCTCGTATTGTCGATGTCTGCAACGTACGCAAAGGAAGGTGATCGAGTGCGACCACAGCTCATGTTCCATGGTGGTAGAATCGTTTCGTTTTTTATTCTCGGTGGCGTCATTGGTGCGCTGGGTTCAGTTTTTACCTTAAACACCGTGGCGACATTTGGTCTGAGTCTCATTATAGGAATCGTTATGCTCGTTCTCGGTCTCAATCTGCTCGACACGTTTCATTGGGTGAAAAAAATACAACCTTCAATGCCGAAATTCATCGCGCGCTATGCTCATGGTGTGTCGGCGTTTAATCACACGTTTACTCCGGTACTCGTCGGTGTTGCCACTTTTTTCTTGCCGTGCGGTTTTACCCAATCAATGCAGGTGTACACACTTTCTACCGGTAGTTTTCTCTCTGGAGGACTCACTATGCTCGCTTTTGCTCTTGGCACACTACCAGTGCTCGCGCTTATAAGTTTCAGTTCATTTAGCATACAGCAGAGTTCAAAGGCTGGGATATTTTTTAAGACATCAGGACTTGTTGTTATACTGTTTGCGCTTTTTAACATTATAAATAGTCTTGTTGTTGTCGGTCTCATACCGCCTGTGTTTAATTTCTAGTATACTTTTAGGTATGAATAAAATTTTTGTTTCGACATTTTTTGCACTTGTCCTCGTTGGTGGTGCTTTTGTGTTGTCCCACGATAAAAATAGTTCTCAAGATGTAGCGCAGGTAGATAATGTACGTATCGAGAACGGTGTGCAAATTATAGAAATTACTGCTCGCGGAGGGTATTTTCCTCGAAAGACGCAGGCACAAGCGGGCATTCCTACTGTCATACGTTTTAATACACAGGGGACATTTGATTGCTCGTCCGCAGTACGTATTCCAAGTATGAATATTTCCAAGGTGCTTCCTCAGACGGGAATTACTGATATTGATGTTGGAAGCAGTGAGCCACAAACGCTTGTGGGTTCATGCGGTATGGGGATGTATCCTTTTGAGGTAGAATTTAAGTCATAATTTTTTTACACTATGAAAATAGTTAAATATTGTATTGCTCTCGTGTGTGTAGGAATCGTGGGTTTTGTACTCATACATTCTTTTGTGAACAACAAAACAAAAGGCGAGCAGGCGGGCGGAGAAGACTCAAAACATCTTTCCCTTTCTGGTGTGGTTACCGAAGTTGACCGTGAGCAAATGATGGTTGATGGTCCCGGACTTGTCACTATAAAAACTCAGGAGGGCATACTTCATACAATCGCACTTCCGTCGTTCGGCCGTAATATGTGTGTGGTTAAAGACACCATTACTGATATCTATGCAGTTGAGGTGGGTGACAGCGTTCGTGTACGTGGAGAAAGGGGTGTCGATGATCTCGTTATTCCTTGCATGGATAGCTCACACTATTTCAAGGTGACTGGTACATATAAAAACACCCAGTACGGTTTTACTTTTCCGTATGTAAAAGGTCCTCAAGGGTACGTGCTTCAGGATAATTTTTCGACATTGAGCTTGAGCCCGTCTTTTGTGTACGGTCTCACGCTTACTAGCTCGGCTGATTACGAATCTCTGCAAAAAGAAACTACTGAGCCACGTGAAGATCCGCCAATGATTCGTATGTATGTATATAAAAACACCCTTAAACAATCTCCTTCGGTATGGATAGCAAAAAATCCAAAAGAATCACTACGAGGCGGTGTTATTGCTGAGCCAACTGAGGCTGTTATTGGTGGCGCAAACGCAGTGCACTATGTTGCTGATGGACTCTATGCGACAGACACCTATGTTGTTGCGCACGGTGACTATATGTACATGCTCACTGGTTCATATATAGACACTCAATCATCTCTTTATAATGATTTTCAAAACATAGTTCGTACTTTTGGTTTTGTTCAGTCTGGTGAATAGGTATGTATTATCTCTATATAGTAAGGTGTAGCGACAATAGCTTGTACACAGGCATTACGCTGGATGTGAAGCGGAGAATCGCAGAACATAATGATTCAAAAAAAGGAGCACGATACACAAAAAGCCGTAGACCGGTTGTTTTGGTATATTCAGAGGTATGTAACTCAAAAGGTGAGGCGCTTAAACGTGAGGCGTATATAAAAAAACTTTCGCGGGAGGAAAAAAATACATTAGTATCTAGGGAATGAAAAAAAACCGCCAAGGCGGTTTTTTCATGAGTAGTTTTTAGATACTGAGACATTGCTCAGAGGTGAAGTTGGAGTCCACAAAAAGAGTATGATCAATAATGTTTTTGTCGTTTACATGAAAGGAGATTGTTTGGCTGGCGCTTCGCGCAACGGTGGCTAGTGTTTTTGCTTCTGTTAGTGCGATAGCAAGGTCTCCTGGTGGTATGATCCCCGTTTTCTGATTACCTTTGAAAGAAAATCCTACTGTTTTACTGTACGAGAGCGAACAGGCATTGTTTGTTGCCGTTCCTTTTATTTCGTAGGGTCCAAAATCACCAATAGCGTTAGGGGGACAAATATATGCTCCGTTTGGTTGTTGTTTGCAGAGTGTGATGTCGAACGATGGCGCAAGAGAAAGTGTTGTTTCCGATGATTGCGTTTCTTTGGCTGGAATTTCTTTTTTTGTCTCATTGTTAGAGGTCAAAAATAACCCACCAAAAACAAGAATACCGAGTGATAGTGTAATAAATATGTATTTCATATAAATCTAATGGTACATTTTTGTATCTTTTTTATCAAACTAGTATATGATGGGTTCATGGCAAAAAGAGCAAATTCGACACTAAAAACATCACGTTCTCACAAGACAAAGAAAAGATTGGCTGTGAAGCGTGCTCGACGAGCGGCGCGAGAAGCAAAGAAATAATTTTTTCTTGCACATTTTTTCTCATGATATGGTTTTTGTAGAAAAGCTATCAATTTTTTGTTACGTTTTTATTTTTGCATGTATCTACAGCATGCCGAAAAAAACCTTTATTTATCGGCAAAATACTGTATGATAACTCTTCATACCTATGGCAAACGACGTTGTTCTCAGATTTGATACCGTTTCCTTTGAATACGGCCACAATATCCCCATTCTCGAGGGGGTCGATTTTTCTGTGCGTAGAGGTTCAAAGATCACTATCATGGGGCAAAATGGTGCCGGTAAATCAACTATTTTTTCTCTCATAACGGGTGCGCAAAAACCAGAGTCGGGAAGTATCAGTATTACGCGTGGTCAGACTATCGCTATCGCACGACAGGTTATCCCTCGTTCTGAAATCGAGCTCACCGTGCGTGAGTTTTTTGAGAAGTGCTTCAAAGAAAAAATGTACGATATTGATCCACGTATAGACGCAGTTCTCGAAGTGGTAAATCTCAAAGCGCCTCACGACAGGATTGTTAAATCGTTCTCAGGGGGACAGCAAGCGCGTTTACTCCTCGCTTCTGCGCTCATACAAAATCCCGACATCCTTCTCCTTGATGAGCCAACAAACAATCTCGACAAAGCGGGTATTGCGCACCTCACTGACTTTCTCAAACAGTACACAAAAACAGTTATCGTTATCTCTCACGACTCACACTTTTTGAACTCGTTTACTGACGGAGTGTTGTACCTCGATGTTCATACAAAAAAAGTAGAACAGTATGTGGGAGACTATTTTGATGTGCTCAAAAATATCACGGCACGAATAGAAAAGGAGAATAGAGCAAATGCTCTTCTTGCAAAGGAAATTCAAGCAAAAAAAGATCAGGCTAATATGTTTGCAAATAAGGGAGGTCAAATGCGTCTCGTTGCAAAACGTATGCGTGAAAAAGCAGAGGAGCTCGAGGAAGACATCGTTGATGTTCGCAAGGAGGACAAAACTATTCGACCTTTTACTATTCCATCACAACCGGATTTTACAGGTGAGATTATTCACATCACATCGTATAAGGTTATACGGAATCACAAAGCAACAAAGCGAACGGCAAATATAAAACTTAAGCGCAAACAGCATCTTCTCCTTCAGGGACCGAACGGTATTGGGAAGTCTACACTTCTTGAATCTTTGGCATCAGGAACATCTGAGGGTGCTGTTATTACACCGGGAGTACGCGTTGGTTACTATCGACAGGACTTTTCTACTCTCAATTTTGAAGATACGGTCTACGAATCTCTACTTTCTGCCTCTGCGACACACATTGAAAGCCATATACGCTCTACTGCTGCAGGTTTCCTCATTCATGCGGATATGATGAATACAAAGATTGGAGCTTTGTCAGAAGGCCAGAAGGGGCTTGTGGCTTTTGCTCGTCTTGTTTTGCAAAAGCCGGGGCTACTCATTTTAGACGAGCCGACAAACCACATTAATTTTCGACATCTTCCTGTGATTGCAAAAGCATTGGACGAATACGAGGGTGCGATGATTCTCGTCTCACACGTCCCTGAATTCGTGAGTCAAATACGTATTGATGATACGCTCGATCTCGACAAGTAGTTTGATTTGCTTGAAAAGTATTTTATACTTTTCAGTATGAAAAAAGAAAAAATTATATTTTGGGTCACGACAGGCTTGCTCGGTTTGTTTATTTTGCCGGGAGCATTGTTTATGAATAGTGAAATGGCGATTCAAGGCGCACAACATTTAGGTGCACCTGAGTGGCTCAGATGGGAGGTAAGTATTGGTACGCTTCTCGGAGGTCTCATTTTGGTGATACCAAAGCTCCCTCGCCGTCTCAAAGAGTAGAACTATGTCGCTCTCGGTATTGTCTATGTGTCAGCGCTCATTGCTCACCTCACTGTCGACGGTTTTGTCTTTGCTTCCTTTATGCCTGTGATCACTTTTGGTTTACTCGTGACATCATACGTGTACTATCACAAGCTACACCGCGCGTAATTAAAAGTTGTCCGTTGTAATTCGCACTTCGCCTCATAGACGAAGTGCGAATTATGTATATAGATATGTTAAACTTATATTCCATATGATAGAAAACGATGCCATTGTTATAAAAAATCTCACCAAGTCTTTCAAAAAATTGAAAGTGCTTGAGGGAATCAATCTCACGGTCAAGCGAGGTACCATGCTCGCACTTTTGGGACCAAACGGTGCTGGAAAGACAACCACGGTGCGTATTTTGAGTACCTTGCTCAAGCCTGATGGAGGTGAAGTTTCTGTAAACGGGTTTGATGTTGTGCGTCAGGCAGATAATGTGAGAAGCACTATTGGGCTCACGGGACAGTATGCAGCTATCGATGAGTACCTCACAGGTAGAGAGAACCTTGTCATGATGGGTCGTTTGTATCACTTGAGCGTAAAAGATAGCGTAAGGCGTGCAGAGGAGCTCCTCGAACAATTTGATTTGAAGGATGCAGCTGAGCGTTCTGCAAAAACATATTCTGGAGGTATGAGACGACGTCTCGACCTTGCAGCTAGTCTCGTTGCTACTCCACCTATTATATTTTTGGATGAACCGACAACTGGCCTCGATCCTCGTAGTCGTCTCGCTATGTGGAAGGTTATTGAAAATCTCATGCGTGATGGTGCGACGATTCTTCTCACTACTCAGTATTTGGAAGAGGCAGACAAACTCGCTGACAGAATTGCGGTTATTGATCATGGAAAGGTGATTGCAGAAGGTACTGCTGATGAACTCAAAAATCGCGTAGGTAAAAACCGCCTCGAGCTCGTCATTTCTCGTGTGGAGAATTTGAATCAGGCTCAGAGCGTCATCGGCATAGCGGGAACTGTTATCAATAATGATGAAAAGTTACTCACTGTACCTATAGAGGGTGCGGTCAAGGATGTAAAAAATATTCTCGATCGTTTGGAAAAAGCGAATATCGATATAGAGAGCATGTCGCTTCACAAACCAACTCTCGATGATGTATTCCTCAATGTTACAGGTCATGATCCGGTGAAGGATGCTAAAACAAAATAATTTTATGACATATCCAAATCCTACAAAACATTCCGCAGTATTCTGGTTTTTTAGTGACTCCTATGTACTTATTGTACGTAGCATGAAGCACATTTTTAAAAATCTTGATCAGCTTTTGTCGCTCGCGATTCAGCCGATTATGTTTATGTTACTTTTCAGATATGTTTTTGGTGGTGCGATTGATACGGGAGGTACAACATATGTTAACTATCTCGTTGCAGGTATTTTGGTTCAAACCGCAGCCTTTGGCGCGCTCACTACTTCTCTCAACGTAGCAACAGATTTGAAGCGGGGAATTATAGATCGTTTCAAATCGCTCCCTATGGCGAGTTCTACAGTGCTCATTGGTCACGTTGTTGCCGACCTTGTTCGTAATACTATTTCTTCTATTGTGATGATTCTCGTAGCGCTCCTTGTTGGTTTTCGTCCGACGGCATCAGTGAGTGAATGGTTTTTGGCTTTTGCACTTCTCTTGTCGTTTACGTTTGCGTTGTCGTGGGCTTCTGCCATCATGGGTCTCTTGGCAAAATCAATTGAGGCCGTGCAGTGGATGGGATTTATGCTCGTATTTCCTCTGACTTTTGCAAGTAGTGCTTTTGTTCCCACCGAAGGAATGCCGAAATTTCTAAAAATGTTTGCTGAAAATCAACCCGTCACTCATGTTATCGAAGCTCTCCGCGGATACATGGTAGGTACTCCGATTGGTACACACAGTCAGACCGCTTTTATATGGTGTATTGCGGTGACTATCATCGCTATTCCTGTATCGGGTTATCTGTTTAGAAAACACGTCTCATAAAAAAAGGACTACTTTAAAAAAGTAGTCCTTGTCTGTCAGGGGAAGAGGTAATGCAATTTTTGCCTCTTGCTCTTTATGAGAGTGAGTCCAAACAGTGCTCCTACGAGGAGTACTGCGGTTGAACTCGTGTCTGGCACTGACGCTGTAGAAACATTTCCAACGTTCACTAGTATCGCTGATCGTCCGACTTCGCGACCATTCGCATCTCTTGCGATAAGGGCGAATCCGTATTCTCCTGGGGACGATTCAGGGAAGGCCATACCTCCGAGATAATCCATACCTAGGTTCTCGCTGCCTTGGCCGACACCTGTAAAGTAGGGATAGCTGAAAAAAGTACTCACATCATTTCCCACGGCAGGATTGAGGTCATAGTACAAATCCACAGACCCGTTTGTCGGTAGTCCGTCAATGAAGAAACCAAAGTTCCATCGAGGGTAATTCGGATCTCCGTTACCTGCGTCATTTCCTGCTACTGCAAAGAATGTGCCTGCGCCATTGTTTGTAACAGCGGGATTGGTATAACGTTGATGAGCGGTGAGTCCGAGTACTAGATTTCCGTTGACATATTTAGCTACGGAATCGTTCGGAATTCCCGTGCCACTAAAAGTAGCTGCGGGGAGGGATCCAAAGCTCGTGAAGCTTGGCGTGATCGGAATAGCCATTACCTGAAAGGGTAAGGCGAGCAGTCCGAAGACTGCGAGATAAAAGCCATAGAATGACTTTCTCATTTTTGAAGAACTGTTAAGGGTTTCCTTTTTTAAACAACGTTGTGTCGCTTAAACGCTAAGCTGAAACTAATACAAAAATGTGAAAAAGTCAAGTGTTTTAAACACTTTTTGACAATGCTCACTATGTTAAAATAAACATACTATGAAATATATTATTGTTGTTCTTTGTGTTGCTGTCGCTGTATCTGGCTTCTATTTTTATTCGCGTACTCCTCTAGAACTACCTCTCGATACACTTCCAGCCCCTGTGCTTTCTGGTACATCGTGGGTTATTTCAAGTGTTGCTCGCACGAGCTCTGCTGTGGAGGAGAGTATACTACCTTTTGGTTTCACTCTTTCTTTTGGTGACAACAAAACTCTTCAGGGAAAAA
>CAZLHP010000002.1:0-37831 GCA_964559755.1 uncultured Candidatus Saccharibacteria bacterium
ACTTCCAGCCCCTGTGCTTTCTGGTACATCGTGGGTTATTTCAAGTGTTGCTCGTACGAGCTCTGCTGTGGAGGAGAGTATATTACCTTTCGGCTTTACTCTTTCTTTTGGTGACAATAAAACTCTTCAAGGAAAAATTTGTAATGCGTTTAATGGAACATATGTTGAGAATGGACCATCTTTTGTTGCCTCAGGTATTGTCTCTACAAAAATGGCATGTGAAAGCATGATTATGGAGTATGAGAGTCTTTTATTTGAGACCTTGCATCAGGGCGTACTCTATCGCAATGACGGTGAAAATCTCATTATTACCGGGGTCTCAGGATCTCCGACATTCTATCTCAGTCCCCGAAGTCAGTAATTTATTTTTTTGTGACATCTCTCTTATTACAATTCTTTACACGGTTTGATAATCAGGTGTTGTCGTTCTTTGTTGATGCGCGTACACCCTTGAGAACACTTTTCTTTTTTGTTTCCACGCATTTTGCTGACATGCTCGTTGTTCTGTGTGTCGTGTTTTTGTTCGTTATGATACTCCGTCGGTATTATGATCATGCATACATTCTTTCTTTTGTTTTGTGTGTTTCCGGTAGTGCTCTAACGACATGGATACTTAAAAATGTTTTTGAGCGTATGAGGCCTGAGGCGTCTCTTTACATGGAGCCATTCTTTTCTTTTCCTTCAGGACACGCAACAACCGCTCTGGCTCTCTACGGTTTTATTGCTTTGTTTTTTGCTCTGCGTGTAAGGCGAACATGGCTTTCTATTTTTGGTTCCGTATTTTTTGTGAGCCTCGCGGTTGTTGTCGGTATTTCGCGTCTCTATTTAGGGGTGCACTATGCGACTGATGTTATTGCGGGTTTCGCAGTTGCTTCTGTGTGGCTCACCCTCTGTTTCTTTCTTGAGAAAAAGTTTTTTTCAAAACGCATGTATTGGGAGCACTATACTATTACGCGTCATGTCTCCTAAAGAAAAAGCCTTACAAGAACTGATGGAGATACCTGGAGTCGGCATACGTGTTGCGCATGATTTGTATGCACTTGGTATACGAAACATTGCGGATTTAAAAAAAGAACATCCAGAGACTTTGTATAATCGTTTGTGTGTGGAAAGCGGTGTACAGGTAGATCGGTGCATGCTCTATGTTATGAGGTGTGCAGTGTATTATGCAAAAACTCCTACGCACAAGAGAAAAAAACCTCTCTTGTTGTGGTGGAATTGGAAAGATACAAAAAAAGTATGACGTATACCTATCAAGACATTTTTGATGCTCTCAAGCGAGAAAAGGATATAAAAAAGGCAGAGGTATCTTCTCGCTTTTTTAAAACGGGTAAAGGTGAGTACGGTGAAGGGGATGTGTTTTGGGGAATTTCAGTACCCACACAGAGAAGTATTGCTCAAAAATATAGTGAGGCTTCTCTTTCTGTGATTCAAAAAATGCTTCGAGATCCGGTGCACGAATTTCGACTGACCGCATTGCTCATACTTGTGTATGCGTATAAAAAAGGACTACCACCTCAACGCAAAAAGATTTTTGATTTTTATATAGCCCATACACGCTTTATAAATAATTGGGATTTGGTTGATTCATCGGCGCGGGATATTGTTGGGGCGTTTTTGTATGAATACGGCGATGATCGTGCCTTGTTGTACAAGCTCGCGCGCTCAGCATCTCTTTGGGAGAAGCGTATTTCTATTATTGCAACGTGGTTTTTTATACAAAAAGGGGATTACAAAGACACCTGTGCTATCGCTACACTACATATCACGGATTCGCACGATTTGATGCACAAAGCTACAGGCTGGATGCTTCGAGAGATGGGTAAAAAGTCAGAAAAACATCTCGTAGACTTTCTCAAAAAGAATTATTCTCGCATGCCTCGTACTATGCTCCGTTATGCCATAGAAAAGTTTCCTCAGGAAAAGAGACGTGCGTATCTCTCGGGTCAGGTATAATACACTATACATATGGATAAAAAATTATTTATTTTTGATATCGACAATACCCTTACGGAGAGCAGGACTCCTATGGATGCTGAAATGGCTGAGCTCGTGTGCATGCTTCTCAAAACGAGTCGTGTGGCCCTCATTTCTGGAGGAACGCTCGAGCAGTTTCAAAAACAGTGCCTCTCAACACTCTCATGTGTTTCGTGTTTCAAAAATCTTATAGTACTTCCTACCACAGGAGCTCTCTTGTACACATGGAATGGAGCATCGTGGGTGAAGCGTTATGAGTATTCACTATCGAGACAGGATAGAGAGAGCGTGTACGAAGGACTTTCTCGTGTGCTCGGCATGAGTCCACAAGAGCTTTCGTCTTTTATTGATGACCGTGGTACTCAGATTACGTATTCTGGTTTAGGAAAAAATGCATCTCCAGAAGACAAAAAACAGTGGGACCCTCATCAGGAAAAGAGGAGGTCTATTGTAGAGAAACTCAAGCATTCCATAAAAAAACTTCATATGGCTCTGGGCGGTACCACATCGATTGATTTTACCGGCTACGGCATAGACAAAGCTTTTGGCGTATCCAAAGTGCTTGAGTACCTCGCCCTTGATCCACACGAGGCTCTTTTTGTGGGAGATGCGCTCTATAAGGGTGGCAATGATGAACCAGTAAAGAGGCTTGCTGTCGAAACTCGTACAACAGCAGGACCCGAAGAAACCAAACAAATCATTCGCAGTTTTCTCTCATAGTTTTTAGTCTTTAATTTAACTCTCAATCACGATATACTGTAGCAGTATATGTCGAACATCCACGACGAAGAGCTCGCTTTGAAAGCCCGTTCTCTTGCCCGTACTTTTGGGAAGAGTACTTCTCTCATGTCTTCACGTGAGCATGCTGTGCGCTACTATGGCGCATTGCGTGCGAGCGCTCGACGTGTTTCTACTCGGTATAGGGAGCTGATTGCTCTCGTAGCCCGTCTCAAGCACATCACTCATGAAATTGAGTCTATTTTCGATAACTTTTTTGTGGTCGAGGCGGCAATTTTCGAACTCCAAAACAATATTCGCAAGGAAGATTTCGTAAAGCTTCCTCTCGTGATGAACGAACAAAGGGTTTTTGTTCCTCGTCTGTACCACATTTTGTCTGGACTTGTTCGCGACACCAATCAAATAATTGATAAGGACATTCTCACTGCTTTTCTCAACGAATATCAAGAGCATAGCCCGCTTTCAATACGTGAGCTCTATGCGATTCCTCCTATTCTACAGATTGTACTCGTCGAACACTTTGGTAAGTTGATAGATCACTCGATCGAGTCACTTCATGAGTATGAAGACGCGGAGCGTGTCTATAAAAATATTAAAAAAGAGATTACCAAGACGTCTCGGTATGAATTTTCAAAAGTAACCTCCGACCTTGCTTCTAAATACAGCATCATTCCGCTGTCTTTTGGTTTTTATTTGTTTCAAAAGCTTTCTCAGGAGGGTTCTGTGATGAGGCCTGTAATCAAGTGGATTAAACTCAACTTTGAAAAGCAGGGGGTAGATTCACGCGAGCTTGCTGATCTTGAAAGCAAGCAACGCAATGCTAATTCGGTGATTGCTTCTAATAGTATCGAATCTCTCCATTGGCTTACTCAGGCTCGATGGGATGACATTGTGCAAGAAATAAATGTGGTGGATGCGATTTTGTCAAAAGATCCTGTGGGCGCGTATCCTCTCATGGACACGGAGAGCAGAAATATATATCGACGAACCATAGTTCGCATTGCAGAACGTGCGGGTATTCATGAGGCCGAAGTTGCGCGTAGTGCCGTCAGGCTTTGTGCTGGATCATTGAGTGACTCTCGTAAAAAAGAAGTACACGGCGAAGTGCGGTCTCATGTCGGTTTTTATTTGCTGGATAAAGGTAGATCAGAGCTTGAGCATAAGATTGGCTATAAGCAGTCATGGAAAGATGTTCTCTATACTTTTTTTACACAGGAGCCCGATAAAAAGTATTTTGGTATCGCCCTATCTGTAAACATGCTCATGACTGCGGGCGCAGTAGGGTACATGGCTTCTTTTGTTGGGAATCCCTTTTTCATCGCACTCGGAGGAGCACTGTTCTTTTTTGTAAACTCTGAAATCACCCTCAATCTTCTCAATGTGATTATCAGTCGTTTTTTGCCTGTTCGTAGATTGCCACGTCTCGATCTTACAAAAGGTATTTCAGACAGACAACGAACATTTGTGGTTATACCATCGATGCTTCGTAGTGTTGAAGGGGTGAGCGATATGGTACGCAAGCTTGAGATTCGTTACCTCGCAAATCCTGAGGATAATATTTTTTATGCGTTACTCCTCGATTTCAAAGATTCCAAGAAAGAGTTTTCAGAACTCGACACCGTACTCGTTGAGACTGTGGAGAAACAGATTGAGGCGCTCAACAAAAAATACGGTATCCGTGAAAAGAAATTTTATTTCTTGTATCGAAAGAGGGTTTGGAATCCATCAGAAGGTCTCTTTATGGGTTGGGAACGAAAGCGCGGAAAGTTGCGTGAGTTCAACATGCTTCTCTCTGGTAAAAAAGGCACAACATATGTAAACGAGTCTGTATTCAGCCATGTCCCACAGATTCGGTACGTCATTACTCTCGATGAAGATACGGAATTACCAAAAGAAAGTGCACGCAAGCTTATCGGGTGTATTGATCATCCGCTCAACAAACCTGTTCTCTCAGGGGATCGTGTAGAGCGGGGCTATGGAATCATACAGCCAAGCGTGAGTGTGCGTTTGGCATCAGCAACGAAATCTCTCTTTTCTCGTTTGTATTCGTCGAATTCTGGTATCGATTCCTACTCGAGCGCGGTGTCTGATGTGTATCAGGATTTGTTTGGTAATGCGCTCTTTTTCGGTAAAGGTATTTACGATGTGCAGGTTGTTGAAAAAACAATGGAAGGGAAGATTCCTGACAATCGCGTCCTTTCCCATGACTTACTTGAGGGTATCTATGCACGGACAGGTTTTGCAAGCGACATCGTCTTTTTCGACGGTTTTCCAAAGTTTTATCATGAGTTTATTATTCGTTTACATAGGTGGATTCGTGGCGATTGGCAAATCATTGGTTGGTTGAAGTCACCCTATACTCCTCGTGGTGCGTCGAGCGCAACTGTAGGATTTTCTTTTGTTGATAGGTGGAAAATCGCTGACAACTTGAGACGTAGTCTCATTCCTCTCGTTGCTCTGTGTTTGATTGTTTATGCTGATTTTGCCAACATACCGTCTTTGGTTTTGAATGCGTATATTATTTTTGCTCTGGGCTCACCCTTCTTTGTTTCTCTGCTCAATGATGTTTTGTCTCTGAAGAGAGTGCCAACCGCGATACGTTTTAATGACACGTTGTGGCAAATACGTTCGACATGTGTGCATGTGGTGTTGCGTCTCGTCTTCCTTCTTCATCAAGCATTCGTTTCTGTCTCTGCTATTTCAGTAACACTCATACGTCTGTTCATTACTCGTAGATATTTGTTGCAATGGCAGAACTCGACTGATGTTGGGCAAAAATTGCGTGGGCGCCTCTGGGAGTACTACCGTGCAATGTGGACAACCGAGCTCATTTCTCTCTCGGTGATAGTTGTTTTTGGATCAGCGGGGCATTTCGACACGATTGTTGTATGGTGTGTCGTGTGGTTCCTTTCTCCTCTCATTGGTTTTGCTGTGAGTATTAGTCGCACGCAAAAAGAAATACTCAATCGCAGTGATGCACGCATGCTCAGATCGCTCGCTTTCAGAACAGCAGGGTATTTTTTGAATTTTTCACAAAAAGAAAACAACTGGCTCATTCAGGATCATTTCCAAGAGTTGCCAAAAATAACCGAAGCGTCACGTTTGGCTACATCACCGACAAATCTCGGTATGTTGTTTGCGTCTCTCTATTCTTCGTATGCATTTGGACACCTTTCACTCACGTCATTTATTGAACGCACAAAGAAAGCGCTTGCAAGCCTCAGCAAACTCGAACGTTTCAAGGGTCATCTGTATAACTGGTATGACATTGAAAGGTTGGAGGCACTGCTACCAAAATACGTGTCTTCGGTCGATAGTGCCAATTTTTTGCTTGCTCTCATTTCTACACGACAAGGCGTACACAAAATAAAGCACGCACCTCTTTTTGAGGATACTGTGTTTAGAGGGATTGAGGACGGTCTCTGTACTTTGGTAGAGGAAATCGAAATCCTCTCTAAAAAAGATTTTTCATCTAAAACACTACGAAAGGCGATTAGAGTTTTTGACCGTGTGGTACGAAAAGCATACGCGGTGAGTCTCAAGGGTTCTTCGTCTGGAGACCTCCAGTCCATGTACGCTTTTCTTGTGCACCTACATCCTTTCATTACGGATATTGAAAAAGCACTTGGTGCGATTAAGACACATGAGTCCATACGTGGCGCCGAGGGTGTGTCAGGAATAGCGGAAAGGGTTATTGCTCTTGTGGAGGAACATTTGTTCTTCATAAGACATGTTGCTCCCTACAGTACGTATCACGATCAGTCTATACACTCATATGCTTCTCGCGATGCTTCGCTACTCAAGACATACACTGAGTTTAGTCGTGTGTTGGGACATATTCCTACGCTTACCTCACTTGCGTACGATTTTGAACATAACGTTTTGTCGCTCGACATGAAAAAGAGCATTACTGACTCGAGTTTGTCTCCTGAGGCAAAGGGTCACTTGTTTGTGTGGTTTGAACACACACTGAGGGAAGTAAAGAAGGCGAAAAATAATGCTGTCGGTATGCTCTCCGACATTGATGCTATTGAGCGAGAATATTCGCGATACATCGATGAGGCTGATTTTGCCTTTCTATACAATAAAGAAAGAGGACTCTTTCACATTGGCTACAACGCAACGTTTAACCGCATTGATAACGCTTGCTACAATTTCCTCGCTTCAGAATCAAATTCGGTAAGTTTTGTTGCTATACTCAAAAATCAAGTTCCACAAAAACACTGGTTTTATTTGGGACGAAAACTTGTTCGTTCTGGAAAAGATATCGCTCTCGTCTCATGGGGAGGATCTCTCTTTGAATACTTAACGTCACTTATTTTCTTTAAAGCGCACCCTGAAAGCTTGTTAGGAAAAACCGGACGTGCTGCTATACGTGTGCATCAAAAACACGGAGTAAAAACTGGTACAGTGTGGGGAATGGGCGAGTCTGCGTATCGAGTGTTTGATACAGGAAAACATTATCAGTATCAAGTTTTCGGTAGTTCAGAATTGGGTCTCAAGAGAGGCCTCGCAGATTATCTTGTTGTTGCGCCATATACATCCGCACTCGCGTTGCCTTTGAGGCCTCATGAGTCGTCGCTCAACATTCGCAAACTCAAAGCGGTCGGAGCAATGGGTTCGTATGGTTTCTATGATGCGCTCGATTATATTAATCAACCAGATCAAAAGCGTGTGCGACCAGTTCCAACTCATATTTACTATGCTCACCACCAAGGATTCACCCTTCTTTCTCTTCACAATGCGCTTCTGAGCTCAACAGTTCAGGATTTGTTCCATGCTGATCCTCGTGTCGCTTCGCTTGAAGTTTTGTTTGAAGAGAAAATGCCGAGAACTCCAGCCGCTGTGCCAATAGCAACGCCTGTGCGCTTGCCTTTCTCTACCAACCTTGGAACATCGGATAACGGAACAGAGAGTAAGGTGTATGTTCCCGTGAAAACACCTACGCCTCGGTACGCTTTCATTTCCAATGGTACGTATTCTGTTGGTGTAAGTAATGCTGGTTCTGGATGGTCAACCTATAACGGCGTTGCGTTGTCGCGTTTCCGTGACGATCCTATGCTCGAGGAGTATGGCCAATTTTTCTACATCAAAGATCACAAGACGGGAGCATTGTGGTCTCCCACTACTCGTCCTGTAGGTACTATGACGCGAGGGCAAAAAGTTATCTTTTATGAGAACAAAGCAGAATTTTTTGCATCTCACGGTTCAATCGATTCTCGTTTGGAAGTTTCTGTTGATCCAAAGAAGCCTGTATCGGTTCATACGCTTACGCTCTCTAACAAAGGTTCTACTTCCGAGCATTTGACCGTGGCAAGTTACGGTGAAGTTTCTTTGGCGCTTCAGAGTCAGGATGTACATCATCCTCAGTATCAGAAGCTTCTTGTTAAGTCAGAATATATGCCCGAATATAATGCGCTCGTCTATTCACGTCCTCATCCACAGGACCGAACAAGGAAAATATATTCTGCACATATGCTTTCGAGAAACTCGTGGAAGAAGGTTGCTGTGCGTGCGTGTGTTGATCGCGAATCATTTATAGGTAGATATGGATCTCTTGCTCGACCTGCTTTCCTTTCATCTCGTGTACATGCACACATACGCGATTTCACCCTTGATCCAATTTTCTCGCTCTCTCGTTCGATTGAAGTACGCCCAGGGGAAACCTGTGTTTTGTCGTTTGTGAACCTTGCCCATGACGACAGGGACGAATTACTCAAACTTATCCGCCAGTATCGTTCTGGTAGGGATTCTCAGCGTGTCGTACATCAGGCTATAACTGAAAGTGCTCTTGCGACAAAAAATCAAGGTATCAGCCAGGACATGGCCGTGGTGTTTCAGGAACTCGCATCACGTGTTTTTTCTGGAAAGGATTACATGATAGACAACGTCTCACCTCCATCAAACCTCCCGTATGTTCATTCGCTGTGGCGTTTGGGTATCTCGGGTGATTATCCTGTTGCTGTTATGGTCATCAAGGATATCGAAGACATTCAATCGGTAAAACACGCACTTATGTGTCACAACTATTGGAGACGCAAGGGTGTTGAGATCGACTTTGTTATTTTGAACCAAGAGCCGACAAGCTACATCAAAGTACTTGATGATGAAATAGACTTTTTGATGCGACAGAGTCGTGGTGAAAAGGTGTATGACAAAGGTAGCTCTGTTCATCATGTAAAGTCTGACCTTATGACTATGGAGGAGAAGGCTATCTTGCTTCATATCGCACGTGTTGTGCTCGACAGCAAAGAGGGAACATTCAAACAACAAGTTCGTACTCGTGGTGAGGTATTCCATGAAAAAACACCTGTGCGTTTTTCATCAAGCGCGCGTATCCCTGCACCGCAGAACAAGGTTATTCCAGCTCTTCCGTCTGGTTTGGCGCATGGAAATAATCTCGGAGGTTTTGATGAGAATACATCAGAGTATGTTATGCATCTTTCAAGCGATAGCATGCCACCTGCTCCGTGGGCGAATATTATTACTCAAGAACATTTTGGAACACTTATTACTGAAGCGGGAGCAACCTACACGTGGTCAGAAGACAGTTACGATAATCGAATCACACAGTGGTCAAACGATCCGTTGCTTTTCAAGAGTGCCGAAATTATGTACGTGCGTGATGAAGAGACAGGGGACACATGGAATCCGACACCTTTTCCTATTGCAACCAAAGAACCTTTTACTGTTCGTCACGGTAAGGGGTATTCAATCTTTGAGAGCAAGCGTTCACTGCTTGAGCAATCGTATGAAGTTACCGTATCTCTCTCTCATCGTGTAAAACTATCAACGCTTCGATTAAAAAACACAGGAAAGAAAAAGAGGACATTGTCAGTTACTTTTTTTGCGGAACCAGTGATGGGTGCTGAGCGTAACCATACGCGTGATTCACTCGATTTTGCTTATGACTCTGTGGGTAAAATGATTACTTTTAGAAATGGTTTTAGAAATCAATTACCAACGCGTATTTCAGCCATTGATTTGTGTGGAGGAGAGTTTTCGTATTCAACACATCGCGCTGAATTTTTGGGGCGTCATGGATCATACGAAAGCCCTCTCGGTCTCAAACGTGTAGGATTGTCTAACACTATCTACAAAGGTACTCATAATAGCGTGGCGCTTCAGTCAGTGATCACCATTGATCCCGGAGAAGAAAAAGAAATCACCTGTCTTTTGGCGGAATCTGATTCTGTCGAGACGCTACGCTCTGTTATCTCAGCTTATCGTGACAGTGCAAAACGAAAGATGGAAAAGAACGCCGTGCACGATTTCTGGAAAAATACCCTAGGTGCGGTTTCTATTGAAACTCCTGATCCTTCCCTCAACACACTCTTTAATCATCAGTTGCTCTATCAGGTTTTGTCTTCACGTATATGGGCAAAAACAGGTTTCTATCAGCCATCAGGTGCTTTTGGTTTCAGAGATCAGCTTCAGGATATTACTGCTTTTTCTTGGTCTAATCCTAAACGAGTGAGAGACTTTATTTTGAAAGCCGCCGCACATCAGTTTAAAGAAGGAGACGCGCTCAATTGGTGGCATGATCACAATACATTTGGTATTCGTACCGCTTTGTCAGATCATCAGTTGTGGTTAGCTTACGCGGTGAGTGAATACGTAAAAGTTACAGGAGACACTTCTCTCCTTCAGGAAAAAGTTGCGTACATAGAGGGTGGTTCAGTGAACTTTAGCTATCAAAAAGAATGGGCGGGAACACCTCATGCCTCACAAGAGGTTGGAACTATTTTTGATCACTGTGTACGTGCGCTCGATAAGAGCTTGGTTTTCGGAGTTCATGGATTACCTCTTATGGGTATGAGTGACTGGAACGATGGTTTAAGTCGAGTTGGAATTGGCGGTCGAGGTGAGAGTGTTTGGGTCGCTTGGTTTTTACTCTATCTTCTCGCTCTCTATATTCCTCAGATTGAACAATCTGGCGACACTGAGCGTGCAGAAAAATACAAAAACTATAGCAATCATATACAAAAATCAATTGAGAAAAATGCATGGGATGGTAGGTGGTATCGTCGAGCGTTTTTGGATAGCGGTATTGCTCTGGGCTCTCGCAAGCTCCGTGAGTTCAAGGTTGATTCGATAGCTCAGTCATGGTCAGTGCTTTCAGGCAAGGCACGTCCTGAACGTGCGGTCCGAGCAATGAAGTCTGCTTTCTCTGAATTATTTGATGGTTCCAATTTTAAGCTTCTTTCGCCGGCGCTTGAAACAACACAGCTTGATCCTGGTTATGTAAAAGATTATCCACCAGGCGTTCGAGAAAATGGTTCTCAATACAATCACGCAACACTCTGGGCTGCGCAAGCTTTGTTTGCTCAAGGAGAAGCCGATAGCGCAAAGAAAATTCTTGATCTTGTTAATCCATTCCTCAGATCAAATTCAAAAGAAAAAGTATCAGAGTATCGTTCTGAGCCGTATGTGGTTGCGTCTGATATTTACGCCGAACCTTCGTACAAAGGACGAGCTGGATGGTCGTGGTACACCGGTTCTGCGGGTGTTATGTATAAAACAATCCTTCAGTCTCTGTGTGGTTTCAACGTGTCAGGTGATAGACTCACTTTCAAACCATCACTACCTTCAGAGTGGACATCAACAAAGATAACTTTCGTAAAAAACGATACACGTTTTCTTGTTACCTTAGAAAAGCCAGAAGGTTTTAGTTCACATGTACAAGAGGTTTGGCTCGATTCTACAAAGATGGAGAACAAAGAGGTGCCGCTCGTGTATGACAAACGTGACCACGTGATTCGGGTTGTGCTTGGTAGCTAGTAACTTTGATATACTTAACCATACGTATGAAGTACGCACATTATTACACTGGACCGCTCGATGAAAAACTTGTTCACAAGGCAAGTGCCTATTTTACTCGCCTCATCGACGCTTCAAAAGACAGTGCGTATCTTGCTCCTGAAAGTTTTTTGGCCTTGCCGTATGACATGAAGCACCTTGATTATGTAAAGAAGACTCTTGCTCCTTTTGTCTCAAGTAAGTTGAAATATGTTTTTGTTGCTGGCATTGGAGGTTCTAGTCTCGGTGCTCGTGCACTTCAGAAAGCCTTTGCCTATGATCCAGAACATACTCAACGAGCCCACATTATTTTTCTTGAAAATTGTGAGGAGTCTTTTCTTAAGCTGACATCAGGTCTTGTTTCGAGCTTGGCGAATAGCGATGAGTTTGTTTTTCTCTTTATCAGTAAGTCAGGAAAAACGTTAGAGACTACCGCAAACGCTGATGTGCTCACTCGTCTCCTTGAGGAAAAGTTTGGTGATATTGATAAACGTATTATTTTGGTCACTGATGATAATTCCGCACTTGCTCTTTTTGGAAAAAAGAAAAGTCTAACGACCCTTGTTATTCCTCCGCCTGTCGGTGGCAGGTTTTCCGTGTTTTCTGCAGCTGGTCTCGCACCTCTGATTCTTGCTGGTTTCAATGTTGACGCTCTTGTTCGTGGTGCACAAAAAGCCCTTCATATGAAGACTCATGGTTTACCGTCTGCTCTTATTTCTGCACTGTATGCTTTGCGTGAAGCTCTCAAAGGCAAGGCAGTTCGCGACACCTTTGTTTTTGACTCATCTCTGGAGGATTTGGGTAAATGGTATCGACAGCTTTCAGCCGAGAGTTTGGGGAAACGTGTGAAAGAGTTGCCGTCTCCAGCTGGATTTATTCCAACTGTTTCTGTCGGTACAGAAGATTTACACTCTATAGGTCAGCGTTACTTTGGAGGATTAGCGAATTTTTTTACCACCTTTGTTTCCGTAGAGAAGCTTGATAAGGGTGATTATGAGACGGGGGCTTTTTCTCTGGCGCTTGCACGTGTTGAAACACGGAACATTAACCGTGTCTCGATGGCATTCTATGAGGGAGTCAAAGACTCTTATAAAGAAGCAAAAATACCTTTCGATGAGTGTGTTCTCGAAGGGTTATCCCTCGAAGAAGTAGGCTGTTTTATGCAATTTAAGATGCTTGAGACGCTTATTATTGCTCATTGCTCAGATAGTAATGCTTTTAATCAGCCTAATGTGGAGGGGTACAAGACCAAGGCACGTGAGCGTCTGGCGTAGTTCTTTAGACTGTGGTGTTTTGTGTGTGGGTGCATTGAAAACTATAAGTACGCCTTGTATACTAGGGGAAATTAATAAAAATGTATGAACAATCAGAATAACCCGCAAAAAAATCTTATCAGGACTCTCGATACGCACTCAGTTTCTTTTTTTATTTCAGGTCTCATTGTTGGTATGCTTCTCGGTTATTTTTTTGGCGGTAACGCAAAGGAACAAATAGAGAATATTCCTGATGCTGTAGACATTAGTATTCCTGTTGCAACAAGTTCACCTCGCTATACAGTTTCTGTGAATAATCAAAGCGCAGGGTCATCTGTAATTATTTCTTCAGTAACAGTTCCGGAGATCTCATGGATTGCTATTCGTGAGAACAATAATGACGTGATGGGTAGAATTCTCGGTGCGCAAAAGGTATTTCCTGGAACAGCACGAGATGTGATTATTGAGCTTCTTCGTCCAACTGCTTCTCAGGTTATGTATGCAACAGTGATTTACAAAGACAATGGTGATGGCGAGTTTGATTTCAAAGTTGATGAGCTCGTGTCTCAGGATGAGGCACCGGTGCTCTCTCGGTTTCTCGTACAGTAGGCGTGATATACTAAACACATTACAAGCGTAATGTGTTTTTTTATACTATGTTTTTCCACGACATATCTTTTATAACTGTTATATGCTCAGCTCTCGTTTCAATGGCGCTCGGTTTCGTGTGGTACTCACCATTTTTGTTCGGTAAGCGATGGAATGCTGAAATGGGGCACACAGAGGAGTCTCTCAAATCGATTACTAATGGTTCGGGCATGGTACGAACATACACGGTGGGTAGTGCGCTCGCTCTTGTTACAGCGTATTGTATTGCGGTGATATTTAATTCTGTTGTTTTTGTCGGTTTATCGGGATTAATCATAGCCGCTCTTGTTTTGTGGATGGGCTTTATGTTGCCTGTTATGGTTAATAGTTTCTTGTACGCAAAGGACTCTTTGGTTCTCCTTGCTATTAATGCTTCATATCAGCTCGTCTCCATTCTCCTCATGTCGTTTATTATTGGTATTTTCGGTTAATATATTTTTATGACATCTCTAAAAACAATTCTCGCGTTGGTGGTCATTGGTCCGCTTATTGACGCCGTGTGGATAGGACTCATTGCTTCGGATTTTTATAAAAATAAAATCGGTTCGCTCCTCAGAATGTCAGGATCATCACTTGCTCCAAATATACCAGCGACACTTGCGGTGTATGTAGCCCTCGCTCTTCTTATTGTCTTTTTTGTGCTCCCAAAAGTGACTTCTGAAAACTTTCTCACTACGTGTCTCTGGGGACTTTTGTGCGGTTTTTTGGTGTACTGTTTTTACGATATGACCAATTTGGCACTTTTTAAAGATTGGGGACTTGCGGTTACCCTTGTCGATATTGTGTGGGGAACATTCTTTGTGGGTCTCATGACCGTTATCGGAAAGTATCTTTATCTTTATTTCTCTTAGCCTTTTTTCTTTTTAGAAATCGGTGTAGTATATCGTCCATGAAAGAAACATACGACATTTTGTTGTACTACAAGTACACATCAATACGTAATCCCCAAAAATGGGCTCTTGAACACACCGAACTGTGTCAAAAGTTGGGACTCAAAGGGCGTGTGATCATTGCCGAGGAGGGTGTTAACGCAACCCTCGAAGGCCTCTCAAAGAATATTAAAAAATACATAAAAATCATGTCGGGTAAGCGTGGTTTTTCAAACGTGCACTGGAAGGTGAGCGATGGTACAGGTGAAGCGTTTCCTCGTTTGTCGATAAAGGTTCGTCCTGAAATAGTAACTCTCGGTTTGCCAAAGAAAAAAGATGTTGATCCTCGAAAGGTAACAGGTAAGCATATAGAACCTGAAACACTCCATGCGTGGCTACGCGAAGGAAAGGATATTCACATTGTGGACATGAGAAATACCTATGAACATAAGGTGGGGCACTTTGCAGGATCAGTTTTGCCACCGATGCAAAATTTTCGTGATTTACCAAAAGTCCTGTCGACTCTCAAACATTTAAAAAACAAAAAAGTTGTGACGGTGTGCACGGGAGGTATTCGCTGTGAAAAAGCTTCGGGATATCTTGTAAAAGAGGGATTCAAAGATGTGTCACAACTCTATGGTGGTATTGTTTCGTATATGAAGAAATATCCGGGCAAGGATTTCTTGGGTTCGCTCTATGTTTTTGATAAACGCGTAACTATGGCATATGATTCCAAAAAACAAACACGACCTGTGATCGGTGTGTGTGAAAAATGTGGTGTTGCGACAGAGAGTTATGCGGACTGTACTAATTCTCGTTGTAGGCATCAAATGTTGTGTTGTCTCGACTGTGTATCTTTGGATAAGGCTTTTTGTTCTAACGCGTGTAGAGAGATTGTAGAAAAGAATCCACACGTAAGGTCTCAATCTGTGGTAAAATAAGTTCATGGAATCTCAACGTATTCAAGCATATTTTTTTCTTATTCTTTTTGTTAGCGTACTTATCCTTACTGGTTTTATATTTTTGCCATTTGTTGCGCCTGTAGCCCTCGCAGCAATGCTTGCTGTGGTCCTTCGCCCTGTGCATCGTTTTATCGAGCGTTTTATACCTTCTCTCTTTATTTCTTCGCTTCTTACGATGATACTTGCGCTTGTCGTTGTTGTTGTACCTCTTGTTTTTCTTGGAGTAGAGATATTTAACGAATCATATACGCTCTATTACAATGTTCGTGAGCAGGGTCTTGGAGATATAGATCGTCTGACATGGAACATTATTGCTCCTATTCAAAAAATATATCCGAGCTTCGATCCACATTTTGAAACATATGTAGAAGAGGCGACAGCGTGGGTTGTAAACAATATGGGTAATCTGTTTTCTCGTACTGCAACTATTGTTTTCAATTTCTTTCTCGGTGCCATAACACTATTTTATCTTTTGAAAGACGGTCCTCGTTTCAAGAAAACACTTATAGACCTCTCTCCGCTTTCAGACAAATACGATGTAAGCATTATTCATCGTCTTGAGCAGGCAATCGCTTCTATTATGAGAGGATCTCTTTTGGTTGCATTAGTTCAGGGAGTATTGGCCGGTCTCGGTCTCTATCTCTTCGGTATACCACACGCAGTGCTCTGGGGATGTTTGGCCGCAGTCGCTGCTCTCGTGCCATGGCTTGGTACAAGTCTCGTGCTCATACCTTCTGTTATCTTTTTGTTTGCAACAGGTGCGACCACCAGTGCGGTTGGACTTATGGCGTGGGGACTTGTGGCAGTCGGAACAATAGACAATGTATTACTTCCTATGCTCGTAGGACAAGGATTTAGAGCTCATCCAATACTCGTTCTCTTTGCTGTACTCGGAGGTATAACCTTTTTTGGACCGGTGGGAATATTTCTAGGGCCACTTGTTGTGGCGTTTCTCCTTGCTCTCGTTGATGTGTACAAAGTTCTCATTGTTGGGGTACCCTCATCACTCATCTCTCGCCACTAGTTTCAAATATAGGTAGCAAAGATTATACTAAGGAGGTATTTTATTAGTTATAAAAAGTTATATGAATATGTCTAAACTGCATAATGTTGATTTGGGTTTGTTGCTTCTTCGTATTGGTCTCGCGCTCGTTTTTATTGCGCATGGTTGGGCAAAGGTGGGTGATATGTCAGGAACAGTTTCTTTTTTTGGTGGCGTTCTCCACCTTTCTCCTGTGTGGGCATATGTTGTTGCGTACACTGAACTTCTCGGAGGTATAGCAATGCTTCTCGGAGTCTTTACACAATGGGCGGGAATACTCCTTGCGATTACTATGGTCGTCGCTATCTATCTCGTAAAGCTTTCGAAGGGGTTTTTGGGAGGATACGAGTTTGATCTCATGTTGTTCCTTGGAGCACTTGCGATTGTTCTTGCTGGTGCAGGACGCTACACCGTCATGAATTTGTTTAAGAAAAATCAGTAATAAAAAAACCGCCCATGTGGGCGGTTTTTTTATTCTCTGCGAAGGGGCGCTCTCTTTATGATGTCTATAATTTCATCTTCATCATCGGTAATGCGGTAAATGTTTCTGTCTTCAGGATCGATAGCTTTGTACTTTTCGAGAAGTTCTTCAAGGAGAAAGGCGTCAAGTTTGTTCCAGAACTCAGAACCTACAAGAACAACAGGTGTCTTTGGAATTTTGCCCGTTTGGATGAGAGTTATGATTTCAAAGAATTCGTCGAGCGTGCCGTAACCTCCTGGAAAAAAGATATATGTTTCTGATGAGAACGAAAGTGCCACTCGGCGTGCAAAGAAGTAGTAGAACTTCATTGATGCGGTGAGGAACGTGTTGTATTTCTGTTCATGGGGTAGTCGGATATTCATTCCGATTGATTTTCCTCCCACTTCGTATGCGCCACGATTTCCAGCTTCCATAATGCCCGGACCTCCACCTGTAATCACGGCATATTTTAGTTCACGAGCAATGCGTTGAGAGAGACGACGAGCTTTTATATAGTGAGGGTCTGTTTCGGGAAACCGTGCTGATCCAAAGATGGTGACGGAGCGCGGGTAATTTCTCAAAAATGAAAATGTTTTCTGAAACTCTTTTTCAATCGTAGCCATTCTGTGATTCGCTGCTTTCTCCATTTGTTTGAAAGTCAGTGGCATGATTGGTTCAGGTTTTCTCTTGAGTCCAAGTATTTTTTTTATTGTGTCCATATATAGATTGTATGAATAAAAATCAGCTTTAGCAATTCCTTTTTTAAGTATCTGTATTACAATGGATGCATATTACTAATTGTTTATTATACGTATATGAGAAAACTTAAGCTGGTAGAGTGGATTGCGGTAGTTGTCGCTTTTGGTATTGCGGCGTTGATTTTCTTTCCGTCGTGGTTCTCAAAAGGAACCCCTGCTGTAAAGGGAGACGCAACAGCAACTCTTCCAGAAGGAGGAGACACAACAGATTCTGTTACTACTAATCAAAACACCACACCAAAAATGGCGAATATTTCAACAACAGCGGGTCTTGAAATTTATCAGCTTGTACAGGGTACAGGTGCAGAGGCACAAGCAGGTAAAGATGTTGCGGTTCACTATGTGGGCGCGCTCACTGACGGTACAAAATTCGATAGCTCTCTTGATCGTGGCGAGCCGATTGTCTTTACTCTAGGAACGGGTCAGGTTATTCCAGGTTGGGAGAAGGGAATACTCGGTATGAAGGTTGGAGAGAGGAGACAGCTCGTGATTTCTCCAGATCTCGCGTATGGAGCAGCAGGTGCGGGAGGAGTTATTCCACCGAACGCTACGCTCATCTTTCAGGTTGAGCTTATGGGGGTAAAATAAAGAAATAGTTTGATAAAAACCACCTCACACAAACGTGTGGGGTGGTTTTACTATGTTATAATTATACACCTATTTTAATCAAAAGTCAAGCATTAAAAAACAGCTCAGGTGGTATGCTTTTTCTATGAAAAAACCTCTTAGTTTCTCTATAGAAAAAAAGTTTGGGAAACTCGCGCGTGCCGGCGTCATTCATACACCTCATGGTGATATTCATACACCGGCTTTTATTCCTGTAGGTACAAAGGCCACAGTGCGTGCTCTCACGCCTGATATGGTTCGTGACCTCGGTGCTGAGGCGGTACTTGCCAACACCTATCATCTCTATATGCAACCCGGTGAAGGTGTCGTGAGAAAAATGGGAGGACTCCACACTATGATGGGCTGGCAAGGACCGACCATGACTGATTCGGGAGGTTTCCAGGTTTTTTCTTTGGGGGCTGGCTATGGAAAAAATATTTCAAAGGTTCTCAAGGAGGCTCCTACCGTTCCTCTCATTCCTCATGTAAAAGAAGATGCTCAACCGAGCTTAGTAGAAATAGATTACGATGGAGCGGCATTTAAATCTCCTTCTGACGGCACAGTTCATTACATAACTCCTGAACGATCGATTGAGATTCAGCACACTATTGGTGCAGATATTATTTTTGCTTTTGATGAGTGTACATCACCTACAGAATCACGTAGTTATCAGCGTGAGGCGCTCGACAGAACACACAGGTGGGGTAAACGTTCGCTTGAATATCATCGCTCCAAAGAAAACTCAGAGCGACAAGCGCTTTTTGGTATTGTCCAAGGTGGACGCTTTGAGGATTTACGCAAGGAGAGCGCGTCTGTCATTGGTGCTATGGATTTCGATGGTTTTGGTATTGGAGGTTCTTTTGATAAACAGGATTTACATACTGCGGTACGGTGGGTAAACGAAGTGTTACCAGAAGACAAACCACGTCACCTGCTCGGCATTGGTGAACCGGAAGATATGTTCGAAGGAGTTCTCAATGGATGCGATACGTTTGACTGCGTTGCGCCTACTCGTCTCGCTCGTCATGGAACGCTTTATACACACACAGGCAAAATACATATAGCAAATGCGGAGTACATCGAGGATATGAATCCTATTGAGAGTGATTGTGGTTGTTATACGTGCAAAAATTATTCACGAGCGTATTTGTGCCATCTGCACAAGTCTCGTGAGATGCTTGGGCCTATGTTGTGCTCGATACATAACGTGTATTTTATTGTGCATCTCGTAAAAAATATGCGAGAGGCTATTCTTCAAGACACGTTTGAGAAATATAAAGATGATTTTTTAGCAAAGTATAAGGGTGTGTAGAGCGCAGTTGCACTATTTTTCTCTGGTGCTAGGATAATACTTGTATATGAATAATCATTGTACACAATTCATGCTCGCGATTAAGCCCCTCTCAGTCACTGTTCGAGGGCTCATTTCTGGCATTGTGTATAATTAGTTCTACTTCTTATCACACGATTTCAGAAACGAGCCCTCGAAAGAGGGCTCGTTTTTCGTAAGGCAATGCCTTATTCATGATTGTTCTTTGTTAGTTAAAAAGAAAGGAGGGTTATGAGTACCCACAAATCATTAAAACCCGCTCCCGTTTTCAAAGAGCGTGACCTGAGGAAGCCTGTCTCATCAAAAGACACCTTTGGTTATATCGAAGAAAACGGCCACCCCGTCACGGTTATTCGTATTAGTGATAACCGTATTGTGTCAGGTGTATGGATACGCCCACAGCTTGTCTCGCATCTTATTGCTTCTTTGGGGTAGGGTTTATCCTCGATGTGTTTATAAAGCACACTCGAGGGTTCCTGTATGTTTTTTTTGAGAAAATATACAGGAACCTTTGAGTTCCTAACACATACCCATACTATATGAGCACAATCATATACAAGAAAAAGAATCGTGGACATGAAACGTTGGACATTGTGGCATTGCGTGCAAAAGCACGGGTGAGTTCACAGGTCCATGGTTTGGTCGGATGGAAACGTTTGATTGCCGGTGAACAGGAAGTTCGTTTCGATAGGCACACAGGGGAGTTTGTTTCCCCTGAAGTGTTTGTTCAAGACAAAAAGGCTCGTGCTGCACACAATCGGAGACGGTATTCCATACCACAGAAACACCCTGCTTTGAACTATCTTCGGCACATGCACTGCGGATAAGTTACCATGTGCCCCTTCAAGCCCTCGTCATTCGAGGGCTTTTTTATTTTCCATTTGCACGATATAGTGTCTCGTATATGTCATCTCCATTTTCAATCAAGCGCTCATTTGAGCCGGCGGGTGATCAGCCAAAAGCCATAGAGTCTCTCATACAGGGAATCTCTCAGGGCATGCAACACCAAACACTTCTTGGTGTTACGGGTTCTGGAAAGACGTTTACCGTTGCAAACGTGATTCAATCGGTAGGTAAACCGACTCTTGTTTTGGCGCACAACAAGACGCTCGCGGCACAACTCGCTCAGGAATATCGAGAGTTTTTTCCTGATAATGCTGTGCATTATTTTGTGTCCTACTATGACTACTATCAGCCAGAGGCATACATGCCGGTTTCAGATACGTACATAGAAAAAGAAGCCATGATAAATGCTGAGATTGAACGTTTGCGTCACGCTTCGACGCAGGCACTCCTTACGCGCAAAGACGTGATAGTCGTTGCGTCAGTGTCTTGTATTTATGGTTTGGGTAGTCCTATTGAGTATGAAAAGGTAAACATGCGTCTTGATGTGGGTATGAAGGTCACACGGGCAGATCTCATTCGCAAGCTTGTTGATATTCATTTTTCTCGTACGACAGGCGACCTTGAGCCGGGACTATTTCGGGTTGTAGGGAACAATCTTGAAATTATGCCTGTTAATGAAAAAAATATTTATCGAATTTCTCTTGGACCCGATTCGATTGCTGCGATTGAATCAATCGACCATATTACGCGTCGTATTCTCGAGCAGAAGAACAATTTCTTTCTCTTTCCTGCAAAACACTTCATTACCTCAAAAGAAGAAGCTGAGAGGGCTTTTGTTTCCATAAAAAAAGAGTTAGACGCACGGCTCAAGGAACTCACGAGTCAGGGCAAAAATCTCGAAGCGGAACGCCTCAAGCGACGTACTCAGTACGATCTCGCTCTTATTCGAGAAGTTGGATACTGTAACGGTATCGAAAACTATTCTCGTCATTTTTCTGGTAAAAAAACAGGTGAAGCTCCCGACACGCTCTTGTCCTATTTTCCTCACAAGGCGGATGGTACTCCAGACTTTCTGACGATTGTTGATGAGTCCCATGTGTCTATTCCACAGATTGGTGGAATGTATGCAGGAGATCAGTCTCGCAAAAAAACGTTGATTGAGCATGGATTCAGATTGCCTTCTGCTGCAGACAATAGACCGCTCACCTTTAGTGAATTTGAGCATCGCGTAGGTCAGACAATCTATACGTCTGCGACTCCGGGTGTGTATGAAAAAGAAAAGAGTACTCGAGTTGTGGAGCAGGTGATTCGCCCAACAGGTCTTTTGGATCCTGTTGTGTCCGTGCGTCCTGTTGTTGAGAAGGGGGAGTACAAGGGACAGATTGCTGATTTCGTAGTTGAAGCACAAAAGGTTATCAAGAAAGGTTTCAGAGCTATCGGCACGACGCTCACTAAAAAAATGGCCGAAGATCTCACTCTCTATCTCAAAGAAAAAGATATTAAGTGCGCATATTTGCATAGTGACATAAAAACGATTGAACGCATCGAGATACTCACTGAGTTTCGTCGGGGAACCTTTGACATTCTCATTGGGGTAAACTTGCTCCGTGAAGGTTTGGATTTGCCCGAGGTTTCTCTTATTGGTATTTTTGACGCCGACAAAGAAGGTTTTTTGCGTTCTGAAACGTCACTCATTCAAATCATTGGTCGCGCAGCTCGAAATTCAGAAGGGCACGTTATTTTGTATGCTGACGCATCAACAGGTTCGATTGAGCGAGCCATGAAAGAAACAAACCGTCGACGTACTCTTCAGGTTGAGTACAACAAAAAGCACGGTATTACTCCAAAAACAATTATTAAGGCGATAAAGGATATTACTGACCACATCATGTCTGATCACAAAAAGGCAGTTGGCGTACTCCTTGAGCTTGATGAAGAACTGTTCAAAAAGAATCCAAAATTACTCTTGAAAGAAAAAGAAAGAAATATGAATGATGCTGTAAAGGTGCTCGACTTTGAAACAGCAGCTATCCTTCGTGATGAAATACAAAAGCTAGAAGAGCGTTTGGTCACACAAGAGAAGAAACAGAAAAAAGAAGAAGGGGGCAAGGACAAAAGACGTCTTTCAAAGGATGCAAAGAAGAAAGCATAAGGAAGGATTGTTTTTCATAAGGAAATAAGGGGGTGTATTGACAAATACACTCTTTTTATGTTAAATGAGGTTGATTAGTCCTTTCAAAAATCGTCTCAAGTCCCCAATCATCCATGTCAAAAACAGTATTGTTAGAGGAAAAAGCCGAAGAAGCAAAGCTTCCTCGCGGTCGCATGCCTTTACGGCCGGTTAGTCCAGAGCCAACAGATTTTAGCGAAAACAAGCTGATGGGGGCGGAAACCCTTCATATTGTTCTGAAGAGCTCTTCGGGAATTGACGTAATTACGACCAGTGCTGATCGAGCAAGGTTTTTGTTCGGACCAACATGGTCAGTTGTCGCTGTCGTGAATACGTTTAACGTTGTTCCGGTTGTGGGCTCATTTGATGAGCGTCTGGAACAGTTTAAAAAGAAACAGAAACATGAACTCCTTACGGGGCACGTCTCACATCTTTTCACAGAGGAAAATTTTCCTCTTGAAAAAAAAGGAAGTGATCCGTATCAAGTTCATTTGGTTAAATTATTCAAGAGAGCGATATCTGATGAAGTTATCTCTCTTCTCTCTGGAGATAAAATCTGGATGAGGCCCGGTGTCTCTCAAGAACTCCTTGATTTCGGTATGAATTACCCCAAAGTACAGGAGTATCATCGCATAACTGCGCTTGGTTCAAGTACCAAGGTGCTGCAAAAAATGGGAGATGGTCAAATTGAGGTTGAATTTGCCCCTGCTCTCTCGTCTGGGAAGATTAAAACTCTTCGCAGGATGCTCACTGTTGTGCCGTGGAGAACGAACCATCCGATAGGTGAACTATTCCTGGCTGTTAACAAATGGACAGGAGCGCGGAGAATGATGTGATGAGATAATACAGAGCACCCCTTAAAAAGGGTGCTTTTTTATTTGTGATGTTGGTACGCTAGGAGTACAATAGGTGTACATTAAAAAAGTAGTAGAGGTATTAATTGTTTTTATGTAATTACGATGGAAAACGATATTTTAAAAGGAGCAAAGGTACTGTGGGTTGAAGATGACAAGTTTCTACGAAATATGATTGATCAGAGGCTCGCTCCGACGGGCGCGGACCTTGTTAGTGTTACTGATGGCGCAAAAGCTCTTGAGACAATAAAATCTTATATCCCTGACATTATTATGCTTGATTTACTTATGCCTAATGTGGATGGTTTTGAGATTTTGAAACTCGTGAAGTCAGATGAGAGCCTCAAACATATTCCTGTTCTTGTTCTTTCTAACCTCGGTCAAAAAGAGGAAGTTGAGCGTTGCAAAAAGTTAGGTGCGGAAGATTTTATTATTAAAGCAACTATTGGTCTCGATGATATTATTCCGCGTATTCGCGCCGTGCTCGCAAAGACGAAGGCTCACCAGTAATTTGTTATTGAGGGCTCTTTTTGGTATAGTCTCCCCATAGCAACACCCTAGGGCTCTCCCCGGGGCAATTTATCGTATATATGAGTACAAAAGAAAATAAAAAAGGTTCAAAAACTGATTTCAACCCTGGTGCAGAAACCATTGTTGTTAAAGGTGCGCGTACTCATAATTTGAAGAACATTACCGTTGAGATGCCCCGCAACAAAATGGTTGTGTTTACCGGTCTCTCTGGGTCAGGTAAATCATCGCTTGCTTTCGATACTATTTTTGCAGAAGGGCAGAGACGTTATGTCGAATCTCTTTCGTCATATGCGCGACAATTTTTGAGACAAATGCAAAAACCAGATGTAGATGAAATATCCGGCTTGTCTCCTGCTATTTCTATTGATCAGAAATCGCGCTCAAATAATCCACGTTCTACCGTCGCAACGATTACTGAGATCTACGATTATCTCCGTGTTCTTTTTGCGCGCGTAGGTCGCCCTCACTGTCTCGTGTGTGACAGAGAGATAAAGAAGCTCTCTCAAGAGGAAATTTTGGAAACAATACTTGATTCTGTTTTGAAAATAAAAATTTCTGCAAAAACCTCAAAGGTTATGGGTGTTCCTGTTGATAGCGCAAAGCTCAAAGTGTTTTCTCCTGTGGTTGTAGGTCGTAAGGGTGAATACTATCAATTACTGTACGATCTCTTGGGTAAAGGGTATGAGTGGGTCAAAGTAGATGGTGAAATGAAAAAGCTTCGAGAATCTATTGTTCTCGAAAAAAACAAAAAACACGATATCGATGTGCTCGTGGATGAATTTTTCATTAGTGAGTTTAAGAATAATTTAAAACAAGTACGAGAGCGTCTCTCTGAGGCAGTAGAGCGTGCAATACATGAATCAAATGGTTTACTCAAGATTGAGAGTCCTACTTATACAGAGGAAGGTTCTGGATCTTCGGTGGGTGAGAAAATTATGTCAGTAAAGTTTATGTGTCCCTATGATGGTTACTCGTATCCAGAAATAGAGCCACGTCTATTTTCTTTCAATTCACCACATGGTGCATGTCCAGAATGTAACGGTTTAGGTACAAAGTTTTTCTTTGGCGATGAAGCGTGTGAAAAATGTAAGGGCGCACGATTGAGGGAAGAGGCACTTCATGTGCTCATTGGAGATACAAATATTGTTGATGTAACCCGGATGTCAGTCGAGAAAGCTCATCATTTTTTTGAAAACATTTCTCTTTCTCCAACTGAAAAAAATATCGCCAAGGCTGTATTGCGCGAGATTGAATCCCGTCTCGTTTTTATGCTCAACGTAGGTATCGACTATCTCACACTTGATAGACGCGCACATACGCTTTCTGGAGGCGAGGCACAGCGTATACGTCTCGCATCTCAGCTCGGTTCTGGTCTTGTGGGCGCACTCTACGTACTCGATGAACCAACTATTGGACTTCACCAAAAAGACAATGACCGTCTGATTAAAACTCTTTTGGATTTGAGAGATGCTGGAAACACTATCTTGGTAGTTGAACACGATGAAGATACTATTTTTGCATCTGACTATATTGTGGATATTGGGCCAGGGGCGGGTGTTCACGGTGGTAATGTTGTGGTTGCTGGTTATCTCGAACCCCTTTTACTTGCTCCAAAAAATACCTCTGGATCAGTAACGCTTGATTACCTGCGAGGGGATAAAAAAATAGAAGTGCCAAAAGTGCGTCGTGATGTACAGGCTGGGAAAATCGGTATCAAGGGTGGAAATGTGTTCAATATAAAAAACCTCAATGTGGAGGTTCCTCTCGGAAAATTTGTTTGCGTCACGGGAGTTTCTGGGTCAGGTAAGTCATCTTTTGTGTATGAAATCTTGCACAAGAACCTTTTGGGACGTCTTGAGCGCAAACATCGTACCGCAACTCTCTATAACTGTTCTTCGTTTACGGGAACTGAATATGTTTCGCGTACTATTTTGATAGACCAATCAGCAATCGGCAGAACACCTCGTTCTAATCCAATGACGTATACGGGAGCGTGGAGCTTTACTCGTGATTTATTTGCAGAGACCGCAGAAGCACGCGCCCGAGGATGGAAGGCGAATCGTTTTTCTTTTAACGTAAAGGGCGGTAGATGTGAGACGTGTCAGGGAAATGGTGAGATTGCAGTAGAAATGCACTTTTTGCCGACCGTGTATGTGCCATGTGAGGTGTGTGGAGGAAAGAGATTTACCAAAGAAACTCTCGAAGTAAAATACAAGAATAAAAGCATTTATGATGTGCTTCAGATGACTGTTGAGGAAGGTCTTACCTTCTTTGAAGACATTCCGGCTATCTCTGATCGCTTGAGAACGCTCTCTGATGTGGGCTTGGGTTATTTAGAGCTTGGTCAATCGGCAACAACTCTCTCGGGAGGTGAAGCACAGCGTGTAAAAATATCTTCAGAACTTTATCGTCCTCATGTACAAAAAACGATATATCTTCTCGATGAGCCTACGGTGGGACTTCATTACGAGGATGTGCGAAAGCTCAATGAAATTATTCAAAAGCTCGTTGACCACGGAAATACGGTTGTCGTGATTGAACATAATCTCGACCTCATAAAGTGTGCAGATTATATTATTGATATGGGGCCAGAAGGTGGTGCAGGTGGGGGACAAATCATCGCAAAAGGCACACCTGAGGATGTTGCTCGTAGCGAAAAAAGTTATACAGGAAAATATCTCAAGAAAGTTCTCAAGAAATAACAAAAAACCTAACCACAAAGTGGTTAGGTTTCTACTCTCTGAGGGTCAAAGAGTTGTAGGTGCTCTATGCTTCCATAGTGAAGCCCAAGACGTTTACATACCTCGAAGTTGTCCTTAAACAATATGAACTGAAGTTCTTGTTTTTCTGGATTTTCTTCGAGCCAGCACTCCTCGATTTTTGTACCGAGTTGTTTGACTGTGTGCACCCTGAGGCTTGTTTCGTCAAAGTATATGACGAGTTCCTCAATGGTCATGTCGAGGAATGTTTCGAGACACTCAAGGTCTTTCAGGAAGCGACTCAAGGTCTCGTAATCATCTTGCCTGTGCCTGTCCAGATCGCTTCTCGTTTGCAGGATGCGTTCGATGTCAGAGCTATTGGTACTTGCCACCGATTTCCCTAAGCGGATGAGCATATGAAGCTCACCCCGGTCATACAATTCGAGCATTTTTTCAAATGTCATGATTGTTTGGGGTTGACTACTCTTTCTGTAAATTACTATTAGAAATCTATTTTGTCAAATATAAAAAAAGTCCTGTTTCTGTAAAAACAGAAACAGGACTAAGCCTAGCGCTTGGGTGTAAGTACGAGAAGCCTTTTTTGTTTCAAGGGCTTCGCGGGGGATACCCTCACCGCTTTAGGGATTGTTGTTTGTCTTACAACAATCTCGGGCTTTGGTGTGGGAAGAGCAGTCATTCATCTATAATAATAGCACTTTTTGAGATTTTGTCAATAACTATCTTTGTGGTATAACTAGAACATGATTTTAAAGGAATATAGTGTAAAAAACATGCCTGATAAGCCGGGAGTATACTTTTTTCTCTCTGAAAAAGCTCAAGGCGTACCTTCTGACAAGAAGCAGATTTTATATATTGGAAAAGCAACCTCTCTTCGTGACCGCGTAAAGAGTTATTTTGGAGATGATCTCATTTCGACTCGTGGACCACTATTGGTTGATATGGTAACTCGTGCACAGGATGTGGTGTGGCAAGAAACGGATTCTGTTCTTGAGGCGCTTATTTTAGAAGCTCAGCTTATAAAAAAGTATCAACCTTTTTATAACACAAAAGAAAAAGATAATCGTAGTTTTAATTATGTTGTCATTACAAAAGAAACATTTCCACGCGTACTCATCATACGTGGCAGAACGCTTGATATTGCACAGCAGAAAAAGGAGTTGGGTGTGAAATACATATTTGGTCCTTTTCCCCATGCAAACGCATTACGTGTGGCTCTCCGTATTATTCGTAAAATGTTTCCCTTTGTTGAAAAAAACACACTCGGTAAAAACGCTTATCATTTTTACCGACAACTCGGTCTTGCGCCTGACATTGCTACAGAAACAGCACAAAAGGAATACGCCACTCATATTCGGCATATAAAACTTTTCTTTGAAGGTAAAAAAGGTGCGGTAGTTGCGTCTCTCACAAGACAGATGAAGGAGTATGCAAAAAAGCGTCAGTTTGAAAAAGCACAAGAAGTTAAAAAACGCCTGTTTGCCTTGGAGCACATACAAGATGTTGCCCTTATCAAGGAGGATATGAACGAGGAAGATACCTCAATACAGGGTGGTTTGCGCATCGAAGGGTATGACGTTGCGCATATGAGCGGTAAGGATACCGTTGGTGTTATGACGGTTTTTATTGATGGTGAAAAAGCTTCAGGAGAATATAAAAAATTTAAACTTAATCCTGAGACGGGGAATAATGATATTAAAAATCTCGAAGAAATACTCACCCGCAGATACGCTCATGCTGAATGGCGTTTTCCGGATATTGCCGTGGTTGATGGTGGTGAACCTCAGAAAAACAGGGCAGAAAAAATAATTCATCACTATTCACCTAAAACTGAAGTTGTGGCTGTGGTAAAAGACGAACATCATAAAGCACGAGGTATTATCGGTGTTGAACAGGTTGTTTCAAAACACGCAAAGGAAATACTGTTTGTTAATGCCGAGGCTCATCGTTTTGCTATTGCATACTATAGGAAGCTTTCTCGTCTATCACACAGACGACCACGTGATATGTCTCGGTAGACTCGGTACTGATTTTGGGTGGGTGTTGCGGTATACTAAATGCATGTTCAAAAAGATTCGCGTGGGAGTTCTCAGAGGAGGCCCTTCAAGTGAGTATGACGTTTCTTTGAAGACGGGAGATACTGTTATCCATAACTTGCCTGATATGTACTATCCGGTTGATATCTTTATTTCTCGTGATGGTGTCTGGCACATGCACGGTGTTGAAAAAAGCCCGACACAGATTTTATCTTCTCTCGACGTGGTCTTTAATGCGCTTCATGGCGCTTATGGTGAGGACGGTAAGGTTCAGTCGATTCTAGATCATTGTGGTGTTCCGTACACAGGGTCACGGTCGATGCCTTCGGCATTTGCCATGAACAAGGACCTTACGAAAAAAAGTCTTCTTCCACATGGAATAAAGATGGCCTTTCACCGTTTGTTTAAAAAAGGTGAAGTTGAAAACCTCGATCATCACGAACTCTTTCGTATGATTCCGAACCCTGCGGTAGTGAAGCCTGTTTCTGCAGGCTCATCGGTAGGGGTTTCTATTGTGAGAAGTTTTGAGGACTTAGAGAGAGCACTCTCGTCTGCTTTTGATCATGGAGACACTGTTATTGTCGAAGAGTACATACCGGGAATTGAAGCGACGTGCGGGGTCATTGATGACTTTCGTGGAGAACGGCATTATACCTTGTTGCCAGTAGAAATTGTGCCTGATACTCAGCATGATTTCTTTACCTACCAAGCAAAGTACGGAGGAGGTAGTAGAGAGCTATGTCCTAGCGTATCGTTCCCAGAGCAGGTAACAAAGACCATTCAGGACTATGCTCGCAAGGCTCACGCAGGACTCGGACTCAGGCATTACTCACGATCTGATTTCATCGTGCATCCAAAACGAGGTGTATTTTTTCTCGAAGCAAATACTCTACCAGGACTTACGTCTGAATCATTGCTTCCAAAGTCACTTCACGCTGTGGGCGCTACTCTTCCGCAATTTTTGGATCACGTGATCACTCTTGCTCGCACGGGTAGATAGAAAAAAGCGACCCTGGGGAGGGTCGCTTTGCTTATGTCAGACTAAATCTGAATACTGTGTGGTATGAAGTCACAAGGTCTTCATATGTACACCATTCCTCGTACAGTATCTGTAAGTCATCATCATCCCTGATTCTGTCCATTGGAAAAATAGAAAGAAGGCTAGGTAAGTTTTGCGGAATCTCTATTATCATGTCTTCACGGACAGCCTTAACCTTGTCTCGTAAGTCTTTGAAAGGTGCGGTGTAGCGGTAAAGAGTGGGATTACGATTGATTTTTTGTTGAGCGAAGCGTTCTGTTTTGAAACAAAATAGGGTGAGTATCTCAGTGATGTGTTTCTTATAGTATGTTCGTTTTTCTTTTTTCTCTCCGATAAACGGGTCAACAAATTCATGGATTTTTTGATATGCCCTCACGTACATAAAGTACTGGTGAATGAGACAAAAAATTAGCGCCGGTATGACATAATAGTAGTAGTGTTGTATTGAAAAGTTCATTCAAAAAGTATTCTATCGTATTTTTTCGCATAAGTCAAATATCTTGCAAATACCGTCGAGTACGCTAGAATAGCAAAGTTACATTCATGGGCCTGTAGCTCAGTTGGTAGAGCAGTGCTTTTGCAAAGCAAAGGTCAGGAGTTCGAATCTCCTCAGGTCCACAGCGATTAAAAAAAGACAGCCGGAGGGCTGTCTTTTTTGTTGTATCGCTGTGAGCACCTGAGGAGATTCGAAAGTCGGAGGCAGACGTGCCGAGACGGGGTCGCGGGATTTTTTAGTAAAAAAATACCTGTGACCGAATCTCTTTTCGTTTCGAAAAAATGGGCGACATTGTTTACTTATGAGTGAAGCGAATTAGTAAACAAGAAGTACCCTTGTGGTAAAACCTGTACTGCTCCTGTAAGGTGAGGAAGCGACTACATGGAGCTTCCGCAAGACTCATTGAGCTCGAGTCTTTGAGAGCCAATGAGTGGACAGTTCCTGTAAGGAGCGAATCTCTGTCTTATAATCGTGACCACACCAATTAAAAAATACCCGTGACCGAATCTCTCTTTGACTCAAAATCCGTCTGGTGCTCTAATACTCTACGGATCAGAAACACCGATATTCTACCCATGAATTACTTCCGAATCTCTTGTTTGTTTGCGTGTTTGGTATTGGTTGCGGCAGGTCAAACTAAAACAGAAAGAGTTAAAAGCTTTTTCCCGTACACGGTACCGTCTTTTACGAATGAACATATTGTCGTACTCGACGAATATGTCGTTACAGAAGTTGCGCCTCCTCGTCTGAAAAAATATGACGAAGAGGTTCCGCGAGACATTGAGCGGTATCTCGATGGTCTCTCGAGCAAGCATGAGTCGCAGGGTGAGTTGAGCGATTTCTTGCAAAAGAAACCAAAGAAACTTACTTTTGTGACGGAGGGCGACACTGAGTCTTTTAGTGAAAAATTCTTTTTCCTGGACAAGGGTCCTGAATTAAAGAACTTTTCTCGAAGACTTCGTGGTGGTTTGAAACTTGGAGAGAATGCCACACTCTACATAAAGACCGGTATTCGCTGGGATATCGGATCAAAAACGACAGAACTGTACTTTCCATATCGTCGCCGAAACGTGTTTGGTGTCGGTATTGAAAAAGACTGGCAGAGTAGCATTAGGCTACTTAACGCCACAGAATGGTAAGAAAATCTCCGTGCAACTGCACGGAGATTTTTATATACTTGTTGTTACTATGCCAAAAAAACAAAAACCAGTAACGATTGTTATTTTCGGAGCGACAGGGGATTTGGCTGTAAAAAAACTTTTTCCTGCACTCGTCGCCCTCGGAAGTAAGGGCGTACTACCTGCAGGATCTCGTATTGTTGCGGTGTCTCGCAGGAAATGGACAGATGGTGAGTTTCGATCTTTTATCACTGAGTCCCTATCAATGCCAGAGAGAATGCTCAGTTCATTGTTTTACTCAGAAGTAGAGTTTGATGCCGGTCATGGATACAACGAGCTCGTCTCTCGTCTAAAGGCGCTTGATCATGAGTATGGGGCAACTGAGTGGCTAGTCTATCTATCTCTCGCACCTCAATTTTATAAAAAAGTTATTGAGGGTATTCGTCAGTCAAAACTGCTTTCAAGAGCAACATCAAAGTTGCTTATCGAAAAACCTTTCGGTGTTGATGAGGCGTCTGCAAAAATTCTCAACCGTCTCGTAATGTCTTTTCTCAAACACGAACAAATATATCGTGTTGACCATTATTTAGGAAAAGAAACTGTGCGGGCACTTGCTCGTATACATGAGAGTGGACCTTGGTTATCCTCTATGCTCTCATCGCGGACGGTAGAATCGATACGAATCGCCCTGTTTGAATCGATCGGCATTGAAAAGCGTGGTGCGTCGTACGAAGGCGTAGGGGCATTTCGTGATGTTGCTCAGAATCATCTCTTTGCTGTGCTGTCTGTGCTCGCAGTAACACCACCCAAAACGACCGGATCAATCGCGTGGCATCACGCCCGAGCAAAAGTAATTAGCTCTCTCATTCCTCCTAAAAAAACATGTGAGCTCTCTAGGCGTGGTCAGTATGCGGGTTATACCACAGAGGTTGGGGTACGGGAATCCTCTCAGACCGAAACAGCGTTCGAAGTAATCACTTCTTTTGCATCAGGAAAACTTTCTGGTGTTCCTATTACTATTCAGGCAGGCAAAAAAATGCCTCGTTCTCATGTTTTTGTTGAAGTGATAATGAAAAAAGAGAGCGGGCTCAAGAAAATGTTTTTTGATATTCAACCTGAGCAAAAAATAATTCTCGAGTATCCTGATCGTGTTCACGAGACCGTGTTACCAAAACAGCATGATGCCTATGAGTACATCTTTATGGATGCGTTTGCGAGCAACCGTTCTCATTTTGTGGGAGGTACTGAGATTGTTGCGTCGTGGAAATATACAGACCGAATTGTTGCTTGCTGGAATGTTGTTCCTCTCGAATCATACGATGACAAAAAACCCTTTATTGTAGAGGAACCATAGGCACGCTTTATGTTCAGGGGGCTCTATCGTATAATCATCCCATGTTCAAAAATTTTTTAATGAAGGCGATGCTTAAGTCGCAGATGAAGAATGTTCCAAAAGAACAACAGGAAATGTTGCTCACGCTTGTTGAAAAGAATCCCGATTTTTTTCAAAAAGTTGCTCTTGAAATTCAGGAGAAGGTCAAAAATGGTAAAGATCAACATTCTGCTGCGATGGAGGTGATGATGAAATACAAAGACGAGTTACAAAAATTAATGACACAACCATAACCATGTTTAGCACAAAGAAAAAGAAAATTTTTGTACTTCTCGGTCATCCGTATGACAAGTCTCTCTGTTCCGCACTCTCTGATGCGTATGTAGAAGAGGCCGAGCGAGCAGGACATGAGGTTCGCTATACAAAACTCGGCTCGCTTGTATTTGATCCGATTCTTCACAAGGGATATGTAGAGAGACAAGAGCTCGAGCCTGATCTCGTAACCTTTCAACAAAATATATGTTGGGCTGAACACGTTGTGTTCGTGTTTCCTACATGGTGGGGAACAATGCCAGCGCTTCTCAAGGGCTTGTTTGATCGAGCATGGTTGCCAGGCTTCGCCTTCAATTTCAAGAAAAATGGCTTTGGTTGGAAGAAACACTTGAAAGGTAGAACAGCCCACATCATTACCACATCAAACTCACCCGCTTTTATTCTCAATTGGATTTTTGGAGCGCGTCTCTCTGAGCTTCGACTTCTCACTCTCTGGTTTTCTGGTTTTGCTTATCCCCGTATGACTCGTTTTAGCGGAATGGCAAAGCCGAGAGAGGGTTGTGTGCCATGTGTTTTGAAAAAGGTTCGAAAGCTTGGTAAAAAGGGTTTGTAAAAAGAAAACGGCTCGACCAAAAAAGGTCGAGCCGTTGTGTTAGTAGTGGGAACTTACCCACAAAAAGAACAAGACTCCGAGTAGAAGGGGTAGTCCAATCTGTACGAGAAAAGGACGTAATATTCTTTTTTTCATAAAAGACCTCTTTTTTGATTGTGCCACGTCATTTAAAAAAACAACATAGAAAGATTTGTAGAAAGATTTTTTATTTTTCCCTCACCATCACCAACTCTTCCGACCGTGAAGGTTGGTGATGGTAGGAGAAAGTAGGGGGAATTGTAATGGTAGAGCAGACGAGACTTGAATTTTAAGGGAAAAAAGGCGATAGTAGACATCTATGTCGCTATCAATAGGTATTGTCGGTCTTCCTAATGTTGGTAAATCAACACTTTTCAACGCACTCACGAAAAAGAGTGTACTTGTCGCAAACTATCCCTTTGCAACCATTGATCCATCAGTAGGTGTTGTGGCTGTGCCTGATGAGCGTTTGTATGCGCTTGCTCAATTTTCTAAAACACAAAAAACTGTTCCGGCCGCAGTAGAGTTTGTTGATATTGCAGGTCTGGTAAAAGGCGCATCTGAAGGTGAAGGTTTGGGTAATCAGTTTTTGACCAACATTCGAGAAACAGACGCTATTGCAGAGGTTGTCAGAATTTTTGAAGACGATGACATCATTCACGTTGATGGAAAAATTAATCCTCTTCATGATATCGAGGTTATCAATCTCGAGCTTATGCTCGCTGATATGCAGACCGTCACAAAGCGTCTCTCAGGAATGGGTCGTGAACTCAAACAGGGTAAAAAAGAGGCGATCATAGAAGCGGGCCTTCTTGAAAAGTTAAAAAAAGCTCTTGAGGCGGGACATCTCGCGTCAACGGTTCATGCAGACGAGTATGAAATGCCTTTTCTCAAAGGATTACATTTACTCACGTCAAAGAAGATACTCTATGTTCTCAATAAAAAAACAGGCGGAAAGAATTTGGACGAAATGAAGGACGAACGGTTCACAAAATTGATTTCATTTATTGAGGCATGCGGAGCAGAGTATGTAATCGTCGATGCGGGCATCGAACACGATCTCAAGGATATGAGTGATACCGAGAAACAGGAGATGCGTACCGGTCTCGGTGGTCTCGATAATGGTATCGACAGCCTCATAAAGAAAAGCTACAAACTTTTGAACCTCATTACCTATTTCACTACAGGAGAAAAAGAAACACGTGGTTGGACTATCCAAAAGGGTTGGACGGCTCCACTTGCAGGCACTGCGATTCATGGCGATTTCAAAGATAAATTTGTACGTGCAGAAGTCATTGAATGGGATAAACTCATTGCTTCTGGATCATTTGCAAACGCTCGTGAAAAAGGACTCATTCGAACAGAGGGGAAGGAATATATTGTAAAAGACGGCGACGTGATGGAGTTTAAGATTTAGGTAAAAGAAAAACCCTCAATTGTTGCTAATTAGGGTGGTGACCATTCAGTATTCAGAATGATGAACTCTAGCTCCATACAAAGCGGATGATTGAAAGAACAATCAGGCTCATGTAGAAGACTTTGTCAGCCCGCATAATGTTTGCTGGCCAACGTTTGCTTAGCCACGGTCTCACATACAACATGTAGCCGATGGCGTAGCAGATGATGAATGAACCTATTAAGGTGCTGATGGTTTTCGTAAATCCTCCTTTACTTAATTTGTGTTATTAAAGCACTGCCATGACTTACTGTCAATTTTAGGAAGGTGTTGGTCTCATAGAGTTTAAGATATAAAAAAACCGCTGATACTAGAAGATAGTGTCAGCGGTCTTGAAAATCTGATCTTGAGGTTAGTTTCCTTCAACCTTGGTGGGTTTTGGGTAAATCATCACCCCAATGATCAAACCAATCGATAGTCCGGTAAGCGCCGACACTTTGGTTGAAAAACCAAGGTCGAATGCTACCAAACTGCTAAGTGCCCATATGATGGGGAAAAGAACTTTCGATAGTATTTTCATCCTTATATATTATAGCATATTTGATACATTTGTCAATGTATCACTAGTTGAAGGTGGTAGGCATTATAAATTTTAAGATTGAGGTAAAAAATAGCCCCGTCCCGGATTCGGAGAATCCATTGGGACGGGGGTTACAACCATGACAGATGCCTGACCATAAAGTCAGCTCTCGGCGAACCGATAGAGAGTCACACCTGTCTACGTTTATTTTGTAACAAGGCCTTCACGGTGAGGCTCTTCCGGGTGGAGTATATCATTTGAAAAAAGTGTCACAAGGATTATGTTGTGGCAATACAAACCTTGATCACTTTAATGTGCTGTGGTGGATAACTTTTTTGCGACCCTTGTCAGAGTGTTATAATTAATGCACAAAAGTCGTTTACATTAATTACTAGCATTTATTTTTTACCATACTATGAAAATAGTACACACTGTTGCTTCTATCCTTACCTATGTTGGTGCCGTTAACTGGGGCCTCGTAGGCGTAGGACATTTTTTTGGAGGCAATTGGAACGTCGTAAATCTTCTCTTGGGCTCATTGCCTGTAGTGGAGGCTTTGGTATACGTACTCGTCGGTGCTTCTGCTGTGTATCTCGTGGTCACCCACAAGAGCTCATGCAGAATGTGCGATGTGGTACCTTCTAATCCTAGTATCTAGGTTTAGGCTTTATGTGGTTTCGCACAACACGCTCGTGATACTCACTGAGCGTGTTGTGTGTTAATATGGTGTAGTAATAAGGTAATAATACTATATTTATATGGATACTATCAAAACAACACCAAAAGATTTCTTTTTGTACGTCGCAGGCATGATCACTCTCTATGTGAGTGCTGGCAGCCTGCTCGCTCTCTTGTTCGGTATTATTAACGCTGTATTTGCTGACCCGCTTTCTTCTTTTTATGATTACGGGTATTCAAGCGGAACACGCTTTGCTATCGCATCTCTCTGTATTATTTTTCCTCTTTACGTATCTATTTCATGGATCCTTCGAAAGGATGTTGTTGCTCATCCTGAAAAGAAAGAGCTCTGGGTGCGTAGATGGCTCACGTATCTCAATCTTTTTGTTGCAGGCTCAATTGTTGCGGGGGATTTGATTACACTCCTCAATACTTTTTTGGGTGGTGAGATAACAACACGTTTTGCTCTCAAGGTGCTTTCTGTGCTCGTTGTTGCTGGTATTGTGTTCGCATACTACCTCTATGATCTCCGTCGCTCTGGTGAGGAGAAAAAGGGTGTATCACGAGCTCTCGTCATAGGGTCTTCGCTTCTCGTTCTCGCTTCTATTGTCGTTGGTTTCATGGTTATGGGCTCACCAATGACTGCTCGCATGAAGAAATTTGATTCTGTGCGTATTTCTGACCTCCAAACTATTCAGTGGCAGGTTATAAACTTTTACCAAGCAAAGGGAACACTCCCTGCATCAATAGATGATCTCAAGGATCCTATTTCAAGTGTGTACATTTCTTCTGATCCTGAGACAAAAGAAGCTTATGTTTTTGAAAAAACAGGACCGCTCTCTTTCAAATTGTGTGCAACCTTTTCTCGTGATGCTTCAAACGATGCAATGGGTGAATCATCTCCATACTATGATTTTCGATCAGAAAATAATTGGAAACACACCGCGGGCAAGAATTGTTTCGACAGAACCATTGATTCAGACATGTACCCGGTAAGAAAGGATATCTAGTTTTCACCGTATGGCCTCTTACGATCATAAAAAAATAGAGAAAAAGTGGCAGACTGCGTGGTCAAAGAAAAAAGTCTACAAAACAGAAGACACTTTAAAGAAACCAAAGTTCTACATTTTGGACATGTTCCCATATCCATCTGGCGAAGGACTCCATGTGGGTCATCCAAAAGGATATATTGCTACTGATATTGTTTCGCGCATGAAAAGGATGCAGGGATTCAACGTTCTCCATCCTATGGGCTTTGATGCTTTTGGTTTGCCTGCTGAAAATTATGCGATAAAGACAAAGACAAATCCGATTGTGTCGGTTTCTAAAAATGTTGCTCGGTACAAAAAACAACTTGAGATACTTGGTTTTGATTATGACTGGTCTCGCGAGGTAAACACAACAGATCCAAAGTATTACAAATGGACACAGTGGATTTTCTTGAAACTACATGAGAAAGGTTTGGCGTATCAATCGTTTGAACCTATAAATTGGTGTCCTTCGTGTAAAACCGGCTTGGCAAACGAGGATGTAGTTGATGGACGCTGTGAGCGTTGCGATTCTCTCGTAGAAAAACGCCCTATGCGTCAGTGGGTTATTAAAATCACTGATTATGCAGAAAAGCTTCTCGAAGGTTTGGATACTCTCGATTGGCCAAAATCAATAAAAGAGTCTCAGCGTAATTGGATAGG
>CAZLHP010000002.1:37931-81487 GCA_964559755.1 uncultured Candidatus Saccharibacteria bacterium
TGGATACTCTCGATTGGCCAAAATCAATAAAAGAGTCTCAGCGTAATTGGATAGGGAGATCAGAAGGGGCTGAAATTGAATTTAAAATAAAGAATAGTGAATCTGGAATAAAAGTCTTCACCACTCGTCCAGACACATTGTTTGGTGTTACGTATGTTGTGCTCGCACCTGAACATCCTCTTGTTACAAAACTTCTTGAACAAAAGAATCTCGTATCTAATCGTGATGAGGTTGTTTCGTATGTCGCTCTTACAAAAACCAAAACTGATATCGAGCGCACTGATGCAAAAAAAGAGAAAACCGGTCTAGAAATAAAGGGTGTGCGTGCGATTCATCCTAGTACAGGCGAGGAACTTCCTCTTTTTGTGGCAGACTACGTGCTTGCTGATTATGGTACAGGTGCTGTGATGGCAGTACCCGCTCATGATGAGAGAGATTTTGTATTTGCAAAAAAGTTTAATCTTCCTCATGTCACCGTAATTTCCGGAGGTACTTCAAAAGGTGCCTTTACCGAGGAGGGCGTTCTCGTAAACTCAGGTTCTTTTTCTGGACGAAAGTCGGAGGAAGTACGAAAAGAAATTACACAGTCTGTTAAGGGCAAGTGGGTTGTGAAGTACAAGCTCAAGGACTGGGTATTCTCACGTCAGCGTTATTGGGGAGAACCTTTTCCAATTCTTTTTGATGGCGACAAGGTTATTCCTGTGTCTGAAAAAGATTTACCTGTGGAGTTACCAAAAGTTACATCATACGAACCGACAGGGACAGGTGAGTCACCACTCGCAAGTATTTCAAAGTGGGTGAATGTAAAAAAAGATGGCAAAATACTCAAACGAGAAACGAATACTATGCCTCAGTGGGCGGGCTCTTCGTGGTATTACCTTCGTTATATGGATCCAAAGAATGACAAAGCTCTCGTGGACCCAGACAAGGAGAAGTATTGGAATTCTGTTGATCTCTACGTAGGAGGAGCTGAACACGCAACGCGTCATCTCATTTATGCTCGTTTTTGGCATAAGTTTTTGTATGACATCGGTGTTGTCTCTACAAAGGAGCCTTTTACAAAACTTCAGCATGTGGGACTCATAATGGGAGAGGATGGACGAAAAATGTCTAAGCGTTTTGGAAATGTGGTTAACCCTGATGAAATCGTGGGAACCTACGGGGCAGATACTCTCAGATTGTATGAGTCTTTTATGGGACCTTTTGATCAGCAGGTTTCGTGGAGCACTGGAGGTATCATGGGATCACGACGTTTCATTGAGCGTGTGTGGAGGCTTCGAGACAAGGTTTCCAAAAAGGAGGCTCTTTCTCTCGAGGGAGACATTGTGTTGCATCGAACCATACACAAAGTAGGCGAGGACATTGTTGCTATGAGATTCAATACGGCTGTCAGTACTTTTATGATTGCACTTAACGAGTTTGAAAAAGAAACTCACTTGTCTCGTGAGCAGTATGAAGCATTCCTTAAAATTCTCGCGCCTTTTATTCCTCATGTTGCCGAGGAATTATGGACACTGTGTGGAAACAAAAAATCTATTCATCAGGCGCCATGGCCCGTTGCAGATACGTCAAAACTTACTTCGAGTACTGTTGATATCGGTGTGCAGGTCAATGGAAAAGTTCGAGGGGTTATTCGGGTCAATGCAAACGACTCTCAGGATAGTGTAGTAGCGTCAGCTCGAGCCGTGACAGAGATACAAAAGTGGCTTGAAGGTAAAAAAATCGTAAAAGTTATTTACGTTGCCGGAAAAATCCTCAACTTCGTTGTAGTAGAGCCTTCTTAGGCAATACTTGACATTATATCGTATAATATGTAGTATGGTATTTACATGCGGTATATGCTTGATAAAGAGCAGAAATATTGCATAATAAACAGACATGACAACTCTCTCATTCAAACCAAAGCAGGTCGTCAAAAACCTTCTCAAAAGTCTCCAGGAACGACCTCGTGAGGTTTTGATAAAACGTTACGGTTTGGGCAAAGAAAATGAAAAAATGACTCTCGAGTCAATTGGCAAGATTTACGGAATCACCCGTGAGCGTGTTCGTCAGATCGAAAATTACGCTATTTCTAATGTTCAGAAATCAAAAGAGTACGAAGCAGAGCAAGCAGCTTTTGCTGAACTCGAAAAGGCTCTCCATTCAATGGGAGGCATCATGGCCGAAGAAGATCTCTTGGACAGCGTTTCAAAGGATGTGAGCGTTCAGAACCATGTTTATTTTCTCCTCGTTCTCGGACGTGCTTTCAAGTGGCAAAAAGAAGACGATCATTTCAAGCATCGTTGGCATATTAGCGATGATCATTCAAAGAAAATCGAAGACGCTCTCCGTAAATTGTACAAAGGGCTCAAAGATGAGGATATTATTCCTGAGTCTGAGATCATAGAGTCATTCCTCAAACACCTCGAAGACATCAACGACAATTTCAGAAATGATGAAGTTCTCAAGCGTTGGTTGTCTCTTTCAAAAACTATTGGCAAGAATCCTCTCGGCGAATGGGGTGTTTCTCACTCTTCAAACATAAAAGCAAAGGGAATGCGTGACTATGCATACTTGGTTATCCGAAAGCATGGTTCTCCGATTCACTTTAGAGAAGTTGCAAAGAATATCGAGAAAATTTTTGATAAAAAAGCTCATGTCGCAACAACACACAATGAACTCATCAAGGATCCACGTTTTGTTCTCGTTGGACGAGGACTCTACGCTCTCTCTGAGTGGGGATACATGTCAGGTGTAGTCAAAGACGTGATTCGCAAAGTTCTCGAAAAGAACGGCCCTCTCACTAAAAAGGAAGTGATTGATAAGGTTATGAAGGAACGATATGTAAAGGAAAACACCATTCTCGTAAACCTCCAAAACCCTAAATTCTTCAAGAAGGACAAAGAAGGTAGATACTCATTTGTCGGATAAAAACATTCTCCCCTGTGCGAGAGTGTTTTTTTCTTGTACTATATTATCTGTATGTACGAGAAAGTAGTCACTTTATTTTTCGACGTTCTCATTCCCCAAGTTATTTACTGGGCAGAACTTTTTGCTGTGCTCTGGGTTCCAAGCATTCTCATTCCTTTCGCATGGGTTCTATGGGTTCGCTATGTTCGTAAGGCGTGGATCCTCAAGCAAAAGATGGTTGTGCTCGAGGTAAAGTTGCCTCAGGAGACATTTAAAACTCCTGCAGCAATGGAGCTTGTACTCACTGCGCTTCATCAAACGGGTGGTGAAGGAACCCCTCTCGACAGATACTGGGAGGGAAAGGTTCGTCCATGGTTCTCGCTCGAGATTGCTTCTATTGAGGGGGATATACGTTTTTATATTTGGACATTTGAGGCGCAAAAGAATTTTTTGACAGCGAACATTTATGCTCAGTATCCAGACGTCTCGATTCAAGAGGTAGAGGATTACACCAAGAAGGTTTTTTATGATCCAAAAGTATATGACATGTGGGGTTTTGAGGCTCAGTTCACAAAACCAGATCCGTATCCTATAAAAACATACATAGATTATGGTCTCGACAAAAATGACGATGAGGAGTTCAAAGTTGACCCTATAGCGCCTCTCATTGAATTTTTTGGCACTCTCAAGAAGGGTGATAATGCATGGATTCAGATTATTGTGCGTGCTCACAAAAAAGAGAAAACCATTTTCAATAACGACAAGGCAGATAATTGGGCTGATGAGGCAAAAGCAGAAATCAAAAAAATTATTGAAGGTGCTGCCGTCGAGGACAAAGAAGGAAACAAGGTTCCAAACTCAGTAAAACTTACCGAAGGACAAAAGGAAATGATTTCTTCGCTTGAGCGCAGTGTTTCAAAGTATGCTTTTGATACAGGTATTCGTGCGGTATACGTTGCGCCAAAAGAAACCTTTAGTCGTGGAAATTTTGGCGGACTCACGGGTTCGTTCAAGCAGTTCGGCGCAAACAACTTTAACGGTTTCAAGCCAAAAGCTACGGGATTTGATTACAAGTGGCAAGATTTTCGAGGAAAGAAGCTCGCAAAGTGGAAACTTAATATGTTTGAGTCTTTTTGTCGTCGTTCTTATTTTTGGCCACCGTACACCGCACAAGATTTTTCTCAAAAGCACATGGTACTCAACACTGAAGAGCTTGCTACTATTTATCACTTTCCCGGTAGTGCGGTACGAACTCCAAATCTCAAGCGTATTCCATCAAAACGTGCGGATGCTCCTTCGAATCTTCCTTTATAACAATTGTATATTTCCACACGTATGTTCAAAAAAATAAGTGCGTTGTTTTCTGCAGGTTTTATTTTGATAGTTTCTGTTGTCTTGTTGTGTGTAAGCGTCATGTACTCTGTTTTCTTAAAGGCACCAGAAGGTTTTCCCGTGGGCGATATCGTCGTTGTGGAGCAAGGAAAAACTATTTCGAGTGTTGCCGTTGAGCTTGCCAATAAAGCAGTTATTAAATCTCCTTTTGCTTTCAAGGCAATGATGTTTGTTTTTGGAGGAACGAGAGGTCTTTTGGCTGGCGATTATTATTTTAGTAATTCTCAGAATACTGTCAGGATCGCATGGAGATTAACGAGAGGAATTCAAGACCTAAAGACTGTGCGCATCACTATTCCAGAAGGAACAAATGTTTTTGAATTAGCAGAATTACTCGATGGGTCGTTGTATAACTTTGACTCAAAAGAGTTTATTCGAATTGCTGGAGCGAGTGAGGGCTACCTTTTTCCAGATACCTATTTATTTTTACCGAATAGTGATGCTCAGGTTATTTTCGACACCATGAGGAGTCACTTTGATGAAAAAATAAAAGAAATTTCCGCTGATATTTCTCGATCCAAAAAATCGCTTTCAGATATAGTAAAAATGGCATCTATTTTAGAAGAGGAGGCCCGTACAACAATGACGCGCCAAATGATTGCGGGTATTTTGTGGAAACGTTTGAGTATCAATATGCCTCTCCAGGTGGACGCAGCATTTGCCTATGTAAATGGAAAAAAGGATAGCAAACTACTCACGCTTGATGATTTGAAAATTGATTCACCTTATAACACGTATGTATACAAAGGTTTACCGCCAACACCTATTACAAACCCGGGAATTGACGCCCTACGTTCGGCAACAACACCTATTGCATCGAAGTATCTTTTTTACCTTTCTGATGACGATGGGGAAATGCATTACGCCATCACTCACGATGAGCATGTTTCAAATAAAAATAAATATTTACGCTAATTTGAGGTGTTTATCTAGTCGTGGTATCGTTCGATTATGATACGTTCTGGTAAAAAAGTTTTTTTGGGAATGTCAGGAGGTGTAGACTCTTCTGTTTCAGCGGCCTTGCTCAAAGAGCGGGGTTTTGATGTAACGGGTGTTTTCATCAAGGTTTGGAATCCTGATTGGATGGAATGCACATGGAGGGAGGACCGTCTTGATGCAATGCGTGTTGCTGCACAGCTCAATATTCCTTTTAAGACTATTGATTTAGAGAAGGAATACAAAAAAGAAGTTGTCGATTACATGGTTTCTGAATACGCTTTGGGTAATACACCGAATCCCGACGTGATGTGCAATCAATATATAAAATTCGGTGGTTTTTTTAAGTGGGCTACTCTAGAAGGTGCGGATTATGTCGCTACAGGTCATTACGCACAAACAAAAAAGAATGCAGACACGGGTCACTATGAGCTCTGGTCTGGAGTGGATTTGTCCAAGGATCAGTCATACTTTTTGTGGACCCTTACAGAAAGCCAAGTATCACGAACATTGTTTCCTGTTGGCTCATATGAAAAAAAACAGGTGAGGGAGTTGGCAAAAAAATATCAGTTACCTGTTGCTCACAAAAAAGATAGTCAGGGTTTGTGTTTCATCGGAAAAATCGCAATCGAAGATTTTCTCGGACATTACCTTGAAAAGAAAAAGGGTGCTGTGCTCGATGTGTCGGGTGCTGTTATAGGTGAGCACGACGGTGCCTTCTTTTTTACTCTTGGAGAAAGACACGGATTTACGATTACAAAAAAGACACCCGAGGAATTACCGTACTATGTTGTGGGCAAGGATATCAACAAAAACACAATTACGGTTTCTCATAAATCAGAGCACGGACAACTACGTATAGAAAGCGTTGATGTCACTCTCGGATCGACCAACTGGATAGGCTCAGAGTTGGTTTTGGGTAAAAAATATACTGCTCGTATACGTCATTTGGGTGATTATCTACCGTGTACGTGTTCTATGCTCGGTGCGGGTCAGGCTCGTTTGCTCTTTGATACCCCTCTTTGCGTTGCACCAGGGCAATCAGTTGTCGTCTATGAAGATGGTCGCTGTATGGGTGGAGGTATCGCGCAGTAGTTTTTATTTCCAGTTCTATAGTAGGTGTTCTATAATAAATGAACATATGTCCAAGAACACAACCATTGTAAAATCGAACGGAGAGAAAGAGTTTTTTGATTCGGCAAAGTTGGTATATTCACTTGCTCGGGCGGGCGCAGACAAAAATGTAGTTGAGTCCATAGTTCGACATATCGAAGGCGAGCTTTCTGAAGATATGACGACCGCTGAGATTTATCGTCATGCATTTGAGTTATTGCGTCGCACAGAAAAGAGAGTGGCGGTAAAATACTCTCTCAAGCGTGCTCTTCTCGATCTTGGGCCTGATGGTTTTCCTTTTGAAAAATTTGTCGCTGAAATTTTCAAAGCAAGGGGTTTTGAGACACTTACTGATCAGGTGGTGCAAGGTGGCTGTGTAGAACACGAGATGGATGTTGTTGCTTGGAATGACACCGAACTACACATGATTGAGGCGAAATTTCACAATGAGCCAGGATTGAAATCCGACTTGAAAATAGCCCTCTACATCAAGGCTCGATTTGATGATTTGCAGACTGTTGATTTTTCATATGGAGGTAAAATGAGAAAACTTACCCGTGGCTGGCTCTTTACCAATACCAAATTCACTGATCATGCTATTCGTTATGGGGAATGTAAAAAATTGAGCATGGTCGGATGGAACTATCCTCATGAGAAAAGCCTTGAGGATATGGTCATCGAAGCAAATCTCCATCCTTTGACCTGTCTCGGATCATTGTCTCAAAGCGACAAGAAAATTTTACTCAAGAATGGGTTATCTCTCTGCAGGCATGTTGCTGAACGAAAAGACGAGCTCAAAGCTTTTGGTATAGATGAGAACCGAATACCAGTTGTTCTCGATGAGATAGCTTCTATTTGTTCCTAGTTTTTTGTTATGGCTCAATTTTATAAACCAAAACGAAATAGTGATTGGAACTATGGTGGGCCAAAGTGGAAACTCTCGAGATCGAAACTCGATTTGTTTATAGAATGTCCACGGTGTTTTTATTTGGACAACAAGCTCGGTGTCGCTCGTCCCAAAGGGTTTCCTTTTAATCTAAACTCAGCTGTAGATCACCTGCTCAAAAAAGAATTTGATATTCATCGTGCAGGAAAAACAACACATCCGCTCATGTCTCAGTACGGTATAGATGCTGTACCTTTTTCACACAAGGAGATTGATGTGTGGCGAGAAAACTTTCAGGGTATGCAGTTTTTTTATAAACCTGCGGGTTTTATTATTTCTGGTGCTATTGATGATATCTGGGTCAATAAGGCGGGGGAGCTCATTATTGTTGATTACAAATCTACTTCAAAAGACGAGGAGGTAAATCTCGATGCTGATTGGCAAGATGGCTATAAACGTCAAATGGAAGTCTATCAGTGGCTTTTTCGTCAGGGTGGATTTCGTGTTTCTGATACGGGATATTTTGTGTATGCAAATGGTCAAAAGGATAGAAAAGCTTTTGATGGCAAGCTTGAATTTGATGTGAGTATCATTCCGTACACCGGTTCCGATGAGTGGGTCGAGCCCGCAATTATGAAAGCAAAAGAGTGTCTCGACGCTGAGAGTGTTCCTGGTGCACACCCAGATTGTGATTATTGTATGTATCGAAAATCAGCAGGGGATTCGCTCATGCCTTTTGCAAAGAAAGCGACCGCGTCCGTTTCGAAACAAATAGATGTGGTAAAAGAAGTTAAAAAGAAAGTTAAAAAAGACACGCCAGATGAAAACACCGCAACTCTCTTTTAAGGAAAAAGTTTTTTTGATTGTAAAAAGCATTCCTCGCGGTTCCGTCATGACATATAAAAGTGTCGCCGAACAAGCCGGTAATGTCAGGTCGGCACGCGTGGTTGGTATGTATATGAGGAGCAACACTGATCTCAGCGTCCCATGTCATCGTGTTGTGCGTTCTGATGGTTCCTACGGTGGATATAACGGTTTACGCGGTAAAAGTAAGGAGGCACTCTTGTCTCTAGAGGGTTACAGGGCTGTTTACAAGTAAGCCTTGATAAGGTTTTCAAAAAATGGTATAAAATTTTCAGGAAACCCCCTTCGTATCCATGAATAGCTCCGCCTCTCACATAGAGCAGGAAGAAGCCGTTATTGTTCACCTTGTTCACTTAAACCCCGAAGCTGTTATAGAACAGCTTCAGTTAGAAATCCAAGAGCTTCAGCGCAAGACTGAAGAACTTGAAAAAAAAATTCTAAGTCTCAAAAGCCACAATCGAGGTTTACTCCAATTATCTTTAGCTCTCGGCGACAAGAATCGTTACTATGCCTCAGAGCAAATTGGTCGTTATGCTTCAGACAATGAAGCTTTCTTCCACTTTGTCTTTCGTGGAGGCAAAGAGCGTTTTGACGAAACTCACCCATGGGGGTGAGTTTTTTTGTTATAATTTCGCGTATGAATTACAAAGAGGAGACCATGACGATGCTTTTTAATGAAGTGTGCGCTCTTCAGAAATCGCCTCTGTATCGTTTTCGTGTAAAAAACAATTACGCTCCCGTGATCGGTGATGGCGACCTAGATTCTCCCATTTTATTTGTAGGTGAAGCGCCTGGGAAAAAAGAAGCAGAGACCGGCAAGCCTTTTTGTGGCGCGTCAGGCAAGGTTTTGGACACTCTCTTTGTATCAGCGGGGATTACGAGAAGCTCAGTATACATCGCTAACCTTGTAAAGGATCGTCCTCCGGCAAATCGTCAGCCAACTCAGAAAGAAATAGCTTTGTACGGACCCTTTCTTAAAAAACAAATAGATATTATTAAGCCACGCGTTATCGTACCGCTCGGGAGACACTCCATGAAGTATGTGTTTACTGAGTTCGGCCTTTCTTCCAAAATACGACCTATTTCAGAAATTCGAGGGACACATTTTAAGGCACAGGCTTCGTATGGTGAGATTACTGTGGTAGCCTTGTATCATCCTGCCGTAGCCCTCTATACGCGGTCTAATTTGCCTGCTATGAAGAGGGATATGAAAAAAATTGCCCGTTATGTAAAGAAATAAACATGAGCACTACCCTAAAAACAGAATGGAACTTACAAGCATTATATACTTCAGCCAAAGATCCAAGAATCGAAAAGGATATACAGGACGCTGAAAAAAAGTATAAAGTTTTTGAGAAAAAATACAGGAATAATCGCACGTATGTAAAAACCGAAAAAGCTTTGCTTCGGGCTCTTGCTGATTATGAAAACCTACTCGGCACGCTGAACCTTGCTCGTCCATTCATGTATTTTTCATACAGAAAAGATTTACAGAGTGAGGACAAAGAGGCTGAGTCGATGCTCAATACATTGTCACAACGCCTCGCAAAGCTTGAAAATAGTATTATCTTTTTTGAATTGGATATCGCAAAGATTCCTAGTGCCTCACAAAAGAAATTTTTGAAAGGGAAGTCTTTGAAGCATTTTAGTTACTTCCTCTCGTGTATTTGGAAGAGAGCTCGGCATGATTTATCAGAATCTGAAGAAAAAATCCTTGGTCTAAAAGCTTTACCGAGCTATACGTTGTGGGTCCAGAGTTTTGATACATTTTTGAGCTCGCAAACAGTTACTTTTCAGGGCGTAGACATATCGCTCGGTGAAGCAATGCCAAAAGTTTCAGAGCTTCCTCTCAAAGAGAGACGTCAATTGCACGCTCTGGTTATTGAGAAGCTCAAGAGTATTAGTTTTTTTGCGGAGAGTGAGATTAACGCCATTGTAATCAACAAAAAAATTGATGATGAGCTCAAGGGATTTTCTGCACCAGAAGATCGAACTATTTTGTCGTATCAAAATGACAAAAAAACAATCGACGCTCTCATTCAAACGGTTACCAGTAATTTTTCTATTAGCCACGATTTTTATGCGCTGAAAGCTCGTTTGCTCAAACAGCCATTTCTCGAGTACTCAGACCGCGCTGTAGGCATTGGTAACAATCGAAAGCACATTTCTTTTGAGGAGGGTCACGCGTTACTTTCTTCTGTCTTTGCACAAGCAGACAAGCGTTTTTCAGATATACTGGAATCTTTTGTAAGACAGGGACAGATAGATGTTTTTCCCAAAAAGGGGAAAACGGGTGGTGCATATTGTTCTGGAAATACCAACACCCCAACATTTGTTTTACTTAATCACACAAACACTTTTGATTCTGCGATGACGTATGCACATGAAATGGGGCATGCAATACATACCGAGCTTTCAAAATCACAGTCACCACTGTATGAACACTACTCTACAGCAACAGCCGAAGTGGCAAGTACTTTTTTTGAAACACTTTTCTTTGATTCCATTTTTGAGACTCTGTCGCCCCAGGAAAAAGTCATAGCTCTCCACAATAGGATCAATGACGACATCCAAACAATATTCAGACAGACTGCATGCTTTAATTTCGAAAAGGAAATGCACAAGAACATCCGTGAGAAAGGTTTGGTGCCGAAGGAACAGCTAGCTCTGTTGATGAATAATCACATGTCGTCTTATCTAGGTCGGGCGGTAAAGCTCGCTCCAGACGACGGTTACTATTTCGTAGGCTGGGGACATATTCGCAGATTCTTTTATGTGTACTCGTATGTTTTTGGGCAGATTGTTTCAAAAGCTCTCTACGCTGAGTACAAAAAAGATAAAACATACATGGAAAAAATCATCACGTTTCTCTCTCTGGGAGGGAGCATGTCTCCAGAAATGATTTTTAAACACATTGGCATCGATGTTACCAAGCCAGACTTCTTTTTGGCTGGTCTACAGAGTATCAAAGACGATATTAAACGCCTTGAGGAATTGTCTAGCAAGAGTGTATAATTTTTGGTACAGTAACCTTCTATATGACATCCGCCGAAGTACGCAAAAGATTTCTCGCTTTTTTTGAAAAGAACGGTCACGCGATTATCCCGTCTGCATCTCTCATACCCGAAAATGACCCTTCGGTACTTTTTAATACCGCAGGTATGCAACCCCTTGTTCCATACCTTCTCGGAGAAAAACATCCACTTGGTACACGGTTAGCAAACTTGCAGAAGTGTGTTCGTACAGGGGACATTGATGATATTGGTGACAAAACTCACGCTACCTTTTTTGAGATGATGGGAAACTGGTCTCTCGGAGACTATTTCAAAAGAGAGGCAATCACATGGAGCTTTGAACTTTTAACCTCAAAAGACGAAGGTTTTGGTCTCGATCCTGCGCGTCTCTACGTGACGTGCTTCGAGGGTGATGCAAATGCGCCTCGCGATGACGAGTCTGCTTCTCTGTGGAAAGAAATTTTTGAAAAAAATGGTGTTGCGGGTGAACGCATTTATTTCATGCCAGCAAAAAATAATTGGTGGAGCGCAGGAGACAATGGTCCATGTGGTCCCGACACTGAAATGTTTTATGACCTCTCTGGCACACTCACATCAGGCATGACAAAGGAACAGTATCTCAAAGCCGATGAGGAACAAAAAGTTGTAGAGATTTGGAATGACGTATTCATGGAGTACGTGAAAAAAGACGGAAAGGTGGTGGGTAAGTTACCAAAAAAGAATGTTGATACTGGTTCTGGCTTCGAACGTGTTTGTGCTGTGCTCCAGGGCAAGGACAATATTTTTGATACGGACATCTTTAGTCCGATTATGGAGATAGCATCTTCTGTTTCTTCGGACATTCGTAAACAGAGAATCATATCGGACCATATGCGCACAGCGATTTTTATGATTGCTGATGGTGTTACTCCATCAAACACTGATCGCGGATACATACTCCGTCGATTGATTCGACGTGCAGTGTTTAATACTGATGCAAAGAAAATAGACACGGAGGTCATCAGTAAATTCGTAGAGGTGGTCGCTCAGGTGTACGACTATGTGCACGAGGGTATCGTCCTTCAGCGTTCTGGTATCAAGGATGTGCTTGTGGCTGAGTCAGAAAAGTTTGCAAAAACTCTCGATCAGGGCGTGAGAGAGTTCGAGAAGCTCAATCACAAAAAGGTTTCAGGCGAAGAAGCCTTCACTCTGTTTTCTAGTTACGGCTTCCCTATAGATTTAACTGTGGAATTAGCAAAACAAAGAGGGGGGAGCGTAGATATCGCTCGTTTTAATGAGGAATTCAAAAAACATCAGGACCTTTCTCGTGCCGGTGCAGAACAAAAGTTTAAAGGTGGTTTGGGCGATACTTCAGAAATGTCTCTCAAATATCACACAACGACTCATTTGCTTCATCAGGCATTGCGTCAGGTGTTGGGCACTCACGTATCACAAAAAGGTTCCAATATTACCGCTGAGCGTTTGCGTTTTGATTTTACCCATACGGCAAAAATGACCGACGAAGAGAAAAAACGCGTTGAGGAGATTGTGAATACTCAAATCAAAGCGGGATTGCCTGTACATCGAGTAGAAATGCCAAAAGCAGAAGCAGAAAAGACTGGCGCACTTCATTTTTTCGGTGATAAGTACGGAGATATTGTTTCTGTGTACTATATTGGTGATTCAATGGAGACTGCGTTTTCAAAAGAATTCTGTGGTGGTCCTCATGTTGAAAATATTGGCTCTCTTGGAACGTTTAAAATTCAAAAAGAAGAAGCTGTTTCCGCAGGTGTTCGTCGTATAAAAGCTGTGCTCTCCTAACGCTTCACGTGAGGAGGTCTATGACCTATAATGAAAGAATGTTCTCTTTTTTCTCCAGCAACAAAACTGATCTTGGAATTATCTTTGATATTGGTACATCTTCTGTTGGTGCTGCTCTTGTAAAGTTTGATCAGGGTAAAGCACCTCACATTGTTTTCACTGTTCGCGAGATGATGACATTTCAAGAGAATGTCGATCCTATAAAACTTTTTGGTTTTATGCTCGACGCTCTCGTTCGTGCAAATACCCGCATATCAAAAGAAGGCGTTGCTCATCTCAAATTTACTGAGCATGGCGATCTCAATGTTCGCAAAGTGTTCTTTGTCTTCTCTTCACCGTGGGCTGCTTCTGAAACAAAAATCATTGCTTTGCACAAAGACGTGCCATTTACAGTTACGCCAGAGCTTATTCGAGAGCTTTTGGATAAAGAAGAAGAGCTTTTCGAAAAGAATCTCACAACAAGTGGTAACCTCAAGGAATTTAAAGACAAGCTAAGCGTTGTCGGTAAAGAGGTTATACAGACAAAACTCAATGGTTACGATAGCTCTGATCCTCACGGTAAACTCGCAAAAACACTCGATCTCGCTTTTTCTATTAGCGTGATCCCTAAAGAGGTTCTGGAAAAAGCAGAAGAGGTGACCCACCGCTCATATCATCTCAAAGAGGTTCGTTCTTTTTCCTTTTCACTCGTCGCTTTTTCAACATTGCGCGATCTCTTGAAAAAAGATGAGGATTTTATTTTTTTGGATATTGCAGGGGAATTGGCAGATGTAACGGTGGTAAAAAATGGCGTTATTGTCGAAAACTCAAACTTCTCTCTTGGGCGTAACTTTGTATATAGAAAGGTTTCCGAAGCACTCAAAGAGCCGTATGAGGTTGGAGCGTCACTTCTGCGCGCACATCTCGACGGTCATGTTGAACCAGGGGTTTCTGAAACAATCTCAGGTATTTTGGACACTATTCGTATTGAATGGTTGCACTATTTTGACACCGCTCTCACTGATATATCAACGAGAGTTACCTTGCCAACAAAGGTGTGTCTCATCGCAGACAATGAATTTGTTGCATTCTTCAAAAAAGCAATCGAAGACGAGCAGTTTACTCAGTTCGGTATCAAAGGTCTCACATTCAATGTCCAGGTTATTGATCATGGCTTTGTCGGAGATCACGCAACTTTTGCAAAGGGGTGTTATCGTGATGCTTTTCTCGCACTCGAGGCGGTATTTGTGAATAAAGTCCTTTACACGAAGTAGCAAAGTTTTTTCTTCGATGTATAATCTATAACTATATGGTACGAAATTTGATTCAAGACATTGTTCCTAAAAAATCTATTCGCAATGTGTCTCTTCCTGAGACACGCGTAAAGCCTACTCCTCGAGTTGTTCCTGTTGTACCGGAAAAAGTTCGTCAGCCTGTCTACGAAGAGCCTGTAGTTGTTGAGGAGGAGGAACCAATGATTCCTGAGTTGCACAAAGAAATCGAAGTCGAGGATGAGCCGAGCGAGCCTCGAACACGTCGACCTATAAACAAGAAGTCTCTCGTTATTGGCGGAGGAGTCCTCTTTGTACTTATTGGCCTTTTTTCTATTCTAAACTTCTTTCACTCTGTTACGGTTACCGTCACGCAAAAGAGTTTCAATGCGTCTATTGCTGGAAGCATAGAGGCAGGAAGGGTGCCTGAGGCAAATCAGGTTGCTTTTGAGTCTCTTATGCTCAAAAAAGAGGGTAGTCTCGTGGTTCGTAGCACGGGCGAGCAGGATGTTCAGAAAAAAGCCATGGGCACCATTGTTATTTTCAACAATCATAGTTCTGCGCCTCAACGCCTCATTAAAAACACACGTTTTGAAACACCCGAAGGTCTCATTTTCAGAATCGATTCTTCTGTAACAGTACCAGGTAAAAAAGGTACCGTTCCTGGAAGTGTAGAGGTTTCCGTTTCTGCTGATGAAGCAGGGGAAAAGTACAATGTTGGACTTACGGATTTTACTATCCCAGGTTTTAAGGGTGATCCACGTTTTACTACTTTTTATGGTCGTTCAAAGACCGTTATGTCTGGTGGTTTTGCCGGTGTGATGAAAGTCGTGTCTGAAGGTGACCGAAAAAATGCTGAAGACGAGATTAAAGCGAAACTAAGCACGGATATTCTCAAAGAAGCACAATCAAAAGTACCAGAAGGTTTCGTGATGTATCCAAAAGCATATCGCATTGACTGGAATATTCTTCCTCAAGAAAATCTCGAAGCAGATCAGGTCCGTCTCACCATTGAGGGCGTCCTCACTGCTGCTGTTTTTGCAAAAAAAGACCTCGGTACATTTTTGGCACAGAGTTTTCTCAAAGATTATGATGGGGAACCAATTGAAGTAAAAAATATTACAGACCTTTCTATTAGTCCAACGAATCCGGATTTCAAACCAGCGACTGATTCCGTGATTGACTTCTCCGTAGCGGGCGTAGCTCAATTTGTATGGGTTATTGATGAATCAGGGCTTAAACAAGCGCTCATAGGTAAAGACAAAGACACATTTGCTGAGATATTAAAGGGTTTTAGCACTATCGATAAAGCAGACGCAAAAACAACACCTTTTTGGAAGGGTACCTTCCCTAAAAAGCTTGAAAGCATTACTGTAAAAACAGCACTCTAGAAAAAGCGTTGACATCCTTTGCTTTTCGGCTTATACTCTAAAAACACTTGAATATGGATAAAGAAAAAGCGAGCGTGTTGGGTGTTGTCACTGAAGCATTGCCCAATGCATTCTTCAGAGTCAAACTTGAGGATGGTAAGGAAATACTTACGTATCTTGCAGGAAAGATGCGGATGAATAGAATTCGAGTGCTTGTCGGAGACAAGATACGAGTCGAGTTAGAACCTTACGGAGGCAAAGGTAGAATTATTCAGAGATTGTAGTTAAGAAAATGTACTTAAGGTGAATAAGTGTTCTTCGCTTTATCACCTTTTCGTTTTTAAAAAATTTCATGAGAGTAAAAGCATCAGTCAAAACTAAATGTGCAAAGTGTAAAGTAGTTCGACGCAAGGGCTATGTCTATATTATTTGCAAATCAAACCCTCGTCACAAACAAAGACAAGGCTAGCTTTACTCAACACAGACCCTGTGTTAGAGTAGGGAACCAACATTATTTTCGTATATTTATCACTCCATGCGCATCCTAGGTATCACACTTCCAGAAAACAAACGTATTGAAATAGCTCTCACTGAGCTATATGGTGTCGGACGTTCTCGTGCCCTCTCTATACTTGCTCAGGCAAAAGTTGATGTAGCAAAAAAAGCAAAGGATATCTCTCCTGATGAAGAAAATGCTATTAGAAAGATTATCGAAGGTGTAAAAATCGAAGGAGATCTCAAGCGCCAAATCGCTGCTAACGTTAAACGTCTCAAGGATATCAAGGCATATCGAGGCATTCGTCATATGCGAGGCCTTCCTGTAAATGGCCAGCGAACAAAGACAAACTCTCGTACTCGCAGAGGAAACGTTCGAAAGACTATGGGTACCGGACGTAAAGTAGCAGAGAAGAAATAATAATAGTTTCTAGTTGTTAGCTTCTAGGGCGGAATAAAGAGAAATCTTCCCTGAAAGCTAACAACTAGAATCCAGGAGTTCATACATTATGGTTAAAAAACAAACAAAAACAGAAGAAGTGAAGGTAGAAAAGAAAGAAGTTGCACCAGCAAAATCAACCAAGAAAAAAGTTGATGTTGCGATGCTTCATGTTGAATCAACATACAACAATACCAAGGTTCTTTTGACTGATAACCAGGGAAACGCACTCGCGTCTTCTTCTGCTGGAGCACTCGGTTTCAAGGGTGCAAAGAAAGGTACTCCTTTCGCAGCTGCAAAAGTAGGTGAAACTCTCGCTCTCAAGGCACAGCCTTTTGGCGTAAAAGAGATATCAGTAGTAGTAAAGGGTGTAGGTTCTGGTCGAGAATCAGCTATCCGAAGCTTTGTTGCAAAGGGTATCACTATCTCATCGATCAAGGACGTGACTCCGGTACCACACAATGGACCAAAGCCACCAAAACCACGACGTGTGTAATTAAGACAAGCTTGCAGGTTTCAGTTTCTAGGGCGGAGTAGAGAGAAAGTCTTCCCTGAAAACTGAAACCTAAAAGCTAACCATTCAATTTTTTATGATTATAGGACCAAAATACAAAATAGCGCGTCGTCTTGGAGCAAACATTTTTGAGAAGACCCAGACTCAGAAATTTGCCCAGAGACAAGAGCGTAAAGGAGGCAAGGGACCATGGAGACCAAAGTCAAACTTTGGCCTTCAAATGCTTGAAAAGCAAAAGGCTCGTATCTCATACGGTCTTACTGAGCGACAGTTTTCAAAGTACGTTAAGGAGGCTTCTGCAAAGAAAGGCGTTAATACACTCGAAGCTCTCTTTTCTCGTCTCGAGATGAGACTCGATAACGTTGCATACCGTCTCGGTTTTGCATCTACTCGTGCTTTTGCTCGTCAGCTCGTTTCTCACGGTCACATTGTGGTTAATGGCAAGAGAGTAATGGCTCCTTCATACAAAGTTGAGTCAGGGGATATTATTTCTGTTCGTCCGGCAAGTTTCAAAAAGCCTGTTTTCGCAAAGTACGACGAGAAAATGAAAGAAGTAAAAATCCCATCATGGCTTTCATACGACAGTGAAAAGAAAGTAGCAACCGTTACCAGCGCACCAAAATACGTTTCAGGGGAAAATGTGTTTGATCTTTCTGTCGTGGTTGAATTTTACAGCAGATAAACATTTAATAGTTTTTTATAGAGTAATAATAAAAAAAATATGTTGGATTTCAACGTTCATCTCCCATCAAAGCCAAAGATTGTACTCGAAGAGGGTACAACAGGTGTTTACGAAATTGACGGTCTTTATCCTGGATACGGACACACTCTCGGAAACTCACTTCGACGCATTATCCTCTCCTCACTTCCAGGTGCGGCTATTACTCATGTAAAAATTGCAGGAGTTAGCCACGAATTCTCTACAATCGCAGGAGTAAAAGAAGACGTTATTACTATTCTCCTCAACTTGAAACGTGTTCGTATCAAGCTCCTCACTTCTGAACCACAGACTCTCACTATCAAAGTAAAGGGAATCAAGGAGATCAAGGCTTCTGACATTACTGTTCCTGGACAGGTTGAAATTTTGAATCCTGATCAATACATTGCAAGCGTTACTGACAAGGCAACAGAGCTTGTTATTGAAATTCGCGTTGAGCAAGGCCTCGGCTTTGTTTCTAAGGAACTCCTCCAAAAAGACCGCGTTGAAATCGGCAGTATTGCTCTCGATGCAATCTTTACACCTATCAAGCGTGTAAATTACGAAGTAGAAAATATGCGTGTTGGCGATCGAACAGACTTCAACCGTCTCAAGATTACCGTTGAAACAGACGGAACCCTCACGCCAAAGCAGGCTCTCGAAAAATCAATCGAGATTATGATTGGACAACTCAAGGCAATCGTAGGCTTCAAGGAAGAAGAAATCGTTCCTGTAAAAGATACTCCTGTTGCTTCAAAAGAAATTGGTGGTGCAAAGAAAGAGCTTGATACAGAGTTCCTCAAGACTCGTATTGAAACTCTCGGCCTTTCACAGAGAACAACAAATGCTCTCACGAGTGCAAACATTCGTACGGTAGGTGGTCTCGCTCGAAAGAAGGAGGCTGACCTCGATAATATCGAAGGACTTGGACCAAAGGGTATTCTAGAAATCAAGAAAATCCTAGCCGAGTACGACATAACCCTCCGCTAAGGCGATAAGTAGACAGAATAGGAAAAATATACTAATCTATCTACTCACAGCACCACGCAGTCACTTTCCTCTTCATTTTTAAAAAATTCAATGAGACACAGCGATAAAAACAGAAAATTCGGACGAGAACGCAATCAGCGAAATGCGCTTTTGAAGTCTCTTGTACGTTCTATCATTATTCATGAAGGAATTGACACTACCGAGGCAAAAGCAAAGGAAATTCGTCCTCACGTTGAAAAACTCGTAACTCTCGCAAAGCAAAAGACGCTCGCATCTCGTCGTATTGTTGCTTCACGCGTTGTTGATGACCGTGCTACAAAGAAACTCGTTGATGTTATTGCTCCAAAGTACGCAGATCGTAAAGGAGGCTATACTCGAGTAATCAAACTTCCACGTCGTCAAAACGATGCGGCAAAGATGGCTCGCGTTGAATTTGTATAAAAACCATGAACCACACTATTGATGCACAGAATAAAAAATTGGGACGAGTTGCGAGCGAAGCCGCAAAGATTCTCATGGGCAAAACTTCTCCTTCATACAAGGCTAATGAAGTTGCGCCAGTAAAGGTAACTATCATCAACGCTTCTCGAGCGGATATTTCCTCAAAGAAGAAAGGCGAGAAAGAGTACACACGTTACTCAGGATACCCAGGAGGTTTTTACATTACAAAGATGGATGACATGATCGCAAAGAAAGGTTATGGCGAATTGTTTAAAATTGCTGTAAAAGGAATGCTTCCAAAGAACAAGCTTCAGACAAAAATGATGCAGAATTTAACAGTAACTGAATAGTATGACAACAATCGTAGAAAAAACCACATATCATGAGGCTGTAGGACGTCGCAAGACTTCAGTTGCGCGCGCTCGTATTACTCCTACAACAAAACAATCTATTGTCATCAACGACAAAGACCTCGATACCTATTTTGTAACAGAAGAGCTCCGTTCTATTGCAACTGATGCTTTCACTAAATCAAAGATTGCTCAAAAATTTAAAGTTACTGCAAAGCTTTCTGGAGGGGGTATTCACTCTCAGGCAGAAGCGCTTCGTCACGCTCTCTCTCGATGTCTCATTGATTACGATATAGAGCTTCGTAAGAAACTCAAGAAGCTTACCTTCCTCAAACGAGATCCTCGTATGAAGGAACGCCGTAAGTTCGGTCTCAAGAAGGCCCGCAAGTCTCCTCAATGGAGCAAGAGATAGTTACTACAAAAATCCCCAAATGGGGATTTTTGTTAACGAGGGTGCTTCTACAAAAATAATGAAACTTATTTTTAGGGCGTATGTCAATAACGTTTAGTAAGTAAAATTGTTAAAATCGATACATGAAAGACGAGAACACTGAAAAAGATGAAGTAACATTTGATTCGAGCGAGTTTGAATCAAAGAAAGGACACAAGCAACCTGATGGTGAGGGGGATGATGTTGTGTCTATGAATGACGAAGACTCTCGTGAGCTCTCTCCCGAGGTGTTTAAGAAGCTTCAAGAAAAGCTCAAGACGGCTTTAGCCCAGAAACAGGAATATCTTGATGGATGGCAGAGGGCAAAGGCTGATTTTGTAAATTTCAAAAAACGAAGCGAAGAGGAAAAAAAGGATTTTATAAAATACGCCAATGAATCTCTCATAAGCGAGTTTGTCCCTGTTCTCGAAAGTTTTGAGATGGCTTTTGTAAACAAAGAAGCCTGGGAAAAAGTAGATAAAAATTGGCGTACCGGTGTTGAATACATCGCCAATCAATTAACATCAGTTCTCGAATCAAACAATCTCAAAAAAGTTGATCCTCTTGGTAAGAAATTTGACCCTATGCGTGATGAAGCGGTGGAGTTTGTGCCCGTGTCAAAAGAATCTGAAGATCACATCATTGTCGCTGTTATCCAAAAAGGTTATGAGCTCAATGGCCGGGTTATCAAGGCTCCAAAAGTAAAAGTAGGCGAATTCAAGAAGAAAGAGTAACCATGAATTTTTAACTTTTAACCAGAATAAATGGTATAATTGTTAGGAAACTTACCCCGCAGAGTAGATTTGATTTGTCTGGTTAACCGTTGTAAGTTGTTAGTCACACGTTAATTTTATGTTAGTACGATCACCCGAATACAAATTAGTAGAAAAAACAATCACGACCAAGTCTGGACAGGTGGTGTCTGTTTTGGTTGCGGTGACGTATTGCGAAAATAGGGTTATTTCGGCTCGCATTGTGGCTGTACGCCCCCTAGAGGAGCCTCTAGAGGCCTCAGAGCCTATCCTCCTGTCATCATGTGAGACATGTGAAGTTCTCTCCTCTGTTTGTACTGATTCTCTCTATACACCTTTTGCTGGTTTTGATTTCTCTTTCTTTACAGCTCAACCGACCCGCGCTCCAGCCTTTAACTAACAACTGACAACGTACAACCCACAACCAGACTGGTCGTAGGTTTAATTTGTCAGTTTTCTCTATTGTCAGTTGTTGGTTATTAGTTGTAAGTTAATTTCAATTCATTATGTCAAAAATATTAGGTATCGATCTCGGTACCACAAACTCAGCAATGGCTATAATGGAGGGAGGTGAAGCAAAAATTCTCGAGAACGCAGAGGGAATGCGCACCACACCTTCTATTGTTGCTGAATCAAAAACCAAAGAACGCATGGTGGGCGTGCTTTCAAAGCGTCAGTCAGTAACGAACCCAAAAAACACCATCTTTCAAATCAAGCGTTTCATCGGACATAATTTCGATGAGGCTCTCGTTCAGAAAGACATCAAGGCGGTTCCGTATGATGTCCGTAAGTCAGAAAATGGAGGCATCGAGGTAAAGATGGGTGACAAGTGGTATCGCCCCGAGGAAATCTCAGCAATGATTTTGCAAAAAATGAAAGCTGATGCCGAGGCGCGAACAGGTGAAAAGATTACCGAAGCCGTTATCACTGTGCCTGCGTATTTCAATGACTCACAACGTCAGGCTACAAAAGATGCGGGAAAAATTGCAGGTCTTGATGTAAAGAGAATCATCAACGAGCCAACAGCTGCTGCTCTCGCGTACGGTTTCAACAAGAAAAAAGATGAAAAGATTGTCGTGTTCGACTTTGGTGGAGGTACATTCGATATCTCAGTACTCGAAGTCGGTGGCGATGTCGTCGAGGTAAAATCAACCGACGGTGACGCACACCTCGGAGGAAAAGACCTCGATCAGAAAATTATCAATTGGCTTGCCGATGAATTCAAAAAGGAATCCGGCATTGATATCAGAAATGACGCCCTTGCTCGCCAGCGTCTCGACGAGGCAGCAGAAAAGGCAAAGATTGAGCTCTCTACCGCTCTCGATACAGAGGTGAACATCCCGTTTATTACGTCGGATGCTTCTGGACCGAAGCACTTGCTCATAAAGATGACACGTGCAAAGCTCGAAGAAATCACACGCGAGTTTATTGATCGTGCAATGGAGATTACAAAACGTGCTATGGAAGCATCTCCTTTTAAACTTTCAGACATCAATGAGGTAATCCTCGTCGGAGGCCAAACACGTATGCCCGCAATGCAAAAGGCAGTGGAGACATACTTTGGCAAAAAACCTCATATGGGCGTGAATCCTGACGAGGTGGTTGCGGTGGGCGCTGCTATTCAAGGAGGTATTCTCTCTGGTGACGTCAAAGACGTCCTTCTCCTTGATGTGATTCCTCTATCACTTGGTATTGAAACAATGGGTAATGTTGCGACAAAGCTCATTGAGAAAAACACAACGATTCCAGCATCTCGTTCTCAGGTATTCTCAACGGCTGCTGACAATCAGACTTCGGTTGAAATACATGTTGTGCAAGGTGAGCGCGCAATGGCTCGTGACAACAAATCACTCGGTAGATTTATTCTCGACGGCATTCCACCAGCACCACGAGGTATTCCTCAAGTTGAGGTAACCTTTGATGTGGACGCAAACGGAATTCTCGCGGTAAAGGCAAAGGAAAAGTCTACGGGTAAGGAGCAGTCTATTCGTATAGAGGCACGCTCAGGTCTTTCAAAAGAAGACATTGAAAAAATGCAAAAAGAAGCCGACGCTCATAGCGAAGAAGACAAGAAAAAGAAAGAAGAAGCGGAGGTAAAAAATCTCGCTGAACAGCTCGTGTATACTGCAGAAAAATCCCTCAAGGATGCAGGAGACAAGGCTCCGGCTGATGTCAAAGCTGATGTTGAAGCAAAGATTGCCGACTTAAAGAAGGTAAAAGACGGTACCGATATCGAAGCTATAAAGAAAGCTACAGATTTCCTCTCTACTGCTATGTCAAAGATTGGCGAAGCAATGATGAAGGCACAGCAAGCGGGAGCAAACTCACAGCAGGCAAATGAAAACAAACCACCAGAAGGTGGCGAAGGTAATGTGAGAGATGCTGAGTTTAAGGAAGAAAAGAAGTAGGAGTTAATAGGTAACTAACAACCAATAACTCATCACACAAACCAGATTAGATTCACACGGGGATATTCTGAGTTGTTGGTTGTAGGTTGTAAATTAAAATCACCATGCCAAAAGATTATTACAAAATACTCGGTGTAGACAAAAACGCGTCACAAGACGATATAAAAAAGGCGTTTCGAAAACTTGCCCACGAGCATCATCCAGACAAGAAAACAGGTAATGCTGATCGTTTCAAAGAAGCAAACGAGGCGTACAGCGTGCTTAGTGATGAGTCAAAACGTAAACAGTATGACATGTATGGATCCGCTGGAGGTATGGGTGGACAAGGTGGCTTTGGTGGTCAGGGAGGTTTCGGCGGTTTTGATTTTTCCGGTTTCCAAAACGGACAAGGTTTTCAGGACTTTGATCTCGGAGATATATTCGGAGAGTTTTTTGGTGGTGGGGGAACGCGAGAGCGTAGTCGCAGAGGTCGCGATATTTCAATCGACGTAGAGATACCTTTTGCTGATAGCATTTTCGGAACAGAGCGCACCATTCTCGTAAACAAAGTGAGCGAGTGTGATCTCTGTGCTGGCTCAGGTGCAAAGCATGGTAGCGAAATGAAAACATGTGACACCTGTAATGGAAAAGGAAAGATAAACGAAACACGACGTTCTATCCTCGGTTCATTCTCTACAACTCGTACCTGTGATGTGTGTCATGGACATGGCCGTATACCAAAAGAAAAGTGTTCTCAGTGTCATGGTCAAGGTGTATACAAAAAAGAAAGCGAGATAAAGGTAAAAATTCCCGCAGGAATCGATGACGGAGAGATGGTGCGTCTCAGTGGGGCAGGAGAAGCGGTGCCTCATGGCGTGACAGGCGATCTCTATATCAAGATTCACGTAAAAAAACATGCTCTGTGGAAAAAAGATGGAGCGAATTTGGTTGCAGACTTGAATATAAAATTATCAGACGCTCTCCTCGGTGTTGAACATACACTCACAACACTCGACGGTGATATCAAGCTCAAAATTCCTGAAGGTGTGGGTCATGGTGAAACCCTTCGCATCAAAGGCAAGGGTGTACCTATCGACAAGTCACGCAGGGGCGATATCTTGGTTACGATAAACATCATCATTCCACGCAAGCTCTCAAAGGATTCAAAGAAACTCATCGAAGAACTCAAAAAACAGGGGATTTAGATGTGTTTGACAAAATAGGTTTTTTGTTTTAGTGTCATTTTAGATGAACACAAAACAAAGTATTCTTTTGCAGAAACTTGAATTCTTGGACATGTTGCAGGGTGGCGGTAGAGCCCTTGATTTGGGAGCAAACTCAGGAGCGGATACGTTTCATCTGCTTAACCTCGGTTACGAGGTGGATGCGGTTGAGATTGATTCAGAAAATGTGAAAAAAATGTCTGAGAAGCGCGTGTTGGCAGACAGTCAAAAGCTCAGGATTTTTTTACAAGACATGACTGAGTTCTCCATAGCGGTAGAAGTCTACGATCTCGTCATTGCTTCAAATTCTCTTCCTTTCCTTACTCCACATCGAAAGGTGTGGGGTATGCTCGACAAAATGATCAAGGGCACAAAGTCAGGAGGCGTCATTACCTTCAGTCTCTTTGGCCTCAGGGATGAGTGGCGGGAAAAGAAAAGCATGACCTTTTTTGATTACGAGTACATAGAGGCTATTTTAAAGTCTCATCCTGTGGAGGTTTTTTTCAAGTCTACCGAAGAAGGAAAGGGCAAGATTATGAGCGGGGCTTTCAAGTGGTGGCACCTGCACCGATTCTGGTGTTTCAAGAAATAGTTCAAAGAGACCTTCTCATGAAGGTCTCTTTTTTTGTTCGGCATCATTACTTTGACAAACTGTAAAATAGTGATATAATATAGTTTGATTTAGCTTTTTGAAAAGAAACAAAAGAAAGGACACAATGTGAATAAGGTAAAAGATGTTCTGAGAACCGGATTGTCTGCACTTCGATTCTCTTTTTCGTTTTGTTGGAGGAACAATAGGCGCGACACCATCATAGGTTTTTCGTTTATTATTCTTCTCACATTCTTGAGTTACTTTGCAGTCGTCCTTACAGGAAGACTGGTGAGTATCTTGCAGAAGATCATATCGGGAGAAAGGCACTCTTTTGTATTTTCTGAAATTATTAAAGAGGAGTTTTTTGTCCCTGTTATTCTCGTAGTGCTTGTTTTGCTCGCTGAAATGGTGTTGAGAAAGTTATCGTGGTTTTTTCAATCTCGATGGCGTCACACTCTTTCTATTGCGAACAAAAGAGAGATACACGAACACAAGGCATCGTTGGACATTGGAAGGCTTAAAAGTAAGCAGTTTGACGATCTTGAGAAAAAGATAGATGAGCTACCAGGCAATTGGCAGACACGCATATGGCTTGCGATGGAAATGATGGGTTTGTTTAAAGACAGCGTTTCGTTTTTGGTTTTCGGTGCCACGCTCTTTTTTCAATCGCCTCTGTATGTTTTTGTAATCATCGGAAGTGCTACGCCTATGATTTTTGCTGAATTTTTTGCTGTGAACAGGTTCTGGAGATTGTCGCAAGACCTCGCTCCTCACCATAAAAAACGCTATGTGCTTGAAAGAGCATATAACAACACAGTAGCTTTTCTGCAAGGAATCATGTTCCGCCAAATGCCTACACTCAGAAAGCAAATAGATGAGAACACTGGGTATGCAGTAAAACAGTACAATAATCTGCGTCTCTCGACTCTTCAGAGTGGTATTCTTACACATTTTTTGGCCATGTGTGGCCTGTGTTTTGTTCTACTCGACGCTGTCGGTTCAACCGTATCGATAGGTGGCGACATAGGAGCACTCACTGTACTTATTGCCTCAGCACGCAGATTGCAGGGTGACATAGTAAGCGTGGTGAGACAAATTGCAGAAAATTGGAACAATGCAAAGGGGACGATCATGATAGAGGTTGAGTTTTTCGGAACAAGACCTCTACTTCAGACCGAAAATCCTGTTAGTCCAAAGTTTGCAGTTCCTCCAATGATTCGGTTTGAGAACGTGGGCTTTTCCTATCCCGATACTGATAGTTTAGTGTTGAAAAACATTAACTTGAGTATTGAATCAGGTAGCAAGGTTGCTATCGTAGGCAAGAATGGTAGCGGAAAATCATCTCTCATCTCGCTTCTGTTGCGTCATTATGATCCAACTGACGGTCAAATTCTGGTTGGCGATCTATATCTACGTACGATAACTCAGTCATCGTGGTCGGAAACAGTTTCTGCTTTGATGCAAAACTATACTGTTCACGACAGACTTGTGGGCGAAGAAATCGCTTCTTCAAGGTTAGATAAGCCTATTGACCTTGAAATGGTTAATGAAGCAAGTCGTTTCGCGAGATTTGATGAGATAGTACGGTCAGACCCAAAAGGGTTTGATTCTCAGATAGGGACCGAGTTCGGAGGAAGAGAGTTTTCAGGAGGAGAGGAGCAACGATTGGCGCTTGCGAGAGTAAAGTACCGCAACACGCCGATTTTAATCCTCGATGAACCTGATGCAAAACTTGATTCCGAGTCAGCGCAGAGTGTGATAGATAATATCTTTGCCTTAAAAGGGGTAACTATTATTATCGTCACACAGCATCTATCTCGCGCGACCATGTGCGACAAGATTGTGCTGATGCAGAACGGTGAGATAGCGGAGCAGGGTTCGCATAGTGAACTTATGACTCTAGGCAAAAAATATGTTTCTTTGTTTGAAAAAGACAAGAAACGTCTCAATGCTCGATAGTTCAAAGAGACCTTCTCACGAAGGTCTCTTTTTTTGTGTATAAAGCCAAAAGTTAGCATATGCGATCTGTATTTAACGGCACTAGCCGTATTTAAAATAAAAGTGGTATTATTACCTCATGGAAAAATCAGACAAAATATTTCTCTGGGTCATAGGTCTCTCGGTCGTTGGTGTGATTTTGGCGACTGGTTATAATTTTCTCTTTGCGCAAAATTATGATTTTTACGTAGAGGCTCCATGTGATCCTGCTACACAGACATGTTTCGAACGTGATTGTTCAGAGGTTGATGCGTGTCCTCCAAACAATCTCAGTACGTATCGAGCTTTTTACATCAAAGCTGCTCAGTTCAAAAAATGTGCAGACAACTCATGTTTGATGGAATGTACGAGTGGGGCAATCTCCTGTGAGGAAGTTGTCTGTGGTGACGCAGAAGAAGATATGTGTACCGACACTGCATCTGCGCAAAACACAGAAATAGCTCCTGTAGAGACGACACAATCGGAGGAAATGACTCAAGAAGGGGAGACTCAGTAAATGCCTCAATAAAGCCTTTAAAAGCAAGCTCGTAAAGGGCTTGCTTTTTTGTATATTCTATGCTATAATTATGTCAAGAAAGGAGGTGGGGTATGACCACCTATGGTTCATTGAAACTGTGGCTCGTAAGCCACAAAAGAAAGATTGCAGAGATGGGCACAGGCTTGTTTCTGTACGGAATCTTTAACTGGGTATTCAATTACCCTCTCTATATGGCAGTCGTCGGATATTACGGACTGGTCTATGGAGGTCTCCTGATGGCTTTTCTCTCTTTCATTCAGTGCGGTATTCTTCTCGTCGTTTTCGACAAGATGAAGATTGACTGGGTGGGCGCTACCTATCTCAAAGATGTGGAGCGTCAGGAAGGAAAAGGCCGGATTGAGAAAATTCTAGTCTGGGCACTCAAAAAAGAAAGTCAGAGTGCCTCGGGCAAGATTGTGAAGATTCTGATCTTCGGAGTCCTCAGCGCGTTTGTTGATCCGTTCATTGTTGCCGTCCATTACAGGAGGAAACAGTTTACGGGTGTAAACCTACGTGACTGGGGTATACTCTTTGTCGCAGTGTTGATTGCAAATTTGTACTGGACTCTCCGCACGGGGATTCTGGTGCTTGCAGTTAAAGAACTGTGGCAGAGGATATAAAACAGGCACGGGGGATAAGTCCCTCGTGCTTTTTGTTTTTTTAAAGATTGTGTGGTATGTTCTCGATGAAAACTACTCGTATTGAGTAGCTCTGAACCTAAAACAGAAAGGAGGGTATCTATATGGGTTGGGGAAACTGGTTTCGTGATCCGACTGGTCCTGGTGAAGTAAAAGAAAAGGTTGAAAAACATCAGGATGGCTCACGCACCTCGCACACGTTGCGCACTGAAGACAATGCAAAAGTTGGAAGTCGGAACGATCATTCCCATGTCATTGTGCATGAACGTTCTGATGGGACAAAAAGCGCACACGGACATGGTATTCGTGGTGGAAGCAAAAAGTAAAGTGCAAAGTGCATATCGTTATTTATTTTTTAAGTAACGGGTGCACTTTTTTTGTATAGATTTCGATTAATTTTTTTTTGGTGGATGGTACAGGGAAATCTTCTGTATTTTTACAAAAGATCATTGCATCGGTGGCCCAATCGTCAGCTATTTTCGGTATGCCTTTTAATGCGGTTAAACAAAAGAAAAAAGAGGCTAAAAAAATATCGGGTAATTTGTTTATTTCCGAGAGTTTATTAAATCCATATGTAAAAATCTTTTCAAAGTCAGGTATTTTTTTTGATAATTCTTCTGTAATAATGAATGAGTGCACACCAGCAGAGTTTGACTCGAGGATGTTTTTTATCTCTTCTTTAAAATCTTGCTTGAGAGTGTTTTGCATGTTATTTTCCATGTAATGATTATATCACTAAAGAAAAATTCTCAATTTAACATAGATACATATCTAAAGGCTAGCAAAAACACTGTCGTTGAGCTCGATGATGAGGTTGAGTACATTATTGACGATGAGGCTGTTTTATCTATTAAAAACAACAAGGAGTATGTTTTTTTAATACGCGTTATTGATAGAAAGATTGTTCCTGTTGAATTAGAAAAAATTAAAAAAAACCTTTCTAAAGAAGGTCCGATTGATTATTTGGACAAACGCCCGAGATTATAGAAACGATATAAAACAGGCACGGGGGATAAGTCCCTCGTGCTTTTTGTTTTTTTAAAGATTGTGTGGTATAATGAAAAACCATGGAAACCCCACGGGACGTAGATATCGAGGAATTGATATCCGACAGGGAAAAATTCAATGCATTTGTATATACTCCTGTTGAGGAGGCTGTAGAAGAGCTCCAAAAACGAAACCGTGACAAAACTCTCAGAGAAAAAATACGCTCCCTTCTCGGTGACGCTATTCCAGAACCACTAGAAAATGATATTCGCGGAGTACTATTTAGACAGGTTGCGACGCCAAACTATGAGTTAAGAAGGTTTGTTAGTATTATCGACGCTATCGGTCTCAAACCTCTTTTTTGGGAATATCATCAAGATAAGTTTGTCGCCAAAAATGAAGTTAAATATTATCTAGGAATGCTCGCTTTTTTTCTCAAGCGGGGCAAAAAAGGAGGTCTTGTTTGTGAATACGAAAAAATAATCGACTTCAATTCTTCTAATGGTAAGAAATTATCTGAAGTCAAAACTGTTTGGGATCAAGATTTGATCTCTTTCCACCACTCACTTTTTAATACTACGTATAGAGTTTTCAGCCCCGAAGTTTTTTTTGACGCCTCTGATTGGTTAAAAAATCATGGAGGTACCGCATTAGATTACTACAAAAACTATTTAATGCTTTTTATAACACACGGTATTCTCTTTGAGAACGTAATGCTCGACTCAAAAGAAATAAGTTTTACACGAGAAATATTTTTGCCCGCATTTATTGATGTTATGAAGCGTACAGGATCGAAACCGATCATTGTCGCTCTCGAGCCAACAGAAATTGAAACCGACGAATTTTGGATGTGCCATCCTCATTCTAGTAAAGAATTAGTAAACAACACTCTAAAAGAAGTAGTTGTGATTAAATAAGGATTTTAAATGATCATAAATTCAGGAAAATTACTTTTAACATCGACAGGTATCTCCTCTGAGAACCTTGCTAAAAAATTTATAAGTTTTTTCAATGATCCAAAAGACTGTTTTGTTGCAATAATCACAACCGCCGCAGAAGGTAAGGAAAAAAACAAGTACTCTCAATTGGCAAAAAAGCAATTTGAAACTATGGGGTTTAAAGTAGTGGATTTTGTTGATCTTGAAACAGATCAAACTCGAGATTTTTCAGAGTATGGGGTTATTTATGTATGCGGAGGAAATACATTTAAACTTCTCAAATTTGCAAAAGAGGCTAATTTCGAGCACTCGATTAAAAATCTTTTAAATCGTAACGGCGTCTACGTTGGAGTTAGTGCTGGAAGTATTATTGTTGGACCCTCTATTAATATAGTTAACGAAGTCGAGCCCGATCCAAACGATATTGGCCTGGAAGATTTTATAGGTCTAAATCTAACTCAGCTCATTATACTTCCACACTATTCTCCAGAAATTGAGGAACAAACAAAAGCTTTTGAAGAAAAATATCGAACTAATGTCGAGCGTTTGAGCGATTCTCAAGCAATTCTTCTTGAAAATGGAAAGAAGACGCTTGTTGAATAGAAAAGAAATTACCAACGAGTGTAGTTGTGATTAAATAGGGAACAGTTAAGACTACTGCTCTTTTTTATTTATTTTTTCTTCCAAGTACCACTGGAAATAGCCTTTATATTTTGTCTGAAGCTCTGGTTTTTTCCAATCATTCCATGTGACAATTTTTCTACAGTTTTTTGATCCACACTGACAATCAAATTTGTAAACCTCTTTAACGTTTTTTGCTTCACTTAAAACCATACAGTAATCGAAATTAATTTGTTCGCCTTTTTTTATATCTCTCATTGCAACAAGAAAAATTTGTCCCTTGAAACCCACATTAGGATCACAGCTATGGTTAATATAATCAACTGGTTGTAATTGTGACTTTTTTCTTACACCAAAAACAAATTCTTCTGATATTTGGTGCGCATAATCATTCATGGGTGCAGGGAAGGTTGATTCTTCTGCGAACGTAAATACATAACCACCAAAGACGACTACCAAGGTATCTTTTTTTATATCGTTTTTTGCAAATACACCCTTGCCGAAATCAACTTTCTTTACTTCGAGTGCGGGATGCATCCATGAGTGGTATATCTTCTTCATTTGATTTTATTATATAATAAGTTGTATGGATATTAACACATGTTTTGAAACGACCAATAGTTATCATACTATCGCATATTATTCACACCTCCTACCAACAGTGTTGGCTTTATTCTTAAGCGGTTACGCTTTGTTAAAAACAAAGTTTTCGAAATTAGCAATTGCGTTTTTTGGTTTTACTTTCGGTTTCTCTTTGTGGTTAATTGGTAGTCTTGTTGATTGGGTATCGCCAAACTATTTTTATGTTTACTTTACGTGGTCATGGCTCGACTATGTAAACATAGTGTTTTTTTCTCTCGGCGCATACTTTTTTGGCATTTTGGCACGAGACAAAATAACAAATTGGGAGAAATTCCTCCTTGTGGGTATTTGTTTGCCTGCTCTTGTTATCACAGTTACAGGAGATTCTCTGCTCGAATTTAATCAGCCTGTTTGTGAGGCTGTAGAAAACCAAGGTCTAACGATATATAAACTTGTCGCCGAAGCTATTGCGGTTGCTCTCATGTTCTTTTCTCTTTTCAAGAGCTGGGTGAGTTCCGATAGTAAAAAAAGAATGAGATCGCTCATTATTCTCTTTGCAACACTCGCGTTCTTTGTTATTTTCTCTTCAACAGAATATCTTGCAACGATCACTGACAACTACGAAACGAGCCTCTACGGTCTGTTTGTGTTGCCGCTCTTTCTCATCATTATGGTGTTTGCCATTACAAACCTCGGGGTATTCCAATTTAGACTTCTTGGTACTCAGGTGCTCGCGTACGCCCTCATCATCATGGCGGGATCTCAATTTCTCTTCCTTCAGGACTCAGCAGAAAGTACTCTCAGCCTCGTAACTCTCGGTATGTCCATACTTCTCGGTGTGCTCCTCCTTCAGAATGCCAAAAAGGAAGCCGACGTGCGTGAAAAGGTGGAGAAACTTGCTACTCAGCTCCAAGCCTCAAACACTGGTTTGGCCGAAGCCAACACAAAACTGAGAGAGCTCGACAAGCAGAAGACAGAATTCATTTCCTTTGCGACACATCAGCTCCGTAGCCCTCTCACTTCTATGCGTGGATACGCCTCTCTCATACTCGAGGGTGAAATGGGCTCAGTCGGTGGTCCTCTAAAAGAGGGTATTGAGACTATTTTCACTTCGACAAAAACACTCATAAGCCTCGTCGAAAACTACCTCAACGTTTCTCGTATGGAATTGGGTACCATGAAATATGATTTTAAACCTATTGATTTCAAGGAGTTGCTCGATGAAGTCGTTCGTGAACAGAAGACAAACATAGAAGCAAAAGGTCTCACGTTTAGCGTAAAAGTAGATAGCAACAAGTCATATTCTATCAAGGCTGATAAGGACAAGTTCAAACAGGTTATCGTTAACACTATTGATAACTCGGTAAAGTACACACCGCAGGGTTCAATTACGATTTCTCTCGAAAAAAACGACAAAAACATTCGCTTTGTTGTGTCTGACACAGGTGTAGGTATCAATCCAAAGACAATGCCAAAACTCTTTAAGAAGTTTAGCCGTGCTGACAATGCGAGCGATGCAAACATTCACGGTACAGGACTCGGTCTCTTTATTGCAAAGGAAATACTCACGGCTCATGGCGGAAAAATGTGGGCTGAATCAGAAGGCGAGGGCAAGGGTTCACAATTCTATATCGAAATCCCTGAGGCGAAGTAGGAAGTAATTAAATTTTAAATTTAGTTAAAAAATAACACAGAGCCTCTTGACAAATAAACAAAAAGGTTTTAACTTGAAATCTAGTACTGCTCTTTTACATCATTCACATTAAGTGGATGAGGGGGCTGTATAGTCTCGTCTTTTTTTCTTCATGAAGAAAAATCAAGTCAAGACGTTAGTGAACCGCAAAGCCATTTCGATTGAGAAGACGACTCAATGTAATGGTAAGCGTATCACACGTCATCATTGTGGCTGAACAACAGCCATTCTTGCAACCACACAGCCTCCTCCTTGTTTCTAAAGTAGGATAGGTTGTGTGGTTTTCTCTTTATTTATGAAAACTATAATAGCAATTACTCATTTAGTTGAGGACACTCAAGTTGATCTAGTTAGTCACTACGCTAAAAAAAGAAACATCGGAATTGTTCCTATTTGCACTAACACTGTTAGTTTTGGTTCAATAGCCTTACATCAAAAAAGAAATCGGATATCTCTTTACTCGGGGAAAAAACTAATTGTTCCTGCGGGGTTGTGGTTCGCCACGTATCCGAGGGAGGATACTCTTTATTCAGGAAAAATGTCTAAATACCCCTACCCAGGGGAATACCGATCTACTGTGTTTCAGTTTGTAAACGATCTAAGATATGCTTTTTCCTCGATACCGCATATGCCAGGAGTATTCGATTCTATTTTGAAAGCAGATTCAAAATTATATGTTTTTAAAGAAGCCTTTAAAATCGGACTGAGAATTCCCAGTGAAACCTTCAATAGTAACTTGGAAACAAAACGTATAATGTTAGGTAACAGAGCTCAATACAGAAAGAAGCTAGGTTTCCCTTCGGTTGTGTCTTTTTCGTGTCTATCAAAAAAAGAGGAAATGATAACAACAACCAATTCAGCCACTGTTAAAGATTCTTCATTTTTATTGTGGCAGTGGCAGACACTGGTTGAAAGCATTGCTCACGTTCGTGGGTTTGTTGTCGAAGATAAATCTTGGTTTGTTTCGTGGAAACGCGAATCGAATCTATCTTTGACAATTGACTTACGAGAAGGCGTTGAGGAACGCGAGTGGATACCGTTTACCATGCCTGAATCAGTTTCAAACAAACTTACAAAGCTTTGTAAAAAACTTGGTATACGTTTTTGTTGTCCTGAGTTCCTTCTTAATAAAAAAGGAGAATTAACACTCATTGATATTAACCCTTGCGGAGACTGGCGAGGATTTTTCTCGGATAATACCTCAAACAAAATCGCTTCGGCAATAGCCAGTTTGTTTTGACATTAGTCGACCAATTTATACTTGGTCGACTATTTTTTTTATGTACTCCTCGGTAAGTTCGTGAGGAGTGTTTTCTATAAATTCAAAAGCACCATTGTATTTTTTTGCCAATCTTTTTGCTTGATCTATAGCAATCTCCCAATCAAGATCGCCGAATAAAAAAGTAGCGTTTTGTGTTTTAATTTTTTCAGGTACTGAATGCTTTAAAAACTCTTCGATTCTTTTTTTACCAAAAAATTTCTTTGCACTGTCAGGCACAAGATTAATATTTTCTTTAAAATAAGGAGAGAGGGAAGCGAGTACTATTTTCGAGGCATTATAGTGCTCCGCAAGAAGTAGTGTAATGTATGCACCCATAGAAAAACCGATAACGATTGTTTCTGGCTTAATCTCTGACATCTTTTCGAAATCAGCGAGCCAATTTTTTGTTGTACCATGATTCCATTTTGGATTATAAAACCTCACCGTCGAATTGCTCGCGGCAAGAATCCTTTCTTTGAGCTTTTTATAAGATTCTTCAGTCTCATTTTCGCCAAATCCTGGGATTATTAACACATCTTTCATCATATTTTTACATTATAGCACGATTGATTTTTAAAAAATAAAAATCACAACACTGGTTTCTTAGTCAAACTCTTTCCCAAAAAGGCTATTTTTTGATATCATTTCTTCATGGCACAAGCTAAAAAAATACTCCTTTCGGGTGTAAAACCCACAGGTAGACCTCATATTGGTAATTATTTCGGTGCGATGAAGCAGTTTGTTGATTTGCAAAAGAATTTCGATGCTTTTGTTTTCATTGCTGACTTTCATGCACTTACAAAACCGAGCACAAAGCAAGAGCTTGCTCAAAACACCCTCGATCTCGCGATAGACTATCTCGCCATAGGTCTCAATCCAAAAAACGTTGTTCTCTTTAAACAATCAGACGTACCTCAGGTAACAGAGCTCACCTGGATCTTCAACTGCCTCACCACCGTTCCATATCTCGAGCGAGCGCACGCTTTCAAAGACGCTCAGACAAAAAATCACGAAGTAAACGTGGGTCTTTTTGACTATCCGCTTCTCATGGCGTCTGACATACTCATGTACAATTCAGATATTGTGCCCGTAGGCCAAGACCAAAAACAGCATTTAGAGATTGCCCGCGACACGGCAGAAAAGTTTAACAGAACTTTTGGTGATACATTCAAACTTCCCGAGCCTCTCATCCTTGAAACAACAAAGATTGTTCCCGGAATTGATGGTCAGAAAATGAGCAAGAGCTATGGAAACACCATTCCACTCTTTGCTACAGACGATGAAATACGAAAGGCGGTGATGAGTATTGTTACCGGATCCGGTACTGATACACCGATACACGTACGCGCTATTCACGAACTCGTGCGTGATAATTCATACCTCGACAAGCTCTACGAAGAGAAAAAGGGCAAGTACAAGGACCTCAAGGAGGCTCTCGCTCTCGACTTGATAGCCTTTATTACACCTCTCCGTGCGCGTCGTGAGGAAATTGCAAAGAATCCAAAGAAGGTAATAAAGATGCTTGAGAAAAATGCAAAGCGTGCTCGAAAAATTGCCGAAAACAAGATGAAAGAGGTGAGAGAAAAAGTTGGTTTGTCATTTATTAAATAAAAAATTCAAAAATGAAGAAAATAATTATTACGGTAATAGTCTTGCTCGCCCTCATAGGAGGTTGGAAAATTTATACAACAAAGGCTCCTGACAGCGCGTCACAAGCGGTAGTAGGAGACAGCGTGACCGATACTACGGTTTCTGCGACAGGTACTCCGGTATCTATAGACGGAAACATGTCTAACTTTTCTTTTACGGGCTATGGACCAGGCAAGGAAGAGAGCGGGACATTCAAGAGCGCTTCTCACACTCTCTTTAGAGACGGTAACAAGCTTCACGGTTCAGTTTCTTTTGACACAGCGAGCATCTCTGTAGTAAAAGACGACGCTGAGAAAAAAGCTTCTCTCGAAAAGCACCTTTGTAGCGATGATTTTATTGATTGCGCAAAGTACCCAACAACAACCTTTACGCTCACTTCACTTGAAATCAAAAATGGCACATCAACAGCATTCGGCGTGTTGTCATTCCGCGGTGTTGAAAAAGAGCTCTCATTTCCTGTAACTATCCAAGACGATTTCTACTCAGCAGAGATTCGCCTCGATATCACACCATTCGGTTTCAAATATACAGGCATCAAGAACGAAATTCTCCTCACATTCCTCCTCAAGATTTCCTAGTTGCACCTCCCGCCTAAATACAGTAGAGTTTATACATACCAACGATCCGGCTGACACCGGTGAGGTGAAGAAGGAAAGCCCCAAAGCGGGGTGAGTAGAATCTTCCAGACTCCGCCTGATGCGGTACAACGAAGACACAAACAGGGTGGCACCGCGATACAATCGCCCCTGCGAATTTATTAGAAATAATGAATTCGGAGGGGCTTTTTGTTTGCCAAAAAAAACAAAAGACCTTCTTTTTTAACAACAACAAATATGAAACGAATATATATAAAAGATTTACAAGAGCATGTTGGGAAGGAGGTGACTATCGCTGGATGGGTAGACGTTCGCCGTGACATGGGAAAAATAATTTTTATTGATTTGCGGGATGTAACAGGAAAAATACAAACAGTTGTGCTACCAAATAATAAAGAAGCCCAGGTTTCTGTAAAAGATTTAAAAAGTGAATGGGTGGTTAGTGTCATAGGAAATGTAAACAAACGCCCAGAAAAGATGGTTAATAAAAATGAAGTACTTGGACACATTGAATTTGAAGTAAAGCAAATCCAGATATTAAGTTCTGCTAAAGAATTACCTTTTGAGCTTTCGACCGATGTAAACATAGATACAAAGTTAGATCACCTACCTTTTACTCTAAGAACTAAAAAATCAAGAACCATATTTAATATCCAAGCTACTATAGTAAAAACCTTCAGAGATTTTTTGAATAGTGAAGGTTTTATTGAATTTCAAGCACCTAAACTCATTGGAGACGATGCAGAGGGTGGGGCAAACTCTTTTGACATAAAATACTTTAAACATACAGCACATTTAGCGCAGAGCCCACAGCTTTATAAACAAATCATGGTGGGTGTTTTTGAAAGAGTATTTGCCATAGGAAATGTGTATCGAGCAGAAAAACACGCAACAGCAAGACATCTGAATGAATACACCTCCATGGACTTCGAAATGGGCTTTATCGAAGACCATAGAGATGTTATGAATATGGAGAATAAGTTTTTTGTTTACCTAGAGAAAGTTCTTAGAGAAAAACATTCTGAAGATTTTAAAAGTCTTGGAGCAGAAATACCAAAAGTACCAGCTCAGATGCCAGCGATGACCTTACGAGACGCTCAAAAACTTCTTACCAAAGCTTTGGGAAAGGATGTTACAAAAGAACCAGACCTTGAACCTGAACATGAAAGGTGGCTTTGCGAATATGCAATGAAAGAGTTTGGATCAGATTTTATTTTTATCACAAACTTTCCTACCGCAAAAAGGCCTTTTTATACATATAGGGATGAAAAAGATCCAACATACACCAAAGGCTTTGATCTTTTGTTTAGGGGTGTTGAGATAACTACTGGCGCACAAAGAATACACGATTATGACGCCCTCGTTTCTTCTCTTAGAGAGAAAGGACTTGATCCTGAGAAGTTTAGTTATTATCTTCAAGCTTTTAAGTTTGGAATGCCACCACACGGAGGCTTGGGTTTGGGATTAGAGCGCGTAACTGCAAAGCTACTTGGCATAGATAACGTTAAAGAAGCTGCTTTGTTTCCGCGTGACATTAATCGAATTGATAACCTTCTCTCAAAATAGTTTTTTGAATTTGTTGTTATGTTAGAAAAACATTATGTATAAACAAGGAATAGAAGTGAAAAGAAATACGGATGTTGGAATTCTTATAGAAAAATCATCATGGTTTCCAGTTATTGAGACCATTTTCCCGAATACTAAAAGAATATACTATCCAAATGATCAGGATGAAGTTTTACACGTAACTATAGGCAAAATTGATGTTGCTTTTATTTCGGGACAAGGATCAAGTATGGCCGCTTGTATGACCGAAAGATTAAGAGTTTATGGCGCCAAAGCTATAGTTAGAGTGGGAACATGTGGTGCGTTATCGAAAAAAATCAGACTCTGGGACCCTATTATTACAATGGCTTGTTTTAGCAGTGAGGGAACTTCTAGTCATTATCTACCGAAGGGTTATCCAATCCTTTCAGATTTCGATCTAAATACTGTTTTGATGAAAAAATTAAACGATAATGGAATTAATTACCAACAAGGCGTCACGGTTACTACAGATGGCAGATGGAGAGAAGATCCTAGATTACTTAAAGAACTAAGCCAAATCGGAGCAATCTCAATTGAAATGGAAACCGCGGCTATTTTTTCTGTGTGCCAATTTAGAAAATTACCAGTAGCCGCAATAAACATTCCGGCAGACTTACCTGCAGATGAAGATAATAATAATGACTTTAAAGGTATTCCGGATCGAAAGGCCTATAAATTAAATTTGGAAAATAGCTTAACAAAACTGTTACCATCCGTTGTTAATGCACTTGTAGACTATTATCAAAAAATAAAATAACCATCATGAGTAAGTGGGCAGATGCTATCTATGATGAAAGTGTTAAATTTACCACCCCACTACCAGATAAAAGTCTTTTGACTTCTTTGTCCAAGGACGCATCTATTCTGGATGTTGGTTGTGGGTACGGAAGAACTTTAAACTACTTACAAGGTTTAGGTTTTAAGAAATTAACCGGTTTTGATGTATCTGAGGGTTACGTTAACAAAGCAAAAAAAGACTGTCCAACTGGGGATATTTTTGTTGCTAATTTTGAAAATTTTAATTTAAAAAATAAATACGATCTAATATTACTAATGGGGGTTATCGAGTATCTTCTTACAGACGAAGAACAAGGTATCTTTTTTGAAAAAATTTCTAAAAGTTTATCTTCCAACGGCTCTGTTTTACTGGAAACTTTTATCATTGACATAAAATCAAACTGGAAACAATATTTATCTGGTTACATAAAGACGTTCCATTGGGGGAGGTTTAAAAATAGTAAGGGTTTTGAATGCCACCATCAATCAGTTGGCGAACTAAAGAAAATTTTAAAAAAACACTTTATCATTGAGTCCTCTGTGGAGAAAAATTATTCCACTTGGACTGACAATGCTTGCAGGGGGTATTATTTTAATTTGAAAAAAAAATAATTTTATGAATACCGATATTGATGAATTAATAAAAATTGTTGCTAGGCAAGAAGAAAGAAAAAACCACTGTATAAATCTTATTGCGTCTGAAAATATTATTAGTGATAAGGTTAGCCAGTTACAAGCCTCGCTACTCTCTAACAGGTACATTCTCAACGATTTTCCCAATAACAAAGGCCTTTTTGAAATAAAAGAAAAGCTTAGACAACATCTTGGTAAAATGTTTGATGCGAAATATGCGAATGTGTCATCGTTATCCGGTATGAGTTGTATGAGTTTGATTATTAGTAGTTTAACTAATAAAGATGACAATATTTATACATTGAAACCTCTTGACGGTGGCCATGGTTCTACTGAAAAAATGTGTAAAATGTACCACCTGAACATTAATTATTTACCCTTTGATCACAATACGGGTCAGTTTGACTTACAAGAAATAGAAAAAAAATTTAAATCAAAAAACCCTCGTCTGGTATATCTAGACAATACGATTATTAGTTTTTATTCTCCAATTGAGGGTTTGAGTAAAATTTCTAAAAAATACGGCGCGCCAATCGTGTATGATGGGTCTCATGTTTTGGGATTAATTGCTGGAAAAATGTTTCCTAACCCTCTTAACAACGGAGCGGACATCTTAAGTGGCAGTACACATAAAACTTTTTTTGGTGCCCAAAAGGGTATTATTTTAACAAACAATCAAGATTTTATTAATAAAATCGATTCCATATCAAACGATTATATTTCTAGCATACACACAGGAAGCCTTTTGGCGCTGTATATGAGTGTTCTAGAAATGGAAAAATTCGGATATGCTTACGCAAATCAAGTCATAAAAAACGCTAAGGCTTTGGGTAAAAGTTTGGCTAAGTACGGAGTAATAATACCCACCCTTAAAAGAGGTGTAACAGAAACGCATCAAGTCTGGGTAGACACAGGCAATTTGGACCCCTTGAAAGCGTTTGAAATGCTTGCTGAGTGTAATATCAATACAAATCCTATTCGTATACCGGCGATACAAAGAGTAGGTCTCAGGTTGGGTACTGCGGAGGTTACTAGACTAGGGATGAAAGAAAACGAAATGAAACAAATAGCAAAATTCATCTCTGATGTATTAATTAAATATAAGAAAAAAAACATCATACTTGAAAATGTTGTAAAATTTTGCAGTAAATATCAAAAAGTATATTTCACTTTTGATGACTACGGTAATAATTCAGACTATCCTCTTATCTCAGAAAAAAATAATCCTGTCTTAGGGCAACAGTTTAAGGCACACAATGTTTTGGGTAATCATGGAACATTAGATTATCAAAAATTCGTAGATCAATACACAAAAGATGTTTTTAGTAAGGTACCAGGTTTCCTGGGAACAATCATACGCGGCGGAGTTGGAAGGGGGACTGCAGATAATTTTTCCGATATCGATTTTACGTGCGTGTTTGATTGTACAGATATAAATAGGTTGATAAAAGATTATGGATTAAAAACAGGGATGCATTTACACAAAGGAATAATGTTTTCTGGTAGGTATCTATCTTTGAAATCTTTTAAAGATAATCCTTGGTCATTAAAAATGAAACATGCTTATTCGTATGTAAAACTAATTAAGTGCTCCAATGTTGTTGGGAATATCATTAAAGAAAAAACAAAAATTACAGCCTCCGAACAAAAAAAGAAATTGGTATCTAACATAATTGAATTAGGGGAGATCTGTAAGGTCTTTGACAAATATCGCGGTTTTAATATGTTTTCAGAAATTTATAAACAATACTCAAGAAAAGAATTCCTGGTTGCAAATTTAGAAATTGATAGAGCTGTAAAATATATAAAAAACATCATTTTTGATTTAAATAAAATTCATTATCCTGAAGAAAAAAGTTATTATGTAAAATTTTTTTCCAATTTGCCGAAGCAACCAGATAATATTGACGATGATATTAAATCTATATTACAAATGCCAAGAGATGGAAAAAACTTTGAAAAAAGGTTAGCGCTTCTTGTTTTGCTCTCCCAAAAAATATTGAGCTATTGTGAAAAGTGTGTAAATTTGCCAAAAGATATCTATAAATATTATTTGAATTAATCATGTTTGAATTTATAAAGAAAAAATTAAGTGAAATGCCTCTGTATAAAACAGAGAATGGGTACGAGTATTTTGTATATCCATACAAAGGGATAACACCAATTGATGATAAGGAAATAAAGTATCTCGCCGAAATTTTTGTCTCTGAAATACCCAAAGATGTGGATTTAATTTTCACCGTAGAAACTGATGGTATATTTTTAGCTTTGCCGGTAGCTTCGTTGTTAGAAAAACCCTTAGTAGTTGCTAGAAAATTTAGCTATAACATGAGTAATGTTTTTCAGCTTACGCAGGAGACTGGTTATTACAAAAGAGAATTATTTTTTTCTTTTGATTTAAATAAAGTTAAAAAAGTAGCCATAATCGATTGTGTTCTATCAACAGGTGGAACAATAAAAGCAACGATTGATTTATTTAATAGACTCAAAGTAGAAGTGGTGGGGGTTTATGTAGTCATAAATAAAATTAATTATTCTGATACGAAATTTCTTGACCAAATTAAGGACCGTCTTTTTGCTGTATTTGATATTGAAATCAACAAAAACAATGTAATTGTAAATAAATCAAAGTACTCGAAGTTATGGGATACGACGAAGCGAAAATAGCGTCAGGTTTCGGTCACATGCTCGAAGCATTTAGCTACGGGGCGCCATCTCACGGTGGTATCGCGTGGGGACTTGATCGTCTCATGGCAATACTTCAAAACGAGCCAAACATCCGCGAAGTTATCGCATTCGCAAAAACAGGAGAGGGTAGAGACCTCATGATGCAAGGTCCTTCGGAAGTATCAAACGAACAACTCATAGAACTCGGTATTGAGGTGAAGAAGGGGAAGAAGAGCTTGTAGCTGATAGCTTATAGCGAGTTAGAGAAGATAGAATCTAGAATACGGAATATCGAATTTAGAATGTGGAGGCTAAAACCTGAAAGCTAAGCCTTCATTTTTGACATGGAGTGTTTGACAACTCATCATAAAAATGACATTATAGTTAATGTAATTTTCTGTTCTTCAAAACTTAACCTCGCAAAGGAATCCATGTACCAAGTAAACGCTATCCATGCTCTCATCAAGTATGCGGGCAAAAACGAGTGTGTGCGACAAGGAAAGGCATACTTTACTATCAAGGATGTAGTTCCAAATAACAAGCCTGACCGTAAAACGGATAATTTCAGTCTTACTCTTCAAAACAATTTGCGACAAGTGCTTGGCACACTTGATGCATTGGGTTTTGCAAGGTGCCGTGGCTTAAGAGGCTTCTACCAACTTGAGGAGAAGGGCTACGATTTCCTCGTCGAACGAATGGGTATAAAATAATCTACCTAGCAGAAAACCTGCTAGGTAGTTTTCTTTTTTTCAAACACCGTATCGTGCTATTCTAGCTACATGACTGGAACAGGATACAAGGTACAAACACATGTTTTTGAAGGTCCGCTCGAACTCTTGCTCGATCTCATTGAAAAGAGAAAATTCTTTATCAACGACGTATCTCTGGCAAAAGTTGCTGATGACTATATCGAGTACGTAAAAAAGCTCGGTGATTTTCCCGTAGCAGAAAGCGCACAATTCGTCCTTATTGCTTCTACGCTTCTCCTCATAAAATCAAAATCCCTTCTACCTACACTTCCTCTGACCCAAGAAGAAGAGGGGAATATACGAGACCTCGAAGAACGTCTCAAAATATATCAACGCATGAGAGAACTCTCACTGCATGTAAAAGAGCGCTTTGGCAAACACATACTCTTTGAGCGAGGCGACAGGCCTATTGAACCTTTCTTTTCACCTGATGAGAGTATGACTCTCGAGAATGTAAAGAAATCGATTTTTACCGTTCTCATGAGTCTTCCGAAAAAAGAATTCTTGCCCCAAGCAATCGTACAAAAAGTGATGAGTCTCGAGAATATGATTGAAAATCTCACCGAGCGAGTGAGCTCAAGTATCAAAATGAGCTTTAGAGATTTTGCAAAAGTCGGAAAGGAACACAAAGTAAATGTGATAGTGGGATTCCTCGCAATGCTTGAGCTTGTAAAACAAGGCGTCATCACCGTCACACAGGAAAAGCATTTTGACGATATACACATGGAGAGTGAGTCGGTGGGGATTCCGAGGTACTAAGTGAAGCCGGAGCTTCACTTAGCTTGTAGTTTATAGCTTTTGGCTTATAGCAAGTCAGGGAAGATGGAAGCTAAAACCT
>CAZLHP010000003.1:0-9670 GCA_964559755.1 uncultured Candidatus Saccharibacteria bacterium
CTTCGGGAATTATAGTAAGGGCAAGAACTTACAAAACCCTCAGCTGTTTCTTGTGCAGAAACAGTAAGTGGTGCCACACAACTACACGCTAGTAAAAAAATTATTGATAATACATTAAAAGAGCGCACGAAAAAGATTCTTTGCATAGTACTATTATACCCCGCCAAAAAACAAAAGTTACCGGAAACAGATGTGGACAAACTCATACAGAACTATTATTTTTCAACACAAAACAACCGTTTTACTACACTTTGACACCAGTAACGTATTCTGATACTATATATACATGCAAGTTCGCCCGAAAGGCGAACTCGTTTGTTTAAAAAAACGGCAAAAAGAGCCCAAAAGGGCTCAACAAAGCCATAAAAATAAATACATGTTCGATCTAAAAGTCATTCACTCGGTACTTGCCCAACTCGAAGAAGAGCGAGGCATACCAAAGCAAAAAATCATAGAAGCTATTGAAGCGGCTCTCGCCACTGCGTACAAAAAAGAGTACGGAAAAAGAGGACAGATTGTCCGTGCAACCTTTGATATAAACACAGGTGCAACCGAATTCCTCCAAGTAAAAGTTGTGGTTGATGACTCTACTGTCGTTGTGATCAACGAAGACGAAGAAGCTCCTGAGCTCTCCCCTGATGACGAGCGCGTTCGTTACAATCCAGAACATCACATACTCATTGACGATGCTCGTAAAATCAAAAAGGGCGTTGTTTTGGGCGACGAAATCATATTCCCCCTCGAAGCAAAGGCTGATTACGGCCGTATTGCAGCGCAAACAGCAAAACAAGTCATCATACAGAAGATACGCGAAGCAGAAAAAGTATCTGTTATGGGCGAATTCGGTAAACGTGAAGGAGACATTGTTTCCGGAACAGTACAGAGAATAGAACGTGGAAATATGTTTGTAGATATGGGTCGCGCTGTCGGACTACTCCCTTTTGAAGAGCAAATTCGTGGTGAAAACTACAAACCAGGAGAGCGTATTCGTGCATATTTGTTCAAAGTAGAAGAAAGCCCTCGGGGTATATTCCTTAAATTATCTCGTTCACATCCAAAATTCCTCGAAAAACTCTTCGAAATAGAAGCTCCTGAGATAGCAAACAAAACCGTTGAAATCAAAGCGATTGCACGAGAAGCAGGTGCACGCTCAAAAATAGCTGTTGTATCACACGATAGCCACATTGACCCTGTTGGATCACTTGTCGGACAGAGAGGAGTACGTGTCTCAACAGTCATGGGAGAACTCGGTGGTGAGAAAATAGATATTATTGAGTGGTCAAATGACACAAAAAAATTCATTGAAGACGCACTTTCTCCTGCAAAACCATCAAAAGTCACCTTGAGCGAGGAAACAAAGACTGCCCTTGTTGAAGTAACTGATGATCAGCAATCTCTTGCTATTGGTAAAGGAGGACAGAACGTACGCCTTGCTGCAAAACTTACCGGATGGAAAATTGATATTAAACCGACAATAAAAGCACCTGTACTAAGCGAAGACAAGGAAATAAAATCTGAATAAAGCTTTATTTTAAGCCATAAAATTACTAAAGTAATCAAAAAATACAATGAACCTTCTTCACGATATTCCTCCAGGAACACAAGACCGCATCAATGTAATCATTGAGATTAACAAAGGATCGAAAAATAAATACGAAATAGACAAGAAAACAGGAGTGATTGCTCTTGACCGCGTTGCGCACACAGCCCAAGACTTCCCTTATGACTACGGTTTCATTCCTCAGACGCTCTGGGATGATGGCGACGCGGTAGATGTTGTCCTCCTCACAACATACCCCCTTCTTCCTGGTATCCTTGTGCGTGTTCGGCCAATTGCCCTTCTCCACATGACAGACTCAGGAGATGCTGATGACAAAATCATTGCCGTGCCAGCAGACGATCCACGCTGGGACGACGTTCTCGATCTCAAAGACCTCAACAAGCACACATTGCGTGAAATTGAGCACTTCTACTCAACGTATAAGAAACTTCAAGACAAAGAAGTTGTAGTAAAGGATTTTAAATCAAAAAAGGACGCTATCGCAGCGTTTAAACGAGGAATAGAGCTCTATAATAAGGCTCATTCGAAAAAGTAATTCTCTAGAAAAGAGAGCCCTACCCAAGGCTCTCTTTTGCTATATACTTAGTAGTACACAGAAATGTGTACTACTTACATAACAATAAAAATAGTATGAAAAAAATAATTATTATGCTTTTGATCCTTACTCTTGTACCTGTTTTTCAGGTCCGAGCAGATGAGGATGATAAAAACGATGACGACAATAGCGATTCTTCAGTTCAAACAACTAACACCTCAAGAGGAGAAGGCTTACGAGAAATCAAAGGGATTCGTGAGGAGTACAGAAAAGAAATAAAAACTGAGCGTGACGAAATGAAAGTCGAACTCAAAGAGCGAAGAGAAGACTATAAAAACGCCACAGGAACTCGTGCAGAAATGAGAGAAGAGCGTAAAGAAATCCGCGGTGAGGCAACAAGCACTCGCGCAGAATTCCGTGATGATGCAGAAAAAAGAAGAGAAGAAATGCGATCTGAAATTGACGGAAAGCGTACAGAAATCAAGACCGAAATAAAGACAAAGGTTGCTGAAAAAACCAAGGAACGTATCTCTCAAGTCACAGAACAGCTAAACAAAGCCATTTCCCGTCTCCTTGAAATAGCTACCAAGATTGATTCTCGTGTCGCAAAGCTTGAAGCTCAAAACATTGACGTATCAGGGGTTAAAACAAAAATGTCAGAAGCGCGAACAAAAATTGAATCAGCAAAAACCTCAATTCTTACAATACAAAACATAGTAATTTCGACAGAAGACCCAAAAACATCTCTTGATCAAATAAAAACAGCACTTGAGGCTTCAAAGCAGGCTATTCGTACTGCACAAGGAGCACTTGTAGAAGCGGTGAACCTTCTCAAATCCCTCGCGCCTCGTCAGGCAACATCGACATCTCAGACACAATAGTTCATTATTAATGAGTATTATAGTAGTAATAATTTAAACACATGGAAACAGTACCAAATCAAAACCCTGTAAACATGACACCAGAGGCACCAAAAAAATCTTTTGGTCCACTCATTGGTATCGTCATCATTATTATTGTGCTCGCTATCGGCGCCTTCTATTTCTGGGGAGCAAAGGTAACAGAGGACAACAACTTACCGCCAGTATCGTCTTCGGATGAAGTAAGCTCACTTGAGACAGATCTCGGCATGCAGGCTGACACAGAAATAACAGTAGACCTCGGAGACCTCGAGGCACAACTCCAATAAAAACAAAAAACCGCTCTTTCCTGAGCGGTTTTTTGTTTTAAAAAAATCACCTTGAATTATACTCTCTCCCAAGGTAGACTTTCTATTCTATTCCACAAACGACGTTTAACCATTTAATTAGACCTTATGGAGCACCACAAACATACGTATAGTGCCGATGTCACTATCGACACCAAAAAAAATATAGCAGAAATAACAGGAGAACTTTCAGAAAAAGAGTTTGCCTCTTTTGTAAAAGAAGCACTCGCCTCTTTTAAGAAAGAAGCTGAAATTTCTGGCTTTAGAAAAGGTCACGTACCAGAAAAAATTCTTATAGAAAAAATAGGAATGCACGCGGTACTTGAAGAAGGTGCAGAACTTGCTCTCGCGCACATCTACCCACACATCATCGAAGAAAAGAAACTAGATGTTGTTGGCAGACCTACCGTTAAGATAACAAAACTCGCGGAAAGAAATCCTCTAGGATTTTCTATATCTGTGTCAGTGATGCCAGAAATAAAAAACCTCGAATACAAAAAAATAGCCTCAAAGAAAAATAAAGAAAAAACAGTAACGGAAGAAGTGACAGAAAAAGAACTCGAGGAAGTTATCATGCAACTCAAAGGGGTGCATGCTCGTCGCTCTGCAAAAGAAAATGAAACCGTGGATGAAAAAACAATCGCCTCAATCGAACTAACTGATGACCTCGTTAAAACATTTGGAGACTTTACAAACATTGAGGACTTCAAAACAAAAATAAAAGAAAACCTCACAAAAGAAAAAGAACACAAAGCGATTGAAAAGAAACGAATAGAACTCTTTGAGGAACTCATTGAGAAAACAGATATTGCCGTACCTCTACCCCTCATTGAATCAGAACAGTCACGGATGCTTAATCAGTTCAAAGGCGATGTAGAAAAGATGGGTGTCACCTGGGATGACTACGTAAAGCATGTAAAAAAGACTGAGGATGAAATGAAAAAAGAATGGGAAAAAGATGCAGAAAAACGGGCAAAACTTGAAATCATTTTGGACCACATCGCGCGTGAGGAAAAGATAACGCCGGCTGAAGAAAAAGTTCAGGAGGAAATAGGACACCTTATGTCTTACTACAAAGACATTGAAGCTCACACCGCAAGACATTACGTTTCAGGAATACTCGTACGCCAAGCGACAATCGATTTCTTGGAGAAGGTACAGTAAATAAAAAACCTACCAACACTGGTAGGTTTTTTTATAGCAACAGAAGAGACGAAATCGCAACACCTGCAGTCTCAGCTCGTAGTGTCTGTGTTCCAAGAGACACGACATAGACACCACTTGTTTTCATGAGGGCTATATCTTTTTCACTCCACCCTCCCTCAGGACCAACCAGCACACACATCTCAGTGTGCCCAATCATTTTTTCTCTATCAAAAACTTCTCCCTTTCCATGGAAAGCAAAAACAGGAAGTTTGTTTTTGTTTAAAAAATCTTCAAGTGAAGTAACGTCGTGCACCGCAGGCACAGCACATCTACCAGATTGTTCGCTCGCCTCAATAACAATTTTTTGTGCGCGCGTCATATCAATATTTTTTTTCTCAGTTCTCTCAGAAACAAGAGGAGTAAAACACGTTACACCGATCTCTGTACATTTTTCAAGTACCCACTCAAAATTATCTTTCTTGATAATCGCCATGCCGAGATGAATTTTTTTATGAGGAATGAAACACGTAGACTGTTTTTCAACAATAGTTACATCAACACAATCAGTTTGTAGTTTCCCTATAAGTGAAACGTACTCGAACCCTGAACCATCGAAGAGAATAATACTATCTCCTGTCCTCAACCGAAAAACACTCCTCAATTGGTGAGCGAGAGGTGTGTCGTGGAGAGTGATGGTCGCCCCCTCCACAAGTTGTTCCTTCGTAAAAAAACGATGAAGTCTCATATGTGTAACACTCTAACTCAAGTTAAGAAAAAACGAAAACTCATTTGCAATCTACTTCTCTTTCCTCTATTGTTTCCCTATCCTTATTAAAAACATAATCACACACATAACCATGTCCATACTCATTCCAACAGTCATAGAAAAAACAAACAATGGTGAGCGAGCATATGATATCTATTCTCGCCTCCTCAAAGAAAATATTATTTTTATAGGTGGACCAATTGATGATCACACAGCAAACCTCGTCATCGCTCAACTTCTCTTTTTGCAATCAGAGGATCCAAAAAAAGATATTTCTCTTTACGTAAACTCGCCTGGAGGATCAGTGACAGCAGGTCTCGCCATCATCGACACCATGAATCACATTAAGAATGATGTCTCGACAGTATGTGTAGGTATTGCCGCATCGATGGGTGCCGTGATTCTCTCTGCTGGAAAAAAAGGAAAACGATTTATGTTGCCGAACGCAGAGGTAATGATTCACCAACCTCTCGGTGGTGTTGAAGGACAAGCGACAGACATTGCAATAACTGCAAAACACATTCTCAAGACAAAAGAACGTCTCAACAAGATACTCTCAGAGAACACAGGAAAGACTCTCACTGAGATAGAAAAAGATGTTGACCGTGACTTCTTTATGAATGCAGAGGAAGCAAAAAAATATGGAATCGTCGACAAGGTGTTGTCTTAGGCAGAAATGAGTTAGGGTTTAAAATAGCAAATAGAAAAAGCCGTGAAGTTTTTACAAAAACTTCACGGCTTTTCTTCACCAAGATACATCATTCAAGATTCCCTATTCTAAGCCTCCCCCACTACCTTGCCTCACCTATGTTTTGTATGTAGTATGAAGTCGTTATCATTTAATTTTTTACTTTGTTTTTAGTCGCCTTCTCATCCGTCTACGAAATGCTTCTCATGCATACTACGCACACGAACGAAATACACCTCCAGTATCTCTAGACACTAAAAGCGACGGGAGCAAAGTTTCCAGACCATGTCATTAAAAATAGTCATTATTCTCGCGAGCCTCGCAGGTCTCGTGGGTCTTACGCTCGGTTACTACCTGCGACTCATCATATCTCTAGGCAAGCGAGGTTCGATGGAGCTTGAAATAAAACAAATGGAGCTTGCGGCAAAAGAAGAGGCAAAAAAAATCGTACTCGAGGCAGAACACAAGGCCGCTGAAACAATGAAGGAGCTTCGCACGGAGGCTCGCGAAAGAGAGGAAAAGATAAAAACGAGCGAAGACCGACTCATAAAAAAAGAAGACACTCTTGATAAACGCCAAGCCGACCTCGATAATGAACTTGAAAGCCTCAAAAAGAAAATCAACGACATCAAAGAAATAAAAGAACGTGCTGACAAACTCCTCGTTGAACGCGAGAGGTCTCTCGAAAAAGTTGCCGGAATGTCTCTGTCGTCTGCAAAAGAAGAACTTCTTCGATCCGTAGAGAAAAAGTATGAGGAAGATCTCCTCATACGCATGCAGAAACTAGAAACTGCTCAGCATGAAAAAATAGAGTCTCGAGCAAAAGATATTATTGCAACAGCAATACAGCGCCTCGGTAACTCAGTAGCAGCAGACATATTCTCTACCACCATCCCGATCACATCAGATGAAGTAAAAGGAAAAATCATAGGAAAGGAAGGAAGAAACATAAAAGCGTTTGAGCGTGCGACAGGAGTTGAAGTCATTGTCGACGACACACCAGGTGCCATTACCCTCTCGTCCTTTGATCCTGTACGTAGACAAATCGCACGTATCGCCCTCTCTGAACTCATAAGTGATGGACGTATACAACCAGCAAAAATAGAAAAAACTGTCGAGAAGGCAAATCAAGAAATCACAAAGACTATAAAAGAAAAAGGTGAACAGGCTGCGTTTGAGTGTGGAGTTCTCAATCTCGACCCTCGTGTCATATCAATACTAGGTAGACTGCACTTCCGCACATCCTACGGCCAAAATGTTCTCCAGCACTCTATAGAAATGGCCCACATCGCGGGAATGATAGCGGAGGAAGTTGGAGCAAACGTACAAATAGCAAAAGCAGGTGCCCTCGTACATGACATTGGAAAAGCCCTTGATCACGAAGTACAAGGAACCCACGTTGAAATAGGTAGACGTATCCTACAGAAATTCGGCACTGATGAGGCAATCATAAAGGCAATGCAGGCGCATCACGAAGAATACCCTTATGAAACAGTTGAATCTATCATTGTCCAAGTTGCTGACGCTATATCAGGCGCACGTCCTGGTGCACGTAGAGACAGCGTAGAAAACTACCTCAAACGCCTTGAAGACCTCGAAGCTACCGCAACCGGGTTCAAAGGAGTTGAAAAAGCCTATGCATTACAAGCAGGTAGAGAAATTCGAGTATTTGTAAGACCTGAAGACTTAAGTGATATAGAAGCAAAAAACCTCGCCCGTACTATAGCCCTCAAAATAGAACAGGATTTAAAATATCCAGGAGAAATAAAAGTATGTGTCATTAGAGAATCACGAATTGTTGAATTCGCTCGATAAATCACAAACAAAAAACACCGACAAAAACGGTGTTTTTTGTTGATTACTTCATAAAAAAACATAATTAAAAAATGTCAATACTTGACGAGTTGCTCCATCAAAACGGCTCAACAGAGCCCTTTATAAAAAACTTTTTTTCTAAAAAATAGCCCTCAAATACTGCCTATTTTTCTTGTATTGCGCTTAAAATGGCCTCATATATACTTATATTTGTAGCAATTATTAGCTAGTAAATTATTTGAAGTAACATGAACAAAGCATCAATCGTAGAAGCAGTACACGGAATCCTCGGCACAACAAAAGTACAAGCTGAACAAGTTGTAGACAAGGTATTCGACAGCATTGTCGCAGGTCTCAAGAAGGGCGACGAAGTTTCAATTGCAGGTCTTGGTATCTTCTCAGTGAAGACACGAAAGGCTCGCCAAGCTCGAAACCCTCGTACAGGTGAGGCAATATCAGTTCCAGCTATGAAAGTGCCTAAGTTCCGTGCAGCAAAGGCTCTCAAGGACTCTGTAAAATAATTCACTCTCTAGTGTTTTAAACAAAAAACCACCCTATAGGTGGTTTTTTGTTTATGGGGAGGCAGAATCTCCCGCGACTCTCGGCTCGCCGTCGCTCGCCTTCGGTCTGGGCACCGCCTCACGCCCTCGCATTGCTATGCTCGGACTTCGCTACGCTCCGTGCGCTCCGGCGTTCGATTCTGGCATCCCGCGCTAATAGAAATCAAAAACACCTCAGAAAATCTGAAGTGTTTTTGATTTTGTGCGGGATGCCAGAATCGAACTGGCGCCTACAGTTTGGAAAACTGCAGTTCTACCATTAAACTAATCCCGCATGGTCGAACAAAGCATATCCTAGCATTCTCAGGATTTTTTTGCCAGACTCCCCTCTCACAAAAAACAAAACCCTGAGAATATTTCTCAGGGTTTTGTTTAGGCTTACGCCTGTGGAGGAACTGGAGCTCCTGGCTGTGGTTTCTTTGCCATGGTGATGCTTTTGGTTACATTAAAAATAATGACCTTTCTGACACCACGTGGGCACAGGCCCGTGTGTCGTAGAGAAAAGTATAATTCAAAAGCACCTCCCTCTCTTCAAAAAATCACGAAAAAGAGGTGCTCGTCAAAATGAAAAAAATTGTTGACCAGTTTTAACTTTCATGATGACTTCATACCCACCAAACAAAAGCCCTATCAAGCCTTGGTATACAGGAAGCAAAAATAGAAAACCTTTTAAAAAACATTAAAATGAGCGCCGAGTCAAACAAAGGTCAATTTGACAGAGCTGATTCTCGTTGACAAAACTAGCTAACAAAAGGTTCCTTAGAGACCGTCACAAAAACCTCAAAATTGTCTTCGGGAGCGATTTTGTTTTTCTTTTGATGCTTACAAAGAGTGCATGAATGAACAATAACCTGCTCTCCCCCTTGAGATAATCCCGCAATAGGTTTCATGAGACCGAGACAAGAAGACTGTCTGTCCCCCGGAAAAATATCTACGTGCTTTGACCACAGACAAACTGGGCAGTGATTGGTATAACCATTACCCGAAACCTCAGAACCACAATGTTCGCAAGCAAAATCCTCAATAGTGCGTATAAATTTTTTTGATGCCATAGGTGCTTAAAAGAATAGCAAAAAATAAGTCGTCATGATACTATGGCGAAACGAAAAGGTAATACGGGGCGTGGTGTAACGGCTAACATGCTTGACTTGGGATCAAGTGACTCTGGGTTCGAATCCCAGCACCCCGACATGAAGAAAACTCCTGATCGTCGCGCAATAAAGCGATTTATTCAGAGTGTTCGTGATTTCTACGCTCAAAATAAGCGTATTTTGCCATGGCGATGGATTTCTAATCCCTATAAAATAATTGTTTCTGAGGTGATGTTGCAGCAAACACAGGTGCAAAGGGTCTTGATAAAATACGATCAATTTTTAAAAGCTTTTCCAGATT
>CAZLHP010000003.1:9680-74586 GCA_964559755.1 uncultured Candidatus Saccharibacteria bacterium
GCGAATAAGTGGACAGCCTCTGTAAGAGGTATTTTGTAATTTCCAGAAGTAAAATATCCAATCGTGGATACTGGTTCTGTAAGAACCGAAACTCCCAGCGCCGACCCAAAATGGTCTCGCCTTACAAAATAACATCCTCTATCATTTCCACTTTCGCTTTCTTCTCCTCAGGATCAAGCACCACGGTTAACACATCAAACTTCCACAAAGCACGCTCTTCGGAATCCTTCTCGGACAAATATGAGACAATAATGCTTCTCAGTCTCTTTATCTTTTGAGCATGCATATTTTCTTCTGGCCGTATCGTATTCAATGTTTCTTTTTCCCAGAACGCATGCGCAACAACGCTTTTTACTTCTACAAAGTGAATAACGTTCTTCTTCTGGGCAACAATATCAATTTCACCGCATCTACGAGTATAGTTTCTCTCAATGATAGTAAAACCCTTAGAGGACAAATACCGGCAGGCAATATTCTCCCCTATCTCCCCTGTTTTTTGACTTTCAGAGGTAAACTTTTTCACGACATCATTGTCTCATACTGAGCAAAACAACGCTAAAAACCTTATATTTTGTGGATATCTTATTAGACAGCCCTATTTGTCTTAGTCCTTTGTTTAAGCCATTTTCTAAGCCAAAAGTCTTTAAAAATAGACTAAAGGTCGTGTCTTTAAATCGTAATCCCCAGGTTTATCCACAGTCCCAGATAAAAACACCCTTACATTTCAATGTCTTTACAGATTGTCTGAGACAGAAAAAACCAACCCCTATCTCAAGAGGTTGGTTTAGCAACAATTACTTTATGTTTTTTACGACAAACATATTTCCGGACACGTTTTCGTAATGAGTAAAAACAAGCAGGAGTCTTTGAATCACATCGGGTGCCCACAGACACAGGATGTTCGGAACACTGCCATGAAAGAGCGTTCATGAGGGAGATTTACGCTTAAGCATACCACAAGAGCGTTTCATGGCTACGCTTCGATTCTCTACCGAGAACCTCGTCTTACAGACGCAGTACCCGCAGTTGGATATTTTGTTTCGCTTCGCTCACAAAATATACTCAACGGGGCTTCGATTCTCTAACAAGAGCATCTCCATGCTCTTGTTTACCCGCACAATACAAAATAGCCCCTTTTGGGGCTATTTTGTATTGTGCGGGTACCGAGAATCGAACTCGGATCCCTACCTTGGCAAGGTAGTGTTCTACCACTAAACCATACCCGCAAAAACTTTACACATTCTATATTATACGAAAAAAGCGAAATATCAAACCTACCTTCCCTGAAAAACTGGTGTACCCGTCAGGACTCGAACCTGAAATACAACTTTCGAAGAGTTGCGTGATATCCGTTTCACTACGGGTACATAATTAGATTGCTTCATCATAATACTGTATAAGGAGCTTTTGCCAAGCATTCATCGTTCGTATGTGGCTCACACCATATATGCTCATTCTCATACAACCCATGTCTGAAACGGCCTTTTTTGTAGGGTTTTTTGAAGCCTTAAGTACAGTAAAGGCAAAAAGAGATGCCTCTACAGCAAGGGCTTTTGCCCAGAAAGCCAAAATACTCGATTTACTATGGTCGCCTTGCACTACCACTCTGAAACGAATGTCTTTTTTATCAACAGAGAGAAAGGTTTTTGCCCACCGTACCATGAGACGAATCATTTCAGGCTCTTTTGCTGAAAAATCAAAAACATAGCCTTTTTTGACACCTCCAACCAAACACAAAGAAAGTCCCACAAAAAAGAAGGGGTTATTTTTCCATTTCTTAAAAAGTTTTTCAGCTCCTTTTATGAGAACACGTTCCCTCTCTATTCTCCGGCTTCGATTAGCAATAAGAGTCGCTACCCTACCCCTCTGTACGCGTTCTTGTGTATGAATACGTAGACGTTCTTTCTCTTCATGGGTCAAATCCAAACGAGAAAGCCACAAAGAAAGCAGTCCTTTCGATACAAAAACGTGCTGTCGTATCTCTTTATAACTCAAACCCTGCTTTCTCAATTCAATGGCTTTTTCTTTATCTTTTGACCTATGCTTCATATTTAGTATAAATATATCATATGGTTCTATTTCCTCAAAATGTTTTACGGTGTAGAATAAACACAATGAATACGAAAAAATATACTATCCCTCCTGAAGTTTCACATGTAACCGAGACACTCCTAGCTAACGGTTTTGAAGCATACCTTGTTGGTGGATGCGTTCGAGATCTTGTTTTAAACAAAAAACCAAAAGATTGGGACGTTACGACAAACGCAATTCCGGAACAAATAATAAATCTCTTCCCAAAGACGTTTTACGAGAACACCTACGGAACAGTAGGGGTGGTAAACGATGAGGCCACAGACAACACCCTTAAAATAGTAGAAGTTACGCCATACCGCACAGAATCCGAATATTCAGACAAAAGACGCCCAGACTCTGTTTCTTTCAGCAAAAAAATAGAAGACGACCTCAAACGAAGAGATTTCACTATAAACGCACTCGCATTATCAAAAGACGGCTCTATTATTGACCTTTTTAACGGTCAGGATGATTTAGAGAAGGGAATAATCCGTACTGTAGGGGAGGCTCACGCTCGTTTTTCAGAAGACGCGCTACGTATTCTTCGTGCAGTCAGAATAGCCACAGAATTGGGGTTTCACGTGGAACCAGATACCGAAAAAGCACTGGAAACACACTCTCCACTCTTAAAACACATAGCTCTTGAACGTGTTCGCGACGAATTCACAAGAATTATCATGTCCGATAACCCTATAGCAGGAATCGAGAGATGCCATCAGCTTGGAATACTGCGCTACATAATTCCTGAATTAGAGCAGGGAATAGGTGTTGAGCAAAACCAAGCCCACTCATTTGACGTATGGACACACCTCTTGAAAACACTCCAGCATGCCGCTTTCAAGAAATGGTCTCTTGAAATAAGGCTTTCTGCGCTACTTCATGACATAGGAAAGCCCGCAACACGCAGGTTTTCACGTGAAACAAACCAATACACATTTTACGGACATGAGGTTGTTGGTGCCAAAATGACCAAGAAAATACTAGAAAGGCTCAAGTTTTCACGTGAAACCGTAGAAAATGTAACCAAATTCGTTAGATGGCACATGTTTTTCTCAGATACTGAAGAAATTACACTTTCAGCAGTCAGACGAATGATAAACAACGTTGGCAAGGAAAGAATTTGGGATCTCATGGACCTACGGGCTTGTGACCGCATAGGAACCGGCAGGCCAAAAGAAAACCCCTACAGACTGAGAAAGTACAAGGCGATGGTTGAAGAGGCTCTCAGAGACCCTATATCAGTCGGATTACTAAAAGTAGACGGCAAAGATATTATGGAGATAACACAATCAGCGCCAGGTCCTAAAATAGGACTCATTCTAAACGCTCTCCTCGAAGAAGCCCTCGAAGATCCTCGTGTTAATACAAAAGAGTTTCTCACCAAACGTGTGCTCGAACTCTACGCAATGGACGAAAAAGAACTTAAGAAACACGCAGTAATAGGGAAAGACAAGAAAGAAAAGGCAGAAGAAACAGAACTAAAAAAGATACGCAGTAAACATAATATTTAAAAAAACGGCTTAACAAAGCCGTTTTTTGCTTTGTTTCCCGTGAAACACTTCTTTAAAACAAAAAACAAACCGCCTGAGCGATGATGCTTGGGCGGTTTTGGTGCAAAGAGCCTCTTAGGGTCAACGAGTTGGCGAATCCACTAGGGAGACGGCGATAAAATAAATATATGCCGTATAGTGGGACCGAGCTCGTTGGCCAAAGGGTTCTTTAGCAAAGAATGTAAGGAGAGACCACGTGTCTCAACTTACGAGGAGTCTCTCATTGTAGCAGTGAGGAGACTATAAAAATGTGTAAAGAACTTTTTCCGAACCGTGTCCTTTAAAAGGATCGTTACTCGGTTCTGGAATAATAATAACAACTATCAAGGACATGTAAAGGACAAGCATGTGGATAACTTAAACGGCGATGTCTTTTATAAAAGACATCGCCGTTTTTATGGCTCTATATATTGATTTCTAGAAAAATAGGACAATGATCAGATCCGAGAACATCATGAAATATTTCTGCTTTTTTCACGAGAGGAGCACTCTCTTTGTTCACAAAAAAATAATCTATGCGCCAACCAATATTTCTTTCTCGTGCAAATGTTTTCATGTCCCACCACGTGTATGCATTTTTCTTTTCTGGATATTTCAAACGAAACGTATCAACATATCCTGCTGAAATAACATCATCAATCCACGCTCTTTCGATCGGAAGAAACCCTGTAGTGTTTTGATTCTCTTTTGGTCGAGAGAGATCAATCTCTGTATGTGCAGTATTCACATCTCCCGTAAAGACAATGGCATAGCCTTTTTTCTTTAAATCCTCAATATACGCCAGAAAAGCGTCATAGTAACGCAGTTTAAAAGCGATGCGCTCCTCACCACCACCTCCATTAGGGAAATACGTGTTTATAAGTACCCATTTTGTGTTTTTACCCTTAAAAAACAAGGCTACTTGGCGACCCTCTTGATCCAATTCATCTATACCAAACCCATACTCCACCTTTTCAGGAACGTTTTTCGTGTATACAGCAACACCACTGTAGCCCTTTTTCATTTTGGAATGATCAAAATACGATGTATATCCTTGAGGAGAGAGCACAGCCTCAGTTAATTGATCCCTATGTGCCTTTGTCTCCTGTAAACAGAAAATATCAGGGGATTCATTTAAAATCCAATCAAAAGCACCTTTTTTAACATGGGCACGAATACCATTCACGTTCCAGGAAATAATTTTCATAGACGTATAGTACCAAATTTCCCCTGTAATAAAAAAGCTACACCACAGGGTGTAGCTCGATTTTTTCAAGTGGTGGTGGAACCACAACCGGAATTTGTGGGCTGTCAGAATACACCACATCCTCATTATACGGAATATAACCCTCAATCCGTTCGTGAAGTAATTCTGGTGTAACTACGACCTTAACAGGAATACAGAGTACTCCGGAAACCTTATATATCTGAATTGATGAACGGACGTACACACGAGCGTCATCAGATCGATAAAAAGGCCTTCCTACCTCGATTTCAAAGGCTTTCATAGAACTATAATCATAAGTATCCACACAAAACGGGGGCCGGTCAACTTACTTAGACTTCTTGTTGTGAAATTGCTTATGAATATTACGTAGATGTTTGTCGGTAACGTGAGTATAAATCTGAGTTGTACCAATGTGAGCATGCCCAAGAAGAGCTTGCACTGAGCGCAAATCAGCACCATTTGATAACAAATCTGTTGCAAAACTGTGTCTAATAACGTGTGGAGTTACTTTCTTGGAAATACCAGCCTTGATCGCATAGTATTTCACGATACGCTCAATAGACCTGCGCGTAAGAGGAAAGGAGTCATCATTGCCTTTTTTTTCATATGCCAGCTTCACAAAAAGAGCATCGTCTACGTCACCACGCTTATCAAGATAGGCTTTTATTGCCTTACGAGCATCGTCTGATATAAAAACCACACGAACTTTGTCACCCTTACCCCTAATAGAAATCTCGTCGGCAGACAAATCAATATCGCGCGAGAGGGAACAGAGCTCAGAAACGCGCAATCCTGTAGAAAACAAAAGCTCTAAAATAGCCTTATCTCTCAAGGATTTAATGTCAGAACCGCTCGGGACAGCAAGTAAGCGGTGTAAATCATCGTTTGACATGAACTCAATGTGGCGTTCACCGACCTTTGCTAACTCAATCTTGTCTGGAGGAAGAGATGGCACGCCTTGGCGCGCTAAATACTTGAGGAATGCCCTCAATGCTATCAGGTAATAATTCTGAGTCTTTTTTTTGAGTGTTTCCCCCGTGGCTTTGTTATTGCCCGTAGATTGCCTATTGAGCCACAGCCTGAACTCTCGTACTGACGTATCGGTAATGTCAGAAGGGTTATCTTTCTTTAAAAAAGCAATAAAACGAGTGAGGTAACGGTCGTAATTCTGTACGGTATTCAAACTACGGCCTTTTTCAATCTCAACGTATTCGAGAAATTGTTGTTTCAAAGCTTTGAGAGATGCCATAAGGTACAGTATACCAAAGGACCCCGTATATGACTCACGATTTAAAAAGGGCTTGCTTTTTTAAATGTTTCGTGCTACGATATTCGAGCAATGCTTTCAACAACAAAGAAAAACAAAGTCGTCAAATCAGCCGCGATTCACGACAAAGATACAGGTTCATCTGAGGTTCAAATTGCAATTCTTACGTCACGTATTGAAGAACTTGCAAAACACCTCAAGAAAAACCAGAAAGATAAGCACTCACGTCGAGGACTCCTCGCTATGGTTGCTGATCGTCAGACACATATCAAGTATCTTTCAACAAAATTTCCAAAGCGCTTTGAGGCAATAGCAAAAAAGCTCGACCTCAAGAAATAAATCTGACACCGAAGCTGTCAGATTTTGGCTATAAAAGCTGAAAGTATTGTATTTTTTACGCTTCATATGTCGGTCATTTTAATAAGTTAGTTTAGTTTCTTTTAGATAAAGCGTCTCGCGCTATACCCTAAAAGCTCTTTTACATGTCAGTCATTAAACACAAAGATCAGCGTGTCGGTATTTTTATAGACACACAAAATCTTTATCACTCTGCAAAAAATCTCTACCACGCTCGGGTCAACTTTGACCAAGTGGTCAAAGACGCCCTTGCAGATAGACGGCTCATTCGAGCAACGGCCTACGTCATCACCACCGAATCAGGAGATGAAAAAAATTTCTTTGAAGCCCTAGAAAAAATGGGAATCGAAGCAAAGACAAAAGATCTCCAAATATTTTCAGGAGGCTCCAAAAAAGCTGACTGGGATGTAGGTCTCGCTATTGATGCGGTTAAACTCGCACCAAAACTCGACGCTGTTATTCTCGTAACAGGTGACGGGGACTTTGTTCCTCTCGTTGAATACCTTCAAATGAACGAAGGTTGTCAGGTTGAAGTTGTAACGTTCGGTAAGTCAGCCTCAGGTAAACTCAAAGAGGCGACAGACGATTTTATCGATCTCGACAAAAACCCTGGACGATATCTCCTTGGACACAGAGATACACACAAAACAGGAGGGAACACTGAACGAGAGATTCCTCAAAAAAACGAACGCCCACTACGACCTGAACGCCCAGAAAAACCTCAACGATCAGAATCTCGGATACGTAAAGTCATTCGTGAAAAACAAGACGAATAAATAGCTATCAGAAAAAACCGGAGCACTTCCGGTTTTTTCTATTCTTCAAACTCATTTTCCTATACAATAGAGGTATGGATAGCGTAGAAAACGAAGAGAACAAACAAAAGGAACAAGCCCTCGATAGGGCAGGTTTCAAAAATGAAGGTGTAGACATCCTGGGAGATACCCCGTCTGGGGCGTCTGACTCTCTCGAGGAGGTTTCACAAAACCTTCAGAATGTTGCTACTGCACTTGAACAAAATACAATCAAGCAAACACCGCCACCAGAAATAAAGTCTCCTGAGCCACAAATACAACCTCCCAAAAAACAGCCGAACAGCCAAGCGGAAGAGGAGGGATATATTGAAGTTCCCGGTGGTAGTACTTTTGGTGGCAAAGGCGGAACTCTTGAAAGCGAAATTGCGCAAGTTCTTCAAGATGCAGAAAAAGTGTCGACCGTAGCACGCCCGACAATTCCTATAAATAACCCTGGAATCAAACCTCTTCGAACCTATAAAACTGATACCGAGGAGGCGATACAAAACCAAAGAATGTCTGTGGTTACCATTGCTGTCGCTGAATCAAACAAAAAAGAGGAACAAAAAATGTCCGCTCCTGAGCAGGAAAAGGTAAAAATTCCTTACGGAGCAATTATTACCAGCATTATACTTGTTGTTCTCGGAGCTGGAGCTTTCTACGTTGTGTATCTCAAACAAACAAATCCTCCGACCGCACAAATAGAAGGGAACACCGAAGAGACCGCACCTATTGTAAAAACAAAAAACATTCAAGAGCTCGATTTTGCGAACTCAAGAAACCTTATGTATGACATTGCCCTCAAGGGCTCAAATGCAGGAGGAGCAACAATTGGAGATATTGTAACGGTGCAACCTGTATCAAACACCGCATCGGGCAAAGTAGTACCTACCGCACAATCCTTTTTTGAAAAAGCGACACCTCTCATACCAGGAAAGCTCGCTCGATCACTCTCAAAAGAATTTTTTATTGGTATTCACGTGTTTGATGGACCAACACCCTTTATTATCCTAAAAACAACCTTCTTCCAAAATGCTTTTGCGGGAATGCTCGAATGGGAATCAACAATCACACAAGACCTTGCTCCACTCATTACGCTCTCACATGGCAATGTAAAAGCGGGCACATTCTTTATCGATAGCGTTGTTAAAAACAAAGATGTGAGAATCATCCGAGGCTCAGAAGGTCAGGACTTACTTTTCTACACATTTGTCGACAGAAACACCATACTCATAACCACAAAGAAACTCACCCTTGAGGATCTCATCGCTCGACTTACCACAACAACAGTTGTGCGTTAAAAATACGTTTTGCACGAATGACTCTATCCTTGTATGATAGAGTCATGAAAAATACATTAGACACAGAATACTTCAAAAAGAGACTCGAGACAGAACTCAAGAGTTTAGAAAAGGATCTTGCAACTGTAGGACACAAAAGTGCATCTAATCCAAAAGACTGGGAACCCGTATCAGGAGATGTTGACGTAAACGCATCAGACTCTGCTGACATCGCTGACAATATAGAAAATTACGAATCAAACACAGCGGTTCTCAAACCTCTGGAAATTCAGTACAACGACGTAAAACGCGCTCTCGATAAAATAAAAAAGGGTACCTACGGTATATGTGAAATTTCTGGAGAGCCTATTGAAAAAGAACGTCTCGAAGCCAATCCATCGGCCCGAACAAGCATCAAGCATAAGGACGCTAAACTACACTAACCCTTATGAGCTTTTCAAAGATTCACACGGCACAGAATCATCTTTTAAAAGCTCATATTATTGATATTGAAACCGACTTGTCTCGTGGGTTACACTCGTTTTCAATTGTCGGTCTAGGGGACAAAGCCGTCGAAGAATCAAAAGACAGAGTTTCTTCTGCAATAAAGAACTCTGGTTTTACGGCTCCAAAAAGTAAAAACGAAAAAATAGTGGTGTCACTGGCACCAGCAGATATAAAAAAAGAAGGTCCTTCTTTTGATGTGGGCATTGCCCTTGGATATCTCGTTGCGACAGGGGACATTGAATTTAATCCTGAAAAAACCATTTTCCTAGGAGAACTCTCACTCGACGGAAGCATTCGTTCTATCACGGGCGTACTTCCTCTTATCGTTGAGGCACGTAAGCACGGTTTTGTCCGTGCATTTGTTCCAAAAGAAAACGCGGAGGAAGCGGCGCTTGTAGAGGGGATCAGTATTTACCCAGCAGCATCACTCACGGAACTCATAGAACACCTAAACGTCCGCGACAAAAAAAGTACGCCAAAAACCCTACTCGAACAACCAAAAACAGAAATCATTTATACCAAAGAGGATGTGTCTATTGATTTCGACGATGTGGAAGGGAACGAAACCGCAAAACGAGGACTTCTCATTGCCGCTGCCGGCGGCCACAACATTGCACTCTTTGGACCACCCGGCACAGGTAAAACAATGCTTGCAAAAGCATTTAGAAGTATATTGCCACCACTTTCACTTAAAGATGTTTTAGAAGTTACAGCAATTCACTCGATAGCAGGAACATTGAAATCGGCATACATGACACATCCGCCGATACGCTCACCTCATCACACTGCCTCATACGTTTCCCTTGTCGGGGGCGGGGCAGTACCAAAACCAGGAGAGATCACTCTTGCACATAAAGGTGTACTTTTTCTCGATGAGTTTCCTGAATTTGATAAAAAGGTTATAGAAACCCTGAGACAGCCCCTTGAAGAAAAAGTTGTCTCTGTTACGCGCGCACGTGGTTCGGCTCATTTCCCAGCACACTGTATTCTCGTTGCTGCGCTCAACCCATGCCCTTGTGGTAATTTTGGAGTAGAAGGTAAAAAATGTATCTGCTCTCCACAGAATATACAAAAATATCAAAGAAAAATATCAGGACCAATCGCTGACCGCATCGACATGTGGATTGAAGTGTCGAAGATAGATTATGAAAAAATAATTCGTAAAAAACAGAGAGGCAACAGTACTGAGGCCATACGTAGCAGTGTGGCGAATGCGAGAAAAATACAATACGACCGTTTTAAACACAAAGAAGGTATGCTCAATAGCGATATGGGAGCACGTGATATTCAAAATTTTTTTGAAATGGACGCTCAGGCAGAAAAAATACTTGAACAAGCAGCAAAAAATCTGGAACTTTCCGCACGAGCATGTCACAAAGTAATGAAACTCGCACGAACAATCGCCGATTTAGATACAAAAGAAAAAGTTGATGAGAAAAGTATTCTCGAGGCGCTTCAGTACCGACAGAAAAAGACGGAGGTGTAGAAGGAGGTGTCAGCTTTTAGGTGTTAGGTTTTAGAAAACCAAAAAGTGTTTTAAATTCCTACCGAAAGCCAACACCTGAAACCTGATAACTGTGTTTTTAAAATGGATTTTTCGCTCCACGAATCTCAAAGTGAACATGAGGCCCTGTAGATTTTCCTGTGTTTCCAAGGGAGCCAATTGTTTCACCCTGCTTGATAAGTTGTCCCTGCTCAACAGACACTGTGTTCATGTGACCGTATAGAGTCTGTGTTCCGTTCGGATGAGAGATAACGACATACTTTCCATAACCACCATTCCAACCTGAGGAACGAGCAACAATGACAACACCCTCAGCAGAAGCAACAATCGGAGTTCCGATAGCCGAAGCGATGTCCACAGCATTGTAGCCGTGTAGACCTTGAGACTTACGTCCACCGATGATAGGGCGGAGATAGTACCCTTCGTAAAGAGGACCTCCGCCTCCCAAAACCTTTGCAGTTGATTTTGTCACAACAACAGAAGGTGCTTCGCCGTCAGGAATAATAAGTTTTGTACCTACAGCGAGAACCTCATCACCTTTGAGGTTGTTGAAAGTAATTACCTCATCGAGATCTGCTTTATATTTACGCACAATAGAACGGAGAGTGTCCCCTTTAACAACGGTGTAACTCACTCCTGATACCGGCAAGATAACAAGGGTGTCGCCTTCACGAATAGTATTTGAAATAGCATTTGCCCACTTGATCGTGTTTACAGAAACACCAAACATTTTGGCAATTTCAGAGAGAGAATCTCCCGCACGAACAACATAGAGACTGATCTGAGAGGACTTGGTGTCATCAATATCTGCAAGGGTTCCAGAAACACCAGTTTCTGTTACGAGAGCACCACCAGAAGTAATGACGATATCAACATTGGCCTTTGATGAAGCAACGTAGGGATTAAAAGCAGCTTGAAGTAAAGCCATATTTTGACTATTCACTGTATTTTCAGGAACAGCGGCAGACACCTCTTCACCCATGAGTTCAGACACAAAAGAAAACACTCCGGCATGGAGTGTGACCGGAATGCCAAACACAAACAAAAAAACAAAAGATGAGCAAAGGATAAACTTTGTAAAAAGTCTTATTTTAAGCCATTTTTTTATCATTTTCGGTGCCAACATACCCAAAAAAGAAAATGAATTGTGAGAGAAAGTAGAAATAAGTCTATATATTAAGCGGTCCTACAGAATTTCTGTTTTACGGCTCTGTGTAGCCATATTTTAGGTGTACGGGCGTTTCAGTACCCATACACTATACTCTGAGGCTTTTCAAAGTCAACGCCCGTAATCCAGAACTAATCCACAGACAAAAAAGAGGCTACACAGAGCCATATTTCGTAATTTTTTGAGAGTCCCTTGATTGGTGTTATAGTTTCTTAGTGACACATCTCACCGGACTCAATGAGGAGCAGAAAAAGGCGGTTCTTCACACAGAAGGACCGCTTCTTATACTTGCAGGTGCGGGTGCAGGAAAAACAAAAACTGTTACTCACAGAATATTGCACCTCATTAAACAAGGAACAGCACCTAAAAACATTCTTGCTATAACTTTTACAAACAAAGCAGCAAAAGAAATGAGGGAAAGAGTGTACCACCTCATACAAAACGACACCGAACTCAATAGACCTATCTCTTTTGACGAGAGGCCTTTTGTAAGTACTTTTCACTCCCTCGGAGTACATATTATGAAAGAAAACAGTGTCCTTCTCGGACTACCAAAACATTTTGGTATTTTTGATAGAGGCGATTCAAAGAGGGTGGTCAAAGAAGCACTTGAAGAAAAGGGATTGGATACCAAAGAATACGATCCGAACCTTATCTTGAACATGATTTCTCGAGAAAAAGGAAATGATGTGACCTTGGAAGGCTTTAGAGATCGTGGGTTGTCCGACTACATGAGCGATATCATCCAAAGTGTTTGGGAAAAATACGAAAAGGCGCTCGAGCGAGAAAAAGCAGTGGACTTTGACGATCTTCTTCTCAAAACAGCTCGCTTACTTAGAACGAATACCGAGGTACGAGAGCACTATCAAAAAACATGGACGTACATTCATGTGGATGAGTATCAGGATACAAACAAAGTTCAATATTCAATAATGAAGTCACTCGCGGGTGAAAAGAAAAATATATGCGTAGTTGGAGATGTCGACCAAAACATTTATAGCTGGAGAGGTGCAGATATAAAGAATATTTTAAATTTCGAAAAAGATTTTGCAGGAGCAACGACAATAATGCTCGAGGAAAACTACCGATCAACACAAACCATACTCTCTGTTGCAAATCACGTTATCAAAAAAAATAAAAACAGATTTGAAAAAAATCTCTTTACTAAAAAAGGGGCAGGGGAGCTTATAACCGTTTTTGAGGCTTTTGATGAAAATGACGAAGCGCGTTTTGTTGCCGACAAAGCTACAGACCTTATAGAAAAAGGTGTTTCTCCCCAGGAAATAGCTGTACTGTACCGAGCAAACTTTCAATCACGTGTGCTCGAGGAGGCGTTTCTCACGAAAAGCGTTCCATATCAAGTGCTCGGTGTAAAATTCTTTGAGAGAAAAGAAGTGCGTGATGTTCTGGCCTACATACGAGCATCCCTTAACCCAGACTCTCTCTCTGATCTGAAAAGGATTATAAATGTACCGCCTCGAGGAATCGGCAAAGTAACTATCGCAAAAATATTTGGTGGTCAGGAATCAGACCTATCATCCGCCCACAAAGAAAAGTGGCAAAACTTTAAAGACCTCCTCATGCGAATAAAAAACGTCACCCAGACACAGAAGACGTCGGATGCAGTAAAGTACGTCATTAAGCAATCGGGAATGGAGGAACATTTTTCAAGCGGAACAGGTGAGGACGAGGAACGTCTCGAAAACATACGAGAGCTCGCAACCCTAGCTTCAAAATATGACATCATGCCTCCAGGAGAAGGCATCGAAAAACTTCTTGAAGAATCAGCGCTTCATAGTGATCAAGATGAGATGAAGGAAGAACAAAATGCTGTGAGACTCATGACTGTACACGCATCGAAAGGACTTGAGTTTGATTACATTTTTATTGTTGGACTCGAACAGGATCTTTTTCCTCACAAACCAGGAGAGAGTAAAAAAGGATCACGAGACAATGAGGAAGAAAGAAGGCTTTTTTATGTGGCGCTGACGCGAGCACGACTCAAACTCTTTCTTACGTATGCAAATATGCGTACGTTATTTGGATCCCGACAAATGAGCGTCCCTTCAGAATTCATTTTTGACATACCTGACGAGCACCTCCAAAAAGAAGAGCGTTTCGAAGGAAGAAAAAAAGTTATCTATTTTGATATATAATCAAAAACCATCTATCGTAAAACCTATTAAAAAACTATGTCCTTATTTGCAAAAAAATCACTTGGCCAAAACTTTCTTATATCCCCACGAATAACAGAGACCATTGCGCACACCGCTGACCTGAAAAAAGGCGACTGCGTGCTCGAAATAGGACCCGGCAAAGGCATGCTCACCCGCGAACTTCTCAAAACAGGTGCTCATGTTATTGCCGTAGAAAAAGACGACCGCCTTATTCCTATACTCCTTGAAAACTTTGCTCGCGAAACACGAGAGGGAAGGTTTACCCTTATACATGGAGACATTCTAGAAATAGACCTGAGCACGGTTATCACCGAACCCTACAAAGTAGTGGCGAACATTCCTTACTATATTACGGGAGAAATATTCAGACTTTTTCTTTCTGATATAAAAAACAAACCCACAGCGATACTGCTTATGGTCCAAAAAGAAATTGCACAGAGACTCAAAGATACAAAAGAAAGCATCCTTTCCTTGTCAGTAAAAGCATATGGAAGTGTTTCTATTGTTACGCACGTATCCCGAGGAAATTTTTTCCCCGTACCAAACGTAGACTCGACAGTCATACACATACACTCAATCCATGATCCTTTTGTAAACAGCGATCACGAACAAAGGTTTTTTGAAATCGTAAAAGCAGGATTTGCACACAAGCGAAAAAAACTTATCTCAAACCTAAACAATGTGTTTGAAAAAGAAAAAATACATACCTTATTTAAAGAAAATAATATAGCAGAAAACGTGAGGTCTGAGGACATTCCTCTAGAAACATGGTTACTCTTGGCGCAAAAATAAATTTATTTTCCAGCAGGAAGACCTGTTCCCACAAAACCCATCACCCCAATACTTGGTAGAGGGAAACACCCTGTTACTGCATACATCCAACACGCCTGTACACCAGGGACATACGCTCCGAGATGAGGCACACCAGGAACTGTTGGCAAATAATTCGCCATAACATAGGTACCAGCAGGATAATAAACGAGAGGTCCTGTAACAGGAAGAGATGACAAATAGAGAGGTGCAAACCATGCCCATGTAGCAACTGAACACGTACAAGGAATAGTTTCAACAGGCCACCCTCCGAACTGGAGAAGTGGCGGAACGAGAGCGCTCGTCGTAAAAGGTAGGACGCTACAAAACGCAAAGGCCATAGTCACAACAAAATACAAAACTCGTTTCATGATTTAAAATTGAACGTTAAAAACAAAAGTATCTTTATTATACCCCTGAGGAGTAGCGACGATAACCAAGACCTGTATTACCTTACCCTTTACATAGTCCAAATCTTTAATTTTTGACACAAGACTTGAATCAGAGAGTCTGAATTGAATAGATGAATCAGAGACAGAAATATTTTCTATAACACCAAGTGAGGTATAGAGACCGGATGCGCCTGAAAAATGTTCTCCGTACAGAGTAATACTATCGAGATACGACGGAAGGGAAGGTGAGACTGAAGTAATGACGGGACGAGGTATGGGATTTTGAGTGATAGTCAGACGAATAGGCTGGGAGTCGTTCCTGCTTGTACCTTTGCTGTTCGTAACCCATGCATCGTATACACCATCTGAAATACCTGAAGGCACAACAAAAGAAAGAGTCATTCCGTCTGCACTTGATAAACCAGACACCTCGTAACCACCGATCGATACTGTGTTTTCTGTTGATGTAAAACCAAAACCAGAAGCAATGAGTTCTGATCCAGGACGAATCTGTGTCTCAGAAAAAGCAAAAAGTTTGAGTGGAGAATTTTTGAGACGATCGTAGAAACCCTGAAGTGAGAACCGTGCTTCATTTTGAGATGATACAGAACCACTCGGACGAGAAAAGGTGCTGTTTGTTTTTGCAACAGAGGGGATAGGTGTTTCTTTTTTTGAAAAAGAAAGAGGAGGGGGAACTACATCAACAATACTCGTGTTCACTCTTTCGTTTTTTGGATTTGAAATTTTTTCTTTACAATACGCCTCTGAGTAAGCCCCCACTACAAACGAACACAAAGAAGTGTCTTGTTTTTCATAAGCAACCTGAGTCACACAATCGTTTGATTCAACTTGGTTTTTTGAAAAACAATCATATACAGCCTCATTTTTTTCATTCTTTTCAACAGTTACAGTGTACGAAGGGAGAGTGTTCTGTTTTGTATCTGAACCAACAAAGATCTCTTTGAAACAAGGAAGAAGAGGATTCTCTCCTTGAAAAGCAACACAAGGAATCTCCCCCTGAGAGGCAACAGGAGCATTGTTTTCCTTTTTTAAAAACCACCAGAGAGAAAGTCCGATGCAAACCGAGAGAAATATTATAAAAAAAATTTTCTTTTTCACACGTATAGTATAACTCAAGAGACATCACATAGAGAAAACGATACTAAAATCATTTCTGATATACTTACAAGCATGATGAAAAGTAAAATTATCCTAGCTCTCATTATTGCGTCTTTTTTTATTCTTACAGCGTTTCTTATTAAAGTGAACCAGACAAAGAAAACCCCTGAAAAGAGCGATGTTGCTGTGATTATTGACTCTACGGTCAAAAAAGCACTTGCTGAAGACTCGGATGAGGACGGTCTCAAGGACTGGGAAGAGGGAATACGCGGAACAGACCCTAATAAAGCAGATACCGACGGTGATGGAACTGATGACGGTGTGGAAATACAAGACGGCCGAGATCCACTCGTACTAGGGCCAAATGACAAGGAAAACACTAATGAAACCGAAGAAAATCTCCTTCCAAAGAAAAAACCCACCGCAACAGACCTTTTTTCACGAGAAATACTAGAAAAATACCTAGAAGCAAAGAAAAACGGGCTTGAAATAGACACCAGTCTGGAAGAACAGATCGCAAACATGGTATTAAACAAGGATTACGAAGGAGAAATAACCTTTTTTGATGAAAACAACTTAGTGACTAGCCCAAACGAAAGTCCTGATTTTATAAGGTCCTACGGAAACGCTATTGGCACCATTCTTACAACACCCCCTGTTCCAAACACGCCCAATGAGATAGAAATTCTGAAGGACATTCAAATTAATGGCTTAACAGAGGATCATATAACAAACTCAAAGCTTCTCGTCGAAAGGTATAACTTCATGTTGTCGAAACTTGTTTTAATGACGACTCCCAAAGAAGCGTCCACCTCCCATGTCGAAATAATAAGAGGAATCCAGGTGTTGCGTGACACAGCAGAAACAATACAAACTTTCGAAAATGACCCTATAGGATCTCTCCCTAAAATAGCACGCTATGAGGAGGGTTTAGGCTTGCTGACCACAGGAACCGGGAATTTAAAATCTTACTTTATCAAAAAAAATGTATTTTTTTATTCGAACGAAAATGGATACATTTTTTTTGAATAATCTGTTTTAGTGGATATTTCAGAATGTTTTATTTGTTCCCCTAATGTATAATAAAAGAACAAGTTCCCCATTATTTATGAAGAGTGTGTACATAAAAATACTCTCGGTAGCCTTGGTTCTATCATTCGTTATTCCGAATACGTTCTTTCTTTATCCTAAAAAAGTAGAAGCGACTGGCGGAGCAGAGTCGTGTGCTGCAGGATACGTAATTGCAGGTGTGAGTAAAATAGTAGCAGCTATTTCTTCAGTTTACAGCGTACCTGATGAAAGCTCGGGAAATAACGCCTCCAATTATCAACAAGAAGCCTCAGCCTATAGTGGTTCTTTTACCGAATGTATCCTAAGGCCCCTTGCACAACACATGCTTATTTCTTTAATACGTAGACTTGGAGCGAGTACAGTTGAATGGGTAAATTCTGGTTTTGAAGGGAAACCTCTCTTTGTAACAGACTTCGAAGGACTTCTCACTGATACTGCAGATGGAGTAATTGGAAAATTTATTGAAGGATCAGAACTTGGCTGGCTTTGTAAAGATTTTTCTCAACAGATTAGTCTCTCTCTCGCTCTCAAATACAGCAAACCTACTCGTGAGAAATTCAGATGCACCCTGAGTGATATTGCAAATAACGCAGAAAACTTTTTAGAAGATAATGGCGGACGAGGTTGGGACAACTGGCTCACACTCACCACACAACCGCAAAACAATGTGTATGGCGCGTACTTTACCGCTCAAGGAGAACTAGCACAAAGAGTTGCAGCAAAAGTAAATGACAAAACTCAGGAGGTTCAGAGAAATGCCGGCTTCCTCAACTTTACCTACTGTGAGGAAATGGAAACAATGGACGACGCAATCGCGCGCGTAAGTGGAGCTACTTCGCCTTATGAGGTTGGAGGCTCAAATCTTCAGACAACGGCTCAACCAATACCAGAGTGTAAAGCTGGAAAAACAAAAACGGGTACCCCAGGATCAATCATCGGTAGCAAACTCAGTAGCGTTATGAACCAAAGTGAAATACAAAATGCCGTTGCGACTGAGATTGATCAGGTTATTGGAGCCATTCTCAATCAACTCGCAGAAAAAGCAATGGATGGAGCGCAGGGTATACTTGGCCTTAGCAAGAAAAAATCTGTACAAACAGGATCAAGCTACCTAGCAAAATATAGGCAAGAATTATACGGTGCACAGTCCGGAACAGGAAGTATTATAATTCCCGCAACCTCAGAAATAGAAAATTACCGAGTAGAAAATTACCTAGAAGCAATAGATTTAATAAACACCGATCCTCGAACGAAAGACCTACTTGCAACAACATCGAGGATAGCAAACGAGATTACCGAGGGACAAATCGAAGCTAATGAGGAGGTTGTAAACAACCAAAATAATCCGACAGAAAGAAACACCGCACTTCTCAGGCCATCCACACAATCAAGCTCTGGCCTAGGTAACGCATCGAATGCGGTAAATGGAATCAACGACGGTAACGTGACTCAGTATCTACCTCCCTCAATCACAGGGGAGGAACAAAACCCTTGGTGGCAAACAAACCTAGGAAGAAATACCTCAATACGCGAAGTTCGTATTTGGCGTGTCACAAATAAACCTGTATCTCAAACACTCGAGCAAATACAAGTAATCGTCTATGACGAAAATGACAATCAAGTTTGGCAGAGTAGTCCATTGTTTCCCACTGAGTCGAGCCCAAATCCACTCGTTGTACCTGTAGGAATTACAGGAAGCAAAGTTAGAATACAAAAATTCGGAACGCTCGACTACCAGTGTAGAGAAACATTCTCTTTTGATGATCAGTATGAATATGATAGTTGTTATAGACCTCTTGAACTGGTTGAAGTCGAAGTTATTGAGACCATCACATCTCCAACAGTAAGTGGACCAGGTGGTGGTGCTACACCGACAATTCCAACAAATCCAACCACTAACCCTCCTACAGGTAATCAAACCGGAGGAGCAAGTGTGTCAATGCAGAGTAATTCAACTGTCACATCAAGCATTCCTCTCAGTTATACATCAAGCGTCTCGTCAGTCTCATCACGAACAGGGATTACTGTTATAACAAGCCTACAAACATCAGGTGGGGCTCCTGTGTCATTCTCTAGTGTGTTTGGATCGCTCGATCTCTACCACGGAAGACAAAACGGGACACTTTCTCTTGTTTCAATAACTGGAACAACTGAGTCATCTATTGTTATACGAGGAATGAGTCTTGATCCAAACAATGGTTACCGAATAAACCTAAATGGAGCAAAGAGGGTAGGAGTCAGTGGTAATTACGTGATTGAAGTGAGAGTCCTTGATAGTGCTGGAAACAATCTCACCACACAACGAATAAACTTCGTAGTACAATAAAAAATAATGCGTCGATTTCTATCAAAAAAAATCATGGTGGCACTTGTACTCTGTAGCATGGGAGTATTTCTTTTTGTGCCCCAGACTTCATACGCAGATGTATTAGACGTAGCGAGTTTTGTAGCAAATACCCTTTACGGCTCTATAGGAAAAGCTCTTTATGAATTACTCCAGACACCTCTATCTTGGATACTCAGTTTAGCTGGTCAAATACTTGATTTCACAATCACTCTGTCTCTATCGGCAACAGACTTGTTTAATTCACCTGCCGTCAGCATCGGATGGAAAGCAGTGCGGGACATTTTTAACATGTTCTTTATTTTCTCGCTTATCTACATATCCATAAAAACAATACTCAAATCAGGAGGATACAAAACATCAGACGCTCTCAAGAACGTCATTATTGGCGCCGTCCTTATAAACTTCAGCCTATACTTCACAAAGATAGTTATTGATATTTCAAATGTTTTTGCTGTATGGATTTACAATGGAATACAGGGATTAACTCCTGGTGGGGGAGGTGGAATAAGCAAGACAATACAAGACATCTTTTCATTTGAAAAAATGTTTCAAACAAAAGAGGTTAATGATTTGTCAGCATTTGCTGCTATTTTTGCCCTCATATTCCTCTATGCTGCTTCAATAAAAATATTTCTAGAGGTGAGCTTCTTGTTTATCACTCGAACCGTTATGTTTGTTTTTTTACTTATTATGTCTACTATTGGCTTTGTTTGAGAAGTATTTCCTAAACTAGCAAGTGATAGTAAAAGATGTAAAGAGGATCTTATAGGACAAGCCCTCGTAGCCCCTGTTTTTTTACTCCTTCTCTACATCACTCTTCTTTTCGTTGACAACATCCAACAAACAACCTTGTTTGTAAACAGTAAGCCGACAATGGACTCGACCACAAAATCAAGCTTCACTTTTGTTGATTTTGCTTTATTTATGATCACCTATTTCATGATAAAGAAGAGCCTAGACGTCGCAAAGGACTTTTCTGGTAAATCAGGTGACATGATCACAGGAGCAATCAAAGGGGGACTGGGTATAGCTCTTGGTGCTGTATCAGGAGGAGCCGCACTGGTCGGAAGAAGAGTTATTGGCGGAGCGGCAGCTTCTCTTGCTCAAAATGCTGCTCTTAGTAATGCGGCTGCGGGTAAGTCTGGAATCGTAAACCAGCTCGCTGGTAAGGCGATCCTAGGGGCTGCACGCGGAACAGCTTCATCAAACTTTGATATCCGATCGACGGGCATACTTAAAGGGCTCAGTGCTGAGACTAAAGCTCTGGGAGTCGACATAAGTAAAACTCAAAAAGGAGGCTTCAAACAAGCTGTTAAAGACAGAGGAGAAAAAGAGAAAAAATATGCTGAAGAATTCGGAGATGACAAAGACGGTATCTCTCGCCGAATAGCCTATGCAGAAAGTCGAAAGGGTAGCATCCTTGCTCGGCTTGCAATAGGAAACAAAAATACGGAAAAAATGGCAGGTAAGCTCCGCAATGAAGCAGGTTTAGCATTCACAAAAGCTGAAAGTGAAGATGCGCAGAAAGATGCGCAGAAGATAAAAAATCTTATTGTTGACGCTCAGATCGTAAATGAGGTCTTAAAAAAGACAACTTCAGCGGCCACAACAGAAGACGTGAATGGGTTCATCAACCAAGCCTCGTCGGGTCTTGATAACTTCCTAGAAAATAGGAAAAAAGACATGAGAAATGACAAAATAAAGCTCATGGCAAAAGCAAATCACTTAGATCGAGAGATTGATGAACATATAGCGAAAGGAAACTACGAGCGAGCAGACGAGATTCGTGGCGATAGTGACTATGCTATTTTTTCAAACATAAGAAGAGGAGCTACCAAAGCTGAAATAGAGGATGCAGCGAATATAGGCGAATTTACAAAAGAAGATTTCGACGCAACACTTAAGAGGTACAAGACAAGAGTTATTAAAATGCAAGAACAAGTTGCAGATGCTCAACAAATACTCAGCCAGGCTAAACAACTTGATACTTTGATTGGAAAGAAAACCCGCGTTAATGATGCGATAAAGAAGATTACAGATGACATTATAGGCAAAGAAAAGAAATGGAATAAGCAGGGTGAAGAAACTCAAGCAGGATCGGGCCTTAATGCAGAATTGAGTGAAAGCAAGAGGAAAGCTACCCGAGCAAAAGGTGAGTCCCGTACTCTAGGCGCAGAAGGAGGAGGTGGAAGACCTCCGAAAGAAGAAGATGAGGATGAGGAAGAAAACCCTGCTGATAAAAAAACCTAGCATATGGATAAAAATATTCAAAAAAAATATGAATCTCTGCCTGACGATGTAAGAAAGGCAATTGACTCGACTGAACTGCCTTTAAAGCTTCAGAAAATTTCTTCTGATCAAGGTCTTCATGTGGATCAAGCAGGAATTCTTGAGGAAGAAGTTGCTTCTGTCATGCTTGGAATAATCCATCCTGACGAGTTCGTAGATGCAATCGAGGAAAGGCTTGGCATATCAACGGAAAAAGCGATTGATATCACCACATCTGTCAATATGGAGATTATTATACCGATTCGAGAGTCGCTCATGACTCTTCATGAAAAAGAAAGCTCTATAGAAACCAGAGCTGAGGAAATCTTACCCTCAAAAGAAGAAGTTCTGCACGAAATTGAAAACCCGACCCAAAACGAAGCGCCTAAGAAACCATCTACAGAACTCATGGTGGGCAGGCTCACTGGTATAGTTCAAATTCCTGGAGGGAAGAGCCAAATCCCTGTTAAAAAACCTACTCTACCCGCACAACCAATACAGCCAATTCAAAAAACTGTTAGCCAGAGCCCGAATGACCAGAGACCTCGATCATCTGACCCTTATAGAGAACCTGTAAACTAGTTTTTAGGTGTCAGGTTTTAGAAAGAAGGGCTTAATGTTATATTGTATGTACTAAAAGCTAAAAGCTTTAACCTCAAACCTTTTACATATGCGATTTCAAGTTCCACAATTCATAGAAGTAGAAGATAAAATATTTGGACCTCTCACCCTTAAACAATTCCTATATCTCGCAGGAAGTGGTGGTTTAGCATTTATAGTCTATAGTTTCATTGGTAATCTTTTTATAACAGCACTGTTTGTCATTCCTATAGCAAGCACAGGAATTGCTTTAGCCTTCTACAAAGTAAACAACAAACCTTTCATTTTTGTACTCGAGGCTGCGATTAAATACTATTTTTCTGAAAAACTCTACATCTGGAGGAAAAAAGAAAGACAAGTAATACAAGCGAGCCAAAAAGAAAACTCTGACGTATCAAGTCTCTACATTCCAAAACTATCAGACAGCAAACTAAAAGACCTCACATGGAGTCTCGATATAAAACAAGCACAGAATCCAGCACAGGGGAAAGGAGGAAAGAATACTTTTTAATAAAAACCTTGGGTATTATAAACAGATTCAATTATTAAATAGTAAGGTATAATTCTTATTGTCATATACTCTATATTTAAAGCCTCATGCCTTCTCAAGTAAAATCAAAAACATCCCAGGATTTTGTTCCTATAAAAGAAATCCGCCAGAGTACGGTTGTACTCAAAGATGGATCCTTGCGCGGTGTTGTTATGGCATCCTCGATAAACTTTGCCCTCAAATCAAACGAGGAACAACAGTCTGTTATGTATCAGTTTCAGAACTTTTTGAATTCACTCGACTTTTCTGTACAAATTTTTATCCAGTCACGTCGTCTCGATATTAGACCATATATAGCCCTTCTCGAAGGGCGTCTCAAAGAACAAGTAGGGGACTTGCTGAAAATACAAACGAGAGAGTATATAGAATTCATAAAAAACTTTACTGAGAACTCAAACATAATGACAAAAACCTTCTTTGTTGTTGTTCCATATACACCACCCGTACTCAATTCAAAAACAGGACCAGGATCATTTCTCAGTAAACAAAAACAATCCTCTGCTTCAAATGCAGAAATGAAGCTCGAGCAGTTCGAAGAACACCGAAGTCAGCTTGAACAGCGTATCAGCGTTGTAGAACAAGGCCTCGTGCGTTGTGGTATCAGAACAATACAACTCGGAACAGAAGAGGTCGTTGAACTTTTCTACAAAATATTCAATCCTGGAGATACCGAAAAACCAATACCGTTGGCGTAATTAAGCTTTTAGGTAATAGGTTTTAGCTTTTAGAAAAATGATTAGTTCCTACAAAGATTTGGTAGTTTGGCAAAAATCCATAGAGCTAGTTAGTGAGATCTATAAAACGACCCAACTATTTCCAAAAGAAGAGATGTTTAGCTTAACCTCTCAAATACGTCGAGCCGCTATTTCCATACCATCAAACATCGCGGAAGGGAGAGGGAGAAGCACCAGAAAAGACTTTGTACATTTTCTATACATTGCTAAAGGGTCGCTTTCTGAACTAGAAACTCAACTATTTATCAGCAAAGACCTGCAACTATTACCAAAAGAAAACTTTGATGTGCTTTATCAAAAAACAAGCGAGATTGGAAAATTATTACATGGTATTATTAATAAGCTAAAAGCTGAAAACTAAAACCTCTCCCCATGGGACTATTTGATTTTTTAAAACCAAAACGCCAAGGATCGCTCGTAGCACCAGTACTCCCTCAACAAATCTATGAGGCTGGTATTCTAGAGCTCAAAGACGTTATTGCGCCCTCAGCACTCAAGGTCACACCTCGCGAACTCAATCTAGGAGACAAAATTTGTCGAAGTTTTTTTGTTATATCATATCCACGCTTTCTCACAGAGAGCTGGTTTGCTCCGATCATTAACTTAGATAAGGTTTTTAACATATCGATATTCATTCATCCTGTTGAAACAGCAAAGGTTCTCCGTCAGTTTCAGAAAAAAGTGGCTGAAGTACAGAGCCAGATAAACATCAGAGAGCAAAAAGGACTTGTGCGTGACCCTATGCTCGATACTGCATACCAAGACCTCGAATCTCTCCGTGACCAGTTGCAACAAGCCCAAGAAAAACTTTTTGATGTAGGGCTCTACATCACCATCTACGCAGATACTGAGGCAGATCTCGACAAAACAGAGTCGGAGGTTAAATCAATACTTGAATCAAAGCTTGTCTATGTAAAACCAGCACTTTTTCAACAAGAGCAAGGTTTCCGCTCAAATATCCCCACCGCATCTGACGAGCTTGTTGTACATTCAAAACTCAACTCATCTCCACTTTCAAGTCTTTTTCCTTTTATTTCATTCGACCTTACGTCCGACAAGGGTATTCTCTATGGAATCAACAGGCACAACTCTTCACTCGTTCTGTTCGACCGATTTTCCCTTGAAAACTACAACTCTATAACATTTGCAAAGTCTGGATCAGGTAAATCATATACAACAAAGCTGGAGATATTGAGAACCCTCATGTTTGATACAGAAGTCATCGTAATAGACCCTGAAAGGGAGTATGAGTACCTTGCCGAAGCGACAGGAGGAAAGTATTTCAACATTTCTCTCAATTCCGAGCATCACATCAATCCATTTGAACTTCCTATCGCGCGTGAAGATGAATCTCCTGCAGACGTTTTGAGGTCAAACATTATCAATCTCGTGGGACTCTTTCGTATTATGATGGGAGGACTCTCTCCCGAAGAGGACGCGATCATTGATCGTGCTATCACCGAGACCTACGCACTCAAAGACATCACTCCTGATTCTGATTTTGCAAACATAGAACCACCACTTCTTTCTGATTTTGAACTTGTCCTTGCTGGCATGGAGGGAGGGGAGTCTCTCGTGCAACGGCTCACAAAATACACCAAGGGTACCTGGTCAGGATTCATCAATCGTCCAACAAACGTAGATATCAGTGCAAAATTCATAGTGTTCTCTCTTCGCGACATGGAAGACGAGTTAAAACCAGTAGCAATGTATATCGTGACTCACTATATATGGAATGCTGTTCGCAAAAACCTCAAAAAACGCCTCCTTGTTATCGATGAGGCTTGGTGGATGATGCGTTCTGAGGATACTGCATCATTCCTCCTCGGCATGGCGAAACGTGGACGTAAATACTTCCTAGGTCTTGCAACTATCACACAAGACGTTGATGACTTTATGAAATCACCTTATGGATTGCCTATTGTTACCAACTCATCTATTCAGATACTCCTCAAACAGTCTCCTTCATCTATCGACAGGCTTCAGCAAACATTCAACCTCACCGATGAAGAAAAGTACCTTCTTCTCGAGTCAGATGTTGGTGAGGGTATCTTCTTTGTGGGACTAAAACACGTAGCAATCAAAATAATTGCGTCCTATACAGAAGACCAAATCATCACCTCAGACCCCTCTCAGCTTTTGGCAATAAAACAAGCGAGAAAGACGGCCGAAGGACTCTAAAAAAGAAAAAACGAATCAAAAACACACCTTCCACATGGTGTGTTTTGCGTCATGAGCTTTGTGATATACTTATGCAGTATGGTTCGCACACCACTCATATTTTTTTTATCGTTTTTATTTTTCGCTCTTTCACCGTCTCTTTATGCGCAAACCCCACCAGGAAGTGGGGGAGTGAGTATCAGTCTCGTTCCTGAAAACCCAAAACCCAACCAGACCGTTACAGTAAAAACTCAAAGCTTTAGCACAAATCTTGATAATGCGACTTTTAAATGGTCGGTGAACGGAAAAGTCGTTGCAGAAGGTGTTGGCATGAAACAATTTGATGCGCAAACAGGAAAAAGTGGATCAATCACAAGTATTCAAGTTGAAATAAGCACTCAAAACCTGGGCGTAATCCGCGACAGCATAACTTTTCGACCAACAGAAGTAACGCTCCTGTGGGAATCCGATGGTTACCTTCCTCCTTTTTACAAAGGAAGAGCTTTCTACACACTCGGAGGATCACTCAAGGTGGTAGCAATACCTGAGTTTTTTAGTTCACAAGGAAAAAGGATGAATCCAAAGGATCTTGTATACACATGGAAAAAGAACGGCGAGGTTGTTGCAGACGCTTCGGGATACGGAAAAGATTTCTTTATTTCAGACAAAACATCATACCTACGAGATGGTAATGATATAAGCGTAGAGGTTTCAAGTCCCCGAGAGAACATTACAGGAGGAGCATCACTAGTTGTTGAACCACAACAACTAGAAATACTCATGTATGAAAAGAGCCCTCTCTATGGAATACTTTTTAATAAAAATCTCCCAACGTCGTTCAGTCTTACCAACGAAGAAATAACTCTCTATGCGGTACCTTTCTTTTTCTCAACACAAACACAATCCTTAGGGGAACTTTCTTTTGAGTGGACAATGAACAACAACCCTATCCGAAATGCTGCAGGTAGCAACGAGTTAACCCTACGAAAAGAAACGGGACAAGTAGGTAGCTCAGACATCGGCCTAACAATTCAACACCCTCGCAAGGTGCTTCAGGGAACAACTATGAAGACTCGCATACTTTTTCAATAACACATGAATACGTATTTTAAAAGAATTACCTTAGGAGTCTGTATTTTTTTAGGACTTTGTTTGTATACAAGTGTTTTTGCTCTTGATTACATACCCCTTACCACCATTCCAGGTGTTACTGTAAAAGGTACTGCCCTGAGGACTCCCCAAAACCTCGTCCTTGGTATATATACAGCTTCAATAGGTATTGCATCAATTCTTGCAGTCATCATGGTCATTATTGGTGGTATAAAATACACCACAATGGAATCCTTCAATGCAAAAACTGATGCAAAAAAACAAATAACATCAGCCTTCCTAGGACTTGTACTTCTCCTTGGTTCATACCTTCTCCTGAGAACAATAAACAAAGACCTTGTTGAGTTTGATACAAAACTACCTTCATCAGGAGGACAAGGCCTTGAAAGATTAAGCGCAGAAAGAGAGGCTATTAATGTTCAAATACACGACCTAAGAAGAAGCTATGCCGCCGCAGACGCAAAAACAAAAACTGCTCGAGAAGAAGCAGCAACCCTCCTTGCTGAAAAAAACACCCTTACTGCACGTTACAACATCATAGGCGACAAGAACTCTCCTGAAGCAATAGAGCTGGCTAGACAAATAACATCAATCACATCAAGACATGCAAGCAAAACACAAGAAGTCGCGGATCTTGATAATGCGGCCCAGAAACTTAGACGTGATGGTTTAGCCCTTATATATACACAACAAATACGAACGGAGCTCTCTGCTGGAAATTTTGATGTGGCAAATGATATACTTCAGAAAACTATTAATCTAGAGCAACAAAAAATACAACTGCTCAAGGACCAAAACGCCCCTCAAGAAGAAATTCAAAAAGCTGAAGTAAACAAGACCCACACTGTTGCACAGCTATCTTCAGAAGCAGACACGGCGCGAGCACTAAACGAACTCGGTAAAAACCTTGTATCAATAGACAAAACCAAGGTTACAGAATTACGCATAAAAATAATGGCAGATGCTCTCAGGGCGGTTTCTTCTATTAACCAGACAGATCCGACAAAAGCGGCCGCTCTACGAAAAGAGGCACTTGATAACATCAAAAAAATCGACGATGCTTTAAATGCTAAATATAGATGCACACAATCAACAACACCGACTTTTGAAACCTTAGGAACTTGTAGTATTTAAAAACCATGTCAAAAAAAATATTTATAACACTCATACTTATCGCTCTCATCTCTCTTGTTTTTGGAGTATGGTTTTTAATGATGGACAAGAATCCAAACGATACGCTTAGCCAAACTGACGAAGAAAATCTTTTTCCTTTTGGACAAGGCGGAGTAAATACACCAATAAACCCCGGCACAACAAATCAGACAACTACTACTCCTGACTTTGATTCAGACTATATACCTCGTTTGAGAAAAATATCAGAGACACCAGTAGCTGGGGGAGTCGTATTCACCAACAAACTCGGAACGATTATTCGTTATGTTGAACGAGCGACAGGACATATCTTTGAAACATACAGCGATTCTATTGAAGTAAAAAGAATATCAAACACCACAATACCTAAAATAGAAGAAGCGTTGTGGTCAAATCAAGGTAACCAAGTACTTTTCCGTTATTTACGCGATGACAATCAAACAATTCGTACCTTCTATGCACGAATAAGCACCACAACTGTTCCGGATCAGGCTATCGAGGGTATATTTCTCCCAGACAACATAGCAAAGATAAGCGTTTTTGGAGACAGAATGTTCTATACATCAAAAACAGAGACAGGATCAACAGGGATCATCGCAAACATTGATGGGACAAAGAAAACAGCACTCATAAACTCTCCCTTTAACACATGGAGTCACACATGGAGTCAACCAGGATCGGTTTTGCTTTTCCCGAGCCCAAGCTACCTAGCAACAGGATTCATCTACACCCTCAACACAGCGTCAGGTGAGTATATAAAAGTGAGCCCAGGGGCTCCTGGCCTCTCAGGACTCGGCAACAAAGACGGATCTCTCATACTTATGAGCGGTAAAAAAGGGTTAGGAGTAGGTACAGCTGTTCTCAACACAAAAACAGGAGAGACTACAAACCTTTCTCTACAAACAATGACCGACAAGTGCGTCTGGAGCACGCTTGATGCCGTAGTGCTCTACTGTGCAATCTCTCAAGCATTACCGCAAAACAACTATCCTGATGCGTGGTACCAAGGAAAGGTAACTACCAATGACTCCGTTTGGAAAATAAACACCGAAACAGGGGACACCGAAGAAATACTTAGTCCTCAAATAGAAGCCCTCGAAGAGATTGATATGGTAAACCTTTCTCTCGACGCACAAGAAAATGTCTTACTCTTCATCAACAAAAAAGACTTAACCTTGTGGGCATACAGCCTTCGCTTCTAAACAAAAAACCACTCGATCTCTCGAGTGGTTTTTTGTTTAGTTAATAGGAGCTAACTTCTCCTGATCTTTTTTAGATAATTCCTTTCTAACAAAAAGCTCTTGGAAGATGGTAAAGATATTACTTGTCGTCCAGTATATAGCGAGAGCACCGGCTGCGTGGTACGAAACAAAGAAAATAAAAAGAGGGAGGAAATATTTCATCTGAAGATTCATATTACGCGCCAAATCATCAGAAAAACTTGCCCCTTCTTTACGAGGTTGAGTTTTTGGAGAAGCAAGATATGCGTATATAAACTGTGTTATGCCGGCACAAAGCGCCAAAACATAACTTTTTTGTGTGACATCAAAGATACCGAGGAATATCTCATTTATAGCGGTAGGAACCTTAATAAAAGAATAGAGAATCTCTGTATTAAAAACCTCTAAACCATTGGAATAAAAAACTTTGTATAAAGCAAAAAGTATTGGGATCTGAATAAGGAGCAAGAGAATGCCAGAAAAAGGGTTTATATTCTTTGTTTTATAGTATTCCATCACCTTGAGAGCCTGCTCCTGTTTGTTTGGATATTTTTCTTTTATAGAACGAATGTCTTTATCAGAAAGCTTCATGATTATCTGAGTTCTCACAGCTTTACGCGTCAAAGGAAACAAAATAACTTTTACAAACAAAGTGAGAATTACCACAACAATACCAACATCAGCCCACGGAAGGGCGCCTATGAGAAACACAAAACCATTATAAAGAGGGTCGAAAACAAACGTGTGATATAAATATGAAAACATAGAGTTAATACTACTGCACATCAAACTATTCCTCAACAAAGAAACGAAAACTAGAGAATTGAACCTTTTTTAAGAAGAGAAAGTAGCGTTTCTCTCATAGTAAACACGTCGAGATCTAGAGACTTCTTAACAACAAAAACAACGTCAAATGAGGGCTTAACCTCATCAAGAACCGAAAGAAGTACGTTATAACCGGCCCTGCGTATAGCATTTCTCTTTACAGCGGTCTTCACAGCTTTTGAAGAAACTGAGAAAGCAAAGCGTGTTGGCGCCGTATCTTGCCTTTTTATATACACGAGAGAAATCTCTTGTCCAAAGACGCTTTTCCCTGACGCAAATACGTTCTTAAGTAGGGAAGTAGTGAGTCTTCTATTTTTTACTAACATAGTAGAGAACTATACACCGAGCTTCTTTCGGCCTTTGTGCATTCGTCTCTTTATAGTCTTTCGTCCTCCTTTGGTTTTAGTTCGAGAAAGGAAGCCGTGAGCACGAGCATGTTTTCTATTTTTTGGTTTATATACGATTGCCATAAATGAATGGTTTATTTTAAAACAAAATCTTTCTGAACAAAAATATTCTTATTAACAGATTGTTCACATATTATTAACATATTTACTCATTTTCCACAAGTATTAAAATTCCATTAAGCCTTTATACTTAGTCTCAACCAAACACACAACTATGTCTGAAACAAAAAAAATTTGGGATGGTGTACTCGGTGAAATAGAACTCCAAGTTTCAAAAGCAAACTTCAACACATGGTTCAGGGATACTTTTATATCAAAAATAGACGATGGCGTGGTTCACGTTGCAGTGCCAAACGCTTTTGTACGAGACTGGCTCCTCAATAAATATCATAAATGCATCCTCAAGAGCTTGAGAGATAGCGGTAAAGACATCAGATCTGTTGAATATAATATTTCTAAGTCGGATAGTAAAAAACAAGAAACCGAAATTATTCGAAAGGTTTCTCCTACAAACGAGCTTCCTCTTCAGGATTTTTATATAAACAAAGAAGACAATCTCAACCCTCGTTATACCTTTGAATCCTTTATTGTAGGGCCTTTCAACGAACTTGCTCACGCGGCATCACAAGCAGTGCTTAAAAAACCAGGTATTTCCTACAATCCGCTCTTCATTTATGGCGACACAGGAAGAGGAAAGACTCACCTCATCCAGTCAGTAGGGAACTATCTCAAAAATAACGGCTCTAATTCAAAGGTTATTTATGTGACTTCAGAAAAATTTGTTGTTGATTACGTCAACGCTGTTCAAGGTGGAAAAATGAACCTTTTTAAAGAAAAGTATAGAAAATATGATGTGTTCATCATGGACGATACGCAATTTCTTTCAGGAAAAGAGAAATGCCAGGAAGAACTCTTTCACCTTTTCAATACTTTTTACGACAATAATAAACAAATTATCTTTTCCTCTGATAGGCACCCGAACTATATAGATAATCTTGAGGATCGTCTCAAATCTCGTTTTGCTGCGGGTATGATTGTTGATATTTCTGCACCAGATCATGAATCTCGTATGGCAATACTCAAAACAAAAGCTAAAGTTAACAATGTTTTTGTTGATGATCAGATTTTAGACTTCATTGCTTCAAATATAGAAGGGAATATCCGTGAACTTGAGGGTATTTTCAACTCTATTGTGATGCAAACACAACTAAAACAGAGAACATTGAACCTTATTGAGGTAAAAAACCTTATAAAAGACTCCTCAAAACCAAAAAAGTCGCTCTCAGTGAAAGAAATAGTCAAAATAGTCTCTGATTATTACAACGTTGAAGAGAATTTTATCTATGAAAAGACAAGAAAGAAGGAGATTGTTAAACCTAGGCAGATTATTATGTATCTTTTAAGAGAAGATATGAATATTTCATACCCTTCGATAGGAGAGAAGCTTGGTGGCAGAGACCACACGACTGTTATACACTCATGTGAGAAGATAAAAGAAGACATAAAGACAAACAACCTTCTTTCTCAGGAGTTAAGCCATATCCGCTCCCTCATGTTTTAAGTGGATAACCTTGGGGATAAGTATGTGGATTGCTGTGAATTAACCTGGGTATGAAATGTTGAGTACTGACCCTTTATTCACAGAGTAAAAAATCATCCACTTTATCAACGTTTTTTATGCACAGTGAGGTAGGGTATAAAACAATCGAAAAGTGCTTAAAAATAAGGCTTTGAGAGCTATCCCCACAAGTCACAGGTATTATAATAATAATAGACTTATATAATAAGATTATGAAGCTAGACTGTGTAAAAGAAAAAATCACCGAAGGAATCAATCGAGTTGAGAAGACTACGGGAAAGAATCTCAATCTTCCTATTCTTTCTTGCGTACTTCTCAAAACTGATAAGAATAATCTTATTATCAGATCAACTAATCTTGATATTGGTGTTGAAGTTTCAATACCTGCAAAAGTTCATAGAGAAGGAAGTGTTGCTGTTTCAGGATCAATCCTTGCTTCTTTCTTGGCATGTGTAAAAAATGAAAAAAACATTACCCTCGAACTTGTTGATGGTAATTTGGTTATAAAAACAAATTCTTTATCAACAACAATAAAAGCTCAATCTTCTGAAGATTTTCCTACACTACCTCAAGTAGGGAAGGAAAAGACTTTTACAATAAACCCTGCTGTTTTTGTAACAGGATTAAAACATGTTTGGTACGCAGCTTCTCATTCAACAGTAAAGCCAGAACTCGCTAGTGTATACGTACACCCGTATGACGACTCTCTTGTTTTTGTTTCAACAGACTCTTTTCGCTTGGCTGAGAAAAAAATGCGTGCCAAAGACGTAAAAGACTTTACTCCTGTTATTATTCCTTCAAAAAACATAGGCGATATTATACGTATCCTTGAAACCGTTGATGAGGATGTTGAAATTTTGTTTGATAAAAATCAAATTGCTTTCGAAGCTTCTGGTTTGTATCTCGTCTCACGAGTTATTGATGGAACATTTCCTGATTATCGACAAATTATTCCTAAAAATCATTCCACGGAAGTTATTGCGCTCAAAGCTGACGTTGTCGACTCGTTTAAAGGCTCAAATATCTTCTCAGACAAGTTTAATCAGATACACATGACAGTTCTACCGCATGACAAGGTTTTTGAGATTAAAACGAACAACAGCGACATTGGAGAGTATGTTCAAAAAGTAGATTCTTCTCTTTCTGGTGAAAATATTGAAATGAACTTTAATCACAAATATATTGCAGATTCTTTTCAATCTCTCGATTCAGATAGTATCTCCTTTACTTTTAATGGACAAAATAAGCCTTTGATCATTCAGGGAGTATCTGACAAGTCCTTTTTGTACCTTGTAATGCCTATGAATAAATAGGAATATGTTTAATGTTCAGGACTATTTAGCAAAGTTTTTAAAACTAGGTGCTCACCACGAGCTTGCGCATAAGGTTTTCAATGAGGTTGTTGCTTCTTTTTTCTCTCTACCGGTTTCCGCAATAAAATTTACTTACAAAGACGGTATTTTTATTCTTTCTTGTTCTCCTGCAATAAAAAATGCTCTTTTCGTTAAAAAGAGCATTCTTATGGAGGAAATAACAAAGAGAGGTGTTAAGGTTTTTGATATTCGTTAGTTCGTTGTTGAGAATTGAAGCGTTTTTTCACCTCTGTTGTATACGTTGTCTATTCCAATTATTTTTATTTCATTACTTTTTTGAAGATTCGGTAGGTCGGCCACTTGTAGTGTTGTGGTGAATGGACTTGTTAGTGTTGAAATATACGCACCGTTTACATAGATCATTACTTTTGAGAGGGGATACCTTCCTTGAGAAGACACAGTGAACTGAATTTTTTGATTAACAACCATTCCGTCTTGAAGGTTTGAAACGTTTAGTTTAGGACTAGCTTCTGGGGTATGGATATCATCACTTAGTTGAGGTTCTTTGAAGTCTACTTGATCTGGGTAGTTATTTTTCTCTGCCCATAGTCGTACAGCACCTTCCCATTTCTCAAACTGAGGGTCTTTATCAGGATTAACCGGTTGTGCACCGTGAGGATCGTCTTTGTTTATCCAATAGAGAATAGAGTGCACTTCTTGTATAACTTCTTCCTTTCTTGTTTCTTCTGGAGTGTATTCAGTGGCCTTTTTTCCACTAATCGTATCTATTTCATAGGTACGGCCACCTTTCCAAATACCTCTAAAAACAGGTTTCAAGTCTCTTTCAGGAACAGATGGTTTTTTAAAGTTTTCCTGTGGGTACTGAGAGAGAACATAGCGCATAAATTCATTCCATAGAGGAGCAACTATTTGTCCGGCAACTTTCTTTTCCATAGGTGTGTTGTCATTGTTACCTGCCCAAACACCAAGAACGAGGTAGGGGGTGTATCCAAGTGTCCATGCGTCTTTGTAATCGTTTGTTGTTCCTGTTTTTACAGCAACATCATATCCTGGAAAATGTAGGAGAGAGTTTCTACCGTATGATGCGGTACGTGCTTCGTTGTCACTCAAAACATCTGATATTGTTTGGGCAACGTAGGCAGGAAGAACCTCTTTTCGAGTTGTTGTTTTTTCAAACAGGATGTCTCCTCGGTTATTTTCGACACGCTCGATTGGTTGATAAGGCACTCGTACTCCGTTGTTTGCAAACACTCCATAAGCACTTGTGAGATCGAGTAGGGAAACCTCTCCACCTCCAAGAACGAGAGTAAGTCCGTACTGATTTGCATCACTGAGGCCTGTTATTCCCATGTTTTTTGCTAAAGCAAGGGCTTCTTTTATGCCAACCAAATAAAGGGTTTTTATTGCAGGTATGTTGATAGACTGAGCGAGAGCTTCTCGTAGGGTGATGGGGCCTCTAAAGAGATCATCATAGTTTCCTGGTTTATAACAAATTTTCTCATCTGTTTCTGGAGGAAGAGGTTTTCCTTCAGCGTCACATCTACTACTGAATTCAGTTTCCACATCAAAAAGAACTGTTTCTGGTGTATAGCCTTCGAGGAAAGCTTGAGCGTATACAATTGGTTTAAAGGTTGATCCTGGCTGTCTGCTCGCTGTTGATACATTGAAGTTTCCATCAATTTCTTTGTCAAAGTAGTCTCGTGAGCCGACCATAGACAAAATGTCTCCTGTTTTTGGGTCGAGCGCTATGAGTGCAGCGTTTTCAGCGTTGAACTTCTCTTTGTTTTCAAGCGCTTTTCTCTTTACGATTTCTTCTGCTTTGACTTGAAGATCATAATCAAGAGTGGTTATAACCTTTAGTCCGCCATTTTCTATCATATCCTGCCCGTATTTTTGTTCAAGGATTTCTTTTACAAAGAGGACAAAGTGAGGAGCCTTTATTCCGAATTCATTCTTGGGTAGAAATTCAACTTTTTCATTCAAGGCTCCTGTGTACTCAGTATCAGAGATAAAACCATTTTCTTTCATTCTTTTTAGAACGAGATTTTTTCTCTCTTCAAGTTTGTCTGTGTTTTTCCCGTATGGTGAGTAGAATGTTGTTGCCTGGGGGATTGCGGCAAGGTATGCAGCTTGGGCGAGGGTCACATCTTTTGCACTTACTCCAAAAAACTGACTACTCGCTTCTTCTACGCCGTACATGCTTCCGCCATAAGAGGTTTCGTTGAGGTAAATACCGAGAATCTCGTCTTTCGATACAACTCGTTCTAGTTTGAGTGCGAGTACCCACTCTTTTAGTTTTCGTGAGATTTGCTTGTCTTTTGTAAGAAGCGCGTTTTTAACAACCTGTTGGGTTATTGTCGAACCTCCTTGTCCGTATGATCCTGTGACAAGATTGGCAAGTACCGCACGAAGAAAGGAGAGGGGGCGTATACCGTTGTGTTCGTAGAATTGGTCATCTTCTATGGCAACAGTCGCATTTTTTATATTTCGGGAGATGTCTCCAAAAGGAATAACCGTTCTTTTTGTTCCTTGAAATACATCGTAGAGTAATATTTTACCCGTTCGATCGTATATTTTTGTTGACTCAGAAACTTTTCGTTGCTCGAAAGAACTCAGATCTGGCAACTTGAACGTGGATATCCACAACAGGAAAATACCAACACTCACAAGGAGTAGGCTTAAGCTGATGAAAAAAAAGGGGTGCTTATGAAATTCTTTACTAAACAGAGAGCGAGAGGTCTTCATAACTTGATACAAAATAACATCAAAAACACTCTCTTACAAGACAGAATTAACATTTTTTGATACATTTCTCTATATGATATTCACCAGTAAAACAAAAATAATTGTAGAAGAGGCAAAAATTGATGAGTTTCTAACTCGGTCGGTAGAAAAAGTGTATCCGAGCGCAGATTTTTTAAAGAAGACACTTTTATTAGGGAAACAACTTTCTTTTTATTTTGGGATTGATCCGACGGGGCCATCTATACATATTGGACATGTTATTCCACTTTTAGCCCTAGCGCGTCTTCAAAAGCTTGGACACAAAGTCACTCTTCTTATAGGTGATTTTACAGCAATGATTGGGGACCCTGATAAGCTATCAACAAGAGAGCCTCTAAGTAAAAAACAAGTTTTAGCTAATTTAAAAGATTATAAAAAACAAGCCTCTAGAATTATTGACTTTCACGGAGCGAATAAGGCCAACATTGTTTTTAATAGTAAGTGGCTTTCAAAAATGAATTTCGAAGATGTTCTTTCTCTTGCTTCTAAAATGACCCTTCAGCAAATGATTGAAAGGGACCTGTTTGATAAACGCATAAAAGAAGGTAGGCCAGTTTATCTTCATGAGTTTATGTATCCTTTAATGCAGGGTTACGACAGTGTTTCCCTACAGACGGACGGGGAAATAGGAGGTAATGATCAAACTTTTAATATGCTTACCGGTAGAAATCTAGAAAAAGAGATTCTAGGTAAAGAAAAGTTTGTTTTGACCACAAAACTACTTACTGATTCTTCTGGTAAAAAAATGGGTAAGTCTGAAGGAAACATGGTTGCTTTATTAGATAAACCATCGGATGTTTTTGGAAAAATTATGAGTTGGGGTGATGGCTCCATTGTTCCCGCCTTGGAGTACTGTACAACATTGCCAATGTCAGAAATTGAAAAAACAAAGGATAATCTTGCAAAAGGTTTAAATCCTCGCGATGAAAAGAAAAAACTTGCTTATGCAATAACTGAGCTTTGTTTTGGTCCTAAGGATGCTCAGTATGCTATGGAAATTTTTGAAAAGACTTTTCAAAAAAAAGAAATTCTTGATGATGTTCCTGAGATTGTTGCTGCTGCTGGGGACGACATTGGTGCCCTTTTAATTGAAAAAGGTTTTGTCTCATCGAAAACAGAATTACGGAGACTTGCTTCGTTTGGAGCAATCACTGAGGTTGGTAAAAATAAAAAGATTACTCAAGAAGAAATTTCAACTATTAAAGATGGTACATATAAAATTGGGAAACATCGTTTTGTAAAAATAATAATAAAATAAAAAAACCGCTTTTAAGCGGTTTTTTTGTTACCAACTGTCTGCGCCATCATCTTCCTCTGAGTCGAGAGGGTCTTCCTCCTCATCGTCATCATCTGCGCCATAGTAGGTGTCATGGAGATCATCACCGTCGTCGCTTGTAACCTTTTTGGGATCAAAATCGTCCTCCTCTTCTTTTTCTTCCTCTTCTGGTTTTACGACTTTTTTATCCTCATCTTCCGGTAATTCTTTTTTATCTTTTTTGTGTGGCATATAACAGTCAGTGTTTAATTTTTTTACGGGACGAATCTATTTTTAGCAGATTCGTTTTTGTTTGTGAAGACCCACGCTCTGTGGAAAAGTTTTTTCAAAAAGCCGGAGCCTGACGAGGCGAGGATGGGTCGCAGAAATTTTCACCAGAAAATTATCTGTGACAGCGAGTTCGTTAGAACCGCTCACTTGCGAAGCACGTGAGATATGGGGTGGGTCCCATATCGTAAAGCCGGAGCCTGACGAGGCGAGGATGGGTCGCAGAAATTTTCACCAGAAAATTATCTGTGACAGCGAGTTCGTTAGAACCGCTCACTTGCGAAGCAAGTGAGCCCCACCGCAATCGCGTCGTATTCGTCGTCGTATTCTATTTCCTTGGTGATTACTACAAGTTTTGGAATCATAGAGATGATGTGTTCCTTGTCGCTTTTTCCATAACCAGTCACTGCAACTTTTATTTGTCCTGGTCCGTATTCAAAAACAGGCAGAGAGTGTGCTGCGGCTTGAAAGAGTATAACGCCTCGCGCTTCCGCTACGAGTAACGCGGTTTTTTGGTTTGTGCTAAAAAAGAGAGATTCAATCGCCAGAGCGTCTGGTTTGTGCTCAGCTATTATTTTTTCAATTTCTTTTCCTATGAGACAAAGTCTTTCGCCGTGTGAAAGTTTTGTTGAAGTTTTAAAACATTCAGAAAAGAGCACTTTTTCTTTGGTGCTTTTTTGTTTTTCAATAATAGCGATCCCAAGACGTTCATAACCAGGATCGATTGAGATGAGTTTCATAACGATTTTTATTCTACATTCGTGAAAATCTCCTGTACTTCGTCATTGTTTTCGAGATCATCAACGAGTTTTTCTAGAATAGCGAGATCTGCATCCTCGAGAGACACAGTCGAGGTCGCTATCCATTCAGCACCTTTTTTTTCAAATGCCCATGATGCCGAGCCGGGTGAGGCGAGAGAGAAGCCGTTATCAGAGAGTATGTGTTTTACTTCTTGAGCAGCTTTATTTTTGTTGGAGGTGAGAGCTTCGATGATTAAAGCACATCCTCCGGGCCCGTATGACTCGTAGGTGATTGTTTCAAGTCCTTGTGCACTCTCGGTAGCTTTCTTGATTGCACGTTCAATTGCATCGTTCGGCATATTAACTCCGCGGGCACGTTCAATTGCTGTGCGCACTCCTGCGGCATCTTTGTTTCCTTTTGCTTTTCGCACCTCATCAGTAATAAGACGTGAGAATTTTGAGAACTGTTTTGATTTTTGTGCGTCTGTCTTAGCTTTTTTGTGTTTTATTTGTGACCATTTGTTATGTCCTGCCATAGTAAGTGAGAATTATGAATGTGGTATAGAGTACATTTTTCTATAACCCTAAACCGTTTTTAATGTTTAAATGTTCATACCCTTTTGTTGTAACAGTGCGCCCTCGAGGAGTTCTCTCTATGAGACCTAGCTGGAGGAGATAGGGTTCGTGAACCTCCTCAATAGTCTCTTGTTCCTCAGAGAGGGAAGCGGCAAGAGTATTTAATCCCACAGGGCCACCTCCAAATTTATCAATAATCGTTTTGAGTAAATCCCTGTCCGCATGTGTTAGTCCTAAAGCATCGATTCCAAGCATGGAGAGTGTTTTTTCAACGGTCGTTTTCGATACGGTTGTTTTTTCTACTTGGGCGAGATCTCGCACTCTTTTGAGTAGGTAGTTTGCTGTACGAGGTGTAAAACGTGATCGTTTCGCGATTTCCTCTGCGGGCTCACCATCGATAGCGATACCGAGAATCTTTGCGGAACGATTGAGAATGTCTTCTATTTCTTTGTGTGTGTAGAATTCAAGTTTAAAGACGCCTCCAGAGAAACGAGACCGTAGCGGAGAGGAGAGCATTGCTATGCGTGTTGTGGCGGCAATGAGTGTAAAAGGTGGTAAGTCGAGTTGTATTGTTCGCGCTGAAGGTCCTTTTCCTATAATAATGTCGAGCGTCCCTGATTCCATTGCAGGGTAGAGCACTTCTTCTATTGTTTTGTTGAGGCGGTGAATTTCATCGATAAAGAGAATATCCCCCGATGAGAGGTTTGTGAGTATCGAAGCCAAGTCTCCAATTTTCTCAATGGCAGGGCCAGAGGTTGCTTTTATTTGAGCGCCTGTTTCTTTTGCTATGAGATGTGCTAGTGTTGTCTTTCCCAAGCCTGGAGGGCCATAAAAGAGTATGTGTTCGGGCGGGTGATTTCGTTCTCGTGCGGCAGTGAGGAGTACGTGGAGGTTGTCTTTTATGTTCTTTTGACCAATGTACTCTTTCCAGGATGACGGCCTCAAGGTTTGGTCGAGAAACAATACATCAGCCTCTCCGACATTTTTTGTCTGAGCCTTTGATGGGGGTGTGTTTGGAGAGGGGGAGGGGGTACTTGACATTTGGAATGGTTTGTGCTAGTCTATCTATGTACAGCTCACGTGAGCTTTTTCTTTTCCAGAGTATAAATCTCTAAGCAATTAGACCTTACGGTTTACTAGCGTAACTTTTGAGGACGTTCTGGTTGTCTGCTTCGGCATTCTTGCTGGTGCTATCCTTGGAACTACGCTTAACTTAACGGGCAACGTTCAAGTATTGCTTGGAGATTTATCTTCTGGAACCGAAATTCCCCGAGAGGGGATTTTCTTTTGCTTCTTTAAAAATGGTACTCCTTGAGAGTGGTGTTTGCAATACAAAAAAGGCTTAGGAACACATAAAAAGCCTTTAGAAAAGTCTTTACTTTTCCAAGATTATTTGTGTGGAGTTTGTTTTTGAGCGCGGGCGTATTCTTGTTGAAACTGAGACAGCTCGTGATGATGTTTTTCGCTCTCTTTTTTGAGTTGAGCAAGCTCGGTTTCTGATTTTCTCAGTGTATTTTCGTTTTTTACCACCAAGCGTTCTGCTTCGAGCTTTTGCGCTTTGATTTTCTCTATCTCGGTTTGCTTCTGGTGTATTTCTGCATCACTTGTTTTGATAGTGTTCCTCTCTTTGAGTATTTCTGCGTTTAGTCGTTGTACCTCAGCTTCTTTTTCGTGAAGTTCGCGCTCACTTGTTGCCATCTCTATCTTGAGACGTTCCAATGCATCAGAAATGGATTGTATATCGTTGTGTGTATTCATTTTATTTTAAGTCTATAACTCGTTCGAGCTCTTCTAAGGACGTTGTTCCGCTCAGTACTTTTATAATACCGTCCTGAGACATGGTGAGGATGCCTTGAGTAGAGGCAGCTTTTTGTATGTCAGCCTCACTTGTGCTGTACTCTATTGCTTTGTTAATGTTTTCGTCTGTAAGTATTCCTTCGTAAATACCAACACGTCCTATGTAGCCAGTCATATGACATTTTTCGCACCCAACCGGTTTAAAACGAGATGCGCGCTCCGCAGGTATTTCGTTTTTGTCAGTTATTGAGTTGAGGATGCTTTCTATTTTTGTTTTTTCTTCGGCGGTCATCTCAACTTTTTGTTTACAGTGCGGACAGAGCTTGCGCACGAGTCGTTGAGCAAGCGTTATGTTTATTGCAGACGAGATGATGCGCGGATTTACGCCGAGATCAATGAGGCGAGGGAAGGAGCCCGCTGCTGAGTTTGTGTGGAGTGTCGAGAACACGAGGTGTCCCGTGAGAGATGAGTTTACGGCGATTTGAGCGGTTTCGTTGTCGCGGATTTCTCCAATCATGATGACGTCGGGGTCCTGGCGAAGTGTTGAGCGGAGCCCTTCAGAAAAGGTGTAGTTTTTTTCGCTCTCGACCTGTGTTTGAACAATACCCGGGAGATGGTACTCAATAGGATCTTCGATGGTTATGATTTTTACATCAGGACTGTGAATTTTTTTGAGAAACGCGTAGAGCGTGGTCGTCTTTCCGGAACCTGTTGGTCCTGTGGTGAGAATCATTCCATTTGGCCGAGTTATTTGTTTGAGAATAACCGAGAGTAGTTTTTGTGGAATACCAAGCTCCTCGAGAGGTACTTGAATTGATTTCGGGTTGAGAATTCGAAGTACAATCGATTCACTATATGCTCCCGGTAGAATAGATGTACGGATTTCGATATCGCCCTCGCTTATTTTTATACTGAAACGTCCGTCCTGTGCTTCTGATTTTACGTTGAGCTTGAGTCCAGAGAGGAGTTTGATACGAGAGAGGAGGAGGTTGTATGTTTCGAGGTCAAAATCAACGATGTTGGTGAGTACTCCATCGAGGCGGTAGCGGAGTCGTACGTACTTTTCCTCAGGTTCTATGTGTATGTCAGATGCTTTTATAGAGAGAGCTCCCGAGAGAACAATTTCAAGTATTTTTGAAATACGGAGTCCTTTTTTGAGTTTGATTATTTCTCCGATAATTTTTTGAACATCCTCAATTGTTTTTACTTGTTCAATAAATGTAGAGAGATCGTGACTCGAGATATCGAAGGCACCAGCTTTTGATTCTGTTGAGAAAGACAGGTCGCTATAACGCGCCCATGCTTTTTCAAGGCTCGCTGTAGAGACCACAATAATAGTCACCTCAAAACCTTTTCGAGTAAGTCCGTCTACGAGTTCAGGTATTTTTTCGTTTGTAGGAGAGGTGACTGCAAGCTTAACTTTTTTACCAACGAGACTTGTTGTTGCAACTTTTGCTTCGCGTGCTTCTTTTTCAGGAACAAGCCTGAGCGCATCCATGTTGATAGGGATGAGGGTGAGGTTTGCGTACTCAAGGCCATTTCTGTGGGCGACAATTTGAGCAAGATCCTCTTCTTCTTTTTTTCTAAATTCACCGAGCTTTTTGTCCTGTTTTTCTTCATCAAATGAGATAGTCATGGTGATAAGTATAAAGGATAAAGACCAAAGAGGTAAGGGTAAAGAGGGTGAAATAAGCCCTCTACAAGGCCTCGAGAGAGGGGATTGACAAAAGCCTATAATTTGGTATAATAGTAGAGTAACAGTATATACATGGTGTGTGTACTGAAAAAGGAGAACTTTCTATGAAAACGGCTATCTTGTTCTTTGTCAGTCTCGTTTCGTTTTTCCTCTCTGGTTGTGTCGTTCTTCCGGGTCCGCGAGTTGTGGGACCGGTGTCCGCAAGTGTTTCAGCCCCAAGTGTTTCGATGGTCGGACCATCAAACAATCTCGTCGTGAATATGCTTTACGGCAGGTCGGGGTTGTTCGTAAAGAATAATTACCAAAAGTTTGTTTTGGTAATCAACACGAACAACGGTCAGTCTGTTCGGCTTGAAACCGGACAGAGTGCCCAAATCCTCACGATCGGTTTGACTAACGGTGACGAAATGTCTGCACAAGCAGACTTCTACACCAAAGACGGGACCTATGTGGGTTACGATGACTACACCACGCGAGTCTATTACAGGAATGGATCACCCTTCGTCAGAAGGTGGGAACCAAACCTAAGACAGGTTCGCTAAGCAAAAGAGGCTTCGATTATATCGAAGCCTCTTTTTTTGTGGGTTGTACGCAGGGAGCATTCTGGTCTAGTATGAATATATGACATCGCATAGTCCTTTAGAAACAAAAAAAATAGCGGAAGAGTTCGTTAATCGCCTCATTTCTGGCGCTAAAAACAGCGGTGCAACCGTTCTGTGCCTCTATGGCGACTTGGGTTCAGGTAAAACAACATTTACTCAACATCTCGCATCTACTCTTGGTATAGAGGATCATGTTGTGAGCCCAACATTCATTATCATGAAAAGCTATGAGCTAAAAACCAAAAGCTGGAAGCTTCTCTATCATATCGATGCGTACCGTCTCGATGGGGAAGAGGGTATGGAAAAACTTGGTTGGAAGGAGATAATTGAAAATCCGGAAAATCTTGTTGTTGTTGAGTGGCCTCAGCGTATAGAAAAAATCCTGCCCAGAGAATACACGCGTATCAATTTTACGTTTATAGACGATGTGACACGCGAAATTACTTTTTCTTAATCCTCCTTTTCTTTTTGAGGTATGATAGAAGGAATGACTTCTCCCGGAAAAAACAAAAGACTCGTTCTCCTTGATTCTCACGCGATACTTCATCGTGCGTATCATGCGTTGCCGGATTTTGCTTCAAGCCAAGGTGTTCCTACTGGCGCACTTTACGGCCTCTCGACAATGCTTATTGGAATTATTGATGATTTAAAGCCTGATTACATTGTGGCGTGTTTTGACCTGCCTAAACCAACTCATAGACACGAGGCATACAAAGAGTACAAGGCTGGCCGTGCAAAAACAGATGAAAACCTTGTTTTGCAAATAAAACGATCTCGTGATGTTTTCTCTGCATTCGGTATTCCGCTCTACGACAAAGAGGGGTTTGAGGCCGATGATATTTTAGGAACAATCGTTGAGAACTTAAAAAGTAGACCAGATATTGAAATTATTGTTGCGTCGGGTGATATGGACACATTACAGCTTGTTTCATCAAAAAAGGTTCAGGTGTATACGATGAAAAAGGGGATCAAAGACACCATACTCTATGACGAAGACGCGGTGATGGAACGTTTTGGTTTTGGGCCGGAACTTTTGCCTGACTACAAAGGTCTCCGAGGTGACCCATCAGACAATATTATTGGCATCAAAGGTATTGGTGAAAAAACAGCGACTATTCTTATAAAAGAGTTTGGCACCATTGAGAATATGTACGAGAAGCTCAAGGAGTCAGGTTTTAGGTGTCAGCTTTCAGGAATAACCCCGCGAATCCTAGAGCTTATCAAAAACGGCGAAGAGGAGGCTCTGTTTTCAAAAATGCTTGCGACTATTCGGCGAGACGCACCTATTAATTTTCAGTTGCCTGAAAAAACATGGAAAGAAGCTTTTGATCCCAACAAAACCAACGCCCTTTTCACAGAGCTTGAGTTTCGAACATTAGGAACACGTCTCAAGGGAGTAGTATCTGGTACTCCTCTCGCTTCTTCAGAGGAAAAGGAGGTGGTGGTTAATCGTAGTGATGTGTCTTCCGTTGATCCTAAGGAATTTGAAGAAACAGCAATTGCACTATGGCTTGTTACTTCGTCTGTAACAAATCCCACCATGGAGGATATTCTCAACTTTGCTCACACGGATACTTTTTCGCAGGCGCGTGAAGTTATTTTTGCTGAGCTTGAAAAGAGAAAACTCATGTCTGTTTTTGAAACAATAGAAAAACCGCTTTTGCCCATTGTCCGAAAAATGGATGAGAGGGGAGTGAGAGTAGATGTTGAGTATTTAAAAAAGTTAGGAAAAGAGTACCACGCGCAGTTGGACACGCTTGAAAAAAGCATTTGGAAGATGGCAGGGAAAGAGTTCAATGTCGCATCACCAAAACAACTCGGCGAAGTTTTGTTTACTGATTTAGGACTCAAGGCAAAAAACCAAAAGAAGACCGGCACGGGCGCACTGTCTACAAAAGAGTCTGAACTGGAGAAGCTCAGAGAGGCGCATCCTATCATTGGTGAAATAATAAAATACCGTGAATTAGCAAAGCTTTTAGGTACATATATAGATACTATTCCTGATCAGGTGGACGGCTCGGGACGTTTGCATGCTCATTTTTTGCAAGCGGGCACTACCACAGGACGTATGTCTTCTGAAAATCCAAATCTTCAGAATATTCCAAACAAGACAGAGCTCGGTCGTGCAATACGCAGGGCATTTATTGCAGACAAAGATTATACACTCCTTGCTCTCGATTACTCACAGATAGAGTTACGCATTGCTGCGTTTTTATCTAAAGATGAAAAACTTATCGATATATTCAAAACAGGCAAGGATGTTCACTCTGCTGTAGCTTCTCAGGTTTTTGGCGTTGCCGAAACAGAAGTGACAAAAACTATGCGTAGTCAGGCAAAAGTTATCAATTTCGGTATTTTGTACGGCATGGGCGTGAACGCTCTCAAGGCAAATCTCGGCACAAGCAGAGATGATGCTCAAAAGTTTTATAATGACTACTTTGCAAAGTTTAGTACCTTGGCGTCGTACCTCGATCGGGTAAAGGCAGAGGCTTCTCGACAAGGTTATGTTGAAACGTTCTTTGGTCGCAGGAGATATTTCGAAGGCATCAACTCAAAACTTCCTTTTATTCGTGCGGCAGCGGAGCGTATGGCGATCAATGCGCCTATTCAGGGCACCGAAGCCGACATTGTAAAACTCGCAATGATCCGCATCGAAGATTTTTTGAATTCAAAAAAACTTACAGACAAGGTACACCTTATCCTTCAGGTTCATGACGAGCTTGTGTATGAGGTTAAAAAAAGTGAAGTAAAAAATGTGGTGTCTGATTTCAAAAAAATTATGGAAAGCATTATTGATCCAAAAGATATTTTTGGAATTACCTGTGTAGCAGAGGCAAAGGTGGGGGATAATTGGGAAGAGATGGAGAAGATACCTAGTAACTAGGTATGGTTAACTTTTAACCAAGCAAAAGAATTTTTCTTTTCTCTCAGACGGGTTAAGAGTAAACTGTTATAAGTCATTAGTTTATCCTATGTTTTATTTTATTTACGGAAACAACAAAGAGAAAACAAGGAGCAAGGCTCACGAATTGCTCGATATTATGAAGGGAAAACGCCCACAGTCTGCTTTTGTTCATGTGGACTCTGATTCGTTTTCTCCTGCGCTTGTTGATGAATTGTCGGGTAGCCAGGGTTTGTTTGATCACAAGAGTATTGTTTTTCTCGATGGTGTGATGGCAGACGCAGAGAGTAGAGATGTGCTTTTAGGCAAGGTATGTGAACTCAAAGAGTCAGATAATGCTTTTGTACTACTTGAAACGAGTGCGACAAAAGAAGTTTTGAAAAAAATAGAAAAGGGCGCCGAAAAAGTTTTTGTATTTGAAGATGAGAAAGTAAAAAAAGAAAGTTCGAGTTTGTTTTCGCTTGCAGATGCTTTGGGCAGGAGAGATAGAAAGGCTCTGTGGATGGGGGTGGTGAGCGCTTTCGAAAATGAAGTTGCTCCCGAAGAGTTGCACGGAATATTGTTTTGGCAGGTAAAAAGTATGATTCTCGCGACGCTCACAAAAAAAGCCGAAGAGGCAGGACTCAATCCGTATGTTTTTACAAAGTCTCAGGGTTTTGCACGAAATTTTAAAAATGATGAGTTGCTTTCTTTGTCCGCAGAGTTGGTAGATATGTACCATGACGCCCATCGGGGAAAGCGTAATTTTAAATTAGCCCTCGAGCAGTTTGCTTTAGGTGTTTAAAAAACCACGCTACTGGAGCGTGGTTTTCTCTAGCTCAAAATATGTAAAAAATTCCCTCTGCATTTATACGGACTTGGGACCGTTTCTTTCTTGCGAAAGAAGTTGCATTACATTGTGCGAATTTTATGGTTATACTCGCAAACCCCTGAATAATCAGGGTATTACTCCACAAGGTGCACAGTTCTGTACGTGCGGAATGTATCGATCCTGGTGTTAACTAGGACCCCCTCTTTGTCAAAAGAGTCGATTTTGTCGTAATAAACGACAACCTCAACCTTGTCACCCTCCGTGGCTTTCTCCTCTTTGCCTCTATAGCTGACCACTTTTTCTGAAGGAGGCACCCGGACCGACCAGGTGTACGATCCGTCTTTTTCCGGCCGAACTTGGGTGATGATTCCAGGGAATTCCTGGTGTTCTGTGGTGCGGACCCACTTTACCTCCCTCGAACAACCACACAGAGCAATAATCGCGACGCCTACTAATAACAAGATGAATTTCTTCATGTTTAAATTCCTTCCTCAACTCTTGTGTCATCTCAACATGAGACGCTTAGCAAAAGTTTTCGGTTTCGGAAGTGAGTGCGTATAGCACGGTTGCGCGCTCGCTTCCGAAACCGAATTGTTTTTACAAAGAACTTCCGTTTCGTCCTTTTGGACTCATCAGTCGGAATACACATTCCGAGACAGGGAGCGTTTTTAAAGAGAACGCTCAGGGAGCCATCTAGGCTCAAACTCTTTGAAATATAAGAGAGATCGTGGCTTCGATCTTTCGGCATCTCTTATTGCCGGCAATCTATCCATTAGATAGTGGATTCAATTGCACATCTTTAGGTTAAGATGTTGCCGTCTTCTAGACGGTCTAAACCTGCGGGCAGTTTCTAATGTCTGCCTCACCACCTTTTCCCCTCTTCTTTCGAAGTGACTTCGGGGCGGGAAGTACCCTCTGCATTTATACGGACTTGGGACCGTTTCTTTCTTGCGAAAGAAGTTGCATTACATTGTGCGAATTTTATGGTTATACTCGCAAACCCCGGAACGATCCAGATTATTTTTTCTTGGCTGACCCTCCGAATCCTCGAAGTACTACACGAAGCCCTATCACTATCACCAGTAGTACCACACCTGTTTCAACTACAGGCCACAGGGCACGCACCAAGTTAGAGACTGCGGTCTTTCCCATATCTGGGTTAAATGACAAGGCCACAGCTAAAAGGATGCCGAATGTCCACAAGGATCTCTTCGGTGTCCCGAACAAAAAAATCAACCACTGTCTAATGTACGAGTTCATGTGTTAAATTCTTTTTAAAAGAAACTAACATCTGAACTCGTACTAATTTAAAGAACTTTCTGTTTCGCTCTTTTGAGCTCATCAGTCGGAATACACATTCCGAGACAGAGCACCGAATTTAAAATTCGGAGGATTTTTGTGAGTTTTCTCTCAGAAGCACAACGTGCTTCACGTTCCGATTTAAAGCAATCTGGATAGCGTGCCATTCAATCGGAATGGTGGCGGATTAGGTTCTGTTGCCAAGTGAATCACACTCCGCGTGCTGTATTTCTACAGGCGCAGGCAATTCGCTCCTTAGCGAACCGGGATCACTTGGAAAAGCTCCACAGTGCAATCTGGTTGAACCAGATACACGTAGATAGCCTCCGAAGTGACCCGCCGGATGTACCGGGCCATGTTGTGAAGTAGAAAAACATTTAGCTTTTCTTTTATTTCACTTTCACCCTCACAACTAAATTCAAAGATCATTCCTCTGCATTTATATGGGCTTGGAACCATTTCTCTGTTTAAGAGAAGCTGCATTACTAATACCTGTTGACCACCACAGGTGAGGAGTGTTCTTTACGTAAAACACATAAAACGTTTTTGCCTCTTTTTACAGAACCGGACTTTGTTCGAACCTTTTTATAGGTGTTAATACCCCTCACGAGACAGACCAGAGGCTAAATACAAATTTCGCCCCTGCCACCTCCTCAGTGGTGTACTCGTGCCGATTTTCCAACCGGGGAAGGCCGGTAACGCCCATGACCAGCAGACGGTCACCGGGCGCGAGCGCCACGCTCGGAGCCTTACTGGGAATCTCGACTTTGAGCCCAAAGCGTTGCTCCATCACATCGATGGAGGCCTTATGGCTGGGGTTGAGACAACTAACGACGCCGTCCTCCATGACGTCTCGTGCCTGATCGACCGTAAGGTCGAGTTTGGCAATCGTGACGTTTCCGGGGAACATCGAGGGCGCTAGGCCGAAGCCGAAGTAGATCTTATTCATGGTATCTATTTTCCTGTACTGGTGTATTGTTTGGGCACACCTGGTTAAAACCCGTTACTGTGCGAAATTCAACGAACTGTTACTTTGTAATTATAGCATAGTGAACAGAATTGTCAATATATTTACTTTAAAATACTCCCATGATTTACTTATATGTAAGCGTTTTAATGAAAATGGCTCTATTTAATAATTAATCTGTCACAAAGTTATGACAAAAATAGATGATAAGGTGTTAATCGACTCTGGGTTAACCAAAGAGCAAGCAAAAATTTACCTGTATCTTTTGGATGCCGGACTATCGAACGCCAAGGTAATTGCTCAAAAAACAAAGGTGGGAAGGGCACTAACATACAAAGTTATTGAACAATTGATAGAGATGGGTCTAATAGAGAAACGGGAAGACATTGCGAAAGTGGCTTTGTTTAAAGCCAGCCATCCATCTGCCATAAAAAACATTTTAGAAAAAAACAAACAAGTGGTTGATTTTGCAAATGAAAGTTTTAGCAAGTCATATGGCATGCTTTGTTCGCAATTCAATATTTTAAACGGGAAACCTCATGTAAAGTTTTTGGAAGGACTAGATGGTTTGCAAGAAATGTATAACGACATCCTTGATGAAGGTCAGGACATAAAACTTTTTCGTTCCTTTCTCGATCACAAAGATGAGCAGGTGACGAAAATATTACGTGAGCACATGAAGAAACAGGCGACAAAAGGAATACGAGTTAAAATGATCGGTCCACACAGAAATGATGTGACTCTTGAAGAGTTGAAAAAGAAAGACATCGAGCGTTTGGTTACAAGAAAAACGATTCATGAGGGCTTTCTTATTCCTTCACAGGTAATCGTTTATGGTAATAAAGTTTCGATAACTGATTTTAAAAATTTAATAATAACAATCATTGAAAATGAATGCGTAAAGGATTCTTTTGAAAGAATGTTCGATTATACATTTGATAACCTAAAGGATACTTATTAATCTGTTTGCTGGAACAGTTTGCTTTAGGTGTTTAAAAAACCACGCTACTGGAGCGTGGTTTTCTCTAGCTCCAGCTTGAGAAGGAGTTGGAGTTGTTCGTTTGGTTTTTCTTCGTGCGTGTTGTGGCAATGACAGGTGCATCTCCAGCCACCGTATACACCCGGGGGAGAACTTTGACCAATTGCGCAGAGCGAGTGGTCACCTTTTTCACATTCAGGAGTGATTCGTAGGAATACCATAGTTAGGGGAGCATTCTTTCCTAAGGGTACTTGAGGCGGAGAGGAAGTCAACGGAGAGGGAGGGGTAGCTGGATATCGATCGTTACGGGGTCAGAATCAGTGTTGGAATCTCCCGCGCCTCTCAACTCGCCGTCGCTCGTTTCGGGCTGGGCACCAGCTCGCATGATTTTTTACTAAAAATCATTGGCTCCGCTGTTCGATTCCAAACGCGAGCAAAATTGTTTGCTCGCTCTAGCCACACAAAAACCGCCCGAAGGCGGTTTGTTTTTTGTGCGGCTAGTTGGAATCGAACCAACGACCCTCTGCTTAAAAGGCAGGTGCTCTACCGACTGAGCTATAGCCGCATTTCGCTTGTTTATAACCTGATTATTCAACAAATTGCGATGGAATCGATAATACCACGAAATTGCCAAATGACAATTTCTCGCTAGTATTGTCTCATGTCTTCATCTTTTCAAAAATGTATTCTCCTGCACAACATTCGTTCGGTCTACAATGTAGGTGCGATATTCCGTACAGCTGATGCTCTAGGCGTCTCAAAAATATATCTTTCTGGGTATACGCCAACGCCCTTGGATAGGTTTGGTGTTCCGCGAAATGATTTTGCAAAATCAGCCCTCGGTGCTGAGAAAAGTGTTCCATGGGTTTTTGTAAAAAGCCCTAGCGCGCTTCTCAAAACCCTTTCGAAAGAAGGCTTTTCTATTTGTGCTGTAGAGCAGGACACTCGTTCTATTGATTACAAAAAAGCCCCACGCAAAAATAAAATGATTGTTTTGTTTGGTAATGAGGTGCGCGGGCTTTCTCCAACACTTCTCTCAAAGGCGGATGTGGTTATAGAAATACCGATGCGCGGTACAAAAGAGTCGCTCAATGTTTCTGTTTCGGCAGGTATCGTACTTTTTAAACTTTTTGATAGGTAAGCTTCGTATTTCCTAATACGTTATTGCATCAAGTACTGTATTTTTACTATCAAGTATTTTTATGATCTCTCTTTTTTCTTTCCAGAGTTCGGTTGCGTTGCTCAAAAATAGCCTCCATTCATTACGAAAGAAACTTGTATCGTTTTTGTGAGATGCAACGCATCCATTGTAGTTGAGTGTGGTTTGTACAAAAGCGCTACATTCTTTTGAGAGGGTTGAGGGTATATTTTTTGTATAAATAGAACAGCGAGGTATTTTTTTTACAAAATCGGTACATGCTTCTTCATCAATTCCTGAAGCCTTGAGTTCGTCGAGGGGTTCCGGACATTCTTGTCGTAGTTCAGGTGTGTATGTTTGGAATTGACCGAGGTATCCACTACAGATGTTTACCTTGAAGGACTCTCCAATAGGGGATCTGCCTGTACTGACAAAGGCACGCTCACCTGGAACAAGAGATATTTTTTCATTTTTTGATGCAGAGCCGAGAATGGGCAGTGACACTCCTTGAGGAATGACAATTTCTTTGTTGGTGACTGTGCTTTTGATTTTAATTCCTGTGAGTGTAAACGATCCCGTGTTTTTTGTGCTCGCGACAATACGAAGATACTCTTTTTGAGGGTCAGACAATTGCGCTCCACTGAAGCCGTCAATCACGAGAGGTCTGAGCGAGAGAGGGGATTTGTGTATGAGTTCGGCCTCTTTTATTTTTTCTGCAAAAGCAGAAATATCCTCCTCAATAGTGTCGAGGTTTATCGCGTTTTTTGGGAGTCTTAATTCTGTTTTTCCGTTGTTATAAAGTGAGTTGATGTAGCCACCGCCGTATGCTTGCCCAGAGTCGATAGGGGCAAGTGGTCTTAGGAAAACTCCTTGTCGTGCTATTTCACGTTCTGGTCCTCCAGTCAAAAACCACGCAACTCCAAGTCCTACAAAAGCCCATATAAGCCATTTAGCAGTATCATCCATACTCGTTATGATAAAACAGAATTACATAACAGGGAACTAGTGGTTTAGGCTCTCGTCTGGTGTATTGGGCAAAAATGAGCGCTCCTTCCTCCGATTTTTATTTTTGTGAGTATTCCTGTACACCCACGTTTACTGCAGGGGAGGCCATCTTTTTGATATGCTTTGTGCTTTTTTTGAAAGGTACCACGCTCGCCAAAAATATTTCGGTAGTCAGACATGGAATCTCCCCCTAGGTCTATGCCTGTACGAAGTAGTGTACGCATAGCCTTAAACATTTTTTGTAGAGTTTTTTCTGAGAGCGTATTTGTTTTGGTGAGGGGGTGAGTGTCGACTAACCAGAGTATTTCGTCAGAATAGATATTCCCAACGCCTGCAACAACAGTATGATCCATAAGCACTGTTTTTACAGGTTTGTTTTTTCCCAGAGTCAGACGTTCTTTGAATACTTTCTCGGTAAAATTTTTGTCGAGGGGTTCTGGGCCACTTGTAGAGAGGTGAGGAGAAGAGGCAAGGTTTCGTGTGGGGATGAGGGTCACTTTTGCAAATTTTCTCATGTCAGATAAGACAAGGTGATGACCGTTTGAAAGACAAAGCACGAGACGCACATGTCTATTAAAAGGATCAGCAAGTGCGATATTGTCTACAGCACTCCACACTCCTTTGTTGTTTTTATATTTTCCATAGAGGAGATGTCCCGTCATTTTCATATGCACGAGAATGGTTTGCTCAGATGGTTTTCCCTGAGGGAGGGAGAGGTGAATGAGTACATTTTTTGCCCGTCTTGTTGCGTGTAGTATCCGCGCCCCACGAATTGTTTTTTTGAACAGAGAAAAGTAAGAAGGGTTTTTTATAGTACCCTCGTGCATTTTTAGTGGACTCGCGTAGTTTGTCCACACGTCAGTAATGATGAGATTTTTTACGGTGGCGTTTACTCCATCGACCGTTGTTTGTACTTCGGGCAGTTCTGGCATACCCTACAAACTACGTTTGTTATTTTGTATTGTCAAAAAAACACCCTTCCGATTGTATCGGAAGGGTGAATATTATTACGTAACAATAATGAAGTCTTTTGTTTGCAGGAATACCGTCCCTGTAAAATCAGTGTTTCGAAACTGATTTACGAGTAGGTGTGAAAGGGCGAGTTCAACACCTTTTGAATCGATAACGATTCCTCCCAAGTCTTTTTTTACTGGAATGATTACCCAGCCACTGAAAGGTGAAAGCCCCATGAATTCTTTGTATCGCTGATCTGCTGTAGGGTTCTTTTGAACCACACAGAGAAACTCAGTCCATGCGAGCCTGTCTTTCTCGACGAGTTTCTTGATGAACTCTTGCTCCGCTTTTTCACAGTCCTCTTCTGAGGCATGATCAAGCATAGCGTCGAGTTTTGGTGGTAGGAGGGGTAGGGAGGGCAATCCCTTTGCTCCCTGAGGGTTTTTGAGGTACTCGATGAAATCATCGAGACTCCTGAGAAGGAGTGCCCATTCAAACTCAGAACAAATCGTTTTCATAGATAGTATTTGAGGTTTCTGTTCCTCTATCACAATACTATATTACTATCACTTTGTCAATTTCTTGTGTAATTCCTCTTTGGCCACGAGCGCGTCGCTCCAAGGGGTTTTTGTGCCGTTAGGCCCCATGATGTAGGGGTCAGTGCCTTTGCCGGTGATGAGTACAGAATCTCCTGTGTTGGCCAAAGAGAGAGCGTGCGCTATTGCTTCGCGCCTATCCATGATAATGGTTGGTTTTTTGCTCATCTCTTGTGCCATGTCGCGCACTATTTTTTCAGGGATATCGTCATAGGGGTCTTCATTAGTAAGAATTATTTCATCACATTCTTTTTCTGCGATATGTGCCATCTCATTTCTTTTCCACACATCTCGTCCTCCACCTGTGTTTCCTAGCACACAAATACGGCGAGTGTTTTGAAATACGTCGTAGAGTTTTTGGAGAGAGTCTGGCGTGTGCGCATAGTCCACAATGACAGTGAAGTCTTGTCCTTCTTCAATTCTCTCTACACGTCCGCGTATGCCAGAGAATTTTTCCAGAGCTTTTTTAATGGTTTCGATAGAGATCAACTGTGTTTGTGCGTACGTGATTGCTCCTAGGCAGTTGTATATATTAAACACACCAGAGAGGGGTGAGGTTATAGGTGTGTCTCGAACAGTCATTGTGAATCCTTGTTTCTGGAGAGTGTAAGGTTCTGCTTGGGAGAGGGAGTAAGTGTGTTTTTCTGGAACACGAAGAGAGAGAAATCGGTGCGCTTCTTTGTCGTCCTTATTTATAATGAGAGATCTTTTTTCTTTGCGTGATATTTCAACTTGTTTTGCGATTGCTACTTTTGCTGCCACATAGTTTTCGTACGAACCATGAGATTCAATATGTTCTGGTGCGAGGTTTGTAAAGATGAGTGAGTCGAGCTGTATGTGTTTGTGCCGATAGAGTTCTGCGCCCTGAGAAGTCATTTCTAGTATTGCGTAGTTACAGCCAGCATTGACTGCTTTACGTAAAAAAGACTGAACGAAAAATCGTCCCGGCATAGACATTTTGTAGAGATTATCTGTCGATTCGGCATCTATTTTAAAACGGATGGTATTTGAAACTGCTGTTTTGAAACCAGCTTCTTCTAGAATTGCATTCAGTATTTCCGTAACAGAACTTTTACCTTTTGTGCCTGTAACACCTATGACGGTTATATGGCGAGAGGGGAAGCGGTAGAGTACTGCGCCTATGAGCGCCATTACTCTGTGGTAGGGCTTTTGAATGATTTTAAAAAGCCTTTTCGGAATGTATTTTTTTATTTTAAAAAGAATCGTGTCTAGCATAAGGGCTTTTTATTTTCCTAGTATTTTTAGAGCTTTTTTTACACGGTCACTGGTGCTCGTGTGACTCGTATCAACTTGTTTGAGCGCCTCGCGTGCGTCTTTTTGTGTAAAACCAAGTGACTTGAGGGCCTCGATAGCATCAACCTCATCGCGGAGAGAAACTCCATCCGATTCTTCAGCGCCAAACTTTCCTTTGAGTTCCAAAACTATTTTGTCTGCAAGTTTTTTACCAACGCCAGAAACCTGCGTGAGGTGAGAAGTGTCTCCTGTTGAAACTGCCTTACGAATATTTTGAACACTCGATACGTTGAGTATACCGAGAGCTGTTTTTGGTCCGATGCCTGATATAGAGATGAGGAGTTCAAAAAAATCCCGTTCATCCTTGTCGATAAAACCGTAGAGGGTTTGGGAATCTTCACGTACTGCGTGGTGTGTCCACAAACTAAGGGGAGAACCTTCTTTTGCTTTGTCGACAATGCGCCCTGTCGTCCAAACGGTATAACCAACGCCTTGTATATCGAGTACAAGTGAGCGTTCGTTTGTATCAAGCACTGTTCCTGAAAGATGGGATATCATGGTTTTGATTATAGAACATAAAAGACTCTACGTAGAGCTTTGGTTACAGGTTTTTTGGTCACAAGGCGTTTTTTCCTGTAATGGGTTGCCTTTTTTGGTTCTTTCTGTTAATGTAACTGCCACATATGCCAATAACATCAAGCGCAAAAAAAGCACTCCGTGTATCAAAACGAAAGCGTGTTTATAACGTTCGTACGAGAGATGCTATCGTAGATATCACAAAGAAAATAAAGAAGCTTGTCGCAGACAAGAATCAGAAAGAAGCAATGAAACTTCTTCCTACTGCTTACGCTATTTTTGATAAGGCAGCAAAGACAGACTTCATAAAAACTAATACTGCCGATAGAAAGAAATCTCGACTTTCAGCAATGATAAAGAAGGTTGCTTAAAAAAATCCCCGAAAGGGGATTTTTTTGACAAGGTACTTGAGGTGACGTAATGTCTGTATGGGCTTGGTTCTCAAAACAATCTAATAAAGAAAGGTCTAAATCATGGCTGTTAAACAAAGCGCAGAGGATACTCCCTGTATGATCGAACAAAATATTGCAGTCGAGGGCCCTTACTTCTCATCACTTCAGGACAAGGCGCATGGTATTGAGGAGGTTCGGGATTTCTGTGTAAAATTTGGGGCGATTTTAAACGATCTCAATAAAAACATAGTTTCTCTGTGTGGAGGTGACCACTGCGCAATTGCTTCATGGTATTTGCGTTTGGCAAACCTACACGCTCACCTGGGCTTTATTCAAAGAGAGCTTGAGCGGAGCCCGTTCATTGATTGGTACAAGGTTGCGACCTCAATGTCGACGCTCAATGTTCATCGAACAGCAATCCTGAGTACTTTGGCACTCAACGGAGTGCAGCTCTAACAAAGAAACAAAAGCGACACAACAGTGTGTCGCTTTTTTAATGGGGATGGTTTTATTATTGTGTTCGGACACTCTTTGTTGTAACGTGTACATACGCTCTCGTCGTTCAATGGATAGGACGCAAGTTTGCGGAACTTGCAATATAGGTTCGATTCCTATCGAGAGCACAAAAAAACAAAAACAGCGAAGGCTGTTTTTTTTGCGCTCTCGAGAAGGCGTGGGGCGCCTTCGTATAGGAATCGAAAAGGTTCTCCCATATTTTTGAGGATTTCCATCCGAAAAAATGGGAAACCTATACTGTCGCTGTAAGCGAAGATTTCCTATCGAGAGTACGGGGTGCTTTCTTATAGGAATCGAATTTGTATCGTTTAAGGTTTTAGATTAAATGCTAGAATTTATAATATGAATGAATCACGAGAGAAGTTCTCAGCAAGAGAATTGTTACAGGATTTCGAGGCTACACATAAGTATGTTTTTCATGGCTCAGAGGAGGTAGATTTAGATTATTTAGAACCTCGTCAAGCCTACAATCATAGAAATGGTGAGCGGGAGCTAGATGGAGATCCTGCGGTGTTTGCGTCCTCAAAAGCAGATTACGCTATTATGATGGCGCTTATAAACAAAAACAATTGCCCCGAAGGTTTTCGTTCCTCTGCTTCATCAAAGCAAAAAGAGAATGGTGAAATACTTTTAAAATTACGGGCTACAAAAGGTTCAGTCGATCAGTTAAATAGTGGGTCTTTTGGGTGTGTGTACGTTTTTGATAAAAATATCTTTCACAAAAGAGAGGGAGGTGCGGAGTATATAAGTAGCATTAGGGTGACTCCTGTAAAAAAAGTTAAGGTCACAAAAGCCGATCTACCGCCATATATTGAGATTTTTTAAAACAAAGTTTGGTTGTATAAAAACCTACACTCCAAAATGCTCGAGGAGTTTTGCCAAAAAAGATTCCTCCAGTATTTCTTCTTTGAGATTTTTTATGAGTTCATTTTTAAGCTCAGCGGTATCTACTGATCCAATAGGGAGGGTGATGAGAGGGAGAAACATTTTTTTTGATTTGAGGAGAAGTTTTTTTTGACGCGAAGATTCTTCAATCCAAAAACTTTCAAGGGTAGTAAAGGGGAGGAGGATGTTATTTGTTCGAATACCTTTTTCTTGCACTTCTATTTCGATGAGGGATGGTTTTTTAAATGAGAGGAGCGTTATTGCAAAGATACCGAGGATTACAACAATACCAAAGAGCACATTACCGATAATGATTGAAGCGCCAGCACAGGCAACACCGATTATTCCAAATATCCAATACCAGTCGGCTGTTTTACGCACAATGGTGCGCTCAGGTGTTCTCCAGAGAATGTTTTTTGAAGAATACGTTGGCATGAATAGTAGTATAGCAGAAGAGGGGTGGAGGGGAGAGATTTAGGAGAGGAGAGAGATTCGGTCGTTACACGACCAGTATCCCGATTGGCGCGAATACGCGACTCAATCGGGCTTCGAATCTCACACGCAAGCGTCTCCACGCTTGCTCCTATTCGCATAAAAAAATCACACCGTTGCCGGTGGATTTTTATAATGCGGATGGGGTGAGATTCGAACTCACGGCCCCCTTGCGAAGGCGACAGTTTTCAAGACTGTTGCTTTAGACCACTCAGCCACCCATCCATATACTTACTTAACCACAAGAGACAACTTACAACAAATGGAGAAAAATCGCAAAGATTTTTTCATAAGCGAAGGGTCACTCGTCCGGCTAGTATAACAAAAAGCCCGTTCGTTTAAAAACGAACGGGCACAGGGCGCTTTTTGTTTATACACAAGTGCCTTTTCAGAGGCGCACAGGTTCGAGTTCGTAGCGACAGGCTACACCATGACACGTGCATGATCTCAACGCTCGCGCTTTTCACGTCTCGATTTGTTGCCGGTTTGCTACCCGTGTAGAGTACCAATCTTGTGGGATCCGTATGTAGTATATACCAACCGATGTGATAGGGTACAATACAATCTATGAGATATGTAGGTATCGACTACGGCGAAAAGCGTATTGGAATAGCACTCTCTGACGCCGAGGGTCGTTTTGCTTTTTCAAAAGAAGTTATCCAAAATGTTTCAAATCCTACAGACGCTGTCGTGGCTTTTTGTTCCAAGGAAGGGGTGAGCACGGTTATAGTGGGGGAATCAAAAAATTATAAAGGAGAGAATAATTCAATAATGAAGAGAATCGTTCCTTTTGTGGAGTCTCTTAAAAAGGCAGGGCTCTCTGTCGTGTGGGAGCCAGAGTTCATGTCTTCTCAACAGGCCGAGTATCACCAAGGCGCTATCAAGAAATTAGACGCTTCTTCTGCTGCAATTATTTTACAAAGCTATCTCGATAAAAAGAATTCTCGTTAGAATATACTCACAACTAGTAACTTTTAACCAAAGAAGATAAGATGTGAATGTTACCTAGGTTAAAAGCGAATAGTAATTAGTTAATTTCATGATCTCCTACGAAGAATTTTCAAAAGTTGAGCTCCGTGTTGGCAAGATAGTTTCAGCCGAACCGGTACCAAAATCAGACAAACTTCTCAAATTGTCTGTAGATTTTGGGTGCGTGCCTCAAATTCCAGAGCCGGCAGGTGAAATTGATGAAGACATTCCCGCAGGAGTAAATAGTGAGCCTGTCCCAGAATCTCGAGAAATTCGTCAAATCCTCTCGGGTATCGCAAAGCATTTTCCTGATGCGAGTTCTCTTGTTGGAAAAAAGTGTATGTTCGTAACAAACCTCGCTCCGCGTATGATGATGGGAATGGAGTCCAACGGTATGATTCTTGCTGTTTCTACTGACGACGGACATTTTTCTCTTCTTGAGCCAAACAATTCTATTCCTGAGGGTACTAAAGCAAAATAACAATGCCATCTTTTCTTAATCCACAGTTTCTTGTTGAAACATTAGGGCTCATTGGCGTGTATGGAATCGTTTTTGCTGAGTCCGGTTTGTTTTTCGGTTTTTTTCTTCCAGGCGATTCTCTTTTGTTTACAGCGGGATTGTTTGCTTCGCAGGGGTATATCAATATTTTTCTTCTCCTTGTCGGTACCACGCTCTGTGCAATAGCGGGGGACAGTGTGGGGTATGCCTTTGGTAAGAGAGTAGGCCCCGCACTCTTTTCACGTGAGGATTCTTTTTTCTTTAAAAAGAAGCACGTTGAACACGCTCGGGTGTTTTATGAAAAGTACGGTGTTAAAACTATTGTGTTTGCACGTTTCGTTCCTATTGTGAGAACTTTTGCTCCTATCGTTGCAGGTGTGGCAAATATGAATTATCGAACATTTCTTTTTTACAATATTATTGGAGGTTTTTCATGGGTGTGGAGCATGACTCTTGCTGGATTTTTCCTCGGCACCCTCGTTCCAAACATAGAAAAATACCTTCACTATATTATTTTCGGTATCATTGTTTTGTCTTTTGTTCCTGTTGTTGTTGAAGTTATCAAAGCGCGTTCTCACAGAGGGTAAATTGTTGAAGATTCCTGTATGTAAACAAGAGAGGGTGTAGTATACTTTTTACATGGCTTCAGGTTCTAAAACATCTTCACATTTCAAAAATTTTCAGTCGATTTTTCCACCACCACGTTTTCTGCTTATGTCGCGGATCGGTGTGGATATTTCAAATGGGTTTCTCAGGCATGTGCGTTTTGAGGACTCGCTCAAAGGTATAAAACTCGCATCATGGGAACAAAAAAACATTTCTCGTTTTGATCCAGACGGTATTTCAGATCCAGAGCGTGATGATCTCAAGAAAAAAATTGTCGCCCTCAAAGGTGAGCTCGGGACAAACACGGTTCGTGTGGTGATCCCCGATGACGAAGTGTATCTCTTTCGTATCACTATTCCTTATACAGAAGGGGAGGATCTTCGAAGTGCTGTCGAGTTTAAGCTTGAGGAAAACCTACCTATCGCACCGTCTGATACTTTGTTTGAGTACGATGTTGTTGGTACTAATCAAGCAGGAACAATAACGCTTTCTGTTTCTGCGGTGTCTCGAGCTTTTGTTTCAAAGATGCTTGAGTTTTTTCAGTCATGTGGTCTCGATCCCATACGAGCAGACACGGAGGCGCGTTGTTTGGCGCGGTCTCTATCAAAACAGACAGCAGAGGATGTTGAGCTCATTGTTTCAATAAGCGGTTTTAGTACTTCTTTTATTATCGCTCGTTCAGGCAAGCCTCTTTTTAGCTCAAACACTCCTATTGGCTCAAAGGATATCAGTCAGGCAATCGCCAAATCCTTTTCTCTTTCTGAGGTTGAGGCTGAGAAAATGAGAAAACAAAATCTTTCAACTCCTTATACGGATAACGTTGAGTTTCTCAATGGTATTTTGCCGGTAATGGCTTCTCTCAAGGATGAAATAAACAAGGTGATTGTGTACTGGAACACACACGGAGAAACTCATGAGGGACTCGGTCCCGTGTCGAGAGTGATACTTGCCGGAGAGGACGCAGCTCTCTCTGGTGTTGTGAGGTATGTTGGTAGTGGCGTTTCTGTGCCTGTCGTTTTAGGTGATGTGTGGACAAACATTCTCTCGTTCAAGGAATACATCCCAAAGATAACCAAGGACGAATCGCTATCGTACGGCGCCGTTGTAGGAATTTGTTTTTAACTATATGTTCGATTTTCTTCCTCAAGATTTCAAGATAAAAGCACGTCGTCTCTACCGAGGCAGGCTTATGCTCTTGTACGTGTGTGCAGGGTGCATACTTTTTCTCGTATCTTTTTTGTTGTTGTTGCCTTCACAAATGCTTGCGCTCGCAAAAAAGAAGAGCCTCGAAGGGGAGCTCTCTGCACTCAAACAGTCTCTCTCTATAAAAGGGAATAGTACCGTAGAGAGTTTTGTTGATGCCTCAAAGGAAAAAATGTCTGTTGTTGAGCGTACAGAAGGAGTAAAACTCTTTAGTGATTCTCTCTCGGAATTTTTTTCATATTACACACCCGGTATTTCTCTCAATTCTGTAACGTTCGAGCGCGCAGAAAAACAAAACATTATACGAGTATCTGGTGTAGCACAGACTCGAGACGCACTCTTGGAATTTTCAAAGTCTCTCAAGTCAAACCATCGTTTTGAAAGCGTGGATCTGCCTGTGTCGAATCTCGCTCGTAATAAAGACATTGATTTTTCAATCACCGTAATGGAAAACATCTAACATTATGAAATCCTTTTTTCAAAAAACATTTAGCATTGTCATTGCGAGTATAACCATTATCGTGCTCGGTGCGTGGGGATATTTTCTCTACGTAGTTCGTGCAAATCAAAATGAAATAGTGGCACTCTCTCAAACAATCGTGAACGAAAAAGACAAAAGTGGGCGATTGGCATCTGTACGTGCTCTCGCTATAAATATTGAAGAAGACATAAAAAAACTCGATGATGTGTTCATTGCGAGCGACGACGTGGCTTCTTTTGTTGAATTACTTGAGACCGAGGCGGACGCTTCGAATGCTTCAATTTCTATTGGCTCAATAAACGTAGACGACAAAGTTAAAGGCTCGGTACAACCTCTCGTTGTGCGTATTGAGGCCGAGGGTTCTTGGGGAAGCATACTTTCCTATGTAACTCGCCTTGAACATTTGCCCAAGACGATACAAATCAATAAGGTTATACTGACAAAAGCAGAGGCGAGAGAGTCAAAAGCTCGCGTGTGGAGATTGCAGGCAGATGTCACTACTCATGTTGTCAAAAAATAATGAAATTTCTAACTTTTTTTAAAAAAATAAAGAATAGTTTTTCTGGGTTAGGCTCAAACCCTCTCAAGGATTGGTTTTTGCTTCTCGCTCTTTTTGCTTTCTTTTTTGTGACGTCACTTACATTTCATGCCGTGGTTTTCTTTGCTGTAGATTCGAGTGATCAGGTTGTTGCCACATCCACGTCGTCTGTTCTTGAAACTCTCGATAGAGAGAGGCTCAAGAATGTGCTGAAAAAGATTGATGAGCGTATCACAAATGGGGTAGGGGCCGAGGAATCCATACAAAAGCTTTCTGACCCGTCCCTCTAGCTTTCATTCGTTTTTCGGATAGTATACGTATATAACCCCTTGTAGTTCAATGGATCAGAACAGCGGACTTCTAAGCCGTTAATGTTGGTTCGATTCCAACCGAGGGGACAAGTGTTAAGAAAAAGTGAACTGCTTCACTTTTTTAACTTGTCCCAATCGCAGCGATGTTGCTTTGCAACCGCGAGATGGGGTCGCGAGTACTTAGTAGAATTCGAGCTCTGCGAAGAATTATACTTAGTAACTTGTGACGACAAGACAAAAAATATCCAATCGTGGGTACTGGTTGTGTAACAACCGATAGGTGTACTCACGTTCCAACCGATCGTGACGACAAGAAAAAATATCCTACTTGGAAAACCGTGGGTTTCCCAAATGTTCGATAGCGAAGCGTCCAACCGATTGTGACGACAAGACAAAAAACATCCAACCGAAAAACGATAAGGTAAATTTTTTTACTATTTTTTCTCCATGTACCACCATCACCAACTCTTACGACCGTGAAGGTTGGTGATGGTGGAAAAAAGAGGGGGGGGGTGAAAAATCTTGTGGTTACGCATATTTTCTCACCGTCGTTCGAAAATTGAGGAAACCGGTATATCTTGTGGTCAGGAATAATTATTCGCCGTCGCAAATAATTTTCCCGACCCGACCTCGCGGTTTTTTGAAGCAAAAAAACATCGCTGCGGTTCGCACAAACTAAAAACCTGCCGCAGGGCAGATTTTTTTCACGCTTGTGCGCCCTGAGGGACTTGAACCCCCGACCTTATCAGTGTAAATGATCTGCTCTACCAACTGAGCTAAGGGCGCGTGTGTATAACTATATATACTATTACTTTTCAAACATCAACTATCAAAGACTATCTTACATTAACGTATTTATCAAGAAACTGTTCGTTTGGTGTTTTTGTGGTATGGTCAATACATGACTATAGACGTTATATACGAAGACGACTCAACCCTCGTGCTCGCCAAGCCCGCGGGCCTTGTGGTACATAGCGATGGAAGGACGGAGGAGGCTACACTCACTTCATGGCTTCTCAAGACATATCCATATCTACAGGGTGTGGGTGGTACGGTGCGTATTGACTCAGGTTCTGAAGAACCTCGTGTGGGTATTGTGCATCGCCTCGATAGAGAGACGTCGGGTGTGATTCTCGTTGCAAAGACAGAAGAAGCTTTTGCTTTTTATCAGGAGCAATTCAAGGGAAGGGAAGTTAAAAAAATATACCAAGGTATTGTGTGGGGAAGCATGAAGGAAGACATCGGCACCATAAATCGTCCCCTTGGTCGTAGTACAAAAGATTTTCGTATGAGAGTGGTTGGTTCTCAAGCGAGAGGAACGCTCCGTGAGGCAATTACAAAATACCGCGTTCTCGAGAGGGCTAATGGTTTTTCTTTTGTTGAGTTTTATCTTTTGACAGGACGCACACATCAGATTCGTGCTCACATGAGATCAGCAGGCTATCCTCTCGTTTCGGACTCTCTCTATGGTATGGCAGACAAAGGTGAGGCTCTCGGTATACAGAGGGTTGCTCTCCATGCACTATCACTTCATTTCACTCTTTTGTCAGGGAAAGAAATTGACGTTAAAGCCCCATATCCTCTCGATTTTGTGCAGGCTCTCGAGTCCATGCGAAAAGGGAACCTCTAGAAAAGGAAGGCCTTGCGAATGCTCAAAGCCTGTGTTAGATTAAGCACCTATATGAAAAGCGCAGTAAAAACATCACCGGTAAACATGGAGGAACGAAAGAAACTTGGTCTTCGTTCTGGAGACACTATTCGTGTGTGGCAGAAAATTAAAGAAGGCGATAAGACTCGTCTTCAGGCTTTTGAGGGTCTTGTTTTGTCTCGAAAACACGGTGACGAAGCAGGTGCAACATTCACTGTTCGAAAAGTAGTAGACGGTGTGGGCGTGGAAAGAATTTTTCCTCTCTATTCTCCTATAATTGATGAGATTGAGATCGTTCGTCGTTCAGAAGTTCGTCGCTCAAAGTTGTACTTTATCCGCGAGAAGGCTTCAAAGGAAATCCGCCGTCAGATGAGCAAGGAACGCTCAATGAAGGAGGTAGAAACAAAAACAGAAGAAGTTGCAGCATAACAAATTCCGCCTCTGGCGGTTTTTTGTTTAAAGCTTGAAAAAGCATCATCTGTAAGCTATGATGGGGCGTACCTCAATTGGTGATGAAGTTGGTTCATGCGCAGGTGGTGGAATTGGTATACACGTACGCTTGAGGTGCGTATGCCGTAAGGCGTG
>CAZLHP010000004.1:0-26042 GCA_964559755.1 uncultured Candidatus Saccharibacteria bacterium
AACTGAGCTATCCAAGCAAGTATTATTCTGTGAGCGATTTCAAATTATCGAGTGTGTTGTTGAGAAGAGAACCAGGATGAAGCATGTCATTTGAACCCTGCTCAACACTACCTACAAAAGACTCAAGATACGGTTGTATCAAGTAATATGCACCAAAGAATGATCCGAAAATAAGAGCATAGTAAATAACCTTCATGACTGTACCCACAAAAACAGCACGCTTCATCTTTAAGAGAAGAAGATTGTTCTCTTGTACTATCTCATATGTTTTCTTTAAAAGGTCTTTTTCTTCTGGTGACATACGAAAGTGAGTATAGCAAAAAATACCCTAAAATCAACACGACCTAGTAAAAATCAGGTGCCCCTGCCAAGAATTGAACTTGGATCAGCTCGTTAGGAGTGAGCTATTCTATCCGTTGAACTACAGGGGCGATTGATTAAAACTACCACCTACCCAGCAAAAAACAAAGCATGAGGCTTTGTTTTTTGCTGGGTATACAGAATAGATAGAGACTATTTTACCCCGAGAAGATCCGCTACGGTTCCCTTGTCAAAACCGACAACAACCTGACCATCAATATCAATAACAGGCACACCCATTTGACCACTTTTTTCTACCATTTCTTTTCTACGTGAAGCGTCAGAGGCAACATTAAACTCCGTATATGTTATGTTATTTTTCTTAAAAAAATCCTTTGCCATCGTGCAGTAGGTACAGGTCGGTGTTGAATAGATTAATACATTTTTCATATGTTTTTCTAAATTAATGTGTTCTCAAGTATATCATAATCAAAAAACAGGAGTACTCATTAGAAAATACTTTTCACAAAAGAAAACAGACGCCCCCAAACACCCTGATCTGACACTGCGCCTCCTTGTTTCTCGTCAGTCGATTCTTCGATGAGGACAATCACACGCTCACCCTCCTTTACGAAACCAAATTTTTCACGAACCTCACGCTCTTTCCCTTGGAGAGTTCCCAGAGCGGCTATTTTTTTATCGAGCAAATCCCGTCTATCTTCTACGAGGGCATATTCCTTTTGTGTTTGAGCACGTATAAGCTTACTCTTTTGAAACTTTTCATACGCATTAAAAACAGGACGCACCATGAGGAGGCACAGCAAGAAAAGTACCCCGAGAGCATACCGAGAATGCAACATTTCCTTGAACCTACGCTTGTTTTGAAACTCTCTCATGTGTGTCGTTTAGGTGTTGCTAAACCTTTTACCTATCTTTATACTGTATCACATGATTATAGACCCAAAAAAACGAAAACACCTCAATATTGCTTCCGCGATACTTGCTGTCCTTATTATTGCGAGCATGATACTCCTCTATCTCCCTGCTCTCTACTCCTAGTTTTCTCCGCTTCGAATCATTTTCACAAAAACGTCCTGAGGGATGTTTACATTTCCAACGCCTCTTTCTTTGAGTCGTTTCTTTCCTTCTTTCTGTTGCTCCCAGAGCTTCTTTTTTCGAGTAATGTCACCACCGTAGAGATGCCCCGTCACATCCTTTTTGAGCGCGCTCAAGGTACGAGAAGCGAGAATGCGTCCCATAGCCTTTCCTTGTATTTTTGTTGTAAACATTTGGCGAGGCAAAATACCAAATAGTTTCTCAACCACAGCCTCAGCCTCTTCGTATGCCTTTTTCTTTGAAACCACACGCGTAAACGCTGGGATAGATTCCTCAGCAACGAGAATATCGAGTCTCACCACATCAGCCATTCTCATTCCTGTTTGTGTATACGAAATAGAGCCGTACCCAGATGTCACGCTTTTTACTTCATCAAAAAAATTACGCATGAGCTCACGCAAAGGCATCTCAATAACAAGTTCTGTTCGATTTTCTCCGAATGTATCCGAGTGAGTCATTGATCCTTCATGCTCAAACACGAGCTGGGTGAGTTTTCCAATATACTCATGGGGAGTAATTATTTTCATGAGCACCCACGGCTCCTCAACAGCCTGAATAGCTCCATCCTCTGGGAAAAGTGGTGGCGAATACACAATCTCCTTTTTTCCTTTTTGATTGGTGACCAAATAGGTAATCGAAGGTGTGGTAACGATGAGCTCAAGATTGAACTCTCTGCGAAGTCGCTCGGTGATGATTTCCAAATGAAGCATCCCTAGGAAGCCACACCGAAAACCTCGTCCCAAAATACCAGAAGACTCTTCCTCGTAGGTAAAAGCGGAGTCCGAAAGAGAGAGACGAGAGAGCGCCTGACGGAGAAAAACGAGGTCATCCTGACTTTCAGGGTAAATAGATGCCCATACCATCGGAGAAGGCTTCATATAGCCTGCCAAAGGCTCCAGGCGAGAGTGTTCACGCGTAATGGTATCTCCCACCGAAGCGACACCTGGCTCTTTGACACCAGTGACAATGTAGCCGATTTCTCCCGCTCCGAGAGTTCCTGTAGGAACTTCCTGAGGAGAAAAGATTCCCACTTCAAGAGCTATAAATTTCTCTTGCGCACCCATAAATTCGAGCGTGTCCCCTTTTGTCACCACACCATCCATCACGCGAGTATATACGGTGACACCGCGATGATTTGAGTATTGAAAATCAAAAACAAGAGAACGAAAATCTTTTGGTTGAGCAGTGGTGTGCGGACAAGGAACTCTCTTTACCACCTCTTCGAGGAGATGCGCCACACCTTCACCGGTTTTTCCGGAAACTTCGAGAATGGTATCAGGAGAAATAGCGAGAAGTTTTGCAATTTCAAGCTTTACTTCATCAATACGCGCGAGAGGAGAATCAATCTTTGAAATTACAGGAATGAGAGTGAGTCCGGTCTCACGTGCCATATTGAGTGTGGTGAGTGTTTGAGCCTGCACACCTTGCGTCGCATCAACAAGGAGAATAGATCCCTCAACCGCCTTGAGTGCTCTAGAAACTTCATACGAGAAATCAATGTGCCCCGGTGTATCAATCAAGTTGAGCTCATACTCTACTCCCTCATGGGTGTACTTCATACGAACCGGTTGCATTTTAATAGTGATGCCACGCTCACGCTCAAGCTCCATTGAGTCGAGAACCTGCTCCTGCATCTTTCGTTTTTCAATAGTGCCCGTCATTTCAAGCAATCGATCTGCGAGAGTCGATTTGCCGTGGTCGATATGAGCAATAATGCTGAAATTTCGTATTCGTGAGATATCCATGTGAATAGAGACATACTATCAGAAAAACCCCAAAAATAAAGGTTTTAGCCAGAGATACGCTCTGTAAATAATCCTATGAAGGAAGTTGGTCGAGAGATGACCTATCTACTTTCCAGATCTTTCTATGAAGTGTTTCGAGTACGTCCCGAAGCTCAACACTCTTCAAGGCATGAAGAACGGCAACAATAATCACCGTACCAACGATTCCCGAAAGCAGTCCTTGGAAAAACACACCCGCCACGGTAGAGAGATTGAATACGTTATCGAACACATCGAGGGACAGGTATGCTGTGTATCCACCGATTATTGATGCACCAGCTGTATGAAAGAAACTTTTGAGCACCGATCCTGAGAAACCAGAATGTGCACGAGAAAATGATACCCAGTGCAAAAGAAGATTCAAGAAAGCACCGACAGAAAAAGCCAAAGGCAACATAAGAACAGAAGAATCTCCTGAGCCTGATGTTTTCATGAGAGCGGTCACAAAGTATCTGAACAAATCATACTGATTAAACATTTTCAAAAGCACAAATGCCAAAACAATTGTTACTACCATGGAAACGAGATTCATGAGTAAAGGTTTTGCTGTCTTCCCTTCGGCATAAAAAGACCTTACAAAGAGAAGAGTGAGGCTTTGAGCAAAAGCAGAAACAACAAAGAGTGCGAGCGCTGCAGCAGTGAGCCTTGTGTCAGACCACGAGAACTCTCCTGAGCCCAAGACTGTTCGTACTATCTGAGCCCGCAACACAATGAATAGCACCGAGAGCGGAATAGCCCAGAAAACAACGTGACGAGCCGCAGATACCATTTTCTGAGTAAACACATGGGTGTTTTTTTCGCTAAACAGTCGGGCAAGGACAGGAAATGCTGCCGATGAGTAACTCGCACCAATGATAGACAGAGGAACGGATTGAAGGTTCAAAGCGAAGTTGAAAATAGATATCGAACCCGCACCGAGAAAAGAAGCAAAGGAGACGAGTGCGATATAGGTACACTGCTGAGAAGAGAGAGTCACCGTACGTGGAACAGAAAGCAATGCTATGGTTTTGATTTTTGACCACGCAAAGATAAAACGTATGCGAGGGAATAAACCATCCTTAATAACTACTGGTATCTGAGCCAGAGAGAGGAGCAGTGCTCCACATGCCACTCCCCACGCCAAACCTTGAACTCCCCATCGTGGCAAAAAGAAGATAATGCCTCCAATAATACCTATGTTGTAGAGCGGTGAACTTATTGCGTACAAGAGGAATCTGTTTTGAATATGAGTAAGGGATGCAAAGAACGATGCAAAACCAAGCAAAATAGGTGAGAGCAATAACACCCGCGAAGTCGACACAAGAACGTCTCCATATCCCGCAGTAAAAAGCGCAGGGAAAAGAAATTGTTGTAACGGCTCCATAAAAATAGCTGCGAGCGCACACACTACAACTATGAGCACCAAGAAAGAGGAAAAAAGATGCTGAATTGATTCTTTGAGAGATTCCGCACCTTTTTGTTTTGCCTCAACAAGGAAAGGAACGAGAATTGATGTCGAGACGAGTGAAGCCACAGTAACAAAGATAAAATCCGGTATACGGAAAGCTGCATAGTACACATCGAGCTCAGTTCCCGCTCCGAGCATGTGAGCGAGAAGTCTATCGCGTATGACCGCAAAAACCAGAGACGCGACAGACGACAATGCCAAAAGATAAGCGGCCTCATGGAGCCCGCTTATCTCTTTGCTAACAAATAAAAGAATCTTCTTTACCATACAAACCTAGAAATCCTCGTCAGAAGCGGTCTCTTCTTCGAGTGGAGGAGTCGCTCGTTTCTCCGGTCGTGAATCAGCCTGATTAGCAAACGGAGACTTGCCCGCCTTGAGATTTGAAAGAATTGTTTTCACTTCTTCGTTCTCAGGATTTGACGCTACGAGATCGGTAAACTGAGTCTGCGCGCCTTCCTTGTTTCCTACCTGGAAGTAGCTCAAACCGAGGAAGTACTTTGCGTTAGCGTACTGAGGATTGATGGTAACCGCTCGCTCAAATGCTTGAATCGAACCTGCGTAATCCTTTTGATTGTATCTGAGAAGACCGAGCTGGAAGAATACTCCTGGATCATTTGGAGAGAGAATCGCGAGAGCTTCAACCGTCTGGAGCGCCTCAGTAAGTCTTCCCTGTCCGATTTCAATTTGAGAAAGAAGGAAAATACCATCTACATAGTCACTTTTCTTTTGGAGAGCGGTACTGATATATGCACGTGCGGCATCAACATTTTTATTTGCAACTTCAAGGCGAGCAAGGAGCAAATAGAGCTCTGGGTTTTCTGGACTCAAAGCAACAGCGCCTTCGTATGCTGCCTTTGCGCTCTCATATGAACCCTGAACACCGAGTGGAACAACTGCCTCATAGACACGTCCGAGAGATACGTGGTTTTGATAATTTGTCTCGTCATAGCTGAGCGCTTCACGAGCTGACTCAATTGAGACACCGAGCACGCTCTGAAACTTTTGAGCCATTTCTGTTTGAGAAATCGTTGTGTCGTTGAGCACATTGCTTGTACGAACAAGGTACAACTCAGACATAAAGCGATTATATACATCACTTGGAGACATTTCGATTGCGCGCGCTATGAACTTTTCACCTTGATCGAGATTGCCGTCTACGTTAATGAGTGTAATACCTTTTTGGAAAGATACATTAGCGATAACACGAATCGTCGTTTTATAGAGAGCAACCGATACGCCGATAATAATCAAGATACAGAGAAGTACTGAGAAAAAGCTTTTTACCTGACTTTCGCCAGAAGAGAATCTGATGGTAGATCCTGCTCCGTGAAGTATTACAGAGGAAACAAAGAGACCGAGCATAAGGAACATCAAAATCCAGAGCACAGGACTTGGCACGTAGACCACTGAGAAGATAATCAAATAGAGAGAGGTGAAGAACGAAGAAAGAACGAGAAATGCTGACACCGGTGATCCAGAATCACGGACGATAAATATTGCTTTAAACGCAGTGAGCAAAAAGAGACCGAGGAGCAAAACAATTCCCGCAAAACCAACAAGGCCGGTAGTAACAATGAAGCTTGGAATAAAGCCGATACCGTAATTGAAATCAACATTCCAGAAAACAGTATTGTTTATACCTGCAGGTTTGTTGAGAAGCCACTCTGTTTGGAAACGATTTGGGCCAACACCAAAGAGAGCGTCTTTTGAGAGAACCTTTCCTGAAATTTCCACAGTTGATTCCCATGAAGGACGAACCTCAACCTGAGAAATACCAAACGAGCTCGCGATTACATTACCGAGTGTTCCGTTGGTGAAAGCGAAAACACACGCAAGAATGAGAACGATGAGAGTAATAGCTGGTATTTTCCTCTTGAACTCTCCTGTGCCGAGATCTTTCTTTACAGACAATTCGTAAATAAAGAACACCGCCAAAAGAGACGCTAGTGCAATCCACGCTGTTGGGAAGTTAACAACCGCCATCACAAAGAGAGACAGAACGAGCGCTGACCACGCAATGATTTTGTGGAGTTTTGTGAGAACAACTCGCTCGAGTGTAATTACAGAGAGGAGTCCAATACAACCAAAGAACGCACCGAGGTCATTCCACTTACCGATGAGGTTTGAGGTGGCTGTAGTCAAAATACCAAAGGAAAGGAAATCTGCACCAAAGAAAAAGCGGAGTACGTGATAGAGACCAACGAGGAGTGCTGATACAAAAAGGACAGTATAGGTGTAGAAGACACGCTCGCTTGTCTTTACAAGGAGAGGAGTAAGGAGAAAAAAGAAAATAGAAATAGCAAAGAAACTGAGAGTTCCTAGTTCGAAACTCTGACCCACAAGAGAGCTCGCGGTATTTCCCGAAAAAAGCGTTGCTAAACCGTAGGTGACGAGAGAAACCACCGCAGAAAGATAGAGAAGGCTTTTTGGTATTTCAAATGAGCCATCTTTGAGTCTATAGAGTGCCCAACCAAAGAACACAATGAGAACGCCGAACATAATAAAGGCAGTCTTTCCTATCTGGAAAGGTACTGATGTAAAAGGAACGAAGAACAAAGGGGAAAGAAAAACAACTACTTGAAAAATAAAAAACAATGCGCGGTCAAAAAAACTTACGTTGGTGTCTGAGTTAGTAAACATACTTCTTGTATCTCTATAAATACTGCTAATAATGTCTCATTATTATAGATGACGCCTAGGTATATAACAATGTGCACAAATACACAGAAAACATCCACCCGTGAAGGTGGATGTTTTCATGTTGCAAGCAAGCTTATAAGCCGAATTTTGTTCTTGTCGTTAAACAAGCGATAATTATTTATCTAGGATGTACGTTGCCGTACACCTCAAGCGACTCTCCTCGTACGTTATGCACGAGGCACGGTCTTGCACTCAAGTAAGGGTTTTGCCGTTGCACCTCCTTTGTTACCAAAAGAGCTCATCCCCGAAGGGATGCTGTTGTTCATTTCGAACACCAGCGTCTCTGTTCGCACCTCGAGTATTTCTCTCGATAGGTATTACCTACTACCCTGCTCCCGCTTGTGGCGGGGAGTGTTCGGACTTTCCTCACCTCACATCTATTGCTAGATGCGGGGCGCAATTATCAAGCTTACCTCCCATAATTATACCACCAAAACAATAAAAAATCAAACACCCTGTGGTGTTTGATTTTTACCCTTAAAAACCCTTTATTTACTTGCTTTATCTTGAGGCACAACATCCACCTCACAGACTCCCCCGGCACACGCAAGCTCTCTTTTGAGATCACCCTCATCTGCCTTTTCATAACTCATGATCTTTGAGAAATCGATGTGCTCAAGTCTCTTTGCAAGCTCGAGATATTTTTTCTCATCGATAGTTTCGTACGGAGCAAGTTGATACGCATGGTTCTCGCGAGGAAGGAACGAGAGTCCTCCAACAACGTCCCAGTTCTTGTACACCCAATGTGCAACTTCAATCCACTCATCTTCACCGACTGATACCGTTACTGAAGGGTTGTGCTCGGTGAAATGATTCTTTACCGTCTTCCAGAACTCAAGCTGTTCAATTGCAGAAATGTCATCCTTGTAAATTGAACCCTTTGGAGCCCGCACAGGGAATTCAAAAACGTATGTTGATGCTGTCTCCATGGTCTGTCCAACTTCTGGGTGATAGTGAACACCCTGATCTCGAAGCATCTTGAACAATGAGTCTGTTGCAGAGATACGAATGCGACGAATATAGAATTCTGAGTGACGTGGGTGCATTCCAGAAGAACAGTCCACAGTCTGAGACACGGTACCTGAAGGTTTTACACAGGTGATTGCAGTAGATGCTCCTACACCGAAACGCTTTGCAAACATCTGGTTAATCTTTATTGCCTCCTTTCTCATCTTCTCAAGCATCTCTGGCTTGCGAACAAGTGGTGAGTCCCACATACCGCTAATTGAAACACCGAGAAGTCTCTCGCGTTCACAGTGCTCTGCCCACTCCTTTGAAAGATACGGGAAGTGAGTGAGTGTTGACTGATAGGTTCCGATAATAGTTGCAACACGAACCTTTCGCATGAGAGTTTCTTCGGTGTCTTCGTGTCGCGCTACCACCTCTGAAAGATTACAGAATTGTTTTGATTGCAAAATAATCTCTCCACAAGGATTGGTGCCGATGGGACCAATAATGTGCTCTCCTGTGCTATCAAAATAACCCTTGTACTCCTTGAGAGCTTTGATACGACGCTCAGGGAGAGTTTTTGCGAGTGATCCTCGATTGAAAATACCACGCTCACCTGTTCTGCTTTCAATGAGAGCCATCCACTCTTTCAAAAATTCTTCTGCTGTTGGCTTGTTGATGTACACCGCTGAGTTATTTGAGAGTGCGCGATGCGGATGAGTGAGGTAAAACTGACCGTCTTTTGCATGACGAATTTGCTCATCATCGAGGTCTGACAACGAAATCATGGCGCTACGTCGTACACCGCCAGAAACCACACAGTCGCCGATCATACAGATAATGTCATGCAAATCGATGTTAGTGAGTCTCTTTCCTTGTCTCTTGAGAATAGTTTCGCGTGCAAAAGAGAGAAGTCGTATGAGTGGTGCTGGTCCAGATGATTTACCTCCCATAGTTTTGAGACGTGCTCCCGCTGGACGAAGACCTGAAAAATCAAATTCAACATCCTTGCCCTCTGCCCACACCTTCATACCGTATACCAATGAATCCGCCCATCCCTCTTTGTTGTCTGGAATTACATATGTTTGAAGTTTCTCACCTGTCTGCGGTTTGATTTGAGGAAACTTTTGTACGTTTGCGCTTTCTACCGAGTACCCTGCTCCCGTACCGCACATAGAGATGTACATGATCTCAGCGAGATCTTGAAAAGATTCAGGAGCGATGTATGAACAGTTGTATGCACACACATTGGTAGTGCGAGCAGCCTTACCTGCAAATTGGAGTAGACGCATTGATGGCATCGCCTCTTGTCGCAAAATACCCTGACGAACTTCCTCATACTCAGCATCTTTGAGTTTTTTGCCGAGGTTTTCTTTCATGAAAGAAATGTATCGATCGACAGTCTCGATCCATGTTTCTCGACGACCCTCATCGTCCATCCACTTAGCGTATGTTCGATAATACACAAACTCTCCGAGCGCTGTTCGGAAGTGTTTCTTGCTATCCTCAGCGAGTTTTCTTACTTTTTCTGGTATTTCAACACCACGAAGCTCGCGGAGCTGGGCTCTCTCTTGGCGATAGAGAATGTAAGCCTTTGCTGTCTTTACGTATTCACTCAAAATAAGCTCCTTTTCTACGGAGTCCTGAATGCCTTCGACTTGAGGAATAAAATTTTTGTGCTTTTTTGAGATGCGCACCAAATCGGCAAGCACTTTGTTTGCCACCATCTCAGCTTCAGCTTCACTACCCTCTCCTGTTTGAAGCATTGCTTTACTGATAGCACTTACAATCCTTTGAAAATCAAAAGGAACAATGAGACCATTTCGTTTCTGAACTTTTTTTATAAGCTCCTGTGCTTTGGATGACTTCTTTACTGATTTCGCCATAACAATGTAATAAAAACTGCCATTAATAAATACGCTAATAATTTCTCTGGATAATTTTATCCTAAAGAATTTTTAAAAAAAATAGCAAAAAAGTTTTTTTTACCACCAAGATACACAAACAAAAAAATGTAAACACTCATCACGCACAAGCGTTAGCACATAACGCGATTTAAGAATTAATTTTGAAAAAAAACATGACCTTGTGTCATGTTTTTGTGTTAAAGAAAATATTGAAAAGATTATGGACCAAAAAAGACCTCTCTCCCTTAATCAATAGTGGATGTTGCAACACTGTCTCCCACTTTTAAACCCAAAAAAGAAACTGTCCCTGATGCAACCTCTAGAACAAAACGTGCGGGACGTTTTGGAAAGAAAATATTTGGATACGTTGATGTGGCAACTCCTTTTTCGATGTGAACAATCTGAAGATTAGTATTGAGCCACAAAATATCTATTGGAATAATCATGTCCTTCATCCAAAAACCATAAATACCAGACTCATCGAAGGAAAAAAACATACCCTGTGATCCAGAAAGTGTAGAGACGCCAGAAAGTCCGCGTGCACGGAGCGGTTCTGTATTTGCGAGCCATGCGGTAATGGTCTTTTGACCGAGCTGTACATGTATTTTTTCCATATCACTCCTCTGATCCTGTGTATTGTGAAGAGGTTGAGGACTAAAGAAAAAGAAAAAAAGAGCCATAACGAGAACAAGGAGAACAATCACACTCGTATTTTTGTGAGACGCAATAAATGACTTCATTGAAACAATATTATGATAGTAATTCCTTAAACACTCCTTGCAGTACAGCAGGATTTGCTGAACCTCCGCTCGCCTTCATGGCCTGTCCAACAAAAAATTGCAAAAGATTTTGTTTGCCCGCCTTGTACTCAGCAACAACACTAGGATTATTTTCAATAATAGTCTGAGCAATTTTCTTGAGCGCTGCTGGATCACTTTTCTGTTTCAATCCTCGTGCGTTTGCAATGTCTTCAGGAGAACCCCCTTCTGTAAACATGACCGAGAGTATGTCTTTTGCTCCTCGAGAGGAAATGTCGCCTTTTTCAACCATAGAAATGAGTGATGCAAAAAGAGAAGGTACAAAAAGGAGCTCAGAAAAACCTTGGGTGATTTTACCTTCTCCGTATTTCTTTTTCATCAAACCCAAAAGGTCTGAAGTAATGTAGTTTGAAGCGAGTACCGTAGACTCTTTTTTGCCCGCAAGGTCAGTAACCACCCTCTCAAAGAAATCTCCGACAACAGGTTCTGTTACAAAAAGCTCAATGTCTTCTGCTTTTATTCCATAATCACGAGCAAAGCGTACTCTCTTCTCACTAGGGAGTTCTGGTGTTTCCTTGGCGAGGATTTTTTCATCGTACTCAGGTATTTGAGAAATATAAAGCTTTGGCAGATCTGGATCAGGGAAATAGCGATAATCATGAGAGTCTTCTTTTTTGCGCTGAGAATAGGTCTTTTGAGTAGAATCATCCCATCCCCTCGTTTCCTGCACGATTTTTTCTCCCCGCTCGAGCATATCAATGTGACGCTCAGTTTCGTACGCAATAGCACGCTCAACAGCCTTGAAGGAATTGAGATTTTTCACCTCTACTTTTGTACCAAAGGTACTGGTTTTTGAAACTGAGATGTTTGCTTCTACACGCATTTCACCTTTTTCCATGTGTGCATCAGAAACTCCGAGGTACCGTAATAGGAGCTGAAGCTCACGGCCAAAAGCACCCGCTTCAGCTGGTGAGTGAATCACTGGTTCAGTAACAAGTTCCATGAGCGGAACTCCAGCACGATTAAAATCAACAAGAGAGTAGTCTCCCTCGTCATGACCTGAACTTGCAGTGTCTTCTTCGAGATGGATGCGTGTAATCGCAACACCCGCGAGCTGTCCTCCCGTAATAAGTGGATACTTGTACTGAGATATTTGATACCCCTTTGGAATATCAGGATAAAAATAATTTTTACGATCAAATTCGGTGAAGTCCGCGAGTGTACCTTTTACCGCCCGGCCCACCTTGAGAACAGACTTAACTGCTTCTTTGTTGATAGTGGGAAGCGTACCAGGATGACCCATACAAATAGGACACACGAGAGCATTTGGCTCTGCGTGGTGCGGATTGTTGGCGCACGGACAAAACATTTTTGAACGTGTCTTAAGTTCAGCGTGTATCTCAAGTCCGACTGTTGTTGTGTAGTCTTTCATTGTCACCATCTATTTTATAGCGCCCTGAGTGTTTTTACCAAATTGTCACCGAGAGTTTTCACCTGTGTGTCATTAATAATCGAAACGCAAAATACATCAGGGTTTATTTTTTTAGCTTCTTTTATTTTTTCCTTGAGAGTTTTCTCGTCGACGAGATCTGTTTTCGTCAAAATGATAATTTCTTTTTTCTCTGTAAGCCCTTCACCAAAAGCCTCAAGCTCATTTCGAATAGTTGTATACGCCGACGTGATATCTTCATGCTCAAGAGAAATACAATGAAAAAGCATTTTGGTACGAGCAATATGTTTCAAAAATTTATGTCCGAGACCCTTACCCTCTGATGCGCCCTCGATGAGTCCAGGAATATCAGCCAAAATAAAACCATACATATCTCCAAGACTCGGCTCAAGAGTGGTGAATTGATAGCTCGCAACTTTTGATTTTGCGTTAGTGAGAGCATTGAGCAAACTTGATTTACCTGCATTAGGAAAACCAACGAATCCCGCATCCACAATCAGACGCAATTCTATTTTAAAATCAGCCTCCTCACCTGGTTTTCCACCTGTAATTTGTTTAGGAGCAACATTTGTTGAAGATTTGAAATGCTCATTACCAAAACCACCTCCTCCACCACGAAGAATCTGAATACGCTCACCTTCTTTCATGAGATCGAGACGAGCTCCAGTTACGAGATTAGTAACGAGAGATCCAAGAGGAAGTTTTACGAGGAGATCATCTCCCGCTTTACCGTACATACTATTTTTTCCTCCATCTTCTCCCACGCCCGCTTCAAGCTCTTTGATGTGCTTCAAAGCTCCGAGTGCGCCAATATCACGCACCGCCTCGACAAAGACATTTCCTCCGTGACCACCGTTTCCTCCTGATGGCCCCATGAGCTCTTTTCCTTTTTCGTGCCTCCAGCGTTCAACGCCCTCTCCACCACGGCCGGCCTTGATATGTATTGTTAATTCGTCAATAAAAGCCATAAAAATGTGTTCTAAGCCCCCGACGGGGTCATTAATCTATGCAGTATGCACTAAAAATCGTGATAAATCCAGAAAATCCAATAAAAAGCGGGCCCTTGTAAACAAGGGCCCGCGAACACAACAACACGATAACAACTAAGCTAACCGTTGTGTATTTAAGCACCAATAGACTTTTTTGTCAACAGCACCGCATCATCCTTTGAAGAAGCGACAGCAATGAATCTTTTTGTATGACAAAACAACGCGCCCGCAACTCCTGACACTGAAACAAAATCGTTCCCTGTTTTTCCTGCCCAAGCGAGCGGAAAAGGTTTTCGTAATTCAAATGTTTTTCTCTCACGTGCTACAGCATGTACTCCCCAGGTGACCATATCTTCTCGAGGCATAACAACATAGAGCGGTTCAGGAAAATCAATGAGCGCCTCCTTCCATGGTAAATAACGATCAAAAACTATAACCCTTTTGTCTTCCGAAGAAGCATAGATGCGTCTCACCTCATCAAGCGCCTCAAGAGAATCTTTAGTTTTTATAATCTCCCTCATGAGAATGTGCTTGGCAAAAGTAACCGCTTTCATAAAACCATCATTGCTTCGTGGGTCTGTTTCCTTCCATGTCGCACTAAAAGTACCGATACAATCCTGAATAGTATACGGATACACTCCGTTAGAAAAAGGAGGTGCGTCGTAAGCGCCGTTATCAATAATATCGATACTCTCAACGAGCTTTTCTTCGATACGTCGAGCAACTACAGGAGAACCACAGAGCGCTTCTCCATAATGTTTCCAGACGAGACCAAAAGCAGCATACGGTGATCCGCTCAAACGTGGTGCTGGTGCATTTTCTTGATGATGATCGAAACGCCCCTCTTCTGGATTGTACTCTCCGCCGACATCGACGAGCACATCTGCCTTTTTCCAATCTTCTTTATTTCGAGAACGTTGTACTGAAATAGCGCCTCTATGCAAGAGTGATATGGTTGCCACCGCAAAAACATCATCAGCGTGAAATGATCCGTCATGAGTAACTACCGTACATTTCTTTTTAAAAAACATGTTTATTTAATTACGATGTGTAAGAGAGTTCACGAGAGAAACAATGAGCGCGCCTAAAAATGCAGACAAAAAACTTTCCAAAGAAAAACCCTCGATAAAATGAGCGGTCACCCAAAAGAAAAAACCATTAACAACCAAACCAAAAAGGCCGAGCGTAATAACATTTATAGGAAGCGTAAACAACGAGACGAGCGGTTTAATAAGAATATTAAAAAACGCCAGCACCCCCGTTACAAGGAGCGCCGTGCCAAAGGTGCTCACCGTGATATCAGAAAACAAGTACGGTAAGGCAAAAATAGCAGCACTAACAATCAAAAAACGAAAAATAAAATGCATAAAGGGGTATGTATAAAACGACGAAGAAAAAAACTTGTCTACTTATGAATACTACCTATGCGTACTATAATACAGTTCTATTATTCGTTTTACCACAATATACACATGCCGAGCATCATTAAAGCCATACGCGCACGAGAAATACTAGACTCACGAGGAAACCCGACAATCGAAGTCGACCTCACTCTCAAGGACGGTTCGTTTGGACGAGCGAGCGTACCTTCTGGCGCATCAACAGGAAGTCATGAAGCTGTTGAACTCAGGGACAAAGAAGAACGCTATGGCGGTAAGGGTGTAACAAAAGCCGTACAAAACGTGAACACTACTATTGTTCAGGCGCTCGTTGGTAAAAAACACGATCAGGAAACTCTAGACAATGCACTCATAAAACTCGACGGTACTCCAAACAAAGGAAACCTAGGTGCAAACGCTCTTCTCGGTGTGTCACTGGCTTTTGCGCACGCAGAGGCACGATCACGCAAAGAATCTCTCTACGAATACTTTCACGACATCAGTGGAACGAAAGAAAAAATGCGTCTTCCTGTTCCCCTCATGAATGTTCTCAACGGAGGAAAGCACGCTGAAAACTCAACTGACCTTCAAGAGTTTATGATTGTTCCTCTCGGGGCTCCGTCATTCAAAGAAGCACTTCGCTACGGCGCAGAAGTGTTTCATGCGCTCAAAAAAATACTTCACTCAAAAGGTCTCAACACCTCTGTAGGAGATGAGGGTGGCTATGCACCATCACTTGATCGCAACGAAGCAGCAATCGAGCTCATTATTGAAGCTATACAAAAAGCGGGATATACACCGGGGCACGATATTGCAATCGCACTCGATGCAGCAGCGACAGAACTCTACGAAGGCAAAATGTACCACCTCAAAACAGAGAATAAAAAACTCACTTCAAAAGAAATGGTTGAATACTATGCTGCGTGGGTCAAAAAATACCCTATCGTATCAATCGAAGATGGTCTCGCTGAGGATGACTGGGAAGGATATGAACTCATGACAAAAAAACTTGGAGATAAAATCCAAATTGTGGGAGATGACTTGTTTGTGACAAATGTTGAACGTCTCGCACAAGGCATAAAAAGAAAAGTAGGAAACTCAATACTCATAAAAGTAAATCAAATAGGTACCGTCACCGAAACCATCCAAGCAATAAAACTCGCAAAGAAAAATAAATACACCTCTATTATTTCTCACCGCTCAGGTGAAACTGAGGACACCACCATCTCAGACCTCGTTGTGGGACTTGCTACGGGACAAATCAAAACAGGCTCGGCATCACGAACAGATAGAATTGCAAAGTATAATCAGTTGCTCCGTATTGAGGAGTCTCTTGGAGACAAAGCATTCTTTCCTGGGAAAGAGGCTTTCGCTACAAAATAAACAGTGAGAAGTTATAAAAAAAATACCCACCAAATAATTGGTGGGTATTTTGACTTAACAAACGACGCCTGCAACGATTAGGCGCTGCCGAAACGCTGGCCCGTACTCTTCAGCAACATGGTTGATGAAGAGGACGAGACCTTCGGTACGTCCCTCTCTGGCCCAAGCAGCTATGATCTTTTGAATCACAGCGTTCTCTTCCTGGATTTCGAGACTGGTGCGAGGATCGGGAGGACAATGTCCGCAGACACACTCTGCTCCAGGAATGCAGTCCTTGATCGACATTTCATCGATTGGTATGAACTGTCTCCCGGGGCGAGTTTCGAGCGACTGCTCGTGCGCGAGCTCGTCCGGATCAAAAACTAACGGCTGAATCAGCGAAGCCCCTCTTAATGGGGTTTGTTTGTGACCGTCAAAGCACTGTGAAGATTTTTCGATCTGATCACATGCTGCATCTAACTTTCGACTTCCGTCGAAATCTAACAATGAACGAGAAGACATTTCGTATATAATTATACACCCAAAACATATAAAAGTCAATAGGTGCCCATGCGCCCTATCCATTAAAATGAAGCCTTACCCACTCAAAAAATCTATGCACCAAAAAACCCCCGTAGCCCTTATTATTCTCGATGGATGGGGATACCGAGAAGATGCCGAACACAATGCCGTTGCAAAGGCTCGCAAACCTTTTTTTGACAGTCTTTGGAAGAACTATCCCCATACCCTACTTGAAGCGTCAGGTCTTCATGTGGGATTGCCTCAGGGACAAATGGGAAATAGCGAAATAGGTCACACAACCATCGGAGCAGGAAAAGTCATTGATACTGATCTCGTACGCATTGGTAAGGCAATACGCGATAATGAATTTGGAAACCTTCCTGCATTCAAAAAACTCTTTGAACATGTTCTCAAAAATAAATCGACGCTTCATGTGAAGGGACTTTTAGGAAATGGAGGTGTGCATGCTCATCAGGACCATCTCATTGCGTTTATTCGTTCAGCAAAAGAAGCAGGTATCACGAGCATAGCTCTACACCTCTACACTGACGGACGAGATACTGCACCCCAAAGCTCAAGCCAATTCCTCAGAGATCTCGAATCCGATCTCGAAAAAATAGGAGTGGGATTTATTGCCACAGCTACAGGTAGATTTTACGCAATGGATAGAGATACGAACTGGGACAGGATACAAAAAGCCGAAGAAGCACTCTTTGAATGCAAAGGTACCGTATGTAAACCAGGAGACATACCTTCTGAAGTGCTTTCTCGCCTTCACTCACAGGGCGTTCTCGATGAGCATTTGGAACCAGTTATCTTTCTTGATAAAAATGGAAAGAATTACCCTATCCGAAAAAATGATGGTATCTTTTTCTTTAACTTCCGCTCAGACAGAGCCCGTCAAATTACAAAAAAAATACTTGAGAGGGCAGAAAAAGAAAATATAGTGTTTGTTACCCTCACTGAATATGACAAAACATTCACCTGTCCTGTCGCCTTTCCTCCTGTATCAATAGAAACAACGCTCGCAAAAGAAATATCAAAAGCAGGTCTCTCTCAGGCGCATATTGCTGAGACAGAAAAATTCCCTCACGCTACTTATTTCCTCAATGGTGGCGTAGAAAAACCTTACCTCAAAGAAAAACACATACTCCTCGACTCGCGAAAAGACGTTAAGACACATGATCTCGCGCCTGAAATGCGCGCTCATGCAATAGCCGAAAAAGCAGTTCTTGAAATACAATCCGGTACTGACTTTATTTTTATAAACTTTGCGAATCCAGATATGGTGGGACACACGGCAAACAGCGAAGCTATTATAAAAGCGATTGAGGTCGTCGATGCATCTCTCAAAGTAGTTGTCGAAGAGCTTCACAAAAAAGGCGGTGTCGCTTTTATTACCGCAGATCACGGCAATGCCGAAGTAAATACTGACCCCCTCACAGGCGAAAAACACACTGCCCATACACTCAATCCTGTCCCTGCTATTCTCACGGATACACAGTACACGCTCACACGTGGGGGTCTCGCTGATATTGCACCGACCATACTTCACCTCATGAACATACCTCAGCCACAAGAAATGACAGGTAAGAAGCTCATATAAAAAAATGCCCCGTACGGGGCATTTTTTTATTTATTTTTTAATTCCTCTATTTCTTTACGAAGAGCTCTAATTTCATCGCGAATGTGACTGAGCCTGATCACCTCCTCTGCAACCAGCTCTTCTGTTTTCTCTTCAATCTTTTTTTCATGGCGCAAACCAGAAAGAAGTATTCTGTCTCCGATAAACACCGACACCATGAGACCTGTGAGCATCAACAGAGACGTTGCGAGAATCACCTGAACAGGCGGATAAAAGAACCATGAAAGGAACGGTACGCCCAATCTCATGAGCAAGTCTGCCGACTCCCATACACCTCGCCAAAAAAGCACCACTCCCACACCTCCGATAATAGAGTACGGTATTGGATGCTTTGATAGATGAATTCGCGCATAGTCTTCGACTTTATCAAAAAAACGAATGGTGTCTTTGTACATGGTTATAATCTCATTAATAAGTAATTAAACGGCACACGTCGATTGCTTACCGGACAAAACATCTATCACATTATGCGCAACGAGTATTCCCATCTCTGTTCGGGCTTCAATTGTTGAAGAAGCTATATGTGGAGTGAGAATAACATTAGGAAGCTTGCGAAGACGACGAGCTATTTTGGGTTCAAACTCATACACATCAAGTGCCGCACATGCTATTTTTTTATTATCAAGAAAATCAATAAGCGTATTTTCATCGATAACTGGTCCACGTGAAGTGTTTACAAGTATCGCTGTTTCCTTCATGCATGAAAGACGTTCCTGATTTACCAAATGATGGGTTTCTGGCAAAAGCGGAGTATGAAGGGAAACAACATCGGCATTTCTAAAAAGATCCTCAAGCGACTCTACTTTGCGTGCCTGCAATTCAGTCTCAAGCTCCTCAGAAACAACGGTATCAAAATAAATAACATTCATTCCAAAGCCTTTGTTCATAATACGTGCTGTCTGTCTTCCTATATGTCCCGCACCGACAATACCGAGAGTTTTTCCCTGGAGATCCCTGCCCAAAAAGATGTGCGGATCCCATCCACGATACCTGTCCTCACGAACAAAAACATCAGCAGAAACAATTCGTTTTGAAGCAGCCAGAATCAAACCCGCAGTAAACTCAGCAACAGAAGGTGACACGAGAGGCGTGTTTGTAACACATATGCCTTTTGATTTTGCATACGCAACATCAATATTGTTAAAACCTACTGCATAGTTGGCAATCACCTTTCCCCCAAAAGCATCAATAACCTCCTTATCAATAGTATCCGTCAAAAAAGAAATCATTCCATCGTACTTTCCCTTAAGAAGAGCCTTTACCAAACGAGGCTTAGTGAGTCCTTGTTGATCATGTCCGACCTCAACGGTATATCCAGCACCCTTTAAAAGTTCCTCCACAGGAGCAGGTATCGGCCGAGTTATAAATATTTTCATATATCTAGTATATCAGAACACACAAACAGCTTACAGAGAAATGCGTCTACTTCTGTACCCACCCATCATTCAAGTAATCACTCAGTTTTTTCCACTTTACCTCTTTTTCTTCGCCATTTTTTACAACAATTACTTTTTCATTTCTACCTTTCTTCTCTTCACCAGAAACGCCCTGTGTAGTACCCGTAGACGAAATAACCCGAGCGGCATCTTCCATCTCTGCGCGTACTTTTGCCTCATTCACGTCTATTGTTGCGCCCAAAGAAGGAACAACACTGAGCACGTGAGCATTGATTGAAACAATAAGGTTTTTGAAAAGAAGCGTACTCTCCTTTTTGTACTCAACGAGAGGATCGCGCTGTCCGTAGGCTCTCAAATTTACTGAGCCACGCAAATAATCCATAGCCTCGAGATGCTCCACCCACAACATATCTATAGTCTGCAAGAAAAGTGCTCGCACGTATTTAACAAAAACATCACTTCCTATAGTTTTTTTCTTTTCTTCAATCTTTGAAAGAAAATCAGCATCATTAGGATCGAGAATACCGTCTAATTCTGCGAGAACATCAGAATCAGAACCAAGGAGCATTTTTGATCGACGGGTATAAATTGTTTTTCGATGTAAATTCATCACATCGTCGTATTCCAAAACGTGTTTACGCGCATCAAAGTTGAAACCTTCAATACGATTCTGTGCTGTCTCAAGAGACCGATTGATGATTCCGTTCTGAATCGGTTCGTCTTCGGGAATACCGAAACGTCCCATCATTCGCTTGATAGTGTCAGATGCAAAAACACGCATGAGGGTATCCTCAAGAGACACAAAAAACTGCGTCGCACCCGGATCACCCTGTCTACCAGCACGTCCACGAAGCTGATTGTCGATACGCCTTGCCTCATGACGTTCTGTTCCCAAAACGAAAAGCCCTCCGGCTTCTTTTACCTGCGTATATGCTTCTGGAGTTGCAGGATTACCTCCGAGTTTAATATCGACTCCTCGTCCCGCCATGTTTGTGGCAATAGTCACCGCGCCAAATCGTCCCGCCTGAGCAATAATCTCACCCTCACGTTCATGATTTTTTGCATTGAGTATTTCATGCTTTACACCCTCAGTGCGTAAGTAAGCCGAAAGCAATTCGTTCTTTTCAATGGATGCCGTTCCAATCAAAACAGGCTGGCCTTTTTGATTGAGTTTCTTTACAGCTTTTGCGATGGCTTTGAATTTACCAATTTCAGTTTGAAAAATGAGATCATCATGATCGATACGGGCAATAACTTTGTTGGTAGGTACGACAATAGTAGTGAGTCCATACACTTTGAAAAATTCTTCTGATGACGTCTCGGCTGTTCCCGTCATACCCGACAATTTTTTATAGAGTCTAAAGTAATTTTGATAGGTAATAGAAGCAAACGTTCGTGTTTCTTGTTCTATACGCACACCTTCCTTTGCTTCAATAGCCTGATGAAGACCTTCTGACCATCTACGGCCAGGTTGCATACGTCCGGTGAACTCATCCACGATAACCACCTGTCCGTCGCGCACCACATACTCTTTGTCTTTATGAAACAATGCTTTTGCCCGCACTGCGGTCTGAAGGTGATGCACATATTTCACACCTCTGTCAGTGTAAATGTTTTCGACACCGAGAGCTTTTTCTGCCGCCTCAATACCTTTTGTAGTGAGAATAACTGACTTGTGTTTTTCTTCAACGGTATAGTGTTCATCCTTTTTAAGTGTCTCCGCGATACGCGCAAACATTGTATAAAAAGATTCTGAGTCACTTGCAGGCGCAGAAATGATGAGCGGAGTACGCGCCTCATCAATCAAAATGGAATCTATTTCGTCGACAACAGCATAGTTAAAAGGTCTTTGTCGCAAATCTTCTTTGCGGTAACAAATATTGTCTCGCAAATAATCAAAACCGAATTCGCTGTTTGTGCCGTAGGTAATATCGGCCTGATACGCCTCTCGTCTACTCACGGGTCGCAAAAACTCATGCATGACCTTAAACGAACCCACGTCATCTCGCGCTGCATCGAGAGGATCCGGTGAACCCTCTGGGGTTTCAGTTTTTTTGCCATGAAGCGGATCATACACGTATGACTCACTGTGCCCCACAACGCCCACCGAAAGACCGAGAAAATTGTACACCTGACCCATCCACACAGCGTCTCTTCGAGAAAGATAATCGTTTACAGTAACGACATGCACACCGAGCCCCGTCAGAGCATTCAAATACACAGGAAGTGTAGCAACAAGAGTCTTTCCTTCTCCTGTTCTCATTTCTGCGATACCTGCATGGTGAAGTATCGCCCCTCCAATAATTTGAACATCGAAATGTCGCTGGCCAAGAGTTCTCTTTGACGCTTCTCTCACCACAGCAAAAGCACGCGGTAAAAGATCATCGAGAGATACACCCGAAGCAAGTGCTTTTTTAAAAGCAGTGGTTTCCTCCCGAAGAGCACTATCAGACAGGGTGGCAACCTCGGCTTCGAGAGCGTTAACACGCGGAACAAGCGCCTCATAAGGCCGTAAATTTCGTGCGTTTTGGTCTCCAAACAGTTTCTTTAAAAATGAAGCCATAAAAAGTGTATAGATAGCAATTCTAGCATGTAGTACGCCTTGCATACCACAAAAAAGCATGATGAATACCCTAGTGCTTAAACGAGTTCAACCTCACGTTCTATGGTGATACCCGTCGAATCATATACCTTTTTTTCAACATCACTCGCAAAAGCATCTATCTCGTGAGATGGCGTTTCTTTGCGCGCAACAAGTACAAGCGGTTGTTTCTCAAATAGTCGACAATGACCAACAGTATACCCTTTGACATGAAGTCCTCCATCAAGAATCCACGCGAGAGGAATTTTATACAGGTCTCCTGACACAGAAAAAGCTGGAAGCTCTGGCCACATACCTCTCAACTCATCGAGTTTGGCTTTTGAAACAATTGGATTTTTCCAGAAAGAACCCGCTGTGCCCCACAGAGAAAGTTCGGGGAATTTTTCCTGACGAATACCAATTACTGCCTCGCGAATCTCTACAAGTGAAGGACACGTCGCCTCGCCAAAAAAAGATTTTAAATCTTTGTACGCAAGGCGTGGTATAGGTGTGCGTGTAAGTTTATACGTAACTGAAAGAATAATGAGATGTTTGTATTCTTTCTTTTTAAAAATACTGGTACGGTATCCGAATTCGCACTCAGAACAAGAAAGTGTTTTGATCTCGCCAGAACGTGTATCGAGAACGCGAACAGAATCAATCACATCCTTTGTCTCAACCCCATACGCCCCTATGTTTTGTACCGGAGAAGCGCCAACCGTTCCTGGTATGAGCGAAAGATTCTCAAGTCCCCACAACCCTCTCGTCACAGAATCTTGTACAAACGTGTCCCACTCTTCACCTGCATGAGCGGTGACAAAAACAGAGGATCCTGTTTCTTTGTAAGAAATACCCTTATTCCTCATGCACACAATCAATCCATCGAAACCATTGTCCGAAAACAATACATTTGATCCTCCGCCTAATACAAAAAAAGGTATCTGCTGTTTTGTAGCAAAAGAAAGCGCTTCGCGCACTTCAGCCTCTGACGTTACCACACAAAAAAACCGCGCAATTCCTCCGGAACAAAATGTAGTGTACGGCGCGATTCTTACGTGCTCTTCTATAGTCATATAAATGCCATTGTACGTAAAATAAAAGCACCAGACAATATTTTGTCGGTGCTTTTATGATTACCCAAAGAGATACTTAAGGATTTCTACCCGCCTCAATTTCTTTTATGTAATACTCGCCCTGCTCTTTGAATGTAGGATCTTTTGCAATAACCTCACGAATAGTAGCAATCGCACTTCTACGATCACCAGAAGCGAGGAACGTCGCTGCATACTGAAGTCTGTATTGATTGTTTGATGGGTCTGTCTCTAGTCGCTTCTTCCACAAAGCAAGCGCGCGAGGCCACTGTTTTGTGTCAGTATACGCCCTGATGAGACGATCGTCTGTAACGAGTGTAGTGCCGTACTTTGACTCAAGTGTTTCTTCTGCTTTTTGTACATCGCCAGAATAAATTGTAGCAATGACATAGTACATAAACGCGTCTTCATTTCGCACCTCGATTTCATATGCACGCTTGAACACCTCGAGGGCCTTCGTATAATCCTGCTTCTGCAAATAGAGATTACCCAACTGATAGAGAATACTCTGTTTGTTTGGAGAAAGTTCGGATGCGCGCAGTGTGTACTTGAGAGCGTCGTCAAAAAGACCGTAGTAAGAATAAAATGTTCCTGTAAAGAGCTGATAACGTGCATCGTCAGGAGTGTGCTCTAGTTGCTTTGCTAGCTCAGCTTTACCGAGCTCAAAGAAATCTTGCTTTACATTAATAGGTGCGGTCGATGGATTGATCTGACTCACTGCCTCAATAATTCTCTCTCTAATTTCTGACTGACCGAGAGACTCTCTCTTGAGTGCATCCTTGAAATCAACCACCGCGAGAGCCCCCATCTGTCCTGCGTCGGTACCCAACTTTCTCAAAGCTTCAATGAGAGACCTCGACGCAGCGTACGCTTTGAAATTCACAAGATAGAGAATAACCACGAGCATCACGACACAAACAGGCAAAATAATGTGTTTAAAATCATCATCTCCCACTTCGGTGTCTACGCGTGACAGTTTATGAGAAGCTACCGCTACACGTCCGTGTACGTATGCGAGCATGGTAACAAAGATCATGTAGCTCGTGAGATTGTCGAATACAAAAAAGTTATGTATGAAGTACGCAACAAAAAGTCCTGACATCACACTCTTTTCTGTAAATGAGAATGTTTCCTCGGGAGACTTCCACAAACTCCATAGTGCGCTACCAAACAAAAAGAGATACGCAAGGAGACCGAAAATACCTCCTGCTATAAGCCAATCAAATACAACATTGTGAGTACGGTCAAACCACTGTTCCTGAGCATACATACCAGGATTGTAGTATTTATTAAAAACATAACTAAAGTTTTCTTGACCCCAACCTAAAATCGGACGCTCCTTGAAACCTTGCCACGCCATATCCCATACCATGAAACGCGACTTGGTGGTTCCATCATTAAGGGAAATAGACGCGAAGCGCGAGAGAACCGGGCTTTCACGAACAAACGATGTGTTTTTGATAGCCAAGAAACCAAGAACCGTAGCAATACCCAAGCCCAAAATAACTCCACAACTAATACGAAGCACTTTATTTTTTCTTTCAAAAATGAGCACGAGAAGAGTCGTCACGCCCATACCCCCAATGAGACCCAAAATCGCACCTCGAGTTGCGGTGTGGTAGAGAATAAATACAAAGAAGAGAGCGAGCGCGCTATATGCATAACCCCATTTCTTTTTCATGTCTGTAAAAGAACGCGCTGCAAACATTCCTGCAATAAAAATGTTGAAAATCATGTACACCGCGAGATACGTTGCATTGCCGAATGTAGCATCAACACGTACACCTCCTTGATTGATAGTATATTTTCCAAGAAGTTGAGCCACACCGTAAAGACCGATACAGAGAGTTGTTCCTAGATATACATTGAGTAGTCGATCCCAGAGTTTTCTTGAGAGCAAAACGCATCCCGCTACAACAAAGTATATATAGAGGTGGATTATAGTAACGAAGCCTTCCATACGCTCATAGTTTGACCAGAACGCCTTAAACGCATTTGGAGCAAAAGAGTCAGCGATACCAATAATGAGCACGAAGGCAGTAAACGCCCAGAGAATGAGAGATTTTTTCGGACGATACGTGACATCTCTCAGTGCGAGCGCTAACCACGCCACGCCAATGATCTCAACAATAATTCTAAATAAAAAATTCTTTCCGGTAATAAAAGGGAAAAACAAACTTCCTGTAACCACAAAAGGAATAAAAGGAACAGTGAATAAACCGCCCAGAATTATAAAACGCAGAATTTTCTTGAGATTCATAAACGAATAATTAATAAAGTTTGTATACGCGTAACTATACCAAATAAACTATATTTTGAACAAAAAAACGACACCTGTTACGGTGTCGTCTTGAAAGCCCCTACGAAGAAAGCCCTAACCTAACTGCTTCTCTTTGCATGGCTGAGACGAGATCTATGCGTTGTTTGTCACGCTTCGACCTCATCGACTCATCATCCTCGATAAGCTGTTCCACTGGGTGGACATAATCCACGATTACGGAATCGATCGGTATACCCCCCGCCATAAACCGCAGGAGTGGGATGAAAAGGATCTCCCAATTGTCTCCGTAGTGTATCGGCTGATATTCCGCCATTATCATGGCGGCCTGCCGATTCATGATGCGCGGTCCAATATAGAAGTCTATGTCGAACCTTTTTGTGATATT
>CAZLHP010000004.1:26142-74419 GCA_964559755.1 uncultured Candidatus Saccharibacteria bacterium
GATAGTTGTTGTCTCGAGCAGCTCGACACGTTTTAAGTGCCAGCTGTGCTCGGACATCCTCCACGCTTTTGCTAAACGTGGTGGTTACCAACACTATTCGATCGTTCACAATTACCTTTCTGTTGATTATTTTAAGAACTAACCTCAATGTATATTATACACCATAATAAGCCCAAAGTCAACATGAACACAATGACCCTTTTTGACACCTTTATAGAACAAGGAGTATTATAAGCACTGTCATGGTAGAAGAAATAAAACCCAACGCCGTCTACACTACAGAGGAAACAAGACAGGTCCTCCGTATTAGTGACAGCACCATTAAGAGGCTCCTCAAAAAAGGACTTCTGCGTGCAAACAAAGTTGGAGGACAATACAGAATCATGGGAAAAGAAATTTTACGAGTGGTCTCCCCTGATCTGGAAAAAGAAGCCGTAAAGTCATACCTCTCTCTCAAGAAAAAAGTAATAAAAAAAATAAACAAATGGTAAAATCTAACCCTGTGGCTAAAAAACAAAAAGCGAAAGCAAAGAAGGCGCTCATAACCGGAATCACCGGACAGGATGGTTCTTACCTTGCTGAACTTCTCCTTGAGAAAGGTTATGAAGTCTATGGACTCATCAGACGCGCCTCAACATTCAACACCTCTAGAATAGATCACCTTTTCCAAGATCCCCACACAAAAAACAAAAAACTCATACTCTTGTATGGAGACCTCTCTGACTCGAGCAACCTCTCGCGAATTATTGAAAAAGTAAAACCAGATGAAATCTACAACCTAGGCGCACAAAGCCATGTCCGCGTCTCTTTTGATATGCCTGAATACACCGCTGACGTCGATGCCGTCGGCACATTGCGACTCCTCGATGCTATACGCGAAACAGGAGTAAAAACAAAATTCTACCAAGCGTCATCCTCAGAAATGTATGGAAAAGTTATGGAGGTACCTCAGACAGAAACAACTCCCTTCTACCCCCGATCACCTTATGCGGTTGCAAAAGTATTTGCTTATTGGATTACAAAAAACTACCGAGAGGCGTACAACCTATTTGCAGTAAATGGAATTCTCTTTAACCACGAGTCTCCTCGTCGAGGAAAAACCTTTGTGACGAAAAAAATCACCCGCGGACTATCGCGCATCAAGCTTGGTATTGATGAAAAAATGTATCTCGGGAATCTCGATGCAAAGCGTGACTGGGGTTACACAAAAGACTATGTCTATGGAATGTGGCTCACCCTTCAACAAAAAAAACCAGATGACTATGTGCTCGCGACCAACGAAACACATTCTGTTCGAGAGTTCATAGAGGAATCTGCAAAATGTCTCGATATTGATCTCGTCTGGAAAGGAAAAGGCGTTGATGAAAAAGGAATTGATAAGAGAACAGGAAAAACAATCATAGAGATTGACCCTGCGTATTTTCGCCCAGCTGAAGTAGACCTCCTTATTGGAGATGCATCAAAAGCCAAAAAAGAATTGGGATGGAAACCGACTGTTGATTTTAAGGGTCTCGTAAAGATGATGTGTGAATACGATCTTGAAGAAGAAACACAAAATAAACAAAATCTCGCACGAAAATAATATGAACAAAAACTCAAAAATCTACATAGCGGGACACTTGGGACTTGTGGGATCAGCTATTTTAAGAAAACTCAAAAAAGAAGGCTACACAAACCTCATTACAAAATCTCGAAAAGAAGTTGACCTTACTAATCAAAAAGCAGTAAAAGACTTTTTCGACGAAACAAAACCAGAGTATGTGTTTCTTGCCGCAGCAAAGGTTGGCGGAATCATGGCAAACAAAACCTACCCCGGAGAATTTATTTCTGAAAATCTCGATATCCAAAACAACATAATAAAAAACTCCTACACCTATGGAGTAAAGAAACTATTGTTTCTCGGAAGCTCGTGCATATACCCGAAACTAGCAACACAGCCAATCAAAGAAGAATATTTTATGACTGGTCCTCTCGAACCAACAAACGAAGCGTATGCGATTGCAAAAATTGCGGGAATTTCAATGTGCCAATCCTACCGAAAACAATATGGAGCTGACTTCATATCCCTCATGCCAACAAATCTCTACGGACCTGGTGATAACTTCACCAACGAAAGAGGTCATGTGATTCCGGCTCTCATTAGAAAATTTCACGAGGCAAAAACTAAAAAACTCGCTGAGATATCCGCGTGGGGTACAGGATCAGCAAAACGAGAATTTTTACACTCAGATGATTTGGCTGATGCATGCGTATTTCTAATGAAAAATTATTCCTCTGGAGACATTATAAACGTTGGCACAGGCGAAGATGTCACCATTAAAGAACTAACCGAAAAGATCAGTGAAATCGTTGGCTTTAAGGGGAAAATTGTCTGGGATACAACAAAACCAGATGGTGCTCCCCGCAGACTGCTTGATGTAGACAAGCTTCACACTTTGGGCTGGAAACATAGCATAGAGCTCGAAAAAGGCCTCAAAGAAACATATGAGTGGTTCAAAAAAAATGTCATCTAAAAAAATGAAAAAGAGTAAAAAAAACACCGTAATCCCCTACAAGGTACCCCTCATGAAAAATGCGTTCATCGAGGAGAAAAGCGTCAGAGCAAAACTCTCACAATTTGTTCTCGCTGCTCCGCGCCTCAGTATGGACGTGCAATGTGCTGAGTTCGAAAAAGCTTTTGCAAAAAAACAAGGCAGAAAGTACGCAATCCTGTTCAACAGCGGAGGAAGCGCAAACCTTGCAATGATACAAGCTCTCAAGAACCTAGGGGCACTCAAAGATAATGACAAAGTAGGTTTCTCTGCTGTTACCTGGTCAACAAATGTCATGCCCATACTACAAATGGGGCTTGGTGCCGTTCCTGTTGACTGCGATCCGGCTACACTCAACTCAATGAGTCATTGTGCCCTGCCCCGACTCGAACAAGAAAAGTGTAAAGCCTTTTTCATAACTAACGTATTAGGTTTTTCTGGCGATCTCGATGTTATCGAAAAAGAGTGTGCAAAAAAAGGAATCATTGTACTCGAAGATAACTGCGAATCACTCGGCACCGTATTACACACAGGAAAGACGGGTAATTTTAGCCTCGCATCAAGTTTTTCTTTTTTTGTTGCCCATCACATGTCAACCATTGAAGGAGGGATGGTGTGTACAGACGATCACGACTTTGCAGAAATGCTCAAAATAGTTCGAGCTAATGGCTGGGATAGAAACCTCCACCCAAAGCGACAGAAACACTGGCGCAAGAAACATGAAGTAGAGTCATCTTTTCACGCAAAATATACTTTTTATGATCTCGGCTTTAACCTCCGCCCTACAGAAATAACAGGTTTCATCGGACTCAATCAACTTCCCCACCTCGACAAGACCATAAAAATTCGTGAAAAGAACTTCAAAAAAATATATGCGCAGATCTTAAAAAATGATGATTTTCTAAAAATATCACACGATCACCTCAAGGTTGTCTCTGCTTTTGCAATACCTTTCATATGCAAGACACCCGAACTCAGAAAAAAACACATCGCGTTATTTGAAAAAGCAGGGATTGAAATTCGACCAATGATTGCTGGAAATATGCAAAAGCAACCATTCTCAAAAAAATACACCTCTAAAACATTTGACCTTCCTGGTGCTGACATCTTGCACGACAATGCTTTTTATTGTGGAAATTGTCCTGACTATACGCCTGCGGAGATAGAAACCATTTTAAACTGTATAATAAAAGGAAAATAATATGGAAACATCCGTAACAATACTCCGTCCAAAAAAAACCATTACCATAAATGACCTCAAAGAACTCTGGCGTTATCGCGAGCTCCTTTATTTTTTTACATGGCGCGATCTCAAAGTTCGTTACAAGCAAACTTTAATTGGAGCAGTGTGGGCGATACTTCAGCCTCTCGTTACGATGGTCATTTTTACCGTATTTTTTGGTAAGTTGGCACAAATGCCGTCTGATGGAGTTCCCTATCCGATCTTTGTCTATGTCGGCCTCCTTTTCTGGCAATTTTTTTCAAGCGCCCTCTCAGAAACATCAAATGTGCTCATTTCAAACCAGGCGATTATTACCAAAGTCTATTTCCCTCGCCTCATCTTGCCGTTATCATCAGTGCTTACTAAATTTGTTGATTTTGCAATCGCCTCTCTCATCCTTATAGGAATGATGTTCTACTACGGATACACACCACATCTTCTAGGAATTTTTATCATCCCTCTCCTTCTTCTCATCACCTTCATGGCAGCAGTCGGCAGCGGTCTGTGCTTGGCATCGGTAAATGTTAAATACCGAGACGTTAGATACGCCCTACCTTTTTTCATACAAATACTCCTTTTCCTCACTCCTGTTATATATCCCGCATCAATCGCAGGAAACTATTCGTGGCTCTTGGCGCTTAATCCAATGACGGGAGTAATTCAATCTGCTCGAGCAGCACTCCTCGGAACAACACCGATCAACTGGCTCCTTCTCGCTATCTCATCCGTCGCTTGTTTGTGTCTTTTGATAGTTGGTGGTATCTATTTCAAAAAAATAGAGCGCTATTTTGCAGATATTTTATAAAAAAATGGAACCGATAATTGAAGTTAAAAATGTAGGTAAAAAATACAACATAAAACACTATCAAGGTGGCTATGTTGCGTTGCGTGACGTGCTTATGAACATAGTCAAGAATCCTTTTCGCTTTGCAAAAGAAAAAGCAAAAGCAGTCACAGGCATAGGAACAAAAGAAGAGTTTTGGGCGCTCAAAGAAGCAAGTTTCAACATTTTCCAGGGAGAGGTGGTTGGAATCATCGGAAGAAATGGCGCTGGAAAATCAACCCTCCTCAAAATACTCACAGGCATTACTCCGCCCACAACTGGTGAGATAAAAATGCGCGGTAGAGTTGCTTCTCTTCTTGAAGTCGGTACAGGGTTCCATCCGGAACTTACTGGGCGAGAAAACATATTTCTCAACGGGGCAATTCTTGGAATGAAGAAAAACGAAATCGCAAAAAACTTTGACTCAATCGTTGCGTTTGCTGAAATAGAGAAATTCCTCGACACCCCAGTAAAATACTACTCAAGTGGAATGTATGTTCGTCTCGCCTTTTCAGTGGCTGCACACATGGAACCAGACATACTCCTCGTGGATGAAGTACTCGCTGTGGGCGATGCGGAATTCCAAAAGAAGTGTCTTGGAAAAATGGAAGAGGTTACTCAGAAACAAGGCCGCACCATACTCTTTGTGAGTCACAACATGGAGACAATAATGCGACTTTGTAAAAAAACAATACTCTTAGACAAAGGAGAAGTAAAAATGATCGACGAAACAGAAAAGGTTATCAACTTCTACCTAAAGTCTAAATCTGGACTAATGACACACAGAGATTGGGACGACCTGCGAACAGCGCCTGGAGACAAAGAAGTAAAACTCAAAGAAGTCTTCGTGCATGATGAAAGCGGTATTCTAACCAAAACAAGTAATTTTGATGTTACAAAAAGAATAGGAATAACGATGCGTTACGAAGTAATTAGCGATGGTTCAATTTTTACACACGGAATCAATATCTACAACGAACAAAGAGTTCACCTATTCAGCTCTCACGATGTAAACTCGCCAATCAGAAAAGACCGAAGACCTAAAGGAATCTACACAGCAACGGTGTGGATACCCCAGAACCTCATGGCAGAAGGCACTTTCACAGTTGGTGTTGCCCTTTTCAGACAAGAGCCTTTTACCCTACACCTAAATGAAAACGACGTCGTTGCATTCACCGTCATAGACAAAATCGACGGAACCTCAGCTCGCGGAGACTATGCGTCAGCGGGATTCCCTGGGGTTATAAGACCTCTACTTTTATGGACTACAAACAAACAATAATCTGGAAAAAGCTATCGAAAATACGCAGAAAGTTTTTCTTACCTTTCCGTATAGATGGTCGAGGTGAAAGAGTAGAAATAGATGCAAACAATCTACCGACTTTCGCTGAAATGAATATATACCAAAAATCTCACATAAAAAGATACGAGTTTGCACAACAGCATCTTCACAAGGAAGACTCCTGTGCGGACTTGGCCTGCGGTACAGGTTATGGGACAGTGATCATGAGTAAAAAGTGCAAACACGTTACGGGAGTTGACGTTGATAAACGCGTTATCAAGAAAATAAAATCAAAATACAAAGACAATAAAAATGTTTCTTTTGTACACAAAAATCTTCTTAAGCTAAAAACCAAAGAAATTTTCGATTCGATCGTTTCGTTTGAAACAATTGAGCACTTACAGGAATGTGATATTCCCAAACTATTTTCAATATTCAACCGTTCACTTAAACCGAAAGGTGCTCTTGTATTTTCTACACCCTACAAACAAGAAGCCACAAAAAATGCCCTCGAAGCAGGCTTTCATTTAACTTTTGGGATTGATGAAACTAAAATAAACGAGTGGCTCAAAAAATCAGGATTCACTCCTGCAAAATTTTATTATCAAAACTACTCAACCCACACAATAGGAAGTTTCGACCAGACAGAGCCAAAAGATTTCATCATTGCCACAACAAAAAAACAACCCTAATGAAAAATTTTAAACAAAAAATAGCCAACATTATAAAAAAAATTAAATACACACCCAAAGAAGAACGTGTAAAATTTAATGTTCATTCAATCATTCAAGGTCACCACAAGGTCACTTACCGTAACATATCCACAATACGCTGTCCGTTTGATTACGTTATGTATCAAATGATCATATGTGAAACTAAACCTGATTTGGTTATAGAGATAGGAACGAATTTTGGCGGAACAACGTTATACATTGCCAATCTAATGGACATAATGGACCACGGAACGATCCATTCAGTAGACATAACAAAAAACGCAGCAGAGTCTGTAAAAAAACATCCGAGAATAAAACTATTTACAGACGGCTGGAAAAAATATGACACGGAATTAACCAAGGAATTTAAGAAGATCCTAATAATAGAAGATGCATCACACATGTACGAAGACTCTCTTGGTATGCTTACTAAATTTTCACCCCTTGTAAGTATTAACTCCTACTACATTGTTGAGGATGGAATAATAAACACCCTTCACCAAGAAAAAGGTTTTCATGGTGGTCCACTTCGTGCAATAAGAGAATTCTTAGGGGGAAATAGTAGTTTTGAAGTTGACAGAAAATATTGCGACATGTTTGGCAAAAACGCCACATGGAATGTAAACGGTTATCTAAAGAGAGTTAAATAAAATGGCCAAAGTTTTTATCGGCATGCCTGTATATAACGGTGAGCGCTTCCTAAAAGAAGCACTCGATTCTCTGTGTGCACAGACATATTCTGATTGGAATATATACATCTCTGATGATGGTTCTACCGACTCCACTGAAGCGATCTGTCACCTCTATGCAGAAAAAGATACACGAATAAGCTACTACCGACAGCCAAAAAATATCGGCATGTTTGAAAATTTTAAACACACCTTAGACAAATCAAACTCGGAATATTTTATGTGGGCAGCCCAAGATGATCTCTGGGAAAAAACATTTCTTGAGACATGTGTCTCCATTCTCGACAACGATGCACGAGTTGGACTTGCCAGCACTACAATTGCTGAAATAGATTCTTATGGCAGAGTCTCTCGTGAATTACTTTCACTAGAAAAACTCTCAGGCATGCCAAGCACAAAAACAATTACCCACTACATTCTCGAACCAGAAATACTCGGAAGGTGTAACATTATGTATGGTCTCTGGAGAACCTCTGCCCTACGAGAAACATGGAGAGTCTATCCTCAACGGTCTGTGTGGGGGCAGGACTACATGTTTGTACTGGCGGGTATTTCGCGTTTTGGCGTAAAAATTGATAGCAAGACACTATTCAAAAAAAGACTCGGTGGGTACTCAAGTCCCGATGCGACAAAAAATGACGCACCTGAAAAGACACAAAAACGTACCATTACCAACCCCAAAGACTATATTTTCCCCCTTGGAAGATTTAATGTTTACTTTAAGGGTCACATGGAAGCGTTACGGGGTACGCCCTATCAACCTCTCGGTGCGGTACTGTTATTAGCAAGGCTCCCTCGAGCACTATGGAATCATTTTAAACAAATACCATGATAATCGTAAAACTTTCAGGCGGTCTAGGAAATCAGCTCTTTCAATACGCCTTCGCACGTGCTGTTTCAAAAAAACTCAATACAGATTTTAAACTTGATGCAACTCCCTTTGAGACGTACTACAAACTTCACAAATACGCGCTCAATCACTTTAACCTTACTGAAAAGTTAGCAAAAAGAAGCGATATGTTTGGTTTTGTTTGGATACGAGAACGTTACAAATTTTTTGACACCTTTTACAGATACCTCCGGCTCAAAAGCAAACTTATGCCTTTTTACTATCCTGAGCAACGATTCGACTTTGATCCCAACGTGTTTAAAAAAGACAAGATGTACTTTGACGGCTTTTGGCAAACAGAGAAATATTTCAAAAATATCGAGAACGAGCTCAAAGACGAAATAACTCTCAAAAATCCACTTTCTCCGTATAGCCAGTCCGTACTCGATCAGATACAAAAAACCAATGCTGTTTGCCTCCACATACGACGTGGCGACTATGTTACCAACGCAAGCACGAACGCAGTTCACGGCACCTGTTCACTTGAATACTACGAACGCGCCATCAAATACATATCCGAAAAAGTAGACTCTCCTCATTTTTTTATATTCTCAGATGATTACCCTTGGGCGGTAGAGAATTTTAAAAATCGACCCTACCCTGTTACGTGTATTTCAAACGGTGCTGACAAAAACTACGAAGACCTGACCTTGATGTCTCACTGTAAACACTTTATCATCGCCAACTCAAGTTTTAGCTGGTGGGGTGCGTGGCTTTCAAGAAATGCACATAAAATTGTAATCGGTCCAAAAGAGTGGTTCAAAACAAAAAAGACAACGGTCAGCACTGATGATGTGATTCCTTCCTCGTGGATAAAAATGTAAATAATACATGATAACAATCAGTCTAAAAAATTATAAAACACCCGATTTAAAAAGAATCGACGTTATCGATGAAATAAAAGGCTTGGCGATTATTCTTGTAGTGATTTCTCATGTCTGTAACATTGCGGGTATGCCAAATTTTTTAAGAGGTGAACTAGGTGTTGATATCTTTCTTATCATGAGTGGTTTTCTACTTGTGCGCTCCTCAAAAAATCTACCCCTAAAGGATTTTATTAGAAATAAATTTTTTAGAATCTTTCCGCCTTATTGGACTGCGCTAGTTTTATTCATAGCGCTTAATGGGCTTTTTTTAGACAAGACATTCTCAATCAAGAATATTTTAATTCACACATTGGGAATACAGGGTATTTTTTCTCCCCATTTCTTCTTTGATATAAATCAATCCTTTTGGTTTATACCTTTGATTATTTTCTCTTACGCACTATTTTTGATAGTACGTAAAAAAATACACGATACATCCTTCCTTATTTTTGTTTGTGGACTAAGTACCGCACTACTAACCATCTTCTTTTTCTATACAAACAACGTTGATGCACTCAATACCATTCCAGCCCGGTTAATAAGTCTTTTTTTGGGAATAATCCTCGGTCAGATCTACCAAGACGGCCAACTCAGTTTCAACATTAACCTTCTTCTCGGAACTGGTGCTTTGTTTTTTTATATTAAATTTTTAACAGGAACAGGTTTCGCATACACAATCGCAGCCCTCTGTATAATTTTTTTCTGGCTTGCTTTAAGAAAGTTACTCTCTCGAATACATATAGGCAGACAGCTACTTTTGACCATCTCTAGTCTTGGTCTCATATCATATGAAATATTTTTATTTCACCAGCCCTTCGTACAAGAATTTAACCTATATGCTTTAACAACATGGTTTCATGTTAAAATTCCTTCTACGGAACAGATTGTACTTGGCGCTTTAGTGGGTCTATGTCTCACTGTACTGCTAAGCGTACTAACACACAAAATGGCTTCTTCTGCGCTTAAAAAAACAACAAAATTTAATACTGGCTTACGGGCTATTTTATAAACGTATGTGTGGAATACTTGCCATAACAGGAAAAAATACAAACAAAATCGAGAACACAACTGTCTCGAGCATGCTTTCTACTCTCTCAAAACGAGGTCCTGATGAAAGTAGTTTCGAAAGAATAGGTACTACGGTTCTCGGCCAAACAAGACTTGCCATCGTCGATCTCTCCGGTGGACATCAGCCCATGCGTGATAACAAAGACAATCTTACCCTCGTATTTAACGGTGAAATATATGGCTACAAAGAAACTCGTGAGGCCCTAGAAAAACGAGGCCATGTATTCTCAACACACTCTGATACCGAAGTTATTCTCAAAGCATACTCAGAATACGGAAAAGACTGTGTTCTTCATCTCGATGGCATGTTTGCTTTTGCATTATGGGATGAAACAAAACAAGAACTTTTCATAGCGCGTGATCGATTTGGAAAAAAACCCCTGTACTACACCTTTGTCGACCAGACCTTTTTTGGTGCCTCTGAAATAAAAACACTTTTTGCAACAGGCACACTAAAAGGACAGGTCGATCCTTCAGCTCTTGATGATTATTTACGTCTCATGTATATCCCCTCGCACAAGAGTATTTATAAAAACATTGGAATACTTCCACCGGCACATGCGGGTATTGTTAAAGACGGCACACTTGAAACATGGCCCTACTGGAAATTAGAAAAAGCACCTTGTGAGGACTCCTACGAAGAAGCTAAAACAAAAATAAAAAAACTGTTCAGTGATGCGGTAAAAAAAAGAATGGTTGCTGATGTTGAAGTTGGCTCACTGCTCTCAGGTGGAGTTGATTCGACAATCGTAACCCACGAGGCGCAAAAATACATGAATCGACCTATAAAAACTTTTGCGGTCGGATACGGCACACACAAAGACGAGCTCCCTTTTGCGAAAATTGCATCGGAAAAAATCGGCAGTGACCACTATACCCTCACCGCTGAAGATTTTAATATGGAAGGTTTCCTTGAGGTTGTTGCGTACTTTGACGAACCCCATGCTGACTCATCGAACTACCCACAGTCCTTTGTTTCAAAACTCGCCTCTTCAAAAGTGAAAGTTGCGCTTTCCGGTGATGGCGCGGATGAATTTTTTATGGGTTATGGTTGGTACCAAAAGTACTGGCACACTCCCCTCCTTAAAAAAATATTCACCACTCCTTGGAAATCCTATACAGACGTGATCGAAGTCTTCAAAACAAAAGACAGAAAAGGACTTCTCGGTGTACAGAAAAACAACAAGACTTTTGAAAAAAATGCTCTCAAAAAAGCAAAAAGCAACACCGAAAAAATAAATGATTTTGACATACACATATACCTTCCTGGACAGCTACTATCAAAAGTAGACCGAACAAGCATGATGCACTCCTTGGAAATCAGATCACCTTTTCTAGACACAAAACTTGCAGAATATGTCTATAATCTCCCCGTTGCTTTTAAAATGTCTAAAAATGCAAATAAAATAATACTCAAAGACATCCTGTCTGAAACCTTTCCAAAAGATTTTGTTTACAGAAGGAAACAAGGTTTTGGCGCACCAATAGGAGCGTGGCTTTTAAAAGAAGATCTACAAAAAAAACTTGCCGAGATATTTAGTAACCAAAAACACCCGATGTTTAGTTATATAAAGTACGACAAAGCCTTACAAATCAAAGAAAATGCTTTTCACAATATGAAAAAACACGCCCCTCAATTGTGGTCATTGTTTTGTCTCGCTCTGTGGTTCGAACAACACCATAAACACCATGAATAAACTCACGTCGTACTACTGGGCATATAGAAACAAGGTATCCAACAAAATTTTTGGAAGAGCTTTTTTGCCAGCACAAGGTCAAAAAAAAGGAAGTGTCCTCCTGTCTTACCTAACGGAACCTTTTACTCACACACCCAAAGAAGGTTTTTCCAATTTACACACATCAGATTTTGAATGTTTTGAAATCGCGACACTGTTTACGGCGCGAGGGTACGATGTTGATGTAATACACTTTAGCGACACCTCATTCGTCCCCCGAAAACCATACAGCGTATGTGTTGATATACACCAAAACCTCGCAAGAATTTCAAGCATGCTTCCAAAAGATTGTAAAAAAGTTCTCCATATCGTTGGATCATTTTGGAAATTTCAAAACAATGCCGAACTCCAAAGACTAGAAAATCTTGAAAAAAGAAGAGGGGTTAGACTACAGCCCAAAAGAACATCTCCTCCATCAAACAGTATAGAGTATGCGGACTTCATAGAAGGTTTTGGCAACGAACGGGTTCGAGACACCTACAAGGATTCGAACAAGCCTATATTTCACATACCCATATCTGCAGTACAAACGTTTGATTTTCCCAAAAACAAAAATTGGGAAACTGCAAAGAAACACTTCCTTTGGTTTGGGGGTGGTGGCGCCGTACACAAAGGTCTCGATATGGTCCTAGAGGCTTTTTCACGTACGCCAGAATTACATCTCCACATATGCGGGCCACTACTAGCCGAAAAAGATTTTATTGAGGTATACAAAAAAGAACTTTTTGAAACTCCGAATATAAAAATGTACGGGAGAATTGATCCCACAACTACTGAGTTTAAAAAAATTGCAGATATGTGCGCATCAACTATCCATCCATCTTCATCAGAAGGAACATCGGGTGCGGTAATCCAAGCAATGCACACAGGGCTCGTACCCATCATCACTCCCGAAACAGGAATCGATCCTGACGCGGGAGGTATCATACTTGAAAACCCTACGCCCGAACTCGTCAAAAAAACAATTACAGAATTTTCTCTGACCCCTACTCAGGAGGTAGAATCTCTGGCCCGCAAAGCATGGAGCTTTGTAGCACAGAATCATACCCGAGAGAATTTTAGCAAAAAATATAGTGAGTTTATCGACACAGTCCTAAAACTATAATACCCATGGAAAAGCCTCTCATCTCAGTCATTATTCCGTCTCACAACTCCGCGTCGACAATAGAAGACGCTCTTTTCTCAATGACGCACCAAACGTACAAAAACATTGAGGTTTTGGTTATTGATGACATGAGTACCGACGATACACAGAGTGTTGTCCAGAAACTTTCAGAATCTGACCCAAGGATACACTACTACAAACTTCCACACGATGACCCTGAGAGAATTAACAAGAGAGGCAGAAATATCAACGCTGGGTATATGGCCCGCAACTACGGTTTTGAAAAAGCACACGGTGACTACATCACATTTCAAGATGCCGACGACGCATCCTTGAGTAATCGTATAGAAGTACAATATGACTTACTCACAAAACACAACGCCACCCACGTTGTTCTCGACTGGCAAAAATTTGATACAAAACTTCTCAATAAAAAATTTGACGCTCGTGCTTTTTTAGAAAACAACCCTCACATACTTACACCCCAAGAGCTCGAAAAACTTGCAAAAAAGACGCGTGGGTGTGTTCATCTGTTTCCAAAGATATCCAAAAAAATTGATTTTGAAAAAAAACGCATGAAAATAATCAACAAATTATTCTTTCGCTCACTACAGCCCTACCCAGGAACAGGAAACTCTCCCCTGTTTAAACGTGAGGTAATGGAGACCGTTCAATTTCGAAAGCTTGCTGAGAGGATATGGCCATCATTTACAGGACGAGGTGCTGACAGAGATTTCAATTTTCAAGTAGCACTTACTTTTAAAAATAGCTACGTATTTAAATTACCTTTATACTTATGGAGATCAGAGCGACAAAACCCTGACTACGAAAACGTAAGCGCCTACATACTCTAAATCAAAAAACATGAAAATAGCACTTGTTATCTGGGAATTAAACCTCAAAGGTGGAACTCAAAGACTTGCACTCGAACTCGCAAACGAATTACAAAACCTTGGAAACACAGTCGACGTGTATTGTTATTTTTACGATAACAAACAAGGATATGCTGATCTGTGTAAAAAAGTTCCCATATACTCCGTACAGCCTTTGGAAATAAAAAAAGATACGAATAAAAAAAAGACACTCTTTTCAAAGCTCTGGTATTTTCCTGGTATCTATTTAAAACTCATCAAAAATCTCTTTGTTGCAGAAAAAAACATACAAGAACTAGCACATCTCATAGAAAAGACAAAAGGTGTCTCATACTATGACGCCATAAATGTTCACGACTACACCGCTTACCGAATAGCACGGCTCATAAAGCATAAAAATATTGTATGGACAATGAACGATATACAGCGCCCCCCTCTCACAGGAAAGAGCTTTCTTCATAATACCCTCTTCAATTTTTTTCAAAAAATTGTTGCTACGTACGAGATAAAAAATATAAAAAAAATTGTTGTTTTAGACAAAAGGAATGTTGCACTAGCAAAATCCTACTACAATCGAGACTCAATCATCGTACGAGGTGGTATGGATCTTGATATGTTCAAAAACATCACAATAGAAAAGGTTTTTAAAAAAGACCGGTACCAACTCTTTCTTTCAAGTATCTTTTTCCCCTGGAGAAGATTCGAAGACGTTGTTGATGCGGTCGAGATACTCAAAAACAAAGGCTATACAAATTTTAACGTGCACATAAACGGCGTCACCGATAGAGCGCCATCCTATTACCTTTCAATACTTGACCGGATAACAAAAAAGAACGTAGGAAATTATATACATATCACAACAGGACTAAGCGAATCTGAGCTCATGCAAGCTTATGCCAAAACAGATATTTTTATATTCCCTAATCACAATCAAACATGGGGGCTTGCGGTGTTTGAAGCAATGCTTGCTGGATGCGCAACTATTGTGAGTAAAACAAGCGGTGCCTCAGAGATACTTACTGATAATGAAAACGCGCTTCTGGTAAGTCCAAAAAGCCCTCAAGAAATAGCAGAAAAAGTAGCCCTACTCTTAGACGATCCTAAAAAAATAGAATCGATTTCAAAAAATGGAATTGAATTTGTCAGAAAAAACCTTTCATGGAAAAGGTACGCCCAGGAAATGTCTCAAATACTTACACTTTAAACAATGAAAATCTCTATTGTTACGCCAGCATATAATATGGAAAAGTTTATCTCTCACACCATAGAGAGTGTGCTACGTCAGCGTGGCAATTTTGATCTAGAGTACATTATTGTAAACGACGGCTCAACCGACAAAACTGAAGAAATTATCAAAAGGTATCAAAACAAGCTCGACTCAAAAGAACTTAAGCCCCTCTGCTCTTCACTGTCTCTCAGATATCACTACCAGACAAACAAAGGTATGTACGCAGCCATTAACAAAGGATTCTCAATGGCAACGGGAGAAATCTTTGCGTGGCTAGGTGCAGACGACCTTTATTCTCCAGACACATCACTTGATACCGTTGCTACATGGTTCACAAAAAACCCCACAGGTCTCTGGTTAAAAGGGATTTGCAGTTTTATAGACGAGCAAGGAAAAGAAATAAAAAAAGGGGTTCTAAAAACATACAACAGAGACTGGCTACAAAAAGGCATCTACGGAAGAGAAACATACTTTGTTGAACAAGAAAGTACTTTCTGGCGAAAAGAATTATGGGACAAGGTCTCACCAATCCCAGAAAATCTGAGATCAGCTGGGGACTACTGGCTCGGTATACAATTTGCTAAACATGCACAACTTGAGTCTATTCCGGCACATGTAACCTATTTCAGAATTCGTCCTGGACAAATAAGTTCGCAAAATACAAAGTATAGAGATGAACAAAAAATAATTATGCCAAAAAGAAGCATAACGGCCTACAAAATGAGAGTCTTGTCTATCCTTTATAATAAACTTCACATAACCAACCCTCTTAAATACATACTTTTTAAATGTATGTTTCCTACCAAAAAACCTTTCTAACCAACATGAAACAAAAACTTAAAACAATTCCCCTCTTGAAATACCTTGTAGTCATCGCAAGAGTTTTCATAATTAAACCTAATTTTCTAAAACGAGCATCTGCGCTTACTGTATTTCTCAATGATTACAGAAAGTACAAAAAACTTGAAAAAAATGATGTGTACCGTTTACAAACAACAGACCTTTTTCCCCGAATATACGACAAGACAACACACACAGATGTAGATCCTGTGTACTATCTGCAAGGATGCTGGTGTGCGAAAAAAATTTTTGAAAACAAACCCACTCAGCACTACGACATAGCCTCCCAAGCACTTATGGTAGGTATCATCTCTCAGTTCGTACCGACAACAATGATTGATATACGTCCCCTCTCGGTAACCCTACCTGAGCTATCCTTTGTCAAAGGAGATATCACACACCTTCCCTTTAAAAATGGCGAGGTATCATCTGTTTCATCGATATGTGTTATTGAACACATAGGACTTGGACGCTACGGTGATCCTTTGGATCAGTTTGGTACAGAAAAGGCAGCAGAAGAACTTGATCGAGTTTTAGCCAAAAATGGAAACCTTTATATCTCTGTTCCTGTAGACAGCAGGAATACCATATACTTTAATGCCCACCGTGCATTCACCAGAGAGTACGTACTCTCTCTGTTCAAAAACCTACGTCTCAAAGAAGAAAAATACATCTATGGAAAAGAAATATATCCATCATATGACCCAGGTAAAGGATTCGGAACAGGTCTCTATCACTTCACCAAATAAGTATATGAAAAAAGGCATCATACTCAAAAACGGAGGCGGAGAACTTGCAAATCAGTTATGGAACTATATAAGCATCTACGCGTATGGTCTTGAAAAAAATAGAACAATAAAAAATCCTTCTTTTTTTGAATACCATTCGTATTTCAATTTCATAGAAAACGAAAACCTCCTGACAAAATTCTTTTCTTTTTGGTTCAAAAATTTCTCAGGAAGACGCAGCAGCTTTCGTAGTCAACTATGGCGAAAGGTGTATATTCTCTACGTATACACACTCACTTTGTTCAACAAAAAAAATACTATTTCTTCTGAAAACACAAAAGGAGAGAAAGTATACCTCTCGCCAACACAGGAATCTATACCCGACGAAAACAGCCAAACGCTCTACTTTACGGGGTGGCTCTTTAGAAACCCGCTCGGATTAGAAAAATATAGACAAGGAATCATAGAAGCATTCGCACCAGAAAAGACTATTACCGAAAAAGTAACTTCGATTATACGCGACATAGACAATCGCTACGGAACAATAATCGGTGTACATATCCGCCAAGCAGATTACGCATTCTTCAAAGATGGCAAATACTTACTGACCCAAGAAAGGGTACGAAAAATTATTGACGAATACTGTGCGGTAAAAAATATACAAGTAGACAAAACACTTTTTCTTATTGCATCAGATGGACCCGTGCAAGAAAACATCTTTAAAGGACTCAACATTCATATCTCAAAAGAAAAAGCGGTGATTGATCTTTTCCTTCTCTCAAGTTGTGATGAAATTCTAGGTTCAGATTCGAGTTTTGGCGCCTTTGCCTCATGGTACGGCAATGTACCCCACATTCTCATGACAAAAGAAAACATGGACTGGGAGTACTACAAAGACAAGACGACATTCTTCCAAAATAAATACTCAACACTCGCTCATTACTAAAAACACATACAGAGGCCTTTTTAGGGCTTTTTAAACCGAAAACTAGCAAACCTATGCGAGGGGGTCGAAAAACCTCCTAAAGGCCATTATAAGCCCCAGAAGAGCCACGGAAAGAGCCTAAGCCTCTTTATTTGCACTACCAATGTTTTACTCATAAAAACACCCGTATGTACGGGTGTTTTTGATTTTACTTACGAGATTTTTTCTTTTTCAAAACCTTTTTTGTTTTTTGTGGTTTTGATTTTTTCTGCTTTTGCACCTGCCCATTAATCCATTCATATGTTTTTGCCATCCCCTCTTTAAGAGGCCGACTTGGAGCCCAATTCAACTTTTCTTTGATAAGTCGATTGTCAGAGTTACGTCCACGCACTCCGAGTGGACCAGGCACGTGATTCAGACGAACCTTTTTACCAGCAATAGAACTCACCATATGCACGAGATCATTTATAGATATCATTTCGTCTGAACCAATGTTTACAGGACCTGTGAAATCAGAGTTCATGAGGCGCTCAACACCCTCGAGACATTCATCGATATAGAGAAAAGATCGAGTTTGTTCTCCATCGCCCCACACCTCAACAACACCCTCGTCTTTTGCCTCAGCAACCTTGCGACACGTCGCAGCGGGTGCTTTTTCTTTTCCACCATTCCATGTGCCCTCTGGTCCAAAAACATTATGAAAACGTGCAATACGCACATTCATACAATGATTTCGAGCATACGCCATAAAGAGTCTCTCGCTAAATATTTTCTCCCAACCGTATTCGCTATCAGGAGCTGCTGGATAAGCCGACTCTTCACTACAATCTGGATTATTAGGATCAACCTGATTACGCTCAGGATAAATACACGCGGATGAAGAGTAAAAAAGAGTACCCACACCAACCTTGCGTGCCTGTTCAGCAATATTCAGATTGATTGTTGCTGAGTTATGCATAATGTCTGCGTCGTGATTCCCTGTAAAAATGTAACCCGCGCCACCCATGTCTGCAGCAAGCTGATACACACGATCAAAAGAACGATTGAGTACCTTTGCGCACACTTTAACATCTCTCAAATCACCCACAACAAACTCATTAGCTTTTGATACACCATACTCAGGTTTTTTCAAATCAACGCCGCGCACCCAATACCCATCTTTTCTGAGTTTGGTCACAAGATGATTTCCAATAAATCCACCGGCGCCACACACAAGAGCTCTTTTCATGTGATTTAACAGTTTAACTGAATATATAACCTAAATAATGGAAAAATTATAGTCTTTTTAGCCTCAAAAGACAATGACGAACGGTTTTATTTTTTCCTTCCCACAACATACAAATGAGTCGCCACAGCATCTGACCCTGGTAGGTAAATAAAAACATAATCCAGGTATTTCAGTGGTCCCAAAATAAGCATAAAGAAATGAGCAAGAAATGGAGCAATTTTTCGTGAACCAAAAGAAAAAATAACACCTAACCAGTACGCCAAAAACATGAGGAGTGTTGACCATGGACCCGAACGAACTCCCGCCTCTACAATTTCAAGATCAGAAAACATGTGTTTAAGACCTGAAATAGTCCATCTATTAAAATCGTCAGGTGATGCGTGATACGGATGCATAAAAGGAGCGCTTACATATACATAACCGCCAGGCTTCACAATTCTCACCATCTCACGCGCAACAAGGTGGGCATCGGGCACATGCTCAAACAGAGATTCAGACACTGCGGCATCCACTGAATTATCTTTAAAAGGTAACTGTGTCGCATCAGACACAATATCGACTTCAGGAAAAGGAAAGATATCGACATTTATAAACTCATCTCCCAGGCGTTCTGGACCAGAACCTACATCTACAACAAGAGCACCTTGTGGAACCTTTCCAAGAATCATACGTGGACCATTGACCAACATGAGCACCGGACAAAAAACATGCCAAATAGAATAGTAAATCTTTGGAAACTGTTTCAAAAAAGATTTCAACCAATTGACCCCAGACTCATGCTGATCGCTATTACGCTCATATACCGCCTTCTCAATCAAAATAGGACGGCGCGATTCGTCTATAACAAAAGTCTCATGGAGAGAGCATATGAGTCCGTTATCAACCACTTTAAAATCTCCCTTACAAAAAGGGCAGCAGACGAGGTGAAGATGATTGTCCACCTCGCGGGCACGAGGTTTTTTTAAATTGAGAAGCCTATCCGCAATAAGTAATTGTATTGCTCTAAAACCATCTCTATAGCGAATCTTCTTTCCCTCTTTTGCATCTCGCGGTGTATGTGAAATAGGAACCTCTGTAATGCTGTGACCCTCACGTAATAATGCAGTCGTAAAAAGTAGCTCGGACTCAAACTGACCAGGAATAAACAATTTTTTTGAAGATTGAGGAAAAAGTTTGTAGCATGTCCACACATCAGTCAGACGCGCTCCGTATAAAAAGTTAATAAGTTGTGTTATGAACCACACACCCAAACGCTGAGCATAAAAACCTTTTCTTTTCTCATGATGCAAATTGCGTGACCCATATACAACCTGAGAACCAGTACTCAAGGCGTCAATAAAAAGAGGAATTTCCTTGGGATGATATTCCAAGTCAGCATCCTGAATTAAAATATAATCCCCCGTTGCCTCCTTGAGACCTCGAGTCACCGCTGTGCCCTTGCCACCATTTTTCTCTTGATGGATTGTAATAATACGAGAAGCGTATTTCTTCAGTATGTCTTTGGTTCCGTCTGTAGATGCATCATCGACAACAATGATCTCTTTTGACCATCCAGGAATGGAGACAGCAAAAACACGAGAAAGGAGCTCCTCTATTGTTTTTTCCTCATTGAAACACGGTATAACTATGGAAATTTTTTTCATAGAAAATTAGTGATAAAAAGGTATAGTCTGAGGAATATGATCGATCTGGAGACCTCTCTTAACTGCCACAAAATTTGTAAGCGTAAAACGCTCCTGATCGGGGAAATACTCTACTCTCTCAAGAGAACGACATTTCAGACGATACATATCGTACCCGTAATTCTCAAAAAACCTGAGGAAGTCACGTAGAAAAAACCGAGACTCCAAAGTCGCTCCAGAAAATTCATACTGTACCATGTCGACTATGCCTTGCTTGAACATATTCTCTGCACCCTTCAAAACAAAAAACTCATAACCCTCAACATCTACCTTCAAGAAATCTACGTGGCGAATGTTGTGCTCCTTTACATATTCATCGAGAGTAGTCACCTGAACCATAAGTGCTTTTTCTTTTTTGTCTTGTTCGTGGATATCGAACAAAGAGTTAAAAACTGTCTTTGAGTGACGGAAGAGTTGCATCTGTGCCTTCTTCTCACCCACAGCACAATTATTTAAAATAATTCTCTTTTTAAAATCCTTTGTGTTCGCTTGTAACTGATCAAACGCTCTCACATCCGGTTCAAAGGCGTGAATAACAACATTGTTATCGTTACAAAGAATTTTTTTGGAGTAATCGCCCACATTTGCGCCAACATCAAAAACCACCTTCATTTTTCCTTGTAGCGTACCGAGAAGCCAATACTCACCGTTTGTCTCACGGTCAAAAGCATTATCGCCATAGCAAAAATCAATGTATTTACTACAAAACAAAAAAAGCAGTCGAGAGTATCGTGGTTTATTACGATTAATAAAAATCTTTACGAGGTTTTTTTTAAAAAAATTCATGTGCGTTTTTGTATTTTTTGCAATTTGAGTAGTATAGTACGAAACACCGAAATCAGTCCATAAAGGGCGAAACTTCCAATAAAGACCTCAACGGGAACCCTAAATCGCGCATTCACTCCGAAGCCGTTGATGGCGGTCGTCAAAGCAAAATACAAAACCATACAGAGTGCGGTTATTACGTACGGCCTCACCTCTTCTTTTTTTAACAGGAGCCACGAACCGATACAAAAGAATACAGTGCACACGTACCAAAACAATCTCATGAGAATAATAAAGAAAGCGGGGCCGTATATGTAATGAGAAATGGCAGAAAAAAGCTCACGTGGATGCGCAAGAAGAGTAATGACCGGCTTTGCCACGACATTCTCTAAACGAATATCCATATTGCCTAAAATAGTGAGGACCCCATCATGCGTAAAAAAAGTGACGAGTGTAATAAGTGCTGACTGCACGAGAGCACTCTTGTGTTCACGTATAATTTCAAAAGCTTTGTCGGTATATTCCTGAGCGTTCTTTAGGGTAATAGTGTTCGGATCAAAACCATCCTTATATACAAAAGAATTCAACTCCGTAGCAAAGTCGGTATCATTATCAATAGCAAGCAGTGTAGGCACAATATATACATACGCATTAAAAGCAGGCTGTGCGCTCATACCCCACACACCAAACTCATACTTATTGCGATACAACCAAGGCATAATAATGAGCGAAGCGAAAAGCGCAAACAACACCACGTGAAGACAAAAAGTTTTTGATATATTTTTTCGCTCAAGAAACAAAAGTCCCAACGGAACAAGGAACACAAAATACTGGACCGTGGGCTTAATCAAAACCGAGAGGCCTAAAAAAACAGAAGCCCAAATAATTGCACGGAGTGTTTTGTATCGTAAATAACGGAAAAGAAACAACACAAAACAAAGAAAGAAAAAAGTAAAAGATGTTTCTGTATAGAGCAGAAAGGAAAGTAAGATGGTATAAGGGCTCATAGCCATGAAGTAGCCTACGTAGCGTGAAATTTTTTCTGTTACAAAATAACGAGAAATAAGCACACCGAGTACCGGTATACTACTCGCCATAAGTAACTCAAATACAAACACTAACCAATATCCACCAACCGAAGCGAGTCCCGCAATACTGTAAGGCCATAGAGGAGGCCTCAAGGGATTTGGTCTAAAGGGAGCTTGTGCGTCAAAACTGAAACCATTGCCTAAAAGAATATTCTGACTGAGCTCATAGTACCCATCATCACCTTTAATGGTTGGTATGAGCTGATAGTCGTTTACCGTAAAATTAACAGCGAAAAGCGCCACCCTGAGCACCAAGGCAAAAACAAAAAGAATGATTAGAAAACGATATTTTTGAAAAAAAACTTTCATTTATTTCTGTTTCATAAAACGAACAATTCTTTCTGCCCGTTTATGCCATGTATGGTTTTGAACAAGCGAAAAAGCATTCTCAACAATGTGTGATCTGTCCCCTTTCACACACAAGATAAGTGCATCTCTGAGTGAAACAGCATCGTCTGGTTTAAAAAAGGCAACACTCGACTCATCAACAATTTCTCTAATTGAGGGTATATCAGAAGCGACAATAGGCTTCTTTGAAGCCATGTACTCAAACAACTTCATTGGCGATGTGTAGTACAGTGATATTTTTTCTTTACCTGTATTAGGCAAAACGAGAACATCTGCTGCTTTTTGCCACAGAGGTATCTGTGCATGAGGCTTATGTCCCACAACCTGTATATTCTTCACGTCTCCATACTTCTTTAAAAACGAATCGACATCATGAGATGTTCCCCCAACGAAGATGACTTCGAAATCAAGAGGAAGTAGGCGGGCTGCTTCCGCGAGAGTGTCGACCCCCTTCCAGCCATACAAGTGGCCTGTGTAGACAATTATTTTTTTATCTAGAGAGACACCAAGTTCTTTTCGGGCTTGCTCAGTAGGAATAGACACATCGAAATCATCAGTGTCCACGGCGTTTGGTTCATAGAGAAATAAATCTTTTCTCAAGCGAGGGAAAAGCTCATGAACACGTTTTAACTTCCACCGGTTATGGACAAGCACCCATCGCATCAAGCCCAGAGTGTGGCCAAAAAAGAAAAGTTTACTCTCAGGAAAGTCATGCATCTCATAAAAACAATTGGGTGCTATTTTTGAAACAAAAAAAAGAGGAACAATTTCATTCGAATAAACAATATCCCCTTCCGTGTAATTCTTTTTTAGAAAATAAAAAACACTCCAAGAAAAAGAAAACATGCTCATAACAAAAGCTATGTACTTCAAGAGAAAGGTGTCGAAAATATCCACGACAGGAAGGTACTCAATCTTAAAAGATTGAGATATACCGTAAAATGCAAAAGCATCTTTGGTATGAACGTTTTTTCTTTTTGGCACCAAAACAGTCACTTCAAAACCCTGTTTTGAAAAAGCTTCAGCGTTTTTTGCAGTAAACAGAGAAGCTGCTTTTTCACTAGGAAATCGGCCGTGGAATATAAGGAATAGCTTCTTCATGAAAAAAGTATTATGTCTTATTATACCAGATTTGGTGATATACTAAAATACAAAAAATATATGCTGATTTCATACATAAATACAAAAAATATATACCCGCACGACAGACATCTTATCGACGGCCTCAGAGAAAACGGCCACACCGTTCTTGATATACACGAAAACGCTCCGGGAATAAAAAAATACTCTAATCTTATTAAACTAGTTCTCGAACATAAGAAAAAAAGTGACCTCCTTGTTATAGGTTTCACCTCACCAATTTTTGCCATCATTGCGAGCTTTTTTTCTCGAAAAATTATCTACAATGCCGTATCCTCCCAGTATGAGGCAAATGTTATCTCGCGTGATGTCAAAAAATATTCCCTAGCCGCACTCAAGTGGTGGGTTCTCGATATTTTGTCATTCCACCTTCCTGCAAAAATATTACTCGAAAGCCCCTCTCAAATTGAATTTATACACAAGTCTTTTTTCGTGAAAAAAGAAAAACTTATTAAATCATGGACAGGGGTAAATGAAAAAGAATTTTTCTTTGAGCCCCAGTACACAAAAGAAAAAACATTTACTGTACTCTTCCGAGGTAGATTTCTCGCAGAATCGGGTATTGATACGGTCATCAAAACCGCAAAAATACTTGAGGAAAAAGAAATTCGTTTTCGCATTATAGGCGCAGGGCATCTCTATAGAGAGGTCAACGCTCTTATGAAAAACCTTGCACCGAAAAATATAGAAATGATAAACGAGACACTTCCCATCGAAACACTTCGAGAAAAAATGCTGCAGTGCCACATTAGCCTCGGACAAATGGCTAATCATCCTCGCCTCTTGAGAACCCTTCCATGTAAACTCTATGAAACACTCGCGCTCGGCTTACCCTACCTTACAGGACGAAACAGAGCTGTTCTTGAGCTCCTCACGGAAAATGTAACCTGTGCGTGTGCCAACCCAGGCGATCCTTATGACTTAGCAGATAAAATACTCTACCTGAAAAACAACCAAGATACCCTAAACAAAATAGCGTCCCAAGGTTTTGAACTTTACAAAAACACCCTTACCTCAAAGAAACTCGCTGAGTCTGTCACACAACAACTCGCACTAAAATAATATGAAAATATGCGTACTCAGCACAATAGACTGTAGGGGTGGTGCTGCAAAAGTAGCATGGGAACTCCGAGAAAGTCTCAAAAAAGAAGGTCACCAGGTAAGTACTTTTGTGCGCTATAAATACTCAAACGAGCCAGACGTCTATGTAATACCACGAAAACGCTACCAGGATTGGCTTGTAAAAATTTTCGCAAACGACTTAATTTTTGCGCGCTCAAAATATATTCTCAAAACTAAAGAATTTCTGGAAGCGGACATTATCCATTGTCACAACCTTCACAGCAACTTCTTTGACCTAGCGCTCTTAAAACACATGTCAAAACTGAAACCTGTGTTATGGACAATGCATGACTTATGGGCAATCACAGGCTATGCAAGTGACAGCATCACACGAAAAAATCCAAACAAAAAAAGATTTCTTTTATACCTATGGGATAACACCAGCAGATTACTCGCAAAAAAATCGCAGATCTACAAAAATAGCAAACTCACCATCATTGCTGTATCTGATTGGATGAGAAACGAAGTACGAAATAGTATACTTGGCAACCAAAAAATAGTCCGTATTTATAACGGTGTAGACACATCTGTATTTATAAAAAAAGACAAAATAAAAACTAGAGAAAAACTAGGTCTACCTCTCGACAAAAAAATAGTAGCGTTCGGAGTAAAAGGCTGGCAGACCGTAAAAAGAATAATCGAAAAAACCCCCACAGACTCAAATATATTCTTTTTGTCCATAGGGCACTCAAACGCAAAAACATCCTATCCCCACTATGCATCAACTGATCACTTAACGGATAAAAACAGTGTTGCAGATTACTTAGGTGTTGCAGATGTTCTTTTGTATCCGACACAAGGTGACTCCTTTGGACTCACTGCGGCTGAAGCAATAGCCTGTGGTACACCAGTGGTTGCTTACGCGGTCGACGCCCTCCCAGAGATCATTATCCATAAAAAAAATGGCTACCTTGCGACCCCCGAATCACAGGAAGACATGGAACGAGGTATGCAGTACTTTATAAACCTACCCCGTGACCACTACGCTTCTTTGGGCACTGAAATGTCTCTCGACATCGAGAATCGTTTTTCAAACAAAAAAATGTATGCCGAATACAAAAAACTCTACGAAGAAACCCTCTCGCAGAAAAAAGACACTACTTCTTCAAACTAAATGAATATCCGAGAGGATAGCGCTCACCAACACGAGGTCTGAATTTTAGAAACAAGCTATCAACAACATAGTACAAAGGAAACAACAGAACGCGCACTACGCGAGGAAATGACAAGACAATAGTATTAAAATTTACAGAAAAAGGACCCCTACCGACAGTTACAATCTGTACATGAGAAAACCCTGCGGATTTAAAAATCCTCTCGAGAGCCTCTTTTGTATACCTAAAATAATCATGGGGATCAGGATGGTACTGGATAAGGAAAGGAACAAAACCAATAAGGGTTCCTCCCTTTTTGAGAATACGGTGCACTTCCCCAACCAAAAAAGCATGATTGTAGACATGCTCCAAAACATTGGCCAAAACCACACTATCAGCATATCCGTCACCGTAAGGTAGTTTATCTTTTTCGAAGTCCACCTTGGAAAGCAGTCCATCTACGATTTCAACAGACGTAACAGACTCTTGTTTAAGATAGTCAAAATAATCAGGCTTGCGGGCACCACCAACATCAACAACCTTTCCCGATACAGAAAATTGTTTGAAGCTTTGATTCATGAGTATTCTCAAAAGTGATTGACCTTGGTATATCTTACGAAGTGTAAAAAACATGGTGGTGTTAAAAAATTAATGAATGACCTGCACAAGCTTGTCCCTGAGCTTATCCAAACTATGCTGTTTAAGCACCACATCTCGCATGATTGCCCCGTGAGTAACCCGAGAAGACCTGTCCATGAGAATAATTCTCTCAAGCTTAGAAGCAAGCTCCACAACATCACCTTCTGTAAAGATGAAATCATCGTCAATAAGTCCACGTAAGTTTTCGTTGGAAGCGAGGACAAGAGTCTCGCACGCCATAGCTTCAAAAATAGTTTTGTCATACATACCTGATGAAGACAGGTTCACAAACACCTCATGAGAAGAGTACACCTCTGGCGTCTGGTCATTAGGAATTCCAGGGAGAAAGACAACCTTATCAGAAACACCCTCGTCTTTCACAAGCACCCTCAAAGAATCAGCATATTCGGAATCTTTTGGTAAAGCATCCCCAACAATGGTTGCAGAAAAGGGTACCTTTTTTTGAGCGAGAATACCGAGCGCCCTAATTAAGACATCAGGCTTTTTGACCGGAGCAATTCGAGCCAAAAACAAAATCGAGTGAGGTTTTTTATCTCTTCCGTGTGACACAAAAACCGAAGTATCTACACCGACAGGCATACGTATGGTTTTTTTGAATTTTGCTGTGTATGAATACTTTGATGTACAAAAAATGTTCTTACAGAAAAGCGAAACAATATTAGTGAACTCGCTACCCGCATGGTGGTTCCTCCACATGTATATTGGCTTACGTAACAATTTCCACAGAAAACCACCCAACAGGACATACTCTTCATTCATGTGAACAAACACAGCATCATATTCTTTTCTTTTTAAAAAAATATACGTGTAAAAGTTTTTTAGATATTTCCACTTTGACTGCCCCCCTTCCTTTCCTAGAGAAAGAACAGAAACATTATGTGGTACATCATACTCACCTTTTTCGAGACATATAACCGTAATTGCTTCATACGCTGAAGCAAGCTCTACAACCCAGCGATGAAAAAAACCAAGAACTGGATCATTTTTATTAATCTTTTGAGTGATAACGAGTAGTTTCATACAGGCTTTTTAGTGGGGCTATTTTCTGGAAATATAATGTACCTATAAGCAAAGAAGCTTACTCCTGCCATTATTCCAATAGTGAGTACTTGTGCAAAAACGTACCACACATGGAGAATCTCTACAAAGAAATAAAGAAAACCTGTAGTGGCAACCATGCTAACAGCATACAACACGCTATAAAAAAAGAGTTGCTTGTGTACTGTCGTGGTACTTGCGTCACGAAAAGTGAACCTTTTTTGAAGCAAAAAACGAACGATGAACGACGTCGTAAGAGCAATAACTGCCGAAGCCAAGTAATAGACGTGAAAATACTCCGTGAGAACAAAAAGCAAACCAATATCAAGAAAAGACGAAAATCCTCCAGAGAAAATGTAACGCACGACAAGCGTGTCCGTAGCTAAAGAAATTATTTTTTTGAAAAGAGAAATCATATGCGTAATTATGCCAAAAGGGATTCTTTGTATTTCTGTAAATATACCTCACGACGCGTAATCAAAGCAAAAGAATCCGTCATCCGATACTGTTGGGGGTTTTTAAACGCCTCAATCACATGACGCGCGAGACATTTCTCGTCACGGGGTAGACACACTCGTGCGTCTGAAAGTAACTCAGAGGCAATTCCGACATCAGTAGAAACAACTGCCGCTCCCGCTATGCCCGCCTCAATCAGTGTCATTCCGTACCCCTCATACAGAGAACTCAGTAAAAAAACATCGGCTGTTTTATACGAAGAATACAAGTCATCGCTATTCATCCATGGCAAAAATACAACAGAAGAGTGTATTCCTTTTTTCTCACAAAAACGAGAAAGAGAATCGCGTTCTGGACCATCACCAACAATCACAAGACCTGCACGTGGATAGGTCACCAAGACCTCTGTAAAGGCACACAATGCTGTGTGTATGTCTTTTTCATGAGTAAGCCGCGAAGCCATCAACACGATGCGATCGAACTGAGGATATGCCACCTTTAAACTTGTACCTAGAGGAGCATCCTTTATTTTTTGTGCATCTACGTATATCGGCAATACGGAAACCGAGCATGTTTTATTTAAAAAACCACTTTTCTCAAGAGACTTTTGTATTCTATGCGAAACGACCCTGACCGATGTTGCTTGCGCAAAAACAAAACGGGATAACCCCACACGAATACGATTGAGAATGTTTTCTTTTCTAAAATACGTACTTAAAAAATCAGTATGCACCTGAACATTCAAAGGAAGGGTATACTTTTTTGCGAGCACTCTCCCTACAATACCCGTCTCAAACGGATCTTGCGTCGTAATATGTGTTATACCAAAATCACCCCTTTTAGATGTAATAATTCGTGAAGCAATCCGTAGGGCATCGAAACAATAAAAGTACCTCGAGCGTGAGCACGTTCTGTATGCGCTCACGCGACTAGACAAGGTGTCGATGTCCGCAGAATTCCATTTTTTTGTAAAAACAACAATGTGTAATTCATCAAAAAGCGAACCGTACTCCACCATACGATTACGAACAGAACTACCCTGTTCGAAAATCTTTGTATCTGTTGAAATCATAAGAACCCTCATCGTAGTGCAGAGATAAACTGTGCAAATTCATCAATCATACGCTCATCTGTAAACCCTTTTACTTTCTCGCGTGCCTTACGAACCAGAGACTGACAGAGCGACGGATTACGCAGAAGCCGAAACACCTGCTCTTTCAAAGCTTCCACATCATTGTAGGAAACAAGCACTCCTGTGTGATCATTTTCTATAATCTCTGAATTACCTCCCACACGCGTGGTGATAATAGGAGTTCCCAAGGACATGGTTTCTAAAATCTGATGAGAGAAACCTTCGTACTGAGTATTCAGCACAAAAATATCAGACGCTTTGATGTATTCAAACAATACATGCTGATCAAGTCTACCCAAAAAAACAACCGAATCGTCCAAACCCTTGCTTGAAACATACCGAGCGAGTTCGTCCCTCAGTGGACCGTCGCCAGCAATAAAAAGTGTCGCATCAGGAATTTCTTTTTTTACGAGAACCAAAACATCAATAAGCGCAGAAAAACCCTTCCATGGTACGAGCCTCCCCACACTAATAAGAATGGTACCGTGGAGGTTATATTTTTTACGAAGATTTATTTTTGTCCATTTAAAATCCTGAGAATGAAAACCATTGTAAATAACACGAATTTTATCTGCCTTGACCCCCCAATTAGAAATAATCCCCTTCAAATAAGAACTAGGAGTGACAATAGCGTGAGCACCATCCGCCACATATTTTTGAACTTTTTTAAGCGTTCTCACCTGAGGAGAGTACTTTTGGTATTTTGTCGAAAACAAATCGAGAGCGTCCTCAACCCCAAAACGTTGAACACCCTGCTCCCATGCATAGTCACCTACGATCTTTAATACGAACTTCTTTTGCAAAATCTGAGAAGCGATGAGAGCAGGCAGACCAACAGACACAGGGTCTTGAGCGTACACAACGTCTACGTTTTGACCTTTCTTAAGAAGCTCAATAAAAAAAAGAATATGCCGAATAATTTTTGGTTTTGATATAAAATCACCAAAATTAACAATGTCTACCTGAAGCCCTCTCTTGGGAAGCTCGTCATAGAGGAGTTTGGAATAGGTCGCTGGACCGCCGATTTGGGGAGGATAAATACCCGTAGCTACAAGAATGCGCATATATATAAGTATAAAGTAAAAAACCGAGAAGACGAAACGTGTCCGTCCGATGCTTTTTTGCTATTTTTTGTCGAAAGCTTTGTAAAAAACAACCTCCCTCATCTGTGTGACAATAACGCTCCAGTCATACTTGTCGAGCACCATATGCATAGCATTCTCCACAATTTCATTACGTAACAAAACATCGCGCATATACATTTCAACTTTTCGAGCGATATCTTTTGGGTCATGCACATCACACAGTAAACCTGTTTCTTTATTAACCAAAAAATCTACGATACCTCCAACAGGTGTAGCAATCACAGGGATACCTGCCGCCATTGCTTCAATAAAAGAATTTCCAAAACCCTCAGATAGAGAAGGGCGCACAAACACGTCAGAAATTTTTAAATACTTTGGCATCTCCTTGTGCGGTACGTATCCCAAAAAATGAACCCGTGATGAAACCCCCAAGTCTTCTGCTTGTTTTCTGAGCGAAGCCTCTTCGTATCCAGTGCCCAAAATAAGAAGCTTAACGTACGGTGGCAGATGGACGAGCGACGCGACAATATCCCCTACCGCATTTTTTACCACAAGCCGAGACGTGGTGATGACAAAAACATCATGAGGCTCTTTTCCCAAAGATACACGCAAGTCTTCGAGTTCGCTTTCATTAATTGATTGTCTAAAATGAGTAGTGTCGACACCATTAGGCACAACCACTACCGGACATGTCGCTCCTTGAGACGTTGCAAACGAAGCGAGGTAGCGCGATATAGCCTGAATACAATCAGCTTTTCTAAAAATCATTCTAAAAAGCGGACGAATAAAACGCACCCTTTTTTCTATGTACTCAAAAGGATCACCTTCCTGAAGAGTGAGTATAAACGGTGTGGACATATTAAAAAGTTTAAAGAACAACGCACCGAAACCAGAATAATTCGCCATCATTGCCCACACAGCATCATAGCGATGTTTATGATTCAAACCATGAGCAACGTAGGCAGACAAAAATGGATAGAGATACTTGTTGAGGTGCAAATACCACGGCAAAGAATCTGCAGAAGCGCGTTGATCTCCAGCGAAACCAATACGGTACACATTCACATTACCTATGCGCTCAAAACGAGGTAGTTTTTTATCGATACGCAACGCCACGAGGTCAAATTCAATGTCCTGAGAGGATACCCTATCGGTGATTTCTTTAATAGCAATTTCAGCCCCGCCGATAAAGCGAGGGTAATAAACGAAAGAAAAAATGAGTATTCTCTTAGGCTTAAGCGTGTCTGTTCTGGGTATAGTAGTCATAGCCTAGACGTATATTACTCTATAATCTCAAAATCATCTCCAGGGTTACGGGTGCTTTTATAGGCCACAACAACACCTATATATGAGAATCCTGCAAAAAGAGCCAGCGCGATGGATCCAAGAAGAAACATCATAGAAATTATTGATTCATGTCGAGAATCTTTTTCAAGACAGCCTCTGGTACTTCTTGTTTCGACGGAGGCGGAGGAGTAGGTGTGGATTCTTTTGGTTGTGGCTTAGGAACATGCTTATCGCTCGTTCCCGAAACAGGAAGATCTACCTTAGGTGCAACAGAAGCAAGAGCCTGACGTAAATCATTAACATTTTTTTGGCTAGGAACTTTTTTGGTATTGTGATCTAGACCAGATGGTACAGCTGGTTTTGGCTTGAGTTCGGTAAGCGAAATAGTCTTTGTAAGAGGAACAAAATCATCACTATCCTGTGTCTGTAAAACAGGTTTATCAAAAACTGGAGGAGGAACCTTCTGTTCTGTTCTTTTCTGAGCAACATCAAAAGGAGGGTTATGTGGATTTCGTTGAGGCTGAGCTTCGGGAGGACGAGGCGGACGAGTATCCCTACCAAAAGAATTCCCTTCTGGCCTACGTGTGTCCCTATGCGCATCTGAACCATGTTCTCTACGAGGAAAAGCCTCTTGTCGTCTCTCTACTTTTTGTTGAGGAGCATGACTTTCCTTGTCTACTCCGGCTTGCTTGCGAACTTCCTCTTCAACTCCCGCCCGCTTTGAAGCGTAGGTGAGTCGTGATTGCTCGATGATTTTTTCATACTGAGAGACGCTTGGTAATTGAATAGGCGGTAATGTAGTAGCAGAAAAAGGCTGAGATGAAACACCATCAATCATGAGCTTGAGATAGATTTGGTAAATACCCAAATTTACAATATCCTCGGCGGTAAACATCGGCGCGAATTCTTTTTCAAGCACTTCAGCATCAAAAGCTCCCACACGAAAAACAATCATGGTGCCGACGTTTCCGAACACAGCAGCACGAACCTCATCTGACATTTGTTCAATATACTGGTGAGCAATAGTGAGATTGAGTTTGTATTTTCGAGCCTCAGACAAAATGTCCGCAAAAGATTCGTTAGCAAAAGACTGGAACTCGTCTACGTAGAGATAAAAATTGGGTAACTTTTTGAGTGCAGTATCTGAAGCATCTGCTCGAGACATTGCACCGAGATATATTTTGGTGATGAGCATTGAACCGAGAAGGTTCGCATTTTGCTCTCCCACTCGTCCTTTTGAAAGGTTGATAATGAGAATTTTCTTCTCATCCATCATTTGTCTAATATCAAATGTTGATTTTGGCTGACCAATAATATTACGAACAAGAGGGTTTGAAATAAATTGACCGATTTTGTTTTGTATCGCCGCACCCGCCTCCTGCATGTACCTCTCACCGTATTTCGCAAACTCGTCCACCCAAAAAGCTTTTACGGATGGATCGGTGATATTATCAACAACTTTTTTACGATACTCTTTGTCAGCGAGCATTCTATTTACACCAATGAGTGTCGAGTCTGGATACTCGAGGAGCGCCAGGAGAATATTGTTGAGAATATATTCCATACGCGCTGACCATGCGTCTACCCATATCTTTTTAAATGCAGACATGAGTCCTGACACAACGAGGTGACGTTTGTCGGCACCCACATCCTCCATTACGTTAAACGAAATAGGATTCTCAATATCAAAAGGAGCGAAATACAAAACATCTTTGATGCGATGTTCAGGCACATACTGAAGGAGAAGATCGGCAGTTTTACCGTGAGGATCAATAAAGGCGATGCCATTACCGTTTTGAATATCCTGCACTGCCATATTTTCAAGAACAGTAGACTTACCCATACCTGTTTTACCGATAATATAGGTATGCCTGCTTCTGTCTTTTGACTTAATACCAAAAGGTATTTTTTTGTCTCGCGCATCAGTCTGCGCAAAGTATGTCACCTTATCTTCTGGGTTGAGATGTTCCATATCCTTTTTATTATACTATGGCACATGAAAAAAACAGAAAGGACAGGGAACATCTGTGTGCGTGTTCCCTGTCCTTATTTCTAGCTACCCTACTGCACCCACACTACCCTCATACATTGCGTAGTTATCTCGACGGACAGTCTGCTGTGAGTCACGATAGTGTGACTCACGCGCGTGTCTTTCGATACTTCTCTGCATCCACTCTGGTAGTTTTGCTACAGGAGCCTGTTTGACAGGCTCCGCACGCAGACAAACGGTCTGCTCTGACGTGTGTGTTTGGTCCATTCAGGAATGAGCGTACATACTCTATTATCAATAGAAAACAGAATCTGTCTAGTGCGTAAAAACCCGTCACTTCGGACGGGCTTTTTTTGAAAAACCAGGATGACTGTCAAATAATTTTGGCGGAGCGACAACCACAGTCGGTTTCTGAAGTGGTGGCGGTTCATGTTTCCACGAAGCTTCGCACACTGGTTTTATACTTCTCAACGTTTGTGATGTTTTACGAGCATCTTCTGACGGAACAAAAGATCCCGTTTTTTTCTTCGAACACGAGTAACATGTGTACTCATCCTTCATGAAGTGTAAACTCTTCCTTGTGTTACAACTCAAACACTTATGAAAATGAATAGACGTTACGGAATTCCAGACGCCAAGGGCGCATAAAGTGATTTTATTAAAAACGAACATACCCCTCTAGTATAAAACGTTGAGGTGCACTTTCCTACAAAAAATCACGCTTGTGGTGTGTACACAAGCGTGATTAACTTACTTTTTTCTAAACCCAAAATGGGCGGGTCCAAAGTGACTATCTACAATAGGCGCTTGAACCTGAACCATGGGCTTAGTAGGTCGCCGAGGTAAAAACATCGGCTGGGGTTCTCTGGCGGGAATGCGCTCGCATGAAAACTTCTTTTCATGCTGTTGTCTTTCTTGCAAAGACAAACAAGAAAGACAAACGGGATCGTGATTGATCCCTTGAAACTGACTTTCTGGTTTGCGTTTCCGACAACAATCACATTTCCGTTTCATCAAATGGTTGATAAAAACAACCATTGCAACCAACAGCGCCACTCCCAAAAGAAGTGCGCTTACACTTAGGAGGGTAGTGAAGTTCATCCACTAATTATTATACTCCCAATAATGGCGTTTGTCAATAAACGATCGCCCCCCTACTCAGCTTCGAGAGCGCTTCGCGTATAGCGGTTTGAAGCATTCCAAAGCATCCATGAATTAAGTCCAGCATCATAGGTCGCTTGTATCTGCGCTCGTACCATTTCTGGTGTATAAGGCACAGGGTAATTATTGTCCTGAAGCCATGGACGAAGTTTGTTTTTATCAAATGATTCTTTTGTATACAGAGGTGGTGTTGTAGAAGCAATACGTGTTCCCTGTTTTGTTTGTACGACAGTACTCGATGCTACCGCACGAGAAACAGCTGTCTCCATAGAGTAGTGCACGACTCCGTAGGGATCCTTGTTGGGATCACCTAAATTATGAAAATTAAAAGGATAGTGTGATGGGTACACCATCGGTGCAATGTAATCAAAGTACGGAAGTGCTTTTTCCAAAACCTGTCCAATATTTAAATCATCAGTATTTGTTGTCACCATACCAAAAAGATCCGCAGACAAGTACGCATCAGTGTGATCAAGCGCACCGTGGAGATATTCAAAAAAGGATTCAATCACGTCGGACTTCTTTTTCCCTTCACTCACCGGATAGTAAATATCTTTCATGTTGCCATCTGATGGAAAGCGAATGTAATCAAAGTTCAATTCATCAAAACCCGCCTTATACGATTCCTCCGCAAGGGTTTTTATATACTCCCAATGTTCCATCGCACCAGCATCAATCCAAGAGATGCCTTTGTGATCTTTCCACACGGCGGTTCGATCTGTGTCCTTCTTTACGGCCAACTGAGGCTTTTCCTTAACCATAAAAACATCCTGAAACACAGCGATACGTCCAATAACGTAAATATTCTTTTCGTGTAACTCCTCCAAAAACTCTTTCATGTCTGGCACAAAACACGAACCACCCTGCGCTGGAACCAAAACGGGATTCTCTACAGGAAATGAAATACGACCATCGTAAGTTTTGATATCAATGACAATAGAGTTGAGCTCAGTTTCATCTACGAGCGCCACAAGACGATCGCGAAGGTCCCTCCGTGTCGCCGTACACGAGGTCATATAAATAGCACGCACCGCATCAGGCACATCCACGTGTGATGCCTTTTTTTCTAAAGGAAGAAGTGTCTCGAGTGCCGATGTTGAACTCGATATGACGTTTTCATACGAAATGCGTCCAAAAGTGCCACTACCGGCATAGACGGCAAAAACCACAACGCTCGCAAACGCAACTAAGCCGACACAATACATTGTGTTTTTAAAAGACATGCGTAACGTAAAGACAATTATGACGAACGATTCTCAGGGGACACATTTTTGTCCGCTGAAAAAGCAGGAGTCGTACTCTTTCGACGCTCCTGAGTAAAACCAACAATACCGATACCCAAAAGTACGAGCATTGGTGTTTTTATATTTTTTGGAATGCCTGCCAGTGCGGTACATACCACGAGTATTCCGAGCACGGTGCAAATATATCTTTTATTCATACGCACATAGTATAGCTCGATATTTTTTTTGCTCCAAGGAGAGGTATCTACGGAGCAGAGACAATCACCACAAACTCACCTCGAACCTTATCGCTTCTTTTTTCAAAATAATCAAACACGTATTCTGGTGTTCCTGATACAAACTCTTCGTATATTTTTGTGAGCTCCTTGGCAACGGTTACTTTTTTATGCGCTCCGAGAAGTGAAGTGAGGGATTTCATCAAGCGATGAGGAGATTCGTAAAATACACACGTACGAGATGATGTACGAATTTCGTCAAAAAGAGTCTTTCTCCCCTTCTTGTGAGGTAAAAAACCAAGAAAAGTGAACTCGTCTACCGGAACTCCCGATGCAGACAAAGCCGCAACAAATGCGGTCGGGCCTGGAATAGGAACAATACCGACAGTATCTCCAAGCGCCTCCTTTACACGCGCAACCAAATAAGTTCCTGGATCAGAGATGCCTGGAGTACCTGCATCAGTCACGAGTGCGATAGATTTGCCTTCTTGCAACACTTCAATAATTCTATCCACCTTTGCCTCTGAGCTATGAGCATGAAAACTCTCAGTCGGTTTTTCAATCGAGTGTGCCACGAGGAGTACTCGAGTTGTGCGTGTGTCCTCACAAAAAATCACATCAACCTCTTTGAGTACACGAATAGCCCGAAGAGTTATATCTTCGAGATTACCCAAAGGAGTAGCAACAATATAGAGATAAGATTGTTTCATAAAAAATGATATACTCAAGAAATGAGACTTGTAGACGCTCTCAAAGATAAACCAGTGCTCTATGTTGCGCGTGATATTGAACGCGCTTTAGGGCTATCCTTGCCTACCGACGGTTTCCACATTATCTCAAACAGCTCACCGTATGCAACCACGCTCGTCGAAAACATTCCTGACACTATCACTATAGTGCCTCGCGGTATAGAGGACCCTTTGGACACAACCGATCTTCTCGAAAGCGTCACTGCTGAAAAATCAATCAACAAACAAAAAAATCCACACATTGTTGTATTCAAAAACACCCTCCACATTGAGCGAATCACCAAAGCAAAAAAGTGGAACCTCATTAATCCTCCCGCAGCACTTGCGCGTGAGGTTGAGGAAAAAATAAGCCAGGTACGCTGGCTCGAAGAAGACGCGTCTCTTCTCGCCGAGCACACTATTGCTATCCTCAAACACGTACACTTCAAAAACAAACCGCTCGTCGTTCAATTCAATCACTCACACACAGGAGAAGGAACGTTCCTCATACGAAGCGAAAGCGACTTGAAAAAAATAGCTGAAAAATTTCCTGAACGCGATGTGCGCGTCACCACCTTTATCGAAGGTCCTGTTTTTACACTCAACGCTGTTGTAGCAAAAGATACCGACGAAACGTTTCTTGGTAATACCAGCTACCAAATTACAGGAATTAATCCGTTTACTGATTTAGAGTTTTCAACAATCGGCAACGACTGGTCACTACCAGAAAAGGTGCTTTCCTCAAAGCAACAACAAGCTATACACGACATGGCACGAAAAGTTGGTAGCCGACTTAAAAATTCCGGCTGGAAAGGCCTGTTCGGCATAGATGTTATCTATGACCCCGCTCACGACAAAATGCACCTCATCGAAATAAACTCTCGCCAGCCAGCGTCAGCTGTATTCGAATCAAACCTCCAGAGACGTGTAGGTAATGACATGACCATATTTGAGGCACATCTCTGTGCGCTTCTCGAACTCCCCCTCAAAGGCGCTCACATACAAAAAATATCAGGCGGGTCACAGATAGTACAACGCGTCACCCAGTCCGGCACAAAAACAGTTGCTCGCGATTCGATACACAAACTCCGTGAACGTGGCTACTATGTTGCCGAGTATGAAAACACTGAATTGAACAAGGAGCTCGTCCGCGTACAGACCGCCAAAAACATTATGGAAAAACATAATCAGCTTTCGCACACAGGAAAAGAAATACGAGACATCATTCACACTGCTTAATATGAATACCGAACTTTCCCAACTCGCACAAAGCATCATTTATAACTATCTCCATGTGCCTATCGGGTCACGTTGTGTTTGTCCTTATTTCAACAATCGTAGATCAAAAATTCGAGGTGGACTCCGTGCCCTTGTAGGCAAAGGCTCCCCTGAAGACATAAAAGAAGAGGTAGAGATACTATCACTCAAAGAAAAAAAAGACCTGCACAAGTGCACGTCTCAGGAGCTAAAAGAATTTCTCGTCGATCAAGGAATCGGTATCGACTGCTCTGGTTTTGTGTATCACGTTCTCGACGCCGAACTCAAAGCACGAAGCAAAGACAAACTCTCATCTCACATCTTTTTTCCCCACTCTTTTCTAAAAAAGATTTACGCCAAAATCCGACCCGCAGAAAACACCAATGTCACTACCTTTGCCCTCGAGAAAAATAGTACACCTGTTGATGTGTCAGATACTCGCGCTGGAGATATGATTTTTATCCTCGGAACAGGAAAAGAAAAAACATACAATCACATTATGGTTGTGGTAGACGTACGTGGTAGCAGTAACGACCGCATACTATCGTATGCACACTCATACGCATGGCCGAGCGAGGGTAAATACGGACATGGAGTACGCACAGGAGAAATACGAGCAAGCGACCTGTCTCAACCTCTCACCAAAGCACTCTGGACAGAAAAAAACATGTCAGGAAAAGACAACTACACCCTCCAAACAGCGCTCGAAGCACACACGGTGAGCATACGACGCCTTCGCGCACTCGCAAACTAAAGACGAATCCCAAACGACATTTTCCTTTGATTTATACGCTAAAGGTTATAAGCTAATATCATGACGGACTTTCTTCCCGCACAAATCCATAGCCTCCTTATTATTGTTGGTTTTTTTGTACTTTCCTGCGTAGTAAGCTTCGCATGGGCACCAGCACTCATACGTTTTTTGTATACCTACAAAATAACAAGGCGAGATGACCGTGACCCCACGCTTGCGATTGAATCACGCAAATCAAAAGTAAATACCCCTATCATGGGAGGTCTCTTGGTTATTGTGACCGTGGCAGCACTCACTGTCTTTTTTAACTGGGAACGCAGATTCACATGGGTACCGATAGGCGTCATGCTCCTTTCAGCTCTCCTTGGTGGAGTAGATGATATGCTCAATATTTTTGGTCGCGAACGTAGATCACGAAGCCTTGCACAAACATGGACGCTCATCAAAGTTCATCACAACATCTTTATGAGAATTTGGTTTGCATGCACATTGCCGTGGGTTATTTTTAAACGAATCGTAGCAGTCTTTGGATCAAAACCAGGAAAGGGCGTGCAAGTGCACGAAAAACTTTTGCTCCAATTTGCAGCAGGTGCTATTTCAGCGTGGTGGATATACTGGAAACTAGGAGACACGTGGCAAGACATCTTTATTCCTTTTTATGGATTCCTCGATATTGGAGTATTCATCATTCCTCTCATCATTCTCGTCGTTATGTTTACCGCAAATGCAGTAAACATTTCTGATGGCATGGACGGACTGGCGGGAGGAATGCTCATACCCACATTTGGAGCGCTCTCTTTCCTCTCGTGGGTATCTGGTTACGATAATCTCGCGATACTAAATGCCACAACGGCCGGAGCCCTCCTCGCCTACACATATTTCAATATCAAACCCGCACGCTTCCAAATGGGCGACGTTGGTTCACTCGGACTAGGAGCCCTACTCGCTATCAACGCCCTCGCTACCAATAAAATGGCGGTGCTTCTCTTTCTCGCATTTATTTTCTACGCGGAAGCGCTCTCTGTTATTATTCAAGTGCTCGGTAGAAAAATCCTCGGTAGACGAATATTTCGCATGGCACCACTTCATCACCATTTCGAACTCAAAGGATGGAGCGAAGAAAAAACTATCATGCGCTTTTGGGTTATACACTGCTTCTTTGTGATTATTGGTGTCTGGGTCGGACTGCAATAAAACGTTATGAGCTACCTCAATTGGGACACAAAAATAACCGACGATTTCTCAACAGAAAATAGTGAGTCCTTGTACGACCAAGGCTATGTTTTTACGCGTGTAGACAAAGGAGTACTCAACAAAACACGCAGTTTGCGTATAGATCTCTCACATTTCGAAGCGTCTTCTGAAAACAGACGCATACTTAGAAAATCAGAACACCTTGCTCTCACGGCGCATGACATTCCTTATGCAGAGTACTCATGGGAAATCGCAAAGCTCGCAAAAGATTTCTACACAACTCTCGGTGCTGATTTTAGTGCAAACAAGGTACGAGATATCCTCACAACCAAAACATCAAACTTCAACAAGCTCCTCGAATACAGAGATACTCGAGACAATTCAGTTGTCGGTTACGCAATAGTGTACGAGTCGGAACACATACTCCATTACAGCTATCCATTTTATATAGAAAAAAAAGAAGAACCCTCTCGTGGACTCGGTATGATGATACTCGCCATAAACTACGCAAAAGATTTAGGCAAGAAATATATCTATCTCGGATCACTCCAGAGACCGACCGATACCTACAAACTCCAATTCAAAGGAATGGAATGGTTTGACGGTGAAAAATGGCAATTCGACACCACGCCCCTCAAAGATATTTTGAAATAAAAAAGCGCCGTACAATAATGTACGGCGCGAAACTTACAGAAGCTCTTCTCTTTGCTTCTCAATGATTGAGACGGCTTTTTCAAAAGCCCATCTCGCGACCTCAGGGCCTACCTTTTCAAGATAGACCGCACACTCAACAGGGTCGAGTCCTTCAGCTTTTGCTTTGCTTAGGATACTTTTCACAATATCGTCCGAAAACCAAACGAAATGACCGATCACGAGAAGAGCAAATTCTACACTCTTCATCTGATCATATTTGATCCTTGGTAACCCTGATTCGCCTTTGATACAAGCGGTTGCCCGATGCAGAATTGATCCAAGAAGTATAGGAGCATTATCCCTAAGGTGACGAGCAATCTTAAGCGCGTCCTCGCCCTCTTGAGAAGCATGATCTCTCACTGCTTCAAAAATTTTGCGAGGATCGAGATTTAATCTCGATTGAATACGCTCGAAGAGCGCGACTTGAGCGAGACGCTGTGCAACAGGACTTTCGATGTTCAATGTTTTCATATTGATGAAAACCATGGCCTTTTTACCACGACCTTCTATTGAGAAGGATTTCTGAGTTAGACGTTGCCACGCGGAGTGCCAGCAAATACCACGTCGAACTTTTCTATATAATTATACACCTAAAATAGTATAAAGTCAAGTATTTGAATATACCTAAAAATGGCTTAAAATTAAGCCTTATATGACAACATCCTCACAAACCTCCGGTCAAAAAGTACACTTCATTGGCATCTGTGGCGTGGCCATGTCTGCCGTAGCAACAGCCCTTTGGCAAAAAGGCTACAAGGTCACGGGGAGCGATGCGGGCTTTTTTCCTCCCGTATCGACACACCTCACCAATCTCGGTATCCCCTACTATGCCGGCTTTCATCCTGAAAAAATGATAGAGGGTGGCGTGCCAGACTTTGTGGTTGTGGGAAATGCTACCGCCACAAAAAACCCAGAGTTCCTGTATGTTCAAGAACACAACATTCCCTACAAATCGTACCCAGAGGCAATGGGGGAATTTCTCATACAAAAAAATTCTATTGTCGTAGCGGGAACATACGGAAAGACAACCTCAAGCGCCCTGCTCACCCACATATTCAGACACGCGAATCTCAAGCCTTCATACATGATTGGGGGCCTCATGCAAAACAATCTTCCGAGTGCAAACATTGATACAGGCGACTGGAGTATTGTTGAGGGTGACGAATATTCCACCGCAAAGTGGGACAAACGAGCAAAGTTTATGCACTACAGGCCAACACACCTCCTTCTCACCGCAGTAAAGTGGGATCACGCAGATATTTATCCAACAGAAGAGTTTTACTTTAATGCTTTTCGTGAACTTTTGAAACTTCTCCCTCGTAATGGCCAAGTTATCGCTTGCCTCGACACAGACACATTACCAAACCTCCTTTCTGAAGCAGACATACCCTTTACGAGCTACGGGAAACACGACAAGGCACAGTATCGCTACGGCAATATTTCTCAATCACCAAAAGGAATAGAGTTTGATATCGTCTATCATGGAAAAATTTACAAAATTGATAGCCCCATGCTTGGCATGTACAACGCCGAAAATATCACAGGGTGCTTTGCGCTCGCCCACTCAATCGGTATTGCACCTGGAGATATCAGTGATGCAATCAAAACGTTCCCTGGAATGAAGCGTCGCCTTGAGAAGCGCTACGAAAACGATGTCACTATTATTGACGATATCGCCCACTCTCCAGAAAAAGCAAAATCAATTCTCGCCAACCTAAAAACCATTTACCCGGGATCCACTATCGTTACGGTGTTTGAACCAAACACAGGAAACCGCACACCACAATCAAAACCTGCATACAGCACCGCCTTCAAAGACGCGGATGAAATAGTCATTCCAAAACTCACAAAACTCAAAGTAGACACAGCACATCCAGAAAAAACATTTGAAGGGGATGAGCTTGCAAAAACAATACGAGAATCCCACGCAAACGTTCACTACATCGAAGATGACGAGAAGCTGGTTGAATACCTCGTTCACAATCGAAAAAAAGGTGACGTTATAGCCTTCCTAGGCTCCCACGGTTTCAGAGGAATGATAGAGGAGACCATCAAACACCTCACGGGACATAATTAAAAAAATAACCAAAAAAGAATAGTATCTTTTCTGGTTATTTTTTATGAGTCAATTGTTAAAAATATATCCTACTTTCCCTCATCTACAATTTCTGTAACAACCTTTTCGTTAGCTATCTCAATCACCTCAAGGGTAATACCACACACATTACACTCGATAACGTATCCGGGAGATAGGCTCGAGTAATTTGATAAATCAATATTATTTTTACACTCTGGGCAAATACACTTCATAATAGAGACTAGTATATAGCATATGGAATAGAGAATCTAGACCTCAAGGAGACTTCCCCACAGGCCCCTGCGAGATTCTCTATTCCAGATGCAGTATACTTGTTATATGATCACTCCTCAGACTGATGAAAAATTTTTAGCTCAGGCTCTCGACATCGCATCGATTATTCTCAAACGCGAAGACCTCCATCCGTACGGATCACACAAAGGGCGATCAATTCCTCACATGATTGATCACTACGCAAAAGCAGGTAGAGAATACTTTGCCATCTCAAGCTCAGGGAATGCAGCGCTCGCAGCGGCAATTCATATACAGAAAAAAATTGAACAAGGTAAAAAAATGCACCTTGATATCATCATCGGACAAAAAATACCTCCACAAAAAAGAGAACTTCTCGAAAAACACAGCGACGGAAAAAATATTGTCATCCACAGCGTCCTTCGTCCTCTCCAATACCTTCACGAACTCTGTAACCAAGATGACTCGATACAAAACTTGAGACAATCAATAGACAACACCGCCCTTACGGGATATCACAGCCTCGCCTCTGAACTCGAATCAATCCCACACCTCAGTGCGGTCTTTATGGGTACGTCCTCAGGTACCACCCTCGAAGCGCTTGGCGACATGTTCCACGTAAACAAGAAAATGATCGAACTCCATGCCGTACAGACAACGTCATGTCATCCTATAGCAGGATCCTTTGATGAAAGCGAGACGAGCGAACAATCAATCGCGGATGCTATCGTTGACATCACCGCTCACAGAAAAGTAACCGTAGGCCACACCCTAAAACTATCTCTCGGATCAGGTTGGATAGTAACTAATAGCGAAATACAAAAAGCCCAAGACATGCTCAAAAAATACGCACAAATAGATGCCACACCCAACGGTGCACTCGGACTTGCTGGCCTCATAAAAGCACTCGCCTCGGGCAAACGCTTTAGCGGTCCTGTAGTCTGTATTATTTGCGGTATGTAAAAAAGAAAAGGGTGTAGTACATAGATATGTACTACACCCTTGTTTCACCTCAAAACCGGATTAACCAGCCTTTGAGATGAATTTGCGTAGACTGTCTTCTGTGCTGCCCACCTGACTGTACAGTCAGGGTGAAAAGCATTTTTAACAGTCTCCAGAATCTCATCATCCGTGAGTCGAGTAACCTCGACATTCGGATGAGATTTAGACCCATTCATGAGCATTCCACCTTTTTCAAAGTAGAACCACTGAGGAACAGATGAATCTCTTTCCTCGCACCCAAAACTCTCAAGCGTCCGGACACTGTTGCGCTTTCGCGCCTCAGCAAAACGAATCGCCCGAACACAGAACTCCATGGGTATCTTCGCCTCAACTCGAGAAAAGATCTGTACATGACCGTCATCATTTCTGACAATGGCCAGATCCAAACATCCTCCCCTCGCTGAACGAAAGGCGCGCGAGAATTGAGAGTTTTGTCCGCGAAGGAATACTCCCACAAACTCCCCGCACCATTTCATGCTACTGTTCCCTTCTCTTTTAACAAAAGGAACAGTAAACTGGCGGGATTCTTTAATCTTCTTCAGGGCCTCCTCGAAATCTATCTGCCGTGAGAAAATTGCCCCCAAGCCAACCTCCAACCACCATCTTGCGAGTTTAGAATCAGTCTGGCTCAGCAATTCCGCAACAGTAGACAGCTCGGTGAGTGTGCCTTTGTTGTTGTTCACGCTTTCTTGAATCTCCTTCCATGCCCGAAGGAGCACATGTTTCTGACCTGAATATTCTTCAAGAACTTCGACGGCAACCTCTTGAACAATTTCAGTCCTCTCCACGAGGGGAATTCGGTTTTCCAAAATCCCCTTAAGGAGCGTGTCGTACGCAATAAGTGCCCACCCACAGACAACTTCCTCATCATGATGCTCATAGAGCACTTTGATAATCTCTGGTAGATGCGTCCTCCGCTTGCCCGCCGTGAGATCGCTTGCGCGAACCTCTTCGAGCAACCGAAAGAACTTGAGAGGATCCAGGTTTACGTGTTCCGCGACTAAAGTCGCAGCGCATTCTGCTGTATCCTTGCCATGTTCATCAAAAGGACCGCCACCGATCCCGAGAAGAATTGATCTGTTCTCTGAGGCAAACTTTTTAGCCTCTTCATCTGATCCGACTGTATAAACAGGAGCGTCATAAAACGCTCCGGCCCGAAACCTCTTGAGGATAGCAATCGCGCAGATTTCATCCCCGTGAGGTTTTTTATGAGTCACAATGGTGATCATTGGTATGTACCTGTCCTGCTGGAAACTGGAGACCGAAGTAGTCTTTTTTAAAGAGCATTGTATATAAGTTTCCTATACTATTATATCATAATATATATACAAAGTCAATCTTTGATGCAGCTGTATTTTCTCGACTATGCGCGTACAAAAAACAGCCTATCTGGCTGTTTTTTGTACTTAATTCTTTACTAACCTCTTCTTCTAGAGAGTCTCTACCACAATCAAGTTTGTCTCAATAAGTTTTCCAAACGGAAGACCTGAAGCGAGAACAACACGATCCCCTTTCTTCGCCATTTTTGTTTTCAAAAAATGATCTCGCACGATTTTAACAACCTGATTGAAATCGTTGGTCTTTTCTATGAGAACAGGACGAGTTCCCCACGAAAGAATTGACTGACGGTACGTAACTTCATTTGGTGTAAACACAACGATAGGTTGAGCTGGTTTGTGGCGTGAAATCATACGTGTGCTGTAACCGCTCATAGTAAATGAAACGAGAAACTTTGCGCCCACACGATCAGCAGTTCTCACCGCAGAAGCAGTAACTGACTCTCCAATTCCCTGCACAACCCCAGGAGTATCATTCAAAAGCTGTTTCTTGAGCAAGTTCTCCTCTACCTGAAGAGCAACACGAGACATCACCTCTACAGCCTGTACAGGATATTCACCGAGAGTAGTTTCCTCTGAGAGCATGACTGCATCGGTACCGTCGAGAATAGCGTTGGCTACGTCTGACACCTCAGCACGAGTTGGCACAGGAGACTTGATCATTGATTCAAGCATCTGTGTTGCTGTAATAACAGGCTTACCGAGCTCATTACACTTTCGTATGAGCATCTTCTGCGCTGCTGGTACTTTTTCAGCAGGAATCTCAATAGCGAGATCTCCACGAGCAACCATCACACCATCTGCCAAAGCCAAGATCTCATCAATACAGAGGAGAGACTGAGGTGTTTCTATCTTTGCAATGATTTTTGCTTGTGACTTGCGAGCTTTCAAAATATCACGGAGCTCAGTGATGTCGCTTGGGCGTCGCACAAAAGAGAGCGCAATAAAATCTACTTTGTTTTTAATACCAAACTCGAGATCAGCACGATCTTTTTCAGTAATAGAAGAAATAGAAAGATCTGAATCCGGAAGGTTCACCCCACGCTTTCCTTTGATCTCGCCTCCTACGATAACCTTGGTGATAACGTCATTGCCTTTTACTTCGAGAACTTCGAGTTTCTTTTTTCCGTCATGGAGAAATATGATGTGTCCTTTTTGAACCTCTTTTGCGAACTGTGGGTAATTTACCGAAACACGACTCTCGTCACCTTCTACCTTGTCTGTAGTAAGAGTAAACTTTGCACCCTCTTTGAGCATGACAGACTCTGTTTTAAACATTCCTATACGAATCTTTGGGCCACCCAAATCTTGGAGAATGGCAGCAGGAATACCTGTTGTCTCAATAGCCTTCTTGAGATGATTAACACGTGTCTGATGTTCAGAGAAATCACCATGAGAAAAGTTGAGTCTCATGACGTTCATTCCTGCGCGCAGGAGAGACTCTAAGCTTGCATGACTTTCTGTAGCCGGCCCTATTGTACACACTATTTTGGTCTTTTTTTCCATCGCAAATTGATTATTTACCTTATATTAAATGAGGATATCATAATACGTGTCTCTACCCTTTTTTACAAGACATTACACAACACGCCACCAATAAGAAAAAAGGCATCAAAAACCCCTTACAGAGTAAGAGGTTTTTAATATCACTATTGAGCCTGTGTCGAAACTGGTGTTTCCGTACGTGGAAGCGATTTGATCCTGTCGTACATATATGAGGTAGCGAGGAGAGAGAACGGTGCAGTAACGAGCATTCCAACGCCAGCCAAAAGTGCTCCGGCAAAATTGATGAGTCCTACCACAAAAGCAAAACCAAGAAGCTTCCAGAAATGATTACGTGTCATCTCAAAACTCTTTTTAAGAGCAGGAATAGGTTGGAGATGCTCATCGAGCATAATGAAACCAAAGAAGCCCAAACGAATTGCAGCAATTATTCCAGGAATAATCAAAAGGAAGAAACCAACCACATACGCGATAAAGAAGAGTAGTGAGCCAAGAATGTACAGACCAAAAGACTTCCAATCAACAGTGATTACATCGTTGAAGGTAAAGTTTTCACCCTTGATAAAGCGAAGTCCCATACGAACAAACGTAAACATGGCAAAACAGTTGAATACAATGTGCACCAAGCTCAGTAGTGTACCCTTGCCCAACAAATCAAGAAGGAGTGTACCGATCACAAAACCGAGAGTAATAAGTACAAGAAAAGCGATATGCTCTTTTGTTTTTTTCCACGCAAGCGTGAGTATTTCTTTGATAGTAAATGAGGTGTTCATAAATAAATATCTAATTAACAATACAAATAAGACATCGTGGATTATACCACGCAAAAGAGAGGGTTATCAAATATAAAATCACACGCGCTATAGGATATTTTGTTACGATCACAACTCTCACCATCACCAACCCGTACGACCGTGAACTTTGGTGATGGTGAGAGGAATTTGAAAGGATAAAATTTGTAGTCACAGCTCTCACTCGCCCGTCGGCTCGTTCGGCCGCGACCCCAGCTCGGCATCGCTCGAAACTCGCGATATACCTGCGCGTACTAGGAACTTGGTCATTACATGACCAGTACCCCAATTGGATATTTTGTTTCGTTTCACTCACAAAACATACTCAATTGGGCTTCAAATCCTAGACGCAAGCGCCTCCGCGCTTGCTTACGCGCACAAATAAAAAAACCTGCCGATGCAGGTTTTTTGATTTGTGCGCGTACTAGGATTTGGAC
>CAZLHP010000005.1:0-10800 GCA_964559755.1 uncultured Candidatus Saccharibacteria bacterium
GACCAGACAAAACTTTTTGACGAAAAAGTTTTAGTCGAGGTCGATAAGCGAAGCGGTCCAAGTCCGGCAACAAATAAAAATTTGCACATATCCCAAAAACCGTTAGACTTCTCATTGGTGTCACGTACCGTATGAGCTTCGGCTCAGTGTGAGTAATACACGAACAACCTACTGCAGAGTTAGGGTCTAACTGCTCTCGAGTAGGAACCTGATACGGTGGAATTCGCATGAATTCTTAACCAAAGAGGCATCCGGTTTGTCGGTCTGAGAACAATGCCGTGGCGTATAAAGCGCTGAGTGCTCTGCCGAGGGTTCGTGGCCTATCAGCTAGATGGTGAGGTAATGGCTCACCATGGCCAAGACGGGTAGCTGATCTGAAATGATGATCAGCCAAGGTCAGTACAATGTCTACACCACTGGTCCCATCAACACGCGCAACTTCCGGATTAGATACCCGGAAGCGTTGATGGGACCTTTTCTTTTGTTTAGGTTTCACATTCTGATACAGAAAATTCGTAGATATCAACATGTATAAAAACCGCCCTACAGAGGGCGGTTTTTTGTGTGTTATTGTGTATGTATGCAATATGATTTACACCCTATCTTTGTTCATTTTCCAATAGCATTATTGGTTTTTTATTCAATTATAAAAATAATTCCACTGTCTCGTTGGCTCCCGAAAATCATGTGGAGAGATATTCAACGTTTTTTGCTTGTTTTTGGAACACTAGGAGCTTTTGTTTCTTTGTCTACAGGCGAAATAGCTGAGGAAATGTTTCGGGTGAACCATCAGCTCGTAGAGGCACATGCAACCTTTGCTGTAATTTCAGTGTGGCTCTATGGAGCACTCATTGTGGGGGAAGTTGCCTCTTTTCTTGTTTCAAGACAGTTTTTTGTAACACAGAGGTATATGACTCGATCCATTGCTTTTGTAAATTCTTTTTTGTGTGATGGCTTTTTTGCAAGGTTGATTGCTTTTGTTGCGTTCGTTTCTATTCTACTCACGGGCTTACTAGGAGGGGTGCTCGTGTACGGAACAACTGCTGATCCTTTGGCTGGTTTTATTCTCCGTATTTTAGGTATAAGTATTTAGATCTAGGTTTTTACACAAGAGAGAGCCTGATTTGTTTTTTTGGTTTATACTTAGTGCATATGTCCACAAATATGAAAACGATTGGGGGTCTTGTTTTATTCGCCTTACTTTTTTTTGGTGTTAAAAATTATCAGCAGATTGTAACTTTTCTTCAGCCGTTTTCTCAACTTGCTTTGATAGCAGGTTCCGGTTCAGGTTTGGTCGCACACTATACATTTGATGAGGGTTCAGGTGATGGGGCGCTCGACGCTATCAGTGGAAATTCGGCAGTGCTCGTAGGTGGTCCAACATGGACTAGTGGAAAAGTAGGAGGGGCTTTGTCTTTTGACGGTGTTGATGACTATGTTCGAACCTCTTCTAATCCAGCCTCTGCGTACCCTGCAAGTTTTTGTGCGTGGATAGAACCTAAAAAAACAGGAAACGGTTTTTCTTCGTCTATCATAAACAATATTGGTATAGAATTTTATCTTGTTGAGGGTGACTCCGAGAAAAAAAGTCTGCAAGTATACAACTCCTCAGGTTCTCTCAGTTCTCCATTCGGAAGTATCACTCCTAATGTGTGGCAACATGTGTGTACAACAATAGAGACTGACTCTGTCGCACGTCTCTATATAAATGGTTCTCTTGTGTCTGGTCCGCGTACGCTCGGAAAAATGGTGACTTCTCGAAACATGACTATCGGTTCTCGTGCGCTCGGAGGTGCATATATTCTTTTTAAGGGAGCCATTGATGATGTACGTGTTTACAATAGATCGCTTTCTCCTTCAGATATTCAAGAGCTTTATTTGATTGGATCACCGGCAGGTTCTGTTCCTCAAAACGACCAGCCTGTTTCTGGTCCAGTAGTAACAACTCCTCCTGTTCCTAGTCAAAATGCAACGACCGCTGTTCCTGTAACACCAACACCTGTTGTTGTGGTGCCGGAAATAAAAAAAGTTACTATCTCGAGTACAAAGGCGGGTACAGGGTCGGGAACTATCACCGGTGGGGGAATATCGTGCGGTAGAACTTGTTCTGTCTCAGTTCCTGCAAATACCACATTACTACTCTCGGCTGTGCCGGGAGCGGGCTCTACATTTATAGGGTGGTCTGGGGGTTCCTGCTCCGGAAATGGTTCGTGCTCGGTTACCGCATTGATTGATACAACAGTTACCGCTACATTCGGAACAAAGAGTATTAGCGGACTTGTTCCCGCGAGTCGCGTTGTGGATTGGCAAGCAAAAGTAAATGTTGGTGTTCCTGGAGGCATACCTACCAACAGAACTAAATGTTCAACCACTGAGTGTCGAAATCTTGAGAGCGCTTCTGCACAGTATAGAGATGGTAGTACCGATGCATCTCAGCTTCTTGTAAGTGCGGTTGCTTCTGCGCCAGCAAACACATTCGTGTATATTCCAGAAGGTACGTGGCAAATGACCAAAGGTATTTTGATTGGCAAAGACAAGGATTCTATAACTCTCCGTGGGGCAGGTGTAGACAAGACTATTCTTGATTGTCGTACTACTGGTAGCACGGGCTGTATCAGTGTCTCGGATTCTAGTGATTGGCAGTGGCGTTCACCAGCAACCGGAAATACTATTACGAGCGGTCTCACTAAAGGGAGCACTACTGTACGTATTCCAGATACTTCACCATTCTTTGTCGGACAGCTCGTACGTATCTCTGTTGAGAATGACCCGTATGTTCCTGTGATTAGCGTTGCTGGTTTCCAAAATATGAGACGTCAGTTTTCTCGGGTAACCGCAAAGACGAGCGATTCACTCTCTCTGTTCCCAGCTGTGTACCTCGATGCAAATGGTTTTGGTGCAAAAGTTCATGGCGCTCAAAATCAAGTTGATTTTGTCGGAGTTGAAGACTTAACGGTTGACGGCACAAAGGGTAGTCACACATTCAGCATTGTTTTTGAACAGGCGTATGCTTCATGGCTTAAAAATATCAAAGTCATTGGCGCAAAAAATTACGGTGTCTTTGTGAACACATCTTTGCAGTTTGAAATGCGACATAGCTATATCGGCCCAGTTAAGAATTCTGGAACAAACGGAGCAGGATTACTCGTAAATACTGTCTCGGGCTCGCTCTTTGAAGACAATATTATTTTGGATTCATTCCCTAATATCGAAGTAAATCACGGAGCGTCAGGAAACGTCTTTGCGTATAACTTTATCAAAAAGAAAAATGGCCAGATCTCAATAGACTCGAATCACGGCCCACATAACCAGTTCAATCTCTACGAGGGAAACGTGAGTACAAACCTGATGAGTGACGGCTATTTTGGTAGTGAATCTGACACAACTCTCTTTAGAAATTGGTTTCATGGTAACAGCATGATAGAGACAGATACCAAGGCGTATTGTTTGAGCCTCAAGCGTTTTTCTCGAAATTTCTCTGTCATCGGTAACATGTTTGGAGGTCCTCGTCACACCACCACATCTCGTTGTGATTATTACCACGGCCAACCAAATATCGGTAATCCTTTCTCTGAGGGTACTGCTCAGTTGAGCAAGGGGGATTCATGGGTTGATTGGAGTCCAAACACAGGAACAACTATTCGAGGTGTCTTGGTGGAAAGGACGGATGACCAGCACGGTGTATTAAAAATCATTTCGGGTACTCTGCACGGAGACCAGATTATCACTGTCGCTTCGTCAACTCTTCTTGTGAGAAAATTTGCAAACGGATTGGCAACTATAGATTCTTCACCGTGGGGAAGTGCTGCAAAAATTCCTCCGCTCTCAAATACTGAATACAAAATTGAGCCTGGCGCAGGAGGTTTCCAAGAGCTCGACCTTGATGTTGAAGCAACAACGATCAAGAAGGGAAACTGGAACTCTTTTGATGGCACAATACCAGCATCTGAGAGTTTGAGCGCTGATATGTTGCCAGACAGTCTCTATCTCTCGGTCAAGCCTTCATGGTTCGGTGATCTCACATGGCCGGCAATTACGCCTCATAATCCAAAACTCGATCTCACCATTATTCCTGCTGGATACCGATATATTCACAACAAAGAGGTTCCGGGGGCTATACAGTAGAGTTGGGAAGGGTGGCTGGTTTAAAACGACACAAAGCTTGACTTTGTGTCGTTTTAGGTATATACTATATAAGTAACTATATCTCTGCCGGTTTCGTTTGTGGATTCGTCCGTAAACCTCTAAGCCTCACGTAGGCCTTATTTAAACCTCACGAGACGACCTAGTCGCTTTATTATTCTAATGACTAGAGGTTATCGAGGTGTTCTTTTGAGCATCTCGTTTTTAAAGTAATGTTCAATAAAAATTTAAGAAAAGCAGACCATGATAGGTCTTTTTCAAAGTCATCTCGAAGTGGCGGTTTTCGCTCTGAGAGAACTCGAAGTGGTTCTCGTGATGGTGCGAGCTCGAGAGGAGGTTCAGGCGCGTCTCAACCGAGTTCATACTCGGGTGGTTTTCGTCGTTCTGGTCCAGTAAGTCGTGGTGGTCGCCCAGGTGGCTTTCGTGGAAGAGGAGGTGGCGGTAGAGGTGGTGGTCGTAGCGAGCGCATTGATTTTTCGCGTTTCGTAAACAAAGCGATTATCACCGAGGAAGTAGAGCATTTCAAACCAGAGCATTCATTTGCTGATTTTAAAATAGAAGCAGAGCTCAAGAAAGCAATTATTGCCAAGGGGTATGAAACACCTACACCTATTCAGGACAGGGCTATTCCTCACATTCTATCGGGTACTGACATTGTCGGTATTGCAAATACAGGGACTGGAAAAACCGCTGCGTTTCTCATTCCTCTCATACACAAAGTGCGTCTCAACCCACGCGAACAAGTGATGATTATTGCTCCTACTCGTGAGCTTGCTATTCAGATTGAATCTGAGCTCAAAGGCTTTGTTTCCGGAATCAAAACTGGTGCAAAGGTATATTCGGTGTGTTGCGTTGGAGGTATGCCTATTGGTCGTCAGATCAAGGATCTCCAGTACCAATACAATTTCGTTATAGGAACACCGGGACGTCTCAAGGACCTCATTGATAGAAAGATGATCACTCTCGCTGAGTTTTCAACTGTAGTGCTCGATGAGGCAGATCAGATGCTTGATATGGGATTCATTAATGATATGCGTTCTATTATGGGTGGCATGCCAAAGGATAGACATACTCTCTTCTTCTCGGCTACACTTTCTCCTGATATTGAAAAAATCATTAAGGACTTCCTCAAGGATCCTGTACGTATTTCAGTTAAGACTCAGGATACTGCAAAAAACGTAGATCAGGATGTTGTCCGTATTACACGCGACAAACAAAAGATTGATGTTCTTCACGATCTCTTGAATCAGGAAGGCTTTCTCAAGGTTCTCGTTTTTGCTCGTACAAAACACGGCGCAGAGGAGATTTCTCGAGAGCTTTCTCGCAAGGGTTTCAAAGCTGAATCAATACACGGAAACAAAAATCATGGTCAACGTCAGAGAGCTCTCAAGAGTTTCAAGGATAGTCACGTGCAGGTGCTCGTAGCGACTGATGTTGCGGCGCGAGGACTCGACATTGCTGATGTGAGCCATGTGATCAACTATGACATACCGGCAACATACGATGACTATGTTCACCGTATTGGACGTACAGGTAGAGGTAACAAAAAAGGTAAAGCTTTGACCTTTATCAACTAAATAGGTAAAACCGCCTCTCGGCGGTTTTATTTTGTTACAATGAGTCTCATATGACTCAAGATAGAGCACTCGATATCCTAAAGACAGGAGCGTCTGTTTTTCTCACGGGGGAGCCGGGGAGTGGCAAGACACATACGATTAATCAGTATGTTGCGTATTTGCGTGAGCACGGTATTGAGCCAGCGATTACCGCTTCGACAGGAATTGCCGCTACTCACATAGGGGGTATGACTATACATGCATGGTCTGGGATAGGAATAAAAAAATACTTGGCTGAGGAAGATTTAGACCAACTCAGTACAAATGAGCGTCTCGTGCGACGCATCAGTCAGACCGCCGTGCTCATTATTGATGAGATATCAATGCTCTCTGCTGAGACTCTCTCTATGGTTGATGCCGTGACGAGGTCTATCCGTAGAAATGAGGAGCCGTTTGGTGGTATGCAAGTTGTTTTTGTGGGAGATTTTTTCCAATTGCCACCTGTTTCAAGGGCGGGTGATGCTGTGGCTTCTTTTGCTTTTAAATCTCCTGTGTGGACGGAAGCACGAACAATTGTGTGTTACCTCTCAGACCAGTATCGACAAGAAGATCCGGAGTTCCTGTCTTTTTTGACACAAATACGAAAAGGGGAAATACATCCTGACACACATTCGCTCTTGCTCGAAAAAAAAGTTGTTTTGGATGATGCTGATTCAAAAACCCGACTGTACTCACATAACATTGATGTTGATCACCTCAATAATCAGAGAATTGAAGCATTACCAGGAGAGGTTCACGTTTTTGAAATGGATTCTCGTGGTTCTGATGGCGCTGTGATGTCTCTCAAGAAGGGCTGTCTGTCACCGGAAAGATTAATACTCAAAGTAGGCGCTCAGGTCATGTTTACAAAGAATAATTTTGAAGGTGGTTTTGTAAACGGAACGCTCGGAGAAATAGAAAGTTTTAATACCCTTGGAAATCCTATTGTACGAACACGCCAAGGAAAGAAAATAGAAGTAGAGCCCGTCGAGTGGTCGGTTACTGATGGTTCTCGTACTCTCGGCACTATCACTCAGCTACCTCTCCGTTTGGCGTGGGCAATAACAGTACACAAGAGTCAGGGAATGACACTCGATGAGGCTGTCGTTGATCTCTCAAAAGCTTTTGAGTATGGGCAGGGGTATGTTGCGCTGTCTCGTTTGAAATCATTTGGAGGTTTATTTTTGCTAGGACACAATAAACGTGCGCTTGAGGTTCATCCACATATTTTGTCTGTGGACATGCAGTTTAGAGAAGACTCTCAAGGGGCGGAGGATGTATTCGGCAGACTTTCTCCTGAAGAGAGAGGTGTGATGGAGAAGAATTTTATACGTGCGTGTGGGGGAACACTAGAAAAGAGTGTACGCAAGCAAAAAAAGAAAACTAAAAAAGGGGAGAAGCAAACGACACACGATATCACCCTTGATTTGTGGAAATCGGGCAAGACGCTCGCAGAGATAGCTTCAGCGCGCGAAATTACTCTGGGTACAGTGATTTCTCACCTTGAAGAGTTGTTTATGAAAGGTAGGATAGAAAAAGGGTCCCTTGGTTCTATTGTCCCTAAAGCGCTTGTTAAACACCTGTCTGTCTTGAATAAGGCATTTTTTGAGCTCGGCACTGACAAGCTTGCTCCTGTGTTTGAAAAATTCGAAAAGAAGTATTCATATGACGAGCTAAAGATTGCGCGTTTGGTATTTCTTTCTGATTCTCACGTATAATAAAGTCACGATGAAAAGAACAGTACACGTTAATGATCTCATGCAGAAAGGCTATAGCTACGATTGCGTAGAGCCTATAGGTTCTCACTTTGATCCAGAATTTAAACCACAACTTACTCCACGGGAAATGCTTGAAATGGGAGTTTTTGGTGGTAAGTACATGACAGACTGTAGAGCTGAGTTTCCTCACGCGTGGTTTGAGAAAGCGAAGTTTTCGCCAGACAAGCGCGACCCACATATTAATTTTTTTGGTGTTAATGCAAGTCAGCCCCTTTCGGTGTGGATACAGAAAGGATGGATATACAAGGATGACCCTCGGGGTTGGTTTCAGTGGTACTGTCGCTATTTTATGGGCAGGAGAATCCCAGATGAGGATGCTCGGCAAATAAAGAGATGGAAAGCAATGAGGAGACATGTCATGCAAATTACCAAGAATTGTCGGCCGGGTGATTTTTCGTGCCACACCAAACAACGACAAGCACTCCTTCATTGGGCGTACGATAGTCGAACGTTTTAGATAGTTTGGTATATACTTATTCTTATGAAGGCTCACTACTCACGTGACAGTATTGTTTTTGGTGGAGGTTGTTTTTGGTGTACAGAAGCCGTGTTTAAAATGCTTCGAGGTGTTCAGTCTGTAGAATCAGGTTATACAGGAGGATCCACAACAAATCCTCTCTACGAAGATGTTTCTTTGGGAAATACAGGACACGTGGAGTCTGTACGGGTTTCTTTTGATTCGGAACTCATATCTCTCAATGATTTACTTACGGTCTTTTTTGCTACTCATGATCCCACAGTGCGAAATAGACAAGGTAATGATGTTGGAACTCAATACCGTTCAGCCATTTTTTACTCGACATCAGAGCAACGCAAGGAAATTGAGATGTTCATTGCCAATCTCAACACATCGTCCGTGTACGGCGATCCTATTGTGACAGAGGTCAAACCACTCACCGTTTTTTATCCCGCAGAGAGTTATCATCAGAATTATTATGCTCAAAATAGCAAAACATCATACTGTGAGGTAATTATTAATCCAAAATTACAGAAGGTTCAGGAACAGTTTGCACAGTTACTCAAAAGTACCGAGAAGGGAAGTTGAGTGTGGGTAGAAAAAAGCCCAACTCCATATGTGGAGTTGGGCTTTTGTTTTTAGAGCGCAGTCGCAACGTGTTCGCTGTGCCATGCGGGACAGAGTTCTGATTTCTCAGCAATGTCCTCTGGGACAAGTATGATACCTCCTGAGGCATCAAGGCATTCGAATAGTGCGTAAGCATCGTTGTATCTCAACATGACCAAGCATTCACCTGAGAAGAACTGTTTTCCGGTACTTCGACAGGTGAACTCTCTGACTAGCTGAAGGTAATGCCACTCATGAGTACTAAGCATAGGGGCGGTAGTTTAGTTTATGTGCAAAGAACAAAATACAGCTATAGGTAGGCTGTATAGCCATTGTTTACGTTTTGGACGTTTTCGTCAACCTTTTAAAAGGGGTAGTATCTGTGTTTTTGGTCATTATTGACATTTATATAAATATGTTGTGTAAAATAGTAGCTAAAAAACTCATATTTTTGATCCTCAGTATGGGGTGTTTTTTAGACTTACCTAGAATTTGTCTTTTATGTCAAAGAGAGGCGATGTTCAAAAGAGCTCATAAAGGACATTTATAAAATCACGTTTTTTAATAAAATGTCTTTTATAAAAATATGTCCTTTATACTCAAAATCAGTATGTGAAAGGGAAGAAGGCGTCTCTTTTATGTTGACAAGTTTTCAATAATAGATAATGTGAAAAGAGTATCGTCAAGTTTATATATGAATTCATCCATACGATATAACAAAAAAACTCTTTTACACAAGGCGCTCTCTGGCGTCTTGATGTTCGTCGTTGTTATTCAGTCTGTTGGAATCGTGCCTCTCGAGGTTTTTGCTGATGAAATACTCAGTTCAGAACCGGCACCAATTGTGGAGAATGTTGTTACTGAGGAAACGGTGCCGAGTGAAACTGTTTCTCCTGAAGAGACGATAGCTGCTGAGGTTATTGAGGAAGATTCTATTGTTTCGACTGAACCTGTTGCTTCAGAAGAAGCGCCTGTTACAGAGGAAGAAGCTGTTGTGACTGAACAAGTTGAAACACAGGTTGTGCAAGAAGAATCAAATGTATCTGCTGTAACTGAGGCTCCTAGTGTTTCTTACTCTACGTTTGCGGGTAGCTGTCCTTTCGGTAAGGATTGCGAGATGTTTGTTAAGTCTCCAGGATCTATTCTTGATCCAGGCGAGGGTATTGGTTATCGTGCCGTTTGTTCTAGTTCTGCCCAAATTTGTCGCGAGCAAGGTTATGAAGATGTGATTTGTGACCCTGGATATTGGACAAAATCATCATGGTCTTCACCTGTGGATAACTTTCAAATGGATTATTCAGCAGGGCAGTGGGTCACCTACGGTGCCTCTAGTGGTGACAAGGAGTATTGGTCATCTATCACCTGTCAGAGAAACTCTACAGTTGTTGATGTGTGCGCAAATCTTCCTGATGTTCAGGCTACTATCCCCTCAGGTTACGAGTTTGATGCAAACGGTGCGTGCGTGCTTTCGAGCTCTGGCTCCCCTACTCCTTCTTACAGAGGCACTGCTCCTGAAGGTCTTGTATTTATAGAAACTTTTGAAAATGTATATGCCGGTCAGTCTATTAGACTTCTCGGTTCATACAGCGACGTTGATGGAAATCTCTACAAAGCAACTATCCGTGATCTAGGTATTAGCGACGACAAAGAAGGTGACCTCGGTGTTTATCCTGCGATCGGAGAGTCTGGTGAAATAATTGCAGGAGAAGTTTCTGCTATCGAACGTATTTTTACCATTCCAGTAGGCGTTTCTGGAAGATACTGGTTCCGTACAGAAGTTGTTGATACTGAAGGCAACTCAGATGTTATGTGGAACTCTCTCCAGGTGTACCCTGCTCAAAATGGATCTGGTCCAATTTGTCCTACGTCATATCCTGATGAAACGGTGACCGCTCGATTGAACGGTGGTCCTGTATGGGGAACATATCAGTATACATCTGACTCTGATGTGTCTGTTGCTGTTGTTCACCAAGGTATTTTGACCCCTGGTCAGAGTGCGACAATTCGTAAAACTCCAATAGGCTTTTTCTCTGGCTACATGGGAACAACGCAATACGGGGTTACTTCTCTTTCATATACAGCATGGTGCGGTGTCTCTTTTTCTATAGTTCCAGGTACTCTCGTTGATGCCCCTACTACACCAACCACACCTACTACTAATGAGCTTCCACAAGCAACTCTCACCGTCACACCTTCAAATCCACGCGCAGGTGATGTTGTC
>CAZLHP010000005.1:10900-69467 GCA_964559755.1 uncultured Candidatus Saccharibacteria bacterium
TTGATACCAACAACAGCTCAACAAACAACTCATCAGACATTGAGTGGGCTTCTGTTACCATCAACTCTACTCCAACGACTCCAGCTAACCGTCCTCCACAAGCAACTCTCACCGTCACACCTTCAAATCCACGCGCAGGTGATGTTGTCACCATTACAGGTACATACTCTGATGCCGACGGAAATCTTCACAAAGCAACCATCCGCAATCTAGGCACTGGAAACAAAGGTGCTGATCTCGGTGAATACCCAGCTATCGGTCAACTCGCAGAAATCATCAACGGCTCTACAGCAACTCTCGTTCGTACTTTCACTATTCCAGCAGATGCTTCTGGAACATACTGGTTCCGTACAGAAGTTGTTGATACCAACAACAGCTCAACAAACAACTCATCAGACATTGAGTGGGCTTCTGTAAATATACGACCAGCTGTCCCTGCTCCTCAGATAACTATCTCAGCGACACCTTCAACTTTTGTTCGTGGATCTCAAACAACTATTGTGTGGGCAGTTTCTGATGCCACATCATGTACCGCTTCAGGTTTGTGGTCAGGATCAAAAGCTCTTTCTGGAACAGAATCATTTACTCCTGATGCTTCAGGTTCATTTACTCTTGTTTGTGTTGGACCAGAAGGTCTTTCATCTACTGCATCGGCAAGCGTGACCGTTACTACTGGTGGCGGTGGTGGAAACTCTAATCCTACTCCTTTTGTAACGCTCACTGCTTCTCCAAACATTATCCTATCCGGATCAACATCAACCCTCTCATGGTCATCACAAGACGCTATTACCTGTGAGGCTTCTCAGGGATGGTCAGGTGTGCGCACTACTTCAGGTACACAAATTGTTGGACCTCTTAGCGCAACAACAACATATACACTCGCTTGTACAAGCGCACAGGGTAAGGTGGGCACATCAACTGTTACTGTTGGTATAACATCAAACGGCGGTGGAAATGGTGGTTCAAACCCTCTCCCACTTTTTAATCTCTTTGGAGCAAATCCTTCTACCGTACTCACTGGAGCAACATCAACTCTCACATGGAACGTGTCACACGCTTCGTCATGTATTGCATTTGATGGATGGACTGGCTCAAAGCCTGTTTCTGGATCGGAGATTGTTGGACCTCTTTCTACAACAACCGTGTTTACACTTGTGTGTACCGGAGCTGGAGGAACAGCAACATCTTCAGTCTCTGTTTTAGTAAATCAAAATAATAATGGTGGAGGCGGAACAGCAACATCTTCTCCTGCGGTAGCAATAAGCGCTAATCCTACACGTATACAGGTTGGCAACAGCTCAATCGTTACATGGTCAACTACTAACGCCACATCATGTACTGCTTCAGACGCATGGACAGGCAATCAGAGCCTCTCGGGCACATTGACTGTTAATCCTACTACTGCAGGTACCCTTGTATATACACTCGCTTGTACAGGAACAGGAGGAACAGCAACATCTTCGGTTTCTATTCTTGTTGATCCCGCTCCAACTACTACAGGTGGAGGCGGAGGAACTTCAGGTGGCGGAGGAGGTGGTGGTGGTGGACGAAGCGGTGGACCATGTATTGGATACAACTGTCCAAAGCCTGCAACCACACCGGACATCATGATTTCTATTGGTGAAGTACTCGGAACAAGCACGTCGGGTGTGTGTATGACGGGTGACTACATCACTACATATATGAGAAAGGGAATGAACAACAACCCTGTTGAGGTTCGTAAGCTTCAATATTTCCTCAAAACATTCGAATCTCTTGATGTTGAGATAACTGGACGCTTTGATGACAAGACAGAACAGGCAGTTATGGTCTTCCAGGCTCGTTACCCTCTCGACATTCTCGCGCCGTGGGACATCACTCTCCCTACTGGATATGTTTATATAACTACGAAAAACAAGATCAACTCTATACTCTGTGGAGCATACCCAGCGTATCAGGGTATTGTAAAGGACAATTCTATCGGTAATGTCCTTTATGAAGACCTAGGGGTCAATGTTGTAGGGCTCATCAGCGCAACAAATACTACTAATACCATAGATACCAATAACTTGGCCCTTGTTATGGGTAGCTTCAATGATATGCTCATGTCTTTCCTAAAGGACATGTGGTGGTATCCATTGCTCATACTCTTGCTCATCATACTCGGGACCACTCTCATCATACGGGCTATTATTATAAAGGACAGAAATATTCACTCTGCAAAGGAGCACCTCATAAGTGGTGTAACCGCCCTATCGGTAGCGAGCGTGCTAAATGTCCTTAATACTTTGTCCTTTATAATCAACCCTCTCTGGTTTGCATCACGTAGCCACTTCACATTTGAATGGATTATGTTTCTCGATGCTGTGAATATCTTTGCTTTCATTGTTATAGGTTTCTTTGTCCTCTTTTCTCTCTACTTTAGAAATCACTCAGAAGGCTAGTCTGTTGGTATCGTTTCGGTTTCTTGCAAGATGGTATACTAAACGTATTATTTTTTTATTACGTTTATAAAGTCATGAAATCATCATGGGTATGGGTCGGCATTTCAGTCATTGTTATATTTGCGGGTATGTTTTGGTATTTGTCTTCTCCGGGACAATACGATACGTTTGCTCGATGTATAAAAGAGAGTGGAGCTACCTTTTATGGTGCTTTCTGGTGCCCTCATTGTCAGGATCAAAAAAAGGAGTTTGGTAAGTCGGCACGTTTCTTGCCATACGTTGAGTGTTCGACGCCGAATGGGCAAGGTCAATTACCTGTATGTACAGAAAAGGGTATTGAGGGTTATCCCACATGGGAGTTTAAAGATGGTGCGCGTAAAAGCGAAGTGTTATCCGTCTCTGAGCTTTCAGAGCTTACTTCTTGTCCGCTCACTCTCGATGCTCAGTAGAGTGTAGTATCATTTTTCTTATGAATCTCGCTTCTTTTGTTAACGCTGTTTTGTCTTCTGCAACGGTTGCTACCCAGCTACTCACGCTTTTCTTTTGCGTGCTGTTGTTTTCTCGGTCAGCGAGAGAGTTTTTTCCTCGCGTAATGGTCTTTTTAAAAAAGAGAGCTCTCGCCCTTTCTTTTTGTGCAGCGCTCGTTGCCCTCCTTGGTAGCCTCACTTATTCGGATGTGTTGGGATATGAGCCATGTAAGCTGTGTTGGATTCAGCGTATTTTTATGTACCCACAAGTGCTCATACTTGGTGTGGCTCTCTGGAAAAAAGATATGTCAGCCTTGCTCTACGGAATAGTGTTTTCATCTATAGGTGGAATTGTTGCTCTGTACCATTACATGACACAGCTCGGATGGAACCCTCTCAATTTGCCCTGTGCGGCAGTTGGTTACTCAACATCTTGTGCAAAGGTTTTTGTTTTGAACTTTGGCTATATCACCATTCCCGTGATGGCTTTTTCTGTTTTTGCTTTCATTTTCACGCTAACACTCATTGCGTACAGGGGTGGTGCATCATCTTCTTAAAGATATATGACGAATCTTATTGTCCCTATAATCTTTTGTGTGTTGCTTGTTCCTGGTATTTTCTTTGCCTTTATACCTTTTATTCCGGCTTTGTCGTATATGCTCGTGGTATCTCTTGTGTACGGGGCTATCGACGGGTTCGTCTCGATAACTGCGTATGAGTTTTTGGTTTTGGCTGGCATTGCAATACTTTCTGTTGTTGTGGACTGGGGAGCGGGGGCTCTGGGCGCTCGTTATGGTGGGGCTCGGATGAAATCGATTGGTTGGGGAATTCTCGGTTCAATTCTGGGCGTGATTATCTTTCCGCCTTTCGGTGGCATACTCGGTCTTTTTTTGGCGGTACTTATTTCTGAGATGCGTTATCGTCCAGATAATCAAAAGGATGGTGCTCTTGTTGCGGCGGGAGGCGCGCTCCTGGGAAGCACTCTGGGTATGGCGGTAAATGCTATACTAGCTACAGTGTTTTTCGCTTGTTTTATTTTCTTTTTACTACTCTAAAGTAGTAGGCTGGATTATTATTAATTTATTTTTTTATGGAACAAAAAAAAGAATTATCACCTATTGTTTTGCTTGGTTATATTCTCGGTGCGAGTCTCGTCCTCTCGGTATGTATCGGCGCTTTTGTTTTTTTGAAGGCTCGAGCAAGTGACAATGTTTTTTCTGTTACGGGATCGGCACGTACTCAAGTCTCAGCTGATAGAGCTCGTTGGACATCGTCTTTTTCTCGCACAGTGAGAGAGTCGGCACTCAAGTCGGGTTATCAAACCATGGCAGCCGACGCACAAAAAGTTAAAGCCTTTTTTGCCTCAAAGAATATTCCAGAAAAAGATGTGGTCATTTCTCCGATTATGATGGATCAGGTATATGACTATCGTCCAGAAACGTACGTTGGTGAAAAAGAGTATGTTCTGCGCCAAACCGTCACCGTGGTGTCTGGAGATATTCACACAGTAGATAGCGTTGCTCGGGATGTTCAAGTGCTCATCAATCAAGGTGTTCTCTACACGAGTTTCAACATTGAGTATTACTACTCAGATCTAGCCTCACTTCGCGTTTCTCTACTTGCGGATGCGATTCAGGATGCAAAAGCCCGTGCTTCTCAAATGGCACTATCGAGTGGTCAAAAAGTGGGATCTCTTAAGTCCGCAGCTTCTGGTGTTGTACAGGTGATGCCGGCGCACTCTATTGATGTTTCTGATTACGGAGCCTACGATACCTCTAGTATTGAAAAGGAAGTGATGGTGACGGTAAAGGCGTCTTTCTCTCTTCGTTAATTTCATGACTACTATATCCAAAGGAATAGCTATTGTTGCGAGTTGTGTATTGCTCTACCTCGTTTTCTCTACGGACATGATTCGTAGTCAAAAAGTGTATGATTTCACATCATGCGTTGCTTATGGAAATTTGGTGATGGAATCGCACCCACGTCAGTGTCGTGATAGAGATGGTGTGGTGTACGCAGAGAAGCTTGCGTCTTTTGATGACAATCTCGTGCGTGTTGATTTCCCTGTAAAAGATACGCTGGTAACAAGTCCGCTCGTGATCAAGGGTGAGGCACGAGGCTTCTGGTATTTCGAAGCATCGTTTCCTGTTTCCCTCATAGATGAAGACGGCAATGTTCTCGCTTCGCATTATGCGACAGCAGAAGGCGACTGGATGACGGAGGAATATGTTCCATTTTCATCACCTGTTTCTTTTTCCGTTTCAAAAGAGACTCGAGGTTTTGTTGTTCTCAAGAAAGATAATCCTTCTGGAGATCCAGAGCGTGATGCGGAAGTGCGTTTGCCCGTTGTTTTTTCTCCCAAAAAAGTAACGACACCTGATTCAGTTTCTTCGAAAAAGTGTGTTGTCGGAGGATGTAGCGGACAATTGTGTAGTGACGCTTCCTCGGAGCCTCTGATGTCGACATGTGAGTATCGTGAAGAGTACGCATGTTACAAAGATGCAGTGTGTGAGGTTCAAAAAGGCACCGGTGAATGTGGTTGGACAGAAACACAGGAGCTCTCTCTGTGTCTCAAAGGTTCACGATAGTTTTTTCTTCTGTGGATAGGCTTTTTGGGTGTATACTAAAAGAGCAGTCACATAATAATTATCAAACGCATATATGGCTCAAGATTCTCTCATCCACGCTGATATTTTCTTTTTCATCTCAAGCATCGCGCTCGTCATTATCTCTATTGGAATCACAGTTCTCCTCATCTACCTTATCGGTATAGTGAGAAATGTTCGTGAGATTTCTGAGAAAGTGAAAGGTGAGAGCGGGGAACTTATAAAAGATATCAAAGATTTGAGAATTGCATTGCGTCAGGAGGGAATCAAATGGAGACATGTTGCGGATATGATACGACACTTCTTTTCTCAAAAGGAAGACAAAAAGAAAAGTAAATCTTCGGAGCCAAAGAAAAAAGAAGGAATAGTAAGCAGTATTTTTAAATAAACATATAATTGTATGGTACAGAAAAAAACATCACATACCGGTTCAGTAGTAGCGAGTCTCGTTGGTCTCACCGCAGCAGCTGTTGGCGCGTACTATCTCTATGGTCACAAGGACGCAAAAAAGAACAGAACGCATGTGAAGGGTTGGATGCTCAAAGCAAAAGGTGAAGTTCTAGAGGAGCTTGAAAAGGCAGGTGACGTGACAGAGGCTGGATATCACTCTGCTGTCGATGCTGTTTTGAAAAAGTATAATGAGCTCAAACATATTGATACAAAGGAAGTAGACGAGTTCATGAAAGAAATGAAAGCTCACTGGGCAGGAATCAAAAAGAGCGTTTCGAAAAAGATAGCACCAAAGAAAACATCACATAAATAAAGCAAAAACTCGCACTTCATGGTGCGAGTTTGCTATTATAAAGATATGAAACAAAACACTTCGTGGGGTAAGGTTGCTCCGTGGTATGACAAGGTTGTATCGCATGATGATTCGTATCAAACGAATGTAATTTTGCCCAACATGTCCCGTATCGTAGGCGCTCGCAAGGGAATGGAGGTGCTCGATGTTGCGTGTGGGCAAGGCTTTCTCTCGCACGCGCTCGCTTCGTCGGGAGCTCATGTTGTGGGTGTTGATATTGCTCCTGAACTCATCGCTATCGCCAAAAAACACGCATCGCACAATGAGGAGTTTTATGTTTCTCCTGCTCACAATCTCTCTGCGTTTAAACCCCTTTCTTTTGATACGGTTGTAATTGTTCTCGCTCTCCAAAACATTGAACATATCGCACCTGTCTTTAGAGAAGTTGCCCGTGTGATTAAAAAAGGCGGATCATTTGTAATCGTGCTCAATCATCCAGCCTTTCGCATTCCCGACAAGTCATCATGGTCTTTTGATGAAGAAAAAAAGATACAGTATCGTCGCATTGAGGAGTACCTCTCAGAGTCACGAAAGAAAATAGATATGAAGCCGGGGAACCCAGGAAAAGAATTCACTCTCTCATTCCATCGCCCCCTTCAGGTATATTCAAAAACATTAGCCAATGCTGGTTTTGCGATTTCTCGTATTGAGGAGTGGACATCTCACAAAGAGAGCGAGTCTGGACCAAAGAAACAGGCAGAGGATAAGGCGCGCAAAGAAATTCCTCTCTTTATGTGTCTCGAGTGTCTCAAAATCTAGCGTCTAGAGCGTGTCTTCTATAGACATGGTATAGCGAAGTGCGTAGAGCATGAGAAGTCCTAGGGCAAAAAAGAGGGCTCGTATGTCTATGAGTGAAAAGAGTACGGTTGCGATTACGGGACTCACAACGTATGCCATCGGTCGTGTTGTTCGAAAGAAACTGATGATATTTACTTTGCTCACGTCTACTTTTTTAAAGAAATAGGTATCTGCCATAACTTCCACCGATGCTGCTCCTATACGTGTGATAAAGAGCAGTATAAACCATACCCATGGGTTTGATCCTTCGATAAAGCTGAGTGCACCAGTGGCGAGGGCCATGATTACGAAACCGATAGACATAATTTCCTTTTCTCCGTAGCGTGAATCTGCTAGACGACCAAGAGGGGCTTGTACGAGCACAAAAGGAATGAGCATTCCGCTCAGAATGAGGCCGATAACGTCCCATGAGAAACCCATGTTTTCGTGGAGATAAATAGGCATATAGATGACCATCCACGCATAAAAGAATTGGAGGAGAAGGTGAATAATGAGGGTTGCGCGTATGTTTCTATCTCCCCATGCTTCACCAAAACCTTTCCAAAAAGGTACATGGGTATACTGGGGGTCTTTGAAATTTTTTAGATTGTGTTTGAAAAGAAAGAGTACAGGAATGAGGAGCGCGCCGGCCACAAGGAATACTTTTGTAAAATTGTCGTCATTGAGTAGAAACGCAGAGACGGCAGGTCCTACAATCCACGCAATGTTTGTGACCGAGAGGAATGTTCCTCTGATTTTTCCTGTCTTTGCATTTGAAGAAAATGACTCAAGAAAAATATCAAAACTAAAACCGGTGAGAGCGATCACTACAAAGTTGAGCATGAAGAAGGCAAAAGCGAGAAGTGCATACTCTGAATACGCCATACCTATGAGGGAGAGGAGGGTGAGGAAAAGGAGACCAAGTATTGTTTTGTAATTTCCAAAGCGTCTCAGTATACCGACAATGGCAGTAAAGAAGGCGATGGTGAGTAGTGACCCGAGTGTATAGACGATACCAACGCGAGACTCATCGATGAACTGCGACAGAAAGGAAGAAGTTATATATACCGTAAGGGTAGAGTGCAGGGTAAAAATAAAGCCAATAACGACAAGGACGAATAAATTGTGGGATGTTTTTTCTTCATTCATCGCACTATTGTAGCATGGGGAGAGGGTAGAAAAAGGTTTTAGGTTGCAGGTGTTAGCTTTCAGGTTTCAGCTTCTATCTTCAATCTTCTAGATTCATTATTCTATTTTTTGATAAAACAAAACCCACACGAATGTGGGTTATAAAGAGTATTTAGCCAGACTCTCAAGAAACTGGAGCAGATACTGCTCTTTCACGGCCAAGTAACGGACGGACTTCGGCCAGCCAAGTTCGAACAATGCGAGTTCGACCTGACGAGTCTTATCCCACTGTCCCTTTCTGCAGCTGGGCGAAAGGAGGGCGAACATTTCCTGGTTCCCGAAGCACTGGAACTTTCTCCGAGTGCCCAGGGCGAAGGTCGAGCCTTCGAACTGATCGACTGGAGTCTTGTCTCCCCAAGCGAGCAGTTCAGGAAGCGTGGCTGGGCGATAACCCATCAGGCCCAGTTCTTTGATAGCCTCTTTCGAAGAAGAGACATCCTTGCCCAATCTAACGGGCTCCGCATTTTCGGAGACCTCTCCGATGATGGGAAAGGTCCGCTCGTTCACGGCCGGATGAATCCTTTGCTGATCGATTCTTTCTGAGGAGAGGAGGGCGCTGATAGTAATGACTGTATTCATGGTGGTATAAAGTTTGAGCCTGGTGAGGAAATCTACGATTCGCTTGGCTTTGTGCCAGCAAGTCAATCGCTTATTTCCTTCCAAACTCAACAGAACACCATCTCGCATTCAAAGTACTTTTATTTATATATTATACACCCGAATATGGCTTTTGTCAATGTTTGGTAATACAACAAAAAATGGCTCAGTAAAGCCATTTTTTGTTGTGTTTATTTTATTTTTCCTGCTTTTTGTTCAGTCTCCAAGATACTAGATTCTAGATACAATCTTAAATCGTGAGAAGTACTGGAATAACGATCGGTCGCTTTGCTGTCTCTTGGAAGAGGTAACGAGAAACCGCATCAGTCACATTTGCTTTTACAAAGTCGAGGTTCAAAGGATTCATACCTTCGGTTGAGTCCTCAATTGTTTTCTTTATGATGTGGCGAGCTTCACGGAGAAGGTCCTGTGATTCACGGAGATACACGAATCCTCGAGAGATAATATCAGGAGATTTCTTGAGCTTGCCGTTGTCTGCGTTTACGATTGCAAAGACTACGAACATTCCGTCCTGTGCGAGCATCTGGCGATCTCGAATAACTACCTCCTGTACATCTCCAACTGCGAAACCATCAACCATAACCATTCCTGAAGGAGCTTTTTCTTTGAGTACTACAAGCTTGGTTCCTTTCTCTTGGATTTCAATAATGGTTCCATTGTCTGGTACTACAACACGATCAGGTGTCATACCGAGAGTTTCTGCGAGTTCAGCGTGAATACGGAGCATGTAGTGATTTCCATGCATAGGCATAAAGAACTTCGGCTTTATTTTCTTGTGTAGCCATTCAACTTCACCTCTGTTGCCGTGACCTGTTGAGTGGATATATACATCCGATGTTCGGTAGTGAATTATTTTTGCGCCGTGACGTGCAATATTGTCTTTGAGTTTCTGCACAGTTTTTTCGTTTCCAGGAATGATAGATGAAGAGAGGAGTACCGTATCTCTCTTGCCTATGTGGATATTTTTGTGAGCCTTTGTTGCCATACGCATGAGGGCTGCAAAGTCTTCACCTTGAGCACCTGTTGCGAGAATGACAACTTTGTCAGGAGCCACTGACTCAATGTCTTGTGAGCCGATGATGGTGCCTTTCTTTATTTCGAGCACTCCAGCCATCTGTGCGATTTCTACGTTTGTTTTCATGCTTCGTCCCTCGAGTATGATTTTTTTGCCATACTTTTCTGCGATTTGGATGATTGCCACAATACGCTGAAGCTGAGAGGCAAAGGTACCAATAATGAGACGTCCCTTTATGGTACGTATAATTTCTTCGAGGTTTTTATGAACAACACTTTCAGGTGTTGAGAACCCTGGGTTTTCTATGTTGGTCGAATCGGCCATCATGAAAAGGGTGTTTTCTTTTTCAAAGATTGAGTAGGATTCCTCTTCTACTTCTGTAGGTACGCCGTCTACGTGGTCGAGTTTGTAGTCTCCTGGGGTTACGATAGATCCATACGGAGTATCAATAATGAGTCCCATAGAGTCTGGAATAGTGTGAGTCACCGCAAAGAAACGTAGAGTGAGCGCACCGATTTTTATTTTGTCATTTTTTTCTACAACGCGAATATCGAGTGGTGGAAGGTGAGGGAACTCAGCCTGGCGCTTTTTGACCATGATTGCGGTGAGGTTTCGGGTATAGAGTGGTGGATTACCAATACGATCCATGATGTAAGGAATACCTCCGATGTGATCGAGGTGTCCGTGGGTTATGACGATTGCGCGGATTTTGTCTTTGCGCTCTTCGAGATAGCGTGTGTTAGGAAGGATATAGTCGATTCCTGGGGTTGATTCCTCTTTGAACTGGAATCCTGCATCAATAACGATGATGTCATTACCAAACTCAACCATGGTCATGTTTTTTCCCACTTCTTCTACTCCACCGAGGGGGATAATACGAATGTTATCTCCGATAGGTGGTATCGGTGCAGTGTCCATCTTTCTCTCCATAGGTGATCCGTCGTGAGGTCGGCCTCCACCGCTACCAAATCTCTTTGGCATGCGTCGTCTATCCATACGGCCTCTCTTTCGGAGGTTGTGGTTTCGTCCACGAGAAGGACCTTGTGCGGGACTGTCTCGATTAAATTCTTTTTTAGGTTGAGTTTCTGGGTTCATGATAGTTATTGATGCGTATAATTTTTTATATGTGTGTTGCGGAATCTGTTACTAGTTCTAAAGTATCTGATCCTTCGCGTATGTAATATTCTTGTGAAAAGAATGTCCAAACGTTATCGGTCTCTATATACCACTGATATATATTTGAGAATCTGTCGCTCGGTGTTGTGATGGTCTCAAGGTGTATATTTTTTATGCTGTCGGGGATGCTGTAGATGAACTGTGGGCTGTAGAGGAAGAGGGCGGGGAGGTCTTTCTTTATTTCTTCATTAAATGATTCGTAGAGGGCGATTCTTTTGTCTTTGTCTTTTTCGGTGCGTATATTTTCTAGGATTGAATCGGCTTTGCTGTTGGTGTAGAGGGCGATGTTGAGTCCGGGGTCATTTCTCTGGGATGAATGCCAGAACGCGTAGAGATCAGGGTTTCGTCCCGTGACGGTTCCAAAGAGAAGTGCATCATATTTGCGAGGGCGGATAACATTTTGGTTGAGGTCGCTTGTTTCAAAGATGCGTACATCAACGCCGACACCGATGCTTTTCCATGCCTCTTCTACCATGCGAGCTGTTTGTACGAGCTCAGGGACATTTGATGTTGAGAGGGAGAGGAAGATTTTTTGGGTAACACCTTTGGTGGTTTTTTCGCGAACGCCTGTGTCTGGATTTATTTTCCAACCTGCTTTTTCAAGGAGCGCTATCGCTTCTTCTCGTCGTGTTGAGGATGCAGTGCTGGTTGCCTCGAGAGAGGTTTCGATTGTAGGGAAAGGTGCTGACGCCACTGTTCCAAAACCATAAAACACATCGTTGATAATGGCGTTTTTGTCGAGCGCTCTATCGAGTGCAGTACGAACCTCTTTGTTGAGAAGTACTTCGTTTTGATTTTGATTAAAAAATATACCAAAGATGCGAGTAAGGGGTGTCTCGGAATAGGGTGTGTGGTCGGTGTTGAAATCTTTTGCATAGATAGGGCTAATACCGGAGAGGCTCTGGATATCGCCTTGTTGGTAGCTTTCTACCGCTGTTTTTTCGTTTTGGTAAAACTGGATGATGAGCTTTTCTATGAAAGGTGCACCAAGGGCGTAATCATCGTTTGGTACGAGTTCATATCGTGAAGGAATTCCGTTTTCATTTCTTTTTACTGAATCAACAACAAAAGGTCCTGATCCTATTGGCTCAACGTTGAATTGGCTAAAGGGAAACTCATCTATCTCGATAGATTTCCAAATATGCTTTGGCAAAATACCCATAGTGGTGTTTTCCAAAAAGAGTGCGTATGGTTGGCGTAGTATAAAACGTATTTCTGTAGGAGATTGTTTTTCAATAGTCACACCTTCCCACATTGCTCGGCGAGGACTCTTGAGTCCGCTGTCTTGGGCTTTGAGAATAGTAAATTCTATATCATCTGTTGTAATAGGCTGACCATCGCTCCACGTGAGAGAATCTTTGAGAGTGAAAATATAAGAAAGGCCATCATCTGATACTGAATAGGTAGAAGCGAGGTCAGGAATGAGTGTTCCGTCAGGAAGCGCCTTCATGAGTCCTGAGTACACAAGGGAGCTCAAATCCCTGTCTGCGTCTGAAATATCAAGAAGTGGGTTTACGAAACGAGGTGTTCCCACGATACCTTCTGTGAGTGTCCCTCCGCGTGTCGGTATAGTAATGAGAAACATGTCATTTACTTTTGATAGTATCTGTATAGAAGCAAAAGCAAACACAAAGAGCGCGCCATACCATGCGACTTTTTCTGCGAGACTCATTGAGTGAACAGTATCTTCGATACGATCAAGTATTTTGATACGCCACTGTTTTTTGACAATACGAGCTATAAACGCTTTCACGAATGTAAGTCGGAATATAGATTCCGAAGAGATTAAACTGCTTTATGTTTGATTAGAGTACGAGAGCGGCAAATGTTGAAAGCACAAAAAGAATTGCAACGACAATAGTCGCAATAAAGAGGGCTTTTTCTATGCCACGTCTTGTGTGAAATACCGAACTGAAGTTGTCTCCACTACCAAGCGCTCCACCAGAGCTTCCGCCTGATTGCTGTAAAAGCACGAGGATGGTAAGGAGTACAGATAATGCCACTTGGACATACGGTACTAACGTAGAAATCATACTCATAAAAATGAGTCTATCACACCCTCACCGTTAGGACAATAGTACCCTCAGTGGGCTCACAAGCCTTTGTTTTTCATAATATTTTAGACGTAACGTCAATGTGTTCTCTGGCGCGCTTTCCTTATAATACCCTCATAACGCTTTAGGGCGTTCGGATATCTTTATTAGGCATAACCAAAGTGAAAAAGAGTATGAAAAAAAATAATACAGAAAAACAAAAAATTGAACCTTTGGGAGACAGGGTTCTCATTAAAGGTATTACTCAAGAAGACAAAAAGACTGCGGGAGGAATCATTATTCCTGACTCTGTGAAAGGTGACCGTTCTACAAAGCGAGGTACTGTGGTTGCCGTAGGTCTCGGTAAGTATGAAAACGGCAAACGTGTGGCCTTGTCTGTGAGCAAAGGAGACACGGTGCTCTATGGCTGGGGTGATGAGGTGGTTATTGATGGGGTCGAGTACACTCTCGTTCGAGATAGTGAAATCATGGCAATTATCAAAAACTAACTAATAACGTCTTAGCTTTATGTCCAAAACAATTCTATTTAGTGAAGCGGCACGAAAGTCTTTGAAAAAAGGAGTTGATATTGTCGCTGATGCGGTAAAGATCACTATGGGTCCTCGTGGTCGCAATGTTGTGTTCGATAAGGGGTATGGCGCTCCAACCATTACCAATGACGGTGTCTCTATTGCAAAAGAAATTACGCTCAAGGATAAGTTTGAGAACATGGGTGCGGAAATAGTAAAGGAAGTTGCAAGTAAGACAAATGATATAGCAGGAGACGGTACGACGACTTCTGTTGTTCTCACTCAGGCGATTATTTCTGAAGGTATGAAGCACACCACTATGGGTGTTTCTGCGATGGCGGTGCGCTCAGGTATAGAAAAAGCTTCTCAATATGTTGTGGAAGCTCTCAAGGAAATAGCGAAACCTATAAAGAGCAAAGAAGAGGTTCATCAGGTAGCAACCATTTCTTCTGAGTCTGTAGAAATTGGAAAGATTATTGCAGACACTATTGAGGAAGTGGGTCAGGACGGTGTGGTGACCGTCGAGGAGTCTCAATCTATGGGTATTGAAAAGGATGTGGTGCAAGGTTTAAGTTTCGATAAGGGATATGTTTCTGCATATATGGTGACCAATGCAGATCGGATGGAGGCAGAGTTCAAGGACGCAGTGGTTTTACTCACTGACAAAAAGATTTCTAGCATCAAAGAGGTATTACCTCTCTTGGAGAAGCTCGCTCAGACGGGTAAAAAAGATTTGGTTATTATTGCTGAGGATGTGGACGGTGAAGCGCTCACCACCTTTGTACTCAACAAGCTTCGTGGAGGTTTTAATGTGCTCGCTATAAAAGCACCTGGTTTTGGTGATAGGAAAAAAGAAATTCTCGCTGACATTGCCGTCACTATTGGTGCAAAAGTTATTTCAGATGAGGTTGGTTTGTCTTTTGAGAAAGCAGATTTGTCTGTTTTGGGAAAGGCGCACAAAGTTATTGCAACAAAAGACAAGACGGTGATTGTTGGTGGCAAGGGTAAAAAATCAGACATCGAGGCGCGTATCAGTCAGCTCAAAAAACAAAAGGAGAGCACGACATCAAAGTACGATGTAACAAAAATTGATGAGCGTATAGCAAAACTCTCAGGAGGAGTTGCGGTGATTCGAGTAGGAGCAGCAACTGAGACAGAGATGAAGTATTTGAAGCTCAAAATTGAAGATGCGGTGAATGCGACCAAAGCTGCAAAGGAAGAGGGAATTGTTGCTGGTGGAGGAGTGGCACTCATCAAAGCAGGGGTCAAAGTGTTGGAGCGACTCAAGAGTGAGAAAGCAAAAACAAAAGAGGTAAATGCAAAGGATGTTGAAATAGGTATTCAAATTGTGCTCAAAGCACTCGAGGCGCCTCTGAGGCAAATTGTTCTCAATGCTGGCAAAGATGATGCTTCGGTTATTATCGACGTCATAAAGAAAGACAAAGGTGCAATGGGGTATGACGCACTCTCAGATGTGATGGTCCCTGACATGATTTCTGCAGGTATCATTGATCCCGTAAAGGTTACTCGTAGTGGAATTCAAAATGCTTCGTCTGCAGCAGCTATTTTGCTCACCACAGAGGTGGCGATTGCGGATGAACCAAAGGAAGAAAAGGCTCACGGGGGTCAGGGCGACATGGGAGGTATGGGTTACTAGGAATATAGGATAGGTATCAAAAAAGACAGTAGGTTTTGCACCTATTGTCTTTTTTGTTTTTGTGGGGTATAGTTTTTTTAGAAATTCCTCCTATTCTCCTATGAACATTGTTATCAATATTCTCATGTTCGTGGTTACGTCAGTATTACCTATCGTAGTACTTTGTCTTGCTTTTCTTAGCACTCTTGGGTTTTTGTTGTTTTTTTGGACTTGGAATGCTGACGATCTTAATAAGACGTCAATACAAAATCTCGAACGGAGAAGATTTTTTTATGAAACCTTAACAATTGATATCGGGTACTTTGCTTTAACGGGATGGGGTTTGTATATGGGCAGAGAAGCTCCTGTGCTTATATTACTTTTTAACACCTTCACTGCTGCTTTTACAGGTCTCGCTATCATGTCTTTTCTGTTTCGGCGTCTGGAAGAGAAAATGATAGTTCCATGACATCAAAACCCCATTCCATGAATGGGGTTTTATTATGCTATACTAATCATCTAGGGATGATTATTGTCTATGGAAAAACACAATCCTATTCTCACGTTTCTCGATCGTTTCCTCGATGTTCCTGAAGCAAAGGTAACGTATCTTACGCGACCTACTCCTATCGACAGGTTTTTTGAAAAAACTTTTTTAAAAATCCTTCCCGCATGGCTCACGCCTAACCGCATAACAGGTTTTCGGCTTATAACTATTCCTGTCATTGGTTATTTGCTCTTGTCGGACTATTTCCTCGCGGGAACAATACTCTTTTTGTTTTCTGCTTTTTCTGATGCTCTCGATGGGGCTCTCGCGCGAACAAAACACAAGATTACCAGTTGGGGCACATTTTATGATCCCGTTGCAGACAAGCTTCTCATTGGTACCGTGTCTGTGATTATCGTTTCTCAGTATTTGAGTTTTTATTTAGCACTCGCTATTGTCTTGATTGAGCTCTTTCTCGTTTCCTCAGCGTATTTTCGTTATCGTGGTAGGGTAGTGCCTGCAAAGATTATGGGTAAAACAAAAATGGTACTCCAGTGTTTTGGTGTCATCTTTCTTTTGTTCTACATAGTTTTTGGTATTGGGTGGTTTCTCGTAGCGGCACAATATATACTCTATTTGGCAGTTGTGTTCGCTCTGTTGTCTTTGTTTGTTTTCAAATCAATATAAATTTGGAGAGTTACCGGAGCGGTTGAACGGGTGAGAAATGTCCGGGGGATATTTCGCAAGGACGGACCTGCCTTGGGCGGGGAGGCAGGGTCGCGGAATTCGCCAGCTGGCGAATATCTGTGACGTCCTAGATTTTGATTTAACGCGGAGGGTTGCCAGAGCGGTCGAATGGGCAGTCCTGGAAAGACTGTGTGTCGGAAACGGCACCGAGAGTTCGAATCTCTCACCCTCCGCGTTGTATCAAAAAAGCCTGTCACGCATGGTGACAGGCTTTAGGTAACAAACCTCAATTCAATCAGCAGAGAGTGGTATTTCACTTTTCGCCTCTTCTTTTTCTAGCGAAAAAGCCTCAACGGCTCCCACTTATTTCTACACACTACTTTTCTCTTATTGGTCCAGTTTCGGGCATCGAACCCGACTACTCGTCCAGTTTTTGGCCGAGGTGTCGCCACCATGACAAACCGTTGTTACTTACCCAAATGAGATACTAGTTTATTTTAATCTTAAGTCAAGGACTATTTTTTTGACCGTCGCTTGTAAAGGTTTGCGTAATTAATTTCCAATACAATAAAAAATGCCAACGAGGGTTAGTCGTTGGCATTCGGTGCAAGGTTCCTAACATTTAGGATTACGAAGGAATTTTTGTACCGTTACTGGTCTTGATTATTTTCTTCGCGGATTCACAAAGCAATGTGTACACATTGCTTTGCTACTCAGGAAACCTCTGGGTCCTTGTGAAGGTAGGTCTCCCCGTTCGGAGACTTTTCAGCTTGGTACCTGTATACGAGGTCCTACAACCCCACACTTTCGCGCGGTTTGTCCTGTTCCCTGTTAGGGAATCAGCTTTAGCTTTTCTTGGAAAGAACGCTTGCTGTCGCCATAGTAGCGTTACCGTTTTACAAAGTCAAATACTTTTCTCAAACTAAAAACCCTACCACTTTTCGAGGTAGGGTTCAGACACTATAGTTTCAAAATCCTGCGTTCTGCAGGAGACAGTTTTGCAAGGGCTTTTTCCTTTACCTTTACGAGTTCAGATTCATCACTGAAGATGGTTACGGGTTCTACTTCTGTGATGTTGTACCCCACAGTTCCATCAGTGAGAACTAGTATCTTTTTTGTGTGGTGCCAGTCTGCACCTGTCTGAACTCCTGCAAACGCCTGCGCGACATCTGGATTCTTGAAGACTCCAATTGATTCTGATTTCCGTCCATCATCATCAACACGATACACTTCGGTCATCTCGATAATCCTGAATCCTTTGAGGTCTTTGTCGACTAATTTTTTAATTTCGGCATGTTTAGCCATGTGCATCTCCTTGGTTTGATTTTGCTTTCTGGGGAGATACTACCTGAGACAGGGAAACAAGTCTAGATTTTTTATTTCTTATTCTCCCAACTCACATCCTGTTATTTCTGCGAGACCTTCGAGACCTTGTTCTCCTGCAAATTTATTTCCTTGGGCATCTATCCATGTAGGGTAACCCTCAATTCCTTTTTCGAGACAGATTTGTTGATTTTCCGGACATTCAACGTAGGGAACATGCTTGAAAGCATCACCGAAATGTGATTTTTCATTTTGGCAGTGTGAGCACCATGAGGCTCCATACATCGTCATGTTTTTTGATGCGAGGCATTGTGCAAAAGCAACAATGTTTTCTGCTGGAGCTTTTCCTGCTTGTTTCTTTGAGGTGAGGTAAAGACCTCCGAGTATAAGAGCGATGAGGAGGGTATAAGAAATTATTTTTTTCATAGGTTATTCTTTACAGCAATTCACAAGATTTTTCATAATGTCGTCATAGGTCATAGGTTTTTCACTCTCCATGGTTTTGATCACATCAGGACCGCTCACAATTTTTAGCCTCAGCGCGAAAAAGAGATTGAATGTTTTATAGGCAAAAGCAAACATTTCCTGTGAATCTTTTTTCTTTCCATCTGACTGAAGCTTGGTACCCACCTCCATGAGTCGCATTGTTGTAGAGAGGAGGTGTTTTGAAATGCACCAGCTTTCACCCTCAGTTTTAGGTATCATGCGCGCAAGGAGAGTTTTTCGCATTTCTCTGATTTCGTGTACGAGATCGTAGTATTCTGTTTTGTCTGTTTTTGCACCAGTAAAGAAAAAGTGCTCTTCGAGACTGATGAGATTCATGACGGCAATCGCCAAATCTTCTTCGGTTGAGAGGTCAACACCGCTTTTTTTTGCTTGTTCAACTTTTTTTGTGAGCTCCTCAATGCTCATGATGTTTTTGTTGATCATGGTCTTATACTACTAGTAAGAACAAACCTACTGCAAGTAGTGCGATATTGAGGAATACGCGTGATTTTTTGGTTTCGAGACGACGTAGAGCGTCTACCTTTGTGAGAACTGTTTTGTTTGTTGAGATGAGTAGTATGACAATGAGGGGTAAAACAAAAATAATATTGTATATCACGAGATAGGCGAACCCTGTCCAAAATGTTGTTTGATCATGGAGAAGTGATAGTACAAAGAGGTATGGTCCTCCAGTGCACGGGAATTCAAAAAGTCCTACGAGAATACCGAGGACGAATGCTGTCGGGATGGTGGCTTTGTGTAGGGTTTTTCCGAGAGTTTCATGACTTTTTGCGGGAATCTTGAGCTTGATGGGAAAATTTGGGAAAAATTCATTAATGATTCCGATTGTGCTGTATGCAACAAGTATCCACGCCCCAACAACTCCAATAACATTTGGTATAGAAAAGAAAGAAAGTACTTTGAGTATACCTACACCGATAAGGGTGTAGACGAGCGCGATTCCAAAAATATAGAGACCTCCTGCGGTGAGAATGAATTTTCTGTCTTTGCCGAGAGACATGAGAAAGGCGATAGACAAAAAGAGTATAGAAAAAGCACACGGATTGAGACTGTCAGCGATTGCTGCGCCTGCGATGACAGGGAGAAACCAGTTTCCTGCGGTCTCAATAAGGTGTGTTTCCATGAATGTATAGTAGCACTTTATCTATGAGATGCTACACCAAAGGCGCACGAGGTTTTAATTGAGTATCCAAATACTGTAATTCAAATATCCCGCAAAGCTTACCCAGAGAATGTAGGGCACGAGGAGATATGCTGATGTTTTTGAGAGCGGCCAAAACTTTCTTATGGTCAAAAAGAGCACGAGCCAGAGTACTACTATTTCTGCAAATGCTAATCCTGGATTGCGTGCTCCAAAAAAGAGAAGGGACCAGAGTAGATTGAGTATGAGCTGAGCACCATAAAAAGAGAGAGCGATGCGCACGTCTCGTCTTTCATACCCTTTTTGGAAAATGAGAAAAGAGGCGATGCCCATGAGAATAAAAAGCACTGTCCATACAGGACCAAACACCCAATTTGGCGGAGCGAGTTCTGGTCTAGTAAGCGTTGCATACCATGTGGGTATGGTAGCGCTTGTAAAGAGAGAGCCAAGGAGACCTATGATTTGAGGAATAAGAAGTGCTCCCGCAAGGGTCAAAATGTACTTTGTTTTCATGATACTATGAAGTGTAACGTAGATTATTTTTTTATCATAATCTTAAAAAACATATGAAAGGATATATATCAAATATAGAAAAGAGCACGCTCGAGAATTCTCACTTTAGAAAGGTGCTCTATACCACAACGCAGAGCCAGCTCGTGCTCATGTCGCTTTTGCCGGGCGAAGAGATTGGGGAGGAGATACATGATGTTGATCAGTTTTTGCGTATCGAGCAGGGTACAGGCATGGTAGTACTTGATGATGTTCCTCATCCTATCGAAGACGGCAGTGCTATCGTCGTACCAATTGGTACAAAGCACAACATTGTGAATACAGGAAAGGATTCAATGAAACTGTATAGCTTGTATATGCCACCTCATCACAAAGACGGCACCATACACGAAACAAAAGCTCAGGCAGAGTCAGATGACGAGCATTTTGACGGTGTAACGTCGGCGTAGTCTTTTTAGTTGTAAAGTAGAGAGAGAAGCAGTAATGTGTGGGGTATATCTTTAAGGTAGTAGTTTAATTTTTAAAAAAAATATATGAAAAAATGGATTGTAATAATCGGAATTGTAGTGGTGTTGGTACTTTGGGGTATGAGTTCATATAACACGCTCGTTTCTTTGAACGAGTCAGTTGATGGTCAGTGGGCGCAAGTTGAAACTCAGTATCAAAGACGCTTTGATCTCATTCCAAATCTCGTTGAGTCTGTAAAGGGTGTGATGGCTCAGGAGGTTGAGATTTTCACAGCGATTGCAGAAGCCCGAACTCGCTACTCAGGAGCAATGACTGTTAATGAAAAAGCACAAGCTGCAGGACAAGTGGAAAGTGCTCTCGGACGTTTGCTTGTCATTACTGAAAACTATCCACAACTGAAATCATCAGATGCCGTACAGACACTCATGGTGCAAATAGAAGGAACAGAAAATCGTGTGAGTGTTGAGCGTGGTCGCTTTAACGACTTTGTAAGACAGTACAACGTGCTTACAAAACGTGTTCCTGGAGTGATTGTGGCAAAACTATTTGGTTTTGGTGAGCGCGAATACTTTGAAAGCGCAGAAGGATCAGAAGAGGCTCCAAAGGTTTCATTCTAACAAACGTTCACTATGAAGTGGTTACTCTCTTTTGTAGCGATATGGTGCGCACCTCTCTTTGTGTACGCATATACAAGCCCCGGTACTCCTACAGGGTTTGTTAATGATTTCAGTGGGTTACTACAAGCAGAAGAGAGGTCATCTCTCGAGGTAACGCTCAGTGCCTTTGAAAAGGAAACAGGAAACGAAATCACCGTTGTCACCATAGAGAGTCTCGGAGATGAAACTGTCGAGACGTATGCAGTAAAACTTTTTGAGGAATGGAAAATAGGAAAAGAAAAATACGATAACGGCGTTCTTTTCCTCATTGTTCCGACGGAGCGTCAGATGAGAATCGAAGTTGGATATGGTCTCGAGGGTGCTCTGCCGGATGCTCTTACGTCTCAGATTATGAGGACTATTACCACTCCGGATTTTCAGAGCGGTGACTATGCGGGAGGTATAGCACGCACTGTTGATGCTCTCATGTCCGCAACTCGTGGTGAGTATCAGGTTACGGAACAAAAGGAGTCTCGAGGTTTTCCGCTGGAGTTTTTCTTTTTTCTTTTTTTCATACTACCGACATGGCTCGGTAGTATACTCGGTCGTTCGAAATCATGGTGGGCGGGAGGTGTGATCGGAGGGGTTGCGGGAATTATTCTCTCTGTTGTTTTTGGTTTTTTCTATATCGGTATCGCATCTCTCGTTGTGCTCATTCCTCTCGGATTATTTTTTGACTATATAGTCTCTCGTTCGTATAGCAAGGCGCTCGCTTCGGGACTTCACGCGCCGTGGTGGACGGGTGGAGGCAAGGGAGGTATGGGAGGAGGTTTCGGTGGATTTGGAGGTGGAGGATCAGGCGGAGGAGGCTCATCCGGACGATGGTAATTGTATGAAACCAGAAAAAGCACGTACGTGGGTAGAAATAGATACAGAAGCGCTTAAACATAACTTTGGCGTGCTTTCGCGCAACCTTGCAACGCAGGTGTTGAAAATGTCCGTAGTAAAATCAAATGCGTATGGGCATGGCATGGTTCCGTGCGCACGTGTTTTTCGTGATGCTGGTACAGATTTTTTTGCAGTCGATTCTTTTGAGGAGGCGCTCGAGCTCCGTGAGGGAGGTATTGCACAACCCATTTTGGTGTTGGGGTACACACCGGTGCATTATTTTAATCAAGCGTCTCTCCTCGGTATTTCGCTCACGATTTCAAATCGTGAATCCCTGAATGATGCGAGTATTCTATCTCTCTTTCTCAAGGTTCATATCAAAATAGACACAGGTCTGCACCGACAAGGTTTTCAAGAAGCAGACCGTGATTTTGTTTTCTCTGTTCTCAAGAAATCTCCCCACCTCATGATTGAGGGTGTCTATACACACCTCGCTGCGGCTGAAACCCCACGCTACAAAAAACACACTCAGACTCAGATCAGCCTCTTTTCTTCCTGGACATCTGATTTTAAAAGTCGGGGTTACGCCCCCCTTGCTCATGCGAGCGCTTCGGCTGCTTCTATGCTCTATAAACATATGCATTTTGATATGGTTCGTTTTGGTATCGCTCTCTATGGATTGTGGCCATCACTGGAAACAAAAGTTCGAGCTAGAGGTGTGCGCTTGATGCCCGCTCTATCGTGGAAGGCTGTTGTTTCTGAAGTAAAAAATGTTCCTCGAGGGGAACCTGTGGGTTATGATCTGACACAAAAAACAAAACGTAATTCACTTTTGGCTGTTGTTCCGGTGGGGTATTGGCATGGTTATCCGAGAAATCTTTCTAGTGTTGGTGAGGTGCTCGTCAAAGGTAAAAAAACAAAGGTGTTTGGTCGTGTGTCTATGGATATGATAGTTGTGGATGTAACTGGTAATAAGGGAGTGAGACAAGGTAGTGAGGTTGTACTCATTGGAGAAGCTGGCAAGGCGTCCGTGTCTGCACATGACGTGGCTACTAAAGCAGATACCATTAACTATGAGATAGTGACCCGAATAAACCCTTTTATTCCACGGGTGTACTCTTAAAAGGCCGTGTATATTGCTTATTTTATAGATTGTGCTACTATCTCAAGACATTTAAAAAACACGTATGTCGCAAGATAATTTGGTTATCATAAAGAATAAAGAGACGGGAGAGGTATACTATACTCGCAAAAACAAGCGAAAGGTTGAGCGCAAACTTGAGCTCAAGAAATACTCAAAGACATTGAGAAAGCGTATTGTTTTCAAGGAAGCAAAGAAATAAAAAACAAAAATCCGCCTAATGGCGGATTTTTGTTTGAGCCTATCGTCGGCGAGATTGCTTCGAAGTTTTTTTCTTCGTGCTCTTCTTTGCTTTCTTTATTTTCTTGGGTGATTTTTTTATCTTGCGAACCATGTGATGAAAGAAATTAATTTTTTTGAATAAACGACTTTGTTTAAGTGTATACGTTATGTGTGAGAGTGCAATGAAGTTATGCGTATGAAATTTTTTTATTGATACTTATTTTTTAGTTTTTTATTTCTGATGGCGGAATCTTTTTATTTTGTAGGTCGGAAAGTTGAATTTAACACCATCCATAAAATTTTTATCTCTCAGAGGATTTTTTATTATGTTTGTGTGTCTCGAGAAGTGTGGAGGGGTGTAATTGAGAACCGTCATCTTGTATCTTTTTTCTTTGTTTGTGCGGGCCCACCAGGACTTGCACCTGGAACCTCGCGTTTGGAGTGCGATGTTTTACTATTGAAACTATAGGCCCTTCTAAGCTACCCGTGTAGTCGCAGGTTACTCTATCAGTTTTTGAGAAATTTTTCTACTGCTTCTCGTATGGCTTTGTTTTCTCCTGGTGCAAACCAGAGAATGTTTTTGTTTCTCCTGAACCACTGCATTTGTCGTTTTGCGTAGTGAACAATTTCTTGTTCAAGTCGTGCGAGCATTTCCTCTTTGTTCATCTTTTTTTGTAGGTAGAGAGATACGTAGCGGTATTCAAGACCAAAGGAGTAGAGCCTCTTCCACGAAACTCCTTGTTTGTGGAGTTGGGCAACTTCTTTTTCCATAGCATTGCTCTCGTTTCTTTTCAAAAGTCGTGTGTGTATTTTTTCACGGAGTATGTGTGGATCGAGAGTAAGACCAATAAAAAGAGTGTCGTAGCGTTTGTTTTTCTTTACGCGGGGCACATACCCAAGAGCCGTGGCTATTTCAATTGCTCGGATAATGCGTACTCTGTTCTGAAGATCGAGTTTGGATGCTCTTCGTACATCGAGGAGTTTTATTTTTTTTACGAGTGTTTCCGTCGACATTTTTTCAAGTTGAGCTCGAAGTTTTTTGTTTGGTGGAACTGCAGGAAATTCTTCGCCTGATATGAGTGCGTCGATGTAGAAACCCGTTCCTCCTGCAATAATCGGTACTTTTTTATTTTTTAGAATGGTCGTGACTGCTTTGCTCGCATCATTTTTGAAATGTTCTACAGAGTACACTTTTTTTGGAGAAAAAATGTCGAGCAGGTGGTGGGGGATACCTCGCATTTCGTCCGCGGTTATTTTGCCTGATCCAATATCAAGTCCTCTGTATACCTGACGAGAATCAGCAGAGATAATTTCTCCTTGTATTTTTTGTGCGATGTATACTGCGAGGTCGCTTTTCCCTGTGGCTGTTGGTCCTACAATCGCAATGACTTTGGGTTTGAGGCTCATGTGCACACGTTACCAGAAGGAGAAAGCCCGTACAACTATGGATTGAGTTGTACGGGCTTGAAGCCATCACTTACGCACCGTGCTTTTTTCAGGTCGTACTGTCAATGCATTGTGTCCTCGAGAGCTAGACACAATGTCTTTGATCAGTACCCAATCACCAGTTTGTGGGGGTTGTTCCTGTTTCCAAGCGCATGATGGTTTTTGTGAACCATTACGCGTATTTGGAAAGGAAAAAGTTACGGGTTTTTTTAGTTCAGGGCAGTAGACAAAGGCGTAACCAATATCACCCTTTCGGTCGACGCGGTTTACCTTTGCTTTATACCACTGAACTTTTTTTAGAGGCGTAGTGACGGGTTGCTGTTGGGGCTCTCTTTTAGAAAAGAGCTCTCTGATCTTGTTTAACCATGACATACGTCCTCCTTTGTTGGTCCACATGCAACGTACCACATATTTGCACAATTGCAATATGTAGTTTGGCTCTCTCACGCAAAGTCTCAAGAGTGACTTGGTCACAAGTCGTTTTTCGCCGTCGCTCAAAACGCTTTCGACCCCGGCTCGGCAGTGCTCGAAACTCGCACTGTGCCTGCGCCCTTCAAGTCTCTCACGCAAAGTCTCCCAGACTTTGCTCTCCGGCACGCAAAAAGACGCGAAAGCGTCTTTTCTTGGTGCCGGAGGAGAGACTTGAACTCTCACATCTTGCGATACGCGATTTTGAGTCGCGCGTGTCTACCATTCCACCACTCCGGCTTTTTTATCCTCTACCCACCGTGTATGTAACTTACACTAAAAAACAACTTTTCTCAATTTTTGCGGTAATAGTACTACATGGTAAAATAGAGAGACACTCATCATATATTCATATGTCTAACATTGTAGGAGATTCAGTTTTTTGGATAGAAACAGAAAAAATACACCCAAACCCGTATCAGCCTAGGAGGGATTTTGATCCTGCTGCACTCAAAGATCTTTCTGAGTCTATTCGTATGTACGGCGTGCTTCAACCGCTTGTGGTCACTCGTCAGGAAACACAAAAAGAAGACGGCGGTCTGGTTGTCGAGTACGAACTTATCTCTGGGGAACGCAGGCTTCGGGCATCACGTCTCGCTGGACTTCTCACGGTGCCTGCAATTATCAGAAGTGATGCTCAGGACGCACGTCTCAAGCTCGAGCTCGCTATTATAGAGAACCTACAACGTGAGGATCTCAATCCTGTTGATCGTGCACGTTCATTTGATCGATTGGTTACTGAGTTTGACATGAAGCATGCTCAGGTCGCACTCAAAATAGGAAAGAGTAGGGAATACGTTTCAAATAGTTTGCGTCTCTTGGGATTGCCCGAGTATATTCTCCAAGCCTTGTCTGAAGGAAAAATTACTGAGGGTCATGCTCGTCCCCTAATGATGTTGTGTGATAGGCCAGATGAACAATCAACGTTGTTTAAAGAAATTGTTTTCAAGAAACTTACCGTTCGTGAGACCGAAGGTATTGCCCGTAGGATTGCGGTTGAGAAAGTACGAAAGGTAGAGCGCAAATTTGATCCCGAAATAGTTGAGCTTGAAAACAAGGTGTCTCAATCTCTTGGTACGAGAGTTGCAATCGAGCACAAACAGCAGGGAGGAAAAATAACCATTAGTTTCTTTTCAGATGATGATTTGAAAAACTTGCTTGGTATTATTACCTCTACGTCTGTTTCAAAAGCAGAAAAAGACAGCGCAAAAGCCATGGCGGAAGTCAGTGCTATAAACGAGAGCGCTACTCCACTGGATGATCGTCCAAAAGAAGAACAAAAGGCTGACGAGGATGATGGTGAACTCTATTCCCTCAAAAACTTCACTGTTTAAACATAAAACCACCCGAGAGGGTGGTTTTATGTTATTCGGCTTTTTTCTTTTTGGTGAAGCCTCTCGGTTTTTTTGGCTCTTTGATTATTTCGAGTGCTCGGTTGAGTTCGATTGTATATACGTCGTCTGGTTTTTTTACTGATCTGAAATCTTTATCGTGTACAACATACGGGCCAAATCTTCCTATGTTCGCAGTAATGGTCTTTCCCGTGTCAGGATGCGTTCCGAGGGTGCGGGGGAGCGTGAGGAGGTGTACAGACTGTTCTAGTGTTATCCCCGCAGGATCTATCTCTTTTGGAATAGACGCCATTTTTGCTTTTTGTGGCTGAATTTCTTCTGTTGGTTCTACTCCTTCTGTCTTTTTCTTCTTTCGTTTTGGAGGGGCTTTGACGGTTTCTCCCATTTGTACGTACGGACCATAGCGCCCCGTCTTTACCGTGATCGGCAGACCTGTTTCTGGGTGATTTCCAACAACTCGGTCTTTAGGAACTTCGCTCCCATCGAGCATAAGCGCTCCGTCACAATCAGGATAACGAGAGCAGGAGAGGAATTTTCCAGCACGTCCCAGTTTGATAACCATAGAACTTCCACACTTTGGACACGTCATGTGTGCGGGAGCATCTCCGAGAGTTGTTGCCTTGTCGAGCTTGTCTTTGAGTTTTACCTCTTTGAGGAAGGGTTTATAAAATTCTGAAAGTGTTTTTTCGTATGTTCGCTTTCCTTCTGCGATAGCGTCGAGCTTGTCTTCCATTTCAGCGGTAAAGGTGTCGCTGATGTAGTCTTTGAAGTTGTCTTCGAGGAATGAAGAAACCACATCACCCGTATCTGTTGGTTTGAGTGAGCGTCCTTCTTTTTCTACATACCCGCGTGTTTCAATAGTGCGAATAATAGAAGCGTAGGTTGAAGGTCGTCCGATACCTCGAGTTTCGAGTTCTTTTACGAGGCCGGCTTCGGTATAGCGTGGTGGTGGTTCGGTTTGTTTTTCTTCGGTACGTACATCAAGCACATGCAGTTTTTCTCCCTTTGTTACTTTTGGAAGTTCTACTTCTTCTCCACGGGACAATATATCAGCAGAGAGCCATCCTAAAGAGAGCATGCGTGAACCATTTGCTTGAAATGATGGAATTGTCTCTTTTTCTGTTGAAGCGGTTATTTTTGTTCGGAGTATTTTTGCATCAGCCATCTGAGAAGAGATAGTGCGCGCCCAGATGAGAGCGTAGAGTTTTTGTTGTTCAGGATTTGCTCCTGCTTTTTCTACTTCTGCGTGTGTTGGACGAATCGCTTCGTGTGCTTCCTGCGCGTTCTTTGATTTGGTTGCGTATGTCTGAAGCGCTACGAGTTCTTTTCCGTATTTTTTTGTAATTACACTCGCGATGCTCGTTACTGCTTGTGCGCTGAGGTTTGTGGAGTCTGTACGCATGTAGGTAATGAGACCCGCTTCATAGAGACGCTGTGCAACCTGCATAGTTCGTGAAGGTGAGAAGCCGAGGCGAGAGCTCGCTGTTTGTTGTAGTGTGGATGTGGTAAAGGGAGCGCGAGGAGATCTCTTTGTTTCGCTTTCTTCAACGCTAGTGATTATCCACGGCTCTGCCTTTCCACGTAGAACAATGTCGTCTACTTGTTTTTTATCACGAGGCTCAACCGAACATTCGAGAGGAAGAGAATCTTTTTTCTGTGTTTTGGTATCCGCAGTAATACGCCAAAATGTTTCTGGTTTGAATGCTCTGATTTCACGCTCGCGTTCCATGATGATACGTAGAGCAGGGGACTGCACACGACCTGCTGAGAGGCCGTAGCGTACTTTTTTCCATATAATCCCCGAAAGGTCATAACCTACGAGCCTGTCGAGCACACGGCGGGCTTCCTGTGCTTCCTTGAGGTTTTCATCGATAGCGCGAGGATGTTTGAGCGCTTCAATAATGGCGTCCTTGGTGATTTCGTGGAACGCAACGCGTTTTACGTTTTTTCCTTTGAAACCACACGCCTCAGCAATATGCCATGCGATTGCTTCTCCTTCTCGGTCGGGGTCGGTTGCGAGGAGTACTTCGTCCGCCTTTTTTGCTAGCGACATAATTTCGGCGAGTACCTTTTCTTTTCCTGCGGACACTTCGTAGTGGGGAACAAAACCCGCCTCTATATCAATTGCTTTTTTGTTTGACTTTGGTAGGTCACGCACATGTCCTATGGATGCGACGACAGTGTATTCGCCACCGAGGTATTTGCCGATTGTTTTTGCTTTTGCTGGTGACTCAACGATGAGTAGTTTTGACATAGTGTTGTAGTGAGTATTACACGAAAGGTTTTTTCTTTGCAAACTGTGGACTATTTTTTGTAATAAAAAAGACCGAGATTTTGTATCTCGGTCTTTTGAATTACGCAGGCTTTTTGATGACGGCAAAGCCTAAGAGTTCGCGCTCTTTTTTCTGGTACTCGATAACTGCTGGTTTGTTATCGACGATTACCACAACTGAGGTGAACGGATTAAGAAGGCTTGGATCAATTGCAAGTGCTTTGTCCAGTTCTTCTTTTGATATAGGTCTTGATCCTGTACGTTTGAGTTTGTTCACCAGGTTTTCTATTTCCTTAGGTTTATCTTTCGATAGTGACCTAGTAGGATCATAGAGAACGTAGAGTACAGTCTTTTCATCTAAGAGTACACAACGGAATTCTGGTAAATAATAGAATGCGTCTCTTTGGCTGATTGAGATGTATCCGATAACGAAAATTAACAGGATGATAAGTCCGCAAACGAGGAACAGCTTGGGTTCCATGAAGGCGAGGATGTGAGTGTGCATACTTCACATACAATACAACTCTTATTTAATATAGTCAATATCTCAGGCTCTGTAGATTTTTCCTAAGGATTCATAAACAATTCCCTTTATTTCGAGAAGAGAAATAGTTGACGCGAGCTCGCTTGGTTCAAGCGAGGTTTTAAGAGAGAGTTCTTCTCGTGCCAGGGGTAATTCGAGCGCCTCGATCACCATTCTCTCTGCTTCTGAGAAGGTTTGTAAGTCGAGGTAACTATTTTTTTCTTGTGCATCAAAACCGAGTGCTTGTATGAGGTCGTCGGGACTAGTGATAGGAGTTGCGCCGAGACGTATGAGCATGTGAGGGCCTGCCGAGTTTGAAGAAAAAATAGAACCAGGTACCGCATATACATCGCGATTGAAATCCGTTGCATATTTTGACGTTATAAGTGTTCCTGATTTTATTTCTGCTTCGATGACGAGTACTGCGTGTGAAAGTCCTGCCATGATTCTGTTACGTTGAGGAAAGCTCCACGGTGTCGCTTTGAATGTCGGTTCAAATTCAGAGATGAGACATCCACCGGATTCGATAATGCGCCTCGCGAGTTGCCTGTGATTTCGAGGATAGAGAACACTGTCATCAAGTCCTGATCCAGGAACTGCAACGGTAGGTATGTTTTGTGCGAGAGCTTCTTCATGCGCTATTGAGTCTATACCAAAGGCGAGTCCCGAGACGATAACAACAGGGAACCCACGCAGTCCGCGTATGAGTGTTTGGCAAACGTTTTTGCCATACGGAGTGTATGACCTCGACCCGACAATAGTGAGAAAACGATGCTCCTGCGAGGGTAGAGTTCCTCGTATATATATTTTTTTGGGCGGTTCAGGTATTTCTTTCAGTCGTTCCGGAAAATCGTGCTGTCCGATTTCTCGTATGGAATTCATGTCAAAGTCATTGTATCATGTGTATTAGTCTAATCATTTGGTCGCAGAAAGGTTTGCTTTTCATGTAATCTATATATGTATGCTTGATATTAAATTTATTCGAGACAACAAAGACATTATTGCCCTCGGTGCAAAAAAGAAGCACGTCGTTTTTGACGTAAATGTACTCATTGGTGTTGATGATAAACGCAAAGAGTTGCTCACCTCGATTGAGAAAAAGAGAGCTGAACAAAACAAAGTGAGCGAAACCATAGCCACCTCTCCTAATAAGGGTGAGATTTTGGACACAATGAGAGTTCTCAAAGCTGAGCTTCAGAAAGAAGAGGAAGAGTTGAAAACCGTCATGAAAGAATGGCAGACGCTCATGCTTCAGGTTCCTAATATTCCTGATATGTCTGTTCCCGACGGTGCGAGTGACGCCGAGAATCTCGAAGTCAAAACATGGGGAGATAAAACCGCTTTTTCTTTTGAACCAAAAGATCATCTCGAAATCATGCAAAATCTCGGTATGGTTGATTTTGAGCGTGGCGCAAAGGTGCACGGTTTTCGTGGATATTTTTTGACAGGTGCGGGCGCACAACTTTCTTTTGCTATTTGGAGCTATGCAATGCAATTTTTCTCAGCGCGTGGATTTGTGCCTGTTATCCCTCCTGTGATTGTTCGTAAGCAAAATCTCTACGGCACAGCGCATCTTCCGGGTGATGTTGAGGATTTTTATACTACTCAGGACGGTGATGTGCTCGCTGGTACTGCCGAGGTTCCTCTCATGGCTCTCCATTCCGAAGAAACTCTCGATGCAAAAAAATTCCCTATAAAGTATTTAGGTTTTTCTCCGTGTTTTAGACGTGAGGCGGGAAGCCACAGCAAAGACGTCAAAGGCCTCATTCGTGTTCATGAGTTTTATAAACTCGAACAAGTCATTTTGTGTGAAGCGAGTCATGAGACATCGGTACGTCTCCATGATGAGCTCAACAAAAACACCGAAGAGTTTATCGAGTCTCTCGGTATTCCGTATCACACCGTTATAAACTGCGGTGGTGATTTGGGATTGGGTCAGGTCAAGAAATACGATATTGAACTTTGGGTCCCTAAAGAGGGTCGTTATCGAGAAATTTCTTCAGCATCCTATTTCCACGATTTTCAGACTCGTCGTTTTAACATCCGCTACAAAGATGCAGAGGGTAAACTTCGCTATGCGCACTCTCTCAACTGCACCGCTATTCCAACTCCACGTATTCTCGTTTCTCTCGTCGAAAATAATCAGCAGGCAGATGGATCAGTCGTTATTCCTCCTGTTTTGCGTCCCTTCTTTGGTGGTGATGTGATAAAGAAAGACTAAACGCCTATGGCTCGCTCCCACGTACGAGTGCATGGTCAGCAAAAAATAAAAGCACGCAGAAACAAGAAACGTGTTCTGGTTTCGCTTTTGGTTTTTGTACTCGTGAGCGCGGGAATCTCAGGTATTTCTTTCCTTTCTTTTTTGCCGAGTATGACGATTCGTACAGTGACGGTGTCTTCAGTGTTTGATTCTCACGAAAAGATTCAATCGTATGCGTATGAACAGCTCGCAAAAAATAGAGCATGGTTTTTTTCTGGTAAGAACTCTTTTTTGTATGCTGGTTCGGCATTGCGAGAGGGAATTGCAGAGGCATTTCCCGAAGTGCGTGATGTTTCAATAAAACGTTCTGGCCTCGGAGCACTCGTTATTTCTGGTGTACCTCGTACGCCTCATGCTCTCTGGTGTGCTGACGTTGATACCTGTGTCGGGCTTGATGAGTCAGGTTTTGCTTTTGCTTTGTCTTCTCGTGATGATGATTCGTATGTTCATTTTTATACCCAAGGTTCCACTACACCCGAGGCAGGTTTCTATATCACGCAATCAAGTGATTTCAAGACAACACTCTTTTTTGTTCAAGAGCTCAAAACGCTCGGTTTGTCTGTTCATAAAGTGATATACAAGAATGATTCAGAACTTCACATAGTATTTAGTGAAGGAGGCACACTTATTATTGATCCTCGAGATGACTTGTCGCGTATAAAAGTACGTATCGAAGCTTTGATAGAAGATAGAGATATTGCTTTCGCGACACCTACCTTTATGAAGGCCCTCGATTACATTGATATGCGCTACGGTTCAAAACTGGTCTATAGAATGAAAGACGGAACCATTCGATAGAAACATCCTGCGGTGTGTGTTAGTCTAACGTGTCTATGTCTTCTTTTTGGAAAAAACTTAATAAGCCCTTTTTTGTTTTGGCGCCGATGGCTGATGTCACCGATGCTGCTTTTAGGCGTGTTATTGCCGAGCATGGAAAGCCTGATGTTACCTGGACTGAGTTTGTCTCCGCAGACGGACTCGTATCTCCGGGTAGGGCAGTGCTTCAAAAAGATTTGATGTACACAGAAGGCGAGCGACCGATTGTTGCTCAGCTCTTTGGTTCACATCCAGAAAAAATGCGGGAAGCATCTCGTCTTGTCGCAGAGCTTGGCTTCGATGGTATTGATATCAACATGGGATGTCCTGATCGTAGTATCGAAAAGCAGGGTGCGGGTGCTGCCATGATAAAGAATCCAAAGAAGGCACGTGAGATTATTCGTGCAGCACGGGAGGGAAGTATCATTGCTGGGCGACCTCTCCCTATTTCAGTCAAAACGCGTATTGGTTATTCAAAAAATGAAATAGCCACATGGATACCCGAGCTCCTCTCTGAAGATATCGCTGCTCTCACTATACATTGTCGTACACGCAAAGAGATGTCCCTCGTGCCTGCACGTTGGGAACACGTCCGTGAGGTTGTTGCTCTTCGCGACGCCATGAAAAAAGATACGCTCATTATCGGAAACGGTGATGCTTTGAGTATTGCTGACGCACGTATCAAAGCAGAGGAGAGTGGTGCGGATGGTGTGATGCTTGGCCGAGCAATTTTTGGTACCCCGTGGTTGTTTAGTGAGAAAGTTGTTTCAGTAAAAGAAAAATTGCTCACCATGGCAAACCACACAGAGCTTTTTGAGAAACTCCTCGGTGGTACAAAGAGTTTTGCGATCATGAAGAAACACTACAAGGCGTATGTGAATGGTTTTGATAGGGCAAAAGAATTACGTGTTCGTCTCATGGAGACAGAAAATGCACAGCAGGTGCGAGCTATTGTAGAGGATTATATTAAGGACACTCATCTCTAAAGACGCTTGTTAAAAATCCTTGAAATATAAGGGTTTTTTATAGATAGAGATATTTTCTAGGTAGAGATTGTTGACAATATTTTTGGATGTGCTATAATTACATAGTAAACATTTAGTCATGTCATGTGACTAAATGATCAGTTCACCAAAACCCGACCCAAAAAGAAAGGAGAATTGTTTGCCGGTGCACCCGTGAAAAACTCGAAACATCGTTTCGAATAAGTAATGGGCTCGTAGCTACTAAATTAAATTACCCATCGGAACATTCACCGAATAAAATACGCCCCAAACCCATTTCGGCCTTCTAAATACCCAGAACCCGTTTTATAGGAAGCAAGACTTCTAAGGAGAACGGGCCGGTAAAATCAAGTAAAAATTTAGTTAGGGTGACGGAGTTTCCACACTCGAACATCTTGCTTAGGCAAGATGTTCTTTTTTTTTGTCAGAATATTGACATTATTATATTTCGTGTTAATGTCCTTTTTAGGAGCCAGTCGCTGTTGTGACTGGCCGTAAACCATAGAAAGGAATTATGCCAAGGAAAAAAAAGAGAACCACTAAGAAAAAGTGATGATTTCTCGGCGGCAAGAGCCTGTCTCCGTATGGAGACAGGCTCGATTTATTTTTTCTGCAAAAACGGTGTAGAGTACATGGTGAGCGTACATTTTATGGCTACTAAAAAAATAATCCCCCTGAAAGAGACGTGGTATATCTACGCAATCAGTTCGAATTTGATTGCTGAACTGTCTGGCGATTCGGTAGAGGCAGCAGAACGTTACAACATGGAATGTCTGCACCGAGGTAATGTTCGGGTCAGGAAAAATCTCTATGAGGTTCCTGAGCATGTGGCAAATGCTGTGTATACAAGGAGAAATGATTTTCATTTTATCTTGTACAAGCAGGTAGAAGGGTCACTCCCTCGTTTTGTGTGTGAAAATTTTCCTCGTCCGCCTAAGGATCCCTTCAAGAAACACGTGAGAAATCTCAAGAAGGGTGTTATCAAAGGATCTTCGCTTCTCAGGCGACAGAATCGAGAGAAAGCCCGAAGGTAAGTGTCAGGCCCCGTCAAAGACGGGGCCTTTTTTATTTTTGTGGGATATATGTTGCCATTTTTGACTCTTTAGGTTATGATGGTTTTTACTATGGTTATACGAATGAGACATACCCGTGCGCATACAGCCAACAGGCGATCGCACCATGCATTAAAGAATCCTGCTCTTGTGCGTGATACTGAATCAGGAATTGCTCGTCTCTCGCACCATGCGTCAAAAGAGACTGGCATGTATAATGGACGTGTAGTAAAGAGCCTCCAGAAAAAGATAGACAGAAAGCTCAAACGCATCCAGGCAAAATCAAAGGATACACAAGGCAAATAAGTAAGACGGTTGGTAGGTAACGGTTCTTTAAATAAATCATAATTTATGGCAAACAGGCACCTTGCACGATCAGTAGTACTCCAGACACTCTTTGAGTGGGACTTTAGGGGTCTTTCTGACCTTGAGGTGCCTGTTGTCGTAAAGAGAGACGCTCTCGAATTTGCTCCAGGTGTTTCTGATATTTCCTTTATGGAAGATTTGGCACAGAGTGTTCTCAAAAAGCGTCCAGAACTCGATTTGATTATTACAAAAGCTGCTCCAGATTGGCCTCTCGATAAGATATCAGTGGTTGATCGAAATATTCTCCGTATAGGTCTCTACGAGCTCCTCTTTGCAGATAAGGGTGAAGTGCCGGCAAAGGTTGCTATAAACGAAGCCATTGAGCTTGCAAAAAGCTTTGGAGGTGAAAACTCTGGAAAGTTTGTAAACGGCGTACTCGGATCGGTATACAAAGAAATGGGTGAGCCAGGAAAGGACGCTGTATCAAAACGTAAAGACGATAAGTTTAATCTTCCTTTTGAAAAAATGCCGGTGGTAAAACTCGGAGGTGCTGTCATTTATGCACGCGAAAAAGGAGTACTTTATTTTGCCCTCGTACATGATGTATTTGGTCATTGGACACTATCTAAGGGCGGACTTGAGGAGGGCGAGGATGTTGTTTCTGGAACCAAACGCAGAGTACAAGAAGAAATCGGTATTGAAATTTCTATACAAGAAGAGCTCGCTCAGAACGAATATGTTGCAACTCACCCAGAGAAAGGTAAGATGCGTAAGCAGGTAACCTACTTTTTGGCAGAAGCTGCGTACGAACCACTCAAACTTGCTGTAAGCGGTGGTTTGGACAAAGCAGAATGGTTTCCTGTTGAGAATCTTGCTGACTTGAACTTCTATGACGATATGTTGCCTATTATTACCAAGGCTGTCGGTATTCTTTCAAAGAAAGACACATCCAAAAAATCAAAGTCTAAAAGCTAACCCCTAATTCCTAATCCTTAATTCTATGTCCGACATCAACTTTTCACTGTTCGAGAAAAAAGCAGGAGTAACATTTAAAACGAAGTCTTTTTTGAGACAGGCATTCACACACCGATCATACATTAACGAAAACAAAACTCTGAAGCTTGAGCACAATGAGCGCCTCGAGTTTTTGGGAGATGCGGTCCTCGAACTTGTGGTGACTGATTTTTTGTATAAAAAATATCAAGGTGAAGACGAGGGGGTTCTCACTACCTATCGCTCTGCGCTCGTAAACGCTATTACTTTGTCAGAAATAGCTTCAAATCTTTTTATGAATGACTTTCTCTTGCTCTCAAAAGGGGAGATGAAAGACGTTGGACGTGCACGGCAGTACATTCTCGCTAATACATTTGAGGCAGTCGTGGGAGCACTCTACATGGATCTAGGATATGACGCTGCAAAAGCCTTTATCGACAAGCATCTCTTGTCTTTTGCTGACAAGCTCATTGCCAAAGGAAATCTCGTTGATGCAAAGAGTTTGTTTCAAGAAAAAGCACAGGAAAAAGTAAGCATTACTCCGGCATATAAGTCTCTCAAAGAAACAGGTCCCGATCACGACAAGTTTTTTACGGTTGGTGTCTATCTCGGAAAGGAACTCGTTGCTGAAGGTAGCGGAAAATCAAAACAGGAAGCAGAACAGAGTGCGGCTCAAAAAGCTCTTGAGGCAAAGTCTTGGAACTAAACTGTTTATGAGAAGACGGTACATAAAGCCACACACTCGTGTGGCTTTTGTGTGAGGCTTTGAAATGGTATATTGGTGAGGTCTGTTTTAGTCTCGTTTTCTTATCTATGTATTTGAAATCCCTTGAGTTGTCGGGCTTTAAATCTTTTGCAAAAAAAGCAGAGCTTACTTTTAATGCACCTATTTCTGCAATTGTGGGTCCTAACGGATCTGGAAAATCAAATGTCGCAGAGGCGTTTCGTTTTGTGCTTGGCGAGCAGTCGATCAAGTCTATGCGTGGGAAAAAAACCGAAGATTTGATTTTCAATGGAGGTGAAGCATCAGCGAGAGGTAATCGAGCATCTGTTAAGCTTGTTTTCGACAACACGAAACGTGTTCTCAACGTTGATTTTGACGAGGTCTCTCTCGAGCGCATTATTCATCGAGATGCGCTGTCAGAGTATTTTATTAATGGAACACAGGTACGTCTCAAAGACATCATAGAACTCCTCGCGGGTGCGCGTATTGGTTCATCAGGACATCATATTATTTCTCAAGGAGAGGCTGATCGTATTTTGAATGCCAATGCGCGTGAACGCAGGGAAATGATAGAGGATGCTCTCGGTCTCAAAATATTTCAATACAAGAGAGAGGAGAGTAAGCGTAAACTCGAGAAGACAAAGGAAAACATGTCGCAAGTTGAGTCACTCCGAAAAGAAATCGCGCCTCATATAAAGTTTCTGAAAAAACAAGTTGAAAAGGTTGAGAAGACTATCGCTCTGCGTGAAGAGCTCAAACGGGGGTATGCAGAATACTTGTCACGAGAACGCGTGTATCTCGAGCACACGGAAAAGGTTATTAATTCTGAAAAGAATATGCCACAACGTGAGCTTGAACGTTTGGAGCATGAATTAAAAAATGCACGACATATTCTCGAATCATCAAAAAAGAGCGACGCAAAAAGTGCAGAGGTGGTAGACCTTGAGCACAAGATTACCCTCATTCGCCAGACAAAAGATTCTCTCGGTAGAGACATTGGGCGTATTGAAGGTGAGGTTACCAGCCTTCTCCGTATACGTGCGCGTGAAGAGGCTCTCGTTCAAACAAAGAGTGCTCAGACAATTCCTTTTTCGACCGTTGAAGAAATGGTGCGTGATATTGAATCTCTTATAGAATCGAGTGCCAAAGAGTCTGATGTTGTGGGCCTTAAGGCTATTTTTAAGACTATACAAAAAGCCCTTTCTCGTTTTGTTGAAACTCATCAGTCAAAAGAGCTCGAAACAAATACAAAAGAAATTGATAGTGAAATAGAAAAACTTTCTACAAAGAAAAAGAGTATCGAGGAAAAACTCACGGAGCTTGCCGAAGAAGAGGTCGCGCTTAATGAGGCACATATACGTCTCCGTAGTGATATCGAAAAAGAAAAAGACTCTTCGCGTGATGCTGAAAAAGCCCTCTTTAGAATAATGGCTTCTCAAAATGAGCTTCGCGGAACCATGTCACTCATTGCTGTTCGTGAAGAAAAATTACGGCTTGAAAAGGAAGATTTTAAAAGGGAGGTGGAGGAGGGAATGATTCTCGTTGGTAGAGAGCTCTATGCGTTTGAAACGTATGTGCCTGTAAATGAAGCAGGTGTAGCGCTCGGTGCGGGTGAAATTGCCTCTGAAAACAGATCATTTCAGGAAGAGCGCAGGAAAAATATTGAAAAGATAAAAGTACGTATTGAAGACTCGGGGGCACTGTCTGCTTCTGAGGTTATGCGCGAGTACAAAGAGGTTTCTGAGCGTGATGATTTTCTTGCGCGTGAGCTTGTTGACCTAGAAAAGTCAGCAGAATCTCTCGTCGTTCTCATTGCGGATCTCGAGTCAAAACTCGACACTCTTTTCTCTGAAGGTGTAGAAAAGATTAATCGGCAGTTCAAGGAATTTTTTGCGCTCATGTTTGGTGGTGGTACGGCGTCTTTGTCGGTGCTACGTGAAAAGAAGGTGAAACGCGTGAGTGCAGAAGAATTGCTTTCTCTTGGAGAGTCAGTGTCTCATGAGGAAGACGAAGAAGAGGAGGCCGAAGTGGGCGTACATATCGAAGTGAATCTACCTCGAAAGAAAATCAAAGCTCTTGAAATGCTTTCTGGTGGTGAGCGCGCCCTTACTTCTATTGCGCTTCTTTTTGCGATGTCGCAGGTCAATCCTCCGCCATTTATTATTCTTGATGAAACTGACGCGGCTCTCGACGAGGCTAACTCAAAGAAATACGGAGATATGGTTGAGAATCTATCGAAGTATTCACAGCTCATTGTTATTACCCACAATAGAGAAACGATGTCTCGAGCGGGTGTACTCTATGGAGTTACTATGGGACGTGAGGGATACTCAAAGCTTCTTTCTATTGCGTTTAATGAGGCGGTTGCCGTTGCAAAGTAGACATCTTGCAATAATTGTTTTTTTGTATACAGTGGTGATGTATGACCTTTAAGCAGATTTCACCTGGCGCTACGTTTTGGATGCGCACTGTGAGGTACATCAAAACACAGAAGGTTGTTGTTTCTGATATACCATACAATGCTGTTTGCTTTGGTACAGGAGCACATACTTTTGTCGGCGAGGATGTTCCTGTGCTCGCTGATCATAGTGAGCTTTATTGTCCGGTGCATAGAGAAGAGGAGACTCCTCCATTCCTGCATTTGAGCTCGCTCTAAGTACAACCACCCGTAAGGGTGGTTTTTTGACAAAGTTTTTATTTTTCATATAGTATTCTTCTCTAGTTCTTTAACGTCAAAAGGTGGTTTTACTATGAAAGAAACACTCGAGTCTGTCAGAGTTTGTTGCGCACAGTATGAGGCGGGCGTTGACCCTTCTCATATTGTTTCTACACTACACGCTGTACATGCGGGTTTTACGAAATTATCCTCGCAAAATCCTCTTTGGGTTGAGACCGTTGATGTGGAGGCGTTCAGTCATATGAATCCGGTCGACGTGTTTTTGGGACCGGGAAAGTACAATCATTTGAAATCCACGGTACAGGAAGAGCAACGCATACAACTCGGTTATGTGCCGATTCGATACACTGAGTCGTACAAGACATACCTGAGAGAAGTATGGAGATGCTTGTTCCTTCTGAGAAAGAGATTGTATGCGCGCACAGCAGACGTTGCGTGATAGGTAAAACTGCGCCCCTTAGAGGGACGCAGTTTTTTTATATCTAGTTTTTAGGGGACAAGTGCGTAGTCGAGTGTTTTCTTTTCGATATCAGCATTTACTATTTTGAAACGTACCGTGTCACCGAGGCGGAATTTCTTTTTTGTTTTCTCGCCAATGACGGTGTAGTTTTTTGCATCGAGTTTAAAGAAATCATCGCCGAGATCTCTCAGACGTATCATTCCTTCTGATCGTGTTTCCTTGTCCTCTACGTAGATACCCCATTCTGTTACGCCAGAGATGGTACCATCAAATGTTTTACCGATACGGTCTTTCATGTACTCTACTTGTTTGTATTTTATAGAAGCTCGCTCTGCTTCTGCTGCGCGCACTTCTTTTTCTGAAGATTCTTCGGTGAGTTTTTTATAGAGAGACCATTCACCCTGTGAAATAGCTCCGTGGGTGAGCTCTCTCTGGAGAAGTCGATGAACAAGCAGGTCTGCGTATCTACGAATAGGGGAGGTGAAATGTGTGTAGTATTCGAAAGCCAAACCAAAGTGGCCAATATTTTCTGTTGAGTATATTGCTTTTGCCATTGAACGCACGGCAGCTGTTTTTATGAGCGATTCCTCGGCCTTGCCCTCAACTTGCTTCATGAGGATCTGTAGGTCTTTTACCTTGATACCCTTTGGACTGATAGGGAGTTCGTATCCAAGTGCGCGAACAAATATCGCCAAATCGGCAACACGGTCTTTGTCTGGTGCGTCATGAATACGATACACAAACGATCCTGCTTTTTTAGAGAGAGCTCGTGCCATGTAGAGTGCTACTTCTCGGTTAGCGAGAAGCATGTACTCTTCGACGAGCTTGTGCGCGTCGAATCTTTTTTTCTTGAATACGCGTATTGGCTTGCCCGTTTCATCAAGCTCAAACTTTATTTCATCCTGCTCAAAATCGATAGCGCCAGCTTTTTCTTTTTCAAGACGCATTTTTTTTGCGATGGCGTTCAGTATAGTGAGTTCCTCTCGATACTCTTGTGAGTTTCCGAGAATCGATTCCTGAGCAGCTTCATAGGTGAATCGTTTGTCTGAGTTAATGATTGTTTTTCCAAACCATCGATCATGTATTTTTCCCGCATCGTCCATAATAAACACAGATGAGAACGCAAGTTTGTCTTCGTGTGGATTGAGGCTACAGAGATCGTTCGAAAGTACTTCGGGGAGCATGGGTATAGTGCGATCGACGAGGTATACAGAGAAACCACGAGAGCGCGCTTCTTTGTCGAGGGCTGTTCCTTCGCGTACATAGTGAGAGACATCAGCTATGTGTACTCCTATTTCGTATTTTCCATCAGGCATCTTTTTAAATGAGATGGCGTCATCGAAGTCCTTTGCATCAATAGGGTCTATGGTAAATGTTGTCGTAGTACGAAAGTCTCTACGCAAAGCTATTTCCTTGTCACTTATTGTTTTTTCTTTTTTTCCAATTTCTTCGGCTTCACGTACAACCGCGTCCGGATAGTCATAGGCAATACCTCGTTCAAGTACGATTGCTCGCATTTCTGTGTTGTGTTCGCCGTGAATACCGATTATTTCGAGAACGGTTCCGATGGGGTATTTTTCGCTACTGTCCCAATTGAGTATCTGAACAAGTACTTTGTCCCCCGGAACGGCGTTGTTTATGTTTGCTTGGGGAATGTGTATATCAGAGTAGAGTCTCTTGTCATCTGGCACGAGTGCATAGCCGAGACCGTGTCTCTCTACAACCCCGACAAAATTTGTTTTTGCTCGTTTGTGTATAGCAACAACTTCGCCCTGTACGCGGTCACGTTCCTTGTTGGGGAGTACCTTTATTTCCACTTCATCGTTGTGAAGCGCTGTGTGGAGGCGGGAGGTCTGTATTTCTATATCGTCATCGTCTTTTTTCTCTGATTTTTTAAAAAAACCAATGCCTTTTGAGTTGACGCTAAGCGTCCCTGTAAGGGTTTTTGCAACCTTACTGTCTGTCTTGGGAGAATGTGTTGGAGTCATAGTATTCACTATAACAGAAAGGGCTTTAAAACACAGCATGTTGACCTGTTGTTTTAATTCTGCTAGTATCCATTCCATGTTAAAAATCAGACTTCAGCGCGTAGGACGCAAGAATATAGCTACATTTCGAGTGGTTCTCACCGACTCAAAAAACAGCACCAAGAGTGGTAAGTTTTTGGAAGTGCTCGGTTCATTTGATCCAGTCAACGATATCAAAACAGTAAACGGTGATCGTATCAAATACTGGGTTTCAAAAGGCGCTCAGCTTTCTGACACACTCCACAACTACCTCATAGACAAAAAAATTATTCCAGGAAAAAAGATTAATGCATTGCCAAAAAAGAAGCCTATAAAGAAAGAAGGCGAGGCAAAACCAGCAACCCCAGCAACTCCTGCTCAGACTGCATAGTCAAAAAGAAAACCACTATCAACAGGTGGTTTTCTTTTTGACTATGTTTTTGGTACACTAAAGAGCGAGCAGTACAACGTCGCTTACTGCCTTATCTGTATAATTAAACATCATGGAAAAAGACGCACAGTTTCTTGAGTCACTTATAAAAGCTCTTGTTGATAATCCTAACGACGTAAAAATAAATCGAACCGTAGACGAGATGGGTGTCCTCCTTACGCTTGATGTTAATCCAAGCGATATGGGTAAAATCATTGGACGTGAGGGTAACACCGCAAAGGCAATACGTACTCTGTTGCGTATTGTGGGAATGAAAAATAATTCTCGCGTGAATCTCAAGATCAGTGAGCCTGCAGGAGGTATTCCTCGAGAGACTCGAACCGCAAAGACTGTAGACGAGGCAATGGCAGATCTCAAGTTGTAGAATCTCGAATAGTTAATTTTGAATCGTAAACACAAAAACCGCATGTATGCGGTTTTTGTGTTTCTCTTGCTCAAAAATACAAAAAGGGTAGTCTAAGGTATACGTATGCATTTCCATATCATTTCACTTTTTCCTGGGGCATTTGACTCGTATCTTGGCGAGTCGATTTTGAAGCGCGCCATTATCGACAAAAAAATAAAGGTGTCTTTTTACAATCCTCGAGATTATGCTGACAATGAGTACAAAAGAATAGATCAAAAGCCGTATGGTGGTGGTCCCGGAATGGTCATTCAAGCACTGCCGGTGATAAAAGCGATAAGCAAGGCAGTATCTAGTATAGAGAAGCTAGAATCTAAAAAATCAAAAGGCGCGAGATCCAAGATTCACGATTCACGATACAAGATTCTATTCTTTAATCCCGACGGAAAGCAATTTGATACACACTACGCAAAAGATTCAGCAAAGAAATACGGTCACATTATTTTAGTGTGTGGACGGTATGAAGGAATCGACGCTCGTATAAAAAAAGCGTTTAAGATGGAGGATGTGTCTGTTGGACCTTTTGTGCTCACTGGTGGTGAGTTGCCTGCGATGGTGGTAATTGACTCAATTTCTCGTCAGGTCGAAGGGGTTCTCGGTAACTTTGATTCACGGGAAGAGGAACGTATTTCAAGCCCTGATGTGTATACACGACCAGAGGTTATTGTGTATAAAAACAAAAAGCTACGTGTTCCCAAGGTTTTGCTTTCAGGAAATCATGCAGAAATAGATGCGTGGAGAGAGTCGAGAAAGAAAGTGTAACCTTTTAGAAAAGAGTATACTTATACTACGTGAAGATATCATATATGTTAGATGTGCTGAGTGAATACCGCACAAAGACTGACGAAGAGGTGTTGGCAAAATCCTACGAGGTGCCACGCCTTTTCGAGTTATTGGTCTCGCGCCACGAGGAAGCCTTTTTGAGGAAAGCAAAACATATCTTGAAAAGTCCTGAAGCGGCACAAGATGTTGTTCAGGACACATTTGTAAAGATTTATATGTACGGGCGTAACTTTAAACCTGTAGAGGGCGCTCGTTTTACCTCATGGGCATATCGCATTCTGATTAATACTTGTTTTTTGTGGTACAAGAAAAATAAACGAGACCGAGAATTTTCTACACTTATTGATGAAGAGCTCGAGGCCGTATTGCCTCATGATGACAAAGGTGAGCGTGCACGCATGCTTGATCGAGACTACCTTGAATCATTGTTTGCTGAATTACCTGAAACGTTTGCTCGTATTTTGAGATTGTATGTTGTTGATAACAAGGATTACGGTGAAATAGCGGCAATTGAAAAGGTGAGTGAGGGCGCAATAAAGACTCGCATGCATCGAGCTCGAGAAATGATGAAGGAGCTTACAGAAAAAATTAAATATTAATTAATACACTAGAGAGCATATGTCACACATAACACACCATGTCATGAATCGAGTGAATACGATTTATGCCGTACACAAAGTAAAGATTCTCGCTTTCAAGGCCGTGTTTGCTTTGGGCGCTTTGGCCCTTGTTGCTTCTGCTGTGTCGTTTACTCAGGTGTTTGAGAACAGTAAGCATGCAGATAACATTGTTGCTTTTGCAGTAAGCGCTGTGATGTCTACAGAGTTTCCTGTACAGGTATTGTTTGTCGCGCTCTGTATTTTTGCATATTTCTCAGTAAGAGACTTTATCGATATTCTCCGTGCTCGCAGGCAGATACGGTAGGTAAAAAGTCCCGCAAAGGCTTTTAATGAGAGTTTCCTTGACTTACAAGGCTTCCTCCTATAGTATCTATCTCAACTTCAGGCAAGATTGTGTAACAGGGGAATCCGAAGGATTAATAAAGGTTTAGTGGTCCTTTTCTTGCTTACGACAAACTAAAACAACTACAACGTGGCAGAGACCCTTTTATCGAGGGGACTTTTTGCGTTTTTGATGTCTATGCAAGGCGAGGAGAGATAAGTAGCAGTATCTCAATATATGAAAAGAGAAAAAAAATATTTCGGACGTTTCAAGGAAGCGCTTACCGAGATGCCGAATCTCGTAGAGTCTCAAATCCAGTCTTTCAACTGGCTCATTGAGAAAGGTCTCGGTGATTTGTTCGCTGAGTTTACACAACTCAAGGATTATTCAGAAAAAAAGTTTGAACTTTCGTTTACTGGTTTTGAGCTTGCTCAGCCAAAGTACGATGAGCACTATGCAAAGGCAAACAAGATGTCATACGAAGCGCCTCTCAAGGTTCGTGTGAAGCTCAAGAACAAAATGTTCGATTCCACAAAGGAGCAGGAAATCTTTCTTGCCGATTTTCCTCTCATGACCTCTCACGGTACGTTCATCATCAACGGTATTGAACGTGTTATCGTTCCTCAGCTCGCTCGTTCTTTCGGTGTTTTCTTTACGTCTCAAGAAATAAAAGGAAAAACAGTATTCGGTGCAAAAATCATTCCAGCTCGTGGTGTATGGATTGAAATTGAAACTGATACCGACGGTACACTCTATGCTCGTATAGACCGCAAGAGAAAGTTTCCTATTTCTTCTCTCATTCGTGTTCTTGCTCCAAAGGGTCAAGAAGACATTCTTTCGTATTTCAAGGCTGATCCAAAAGCAAAAGCTGTTATGGAGGCAACCCTTGCAAAAGACACAGCAAAAACTCTCGGTGAATCATATATAGAGATTCACAAGCGTCTTCGTGACGGTGATCTTGCTACCGCTGACAACGCACGTGAATTTGTGAGCGGACTCTTTACTCCTGAACGATACGATATTTCTCGTGTCGGACGTTTCCGTTTCAACAAACGCTTCGTTAAGGCGATGGAGGAAAAGGATCTCGAGCGTAAAACAATTTCTGCAGACGATATTGCTACTATCGTTTCTCACATTGTTCACCTCAACAATGAACCAGATGCACTCGAAGATGATATCGATCACCTCGGCTCTCGACGTGTGCGTTATGTTGGTGAGCTCATGCAACAGAAACTCCGTGTTGGTATGTCACAGATAAAGCGAAACATTCAGGATCGTATGTCTACCATCGAACCGGATGTGACTCTACCTGTGCAATTTATTTCTCCTCGTCCTCTCCAGGCACGTCTCAAGGAATTCTTTACAACAAACCAGCTTTCTCAATTCATGCAACAGGAGAACATCCTCTCTGAAATTGAGCACTTGAGAACTCTCTCGGCTCTCGGACCAGGTGGACTTACTCGTGAACGAGCAGGCTTTGAGGTTCGTGACGTACACCCATCTCACTACGGTCGTCTCTGTCCGATCCACACCCCTGAAGGTCCAAACATTGGTCTTATCTTGCGTCTCTCATGTTACGCACGTATCAACAACTTTGGAATGATTGAAACTCCGTACGCTAAAGTAAAAAACGGAAAGGTTACCAAAGAAATTGTGTACCTCAACGCTCTCGAAGAAGAAAACTTCAAGATTGCTCACGCTGCTACTAACTACGATGAAGATGGAAAAATTAACGATGCAGAAGTAGAGGTTCGTGAAAACGGAAAGCCGATTGTGGTAAAGAGAGAAGAAGTGGACTTTATTGACGTTGCTACTAATCAGGCGTTTTCTATTGCAACATCGATGATCCCGTTCCTCAACCATGACGACGCAAACCGAGCACTCATGGGTTCGAACATGCAGAAACAAGCTACCCCATGTATTATTCCAGAAGCCCCACTCGTTGCTACTGGTATTGAGGCAAAAGCAGCTGCTGATACAGGACGTATTGTTCTCGCTCCAGAAGAAGGAACGATTTCATATGTTGATGCTGCAAAAGTTACATTCAAAAGCACAAAAGGAAAGGAAACAACATACAATCTCGTTTCATTCCAGCGAACAAATGGATTTACTGCTTTTCATCAGCGACCGGTGGTATCTCTCGGAGACAAAGTAAAGAAGGGAGATGTTCTCGTTGACACATCAACATCTGATGGTGGACAAATGGCACTCGGACAGAACATGCTCGTTGCCTTTATGTCATGGTCTGGTAGTAACTACGAAGACGCGATTATTCTCTCAGAGCGCCTCGTAAAGGAATCAAAGTTTACTTCTATTCATATCGAAGAGTTTGTTGTGAATGTTCGTGATACAAAGCTCGGTCCTGAAGTAACCACTCACGATATTCCAAACGTAAGCGAAGTGAAACTCCGCAACCTCGATGAAGAGGGTGTGATTCGTATCGGTGCAGAAGTTCGTTCAGGAGATATCCTCGTTGGTAAAATTACACCAAAGGGTGAAACACAACTCACTGCTGAAGAGCGTCTCCTTCGTTCTATTTTCGGTGAAAAAGCTCGAGATGTTAAAGACACCTCAAAGCGTATGGAAGGAGGAAAGAGAGGTCGTGTTATCGGCGTAAAAGTATTCTCTCGTGAAAAGGGAGACAAACTCGAGTCGGGCATCATCAAACGTATTCACGTTGAAGTTGCTCAACTTCGAAATGTTTCAGTAGGTGACAAGCTTGCTGGACGACACGGAAACAAGGGAGTTATCTCAAAGATTCTTCCAGAAGAAGATATGCCATTTATGGCAGACGGAAAGCCTGTGGATGTTATCCTTACACCACTTGGTGTTCCTTCTCGTATGAACCTCGGTCAGATTCTCGAACTTCACTTGGGTCTCGCTGCTCACACACTCGGTTATCAGGCTATTGTTCCTCCATTCGCAGGAGCATCTGATAAGGAAATCAAAGCAGAACTTGCAAAAGCAAACATTCCTCAAAACGGAAAGGTTACGCTCTATGACGGTAGAACAGGAGAAAAGTTCGACAAAGACATTGCTGTTGGATACATGTACATGCTCAAGCTTCACCACATGGTGGAAGACAAGATTCACATGCGTTCAATCGGTCCGTACTCTCTCATTACTCAACAGCCACTCGGAGGAAAGGCACAGGGAGGAGGTCAGAGATTTGGAGAAATGGAAGTCTGGGCACTTTTGGGTCATGGATCAGCACACACATTGCGAGAAATCCTTACAGTAAAGTCTGACGATATTGTCGGTAGATCAGCTACATTTGATTCGATTGTGAAGGGAGAAAAGATGAAGGAGCCAAACATCCCTGCTTCGTTCAACGTACTTCTTAATAGCTTGAGAGGCCTAGCGCTCGATGTCGAACTCAAGAAAAAAGGAGATAAGAAAAATAAATAACAATTAACAACCAACGATTAATCTTTAACTAGAGAAAAAAGAAAAAGTTAATTGTTAATAATTTTCTAAAACATATGTCATACACACCAAAACAAAAAGCAGGAGAACTCAATGATTTCGATACGGTACTTCTCCGTGTCGCATCTCCTGAGCGTATTAAAGAGTGGTCATTCGGTGAAGTTACCAAGCCTGAGACAATCAACTACCGTACTCAGCGTAGCGAAAAGAATGGTCTTTTCGATGAAAAGATATTCGGTCCAGACAAGGATTACGAATGTTACTGTGGAAAATACCGCGGTATTCGTTACAAGGGCATTGTCTGTGAAAAATGTGGAGTTGAAATAACTCGTTCTATCGTTAGACGCGATCGTATGGGACACATTGAACTTGCGACACCAGTTTCTCATATCTGGTTCCTTCGTTCTATGCCGTCACGTCTCGGTCTCGTTCTCGGAATGACAACAGCAGACCTCGAAAAAGTTATTTACTTTGCTGGATACATTGTTACTAAGGTTCATGAAAATGAACGTATTCAGATTCTCAAAGATCTCGAGTCTGAATTCAAGGCGAAGGTAAAAACTTCTCAAGACGAAAAGACAAAAGAAGCGCTCAAGGAAATGTACTCAAGCGCAAAGAAAGAAATTGATGGAATCATGGAAGGCGTTGTCATCGACGAAGTCCACTACCACAAGTTCTCAATGAAATACTCAACCCTTTTTGAGGCGGGTATTGGAGCTGAAGCTATCTTTGAGATTTGTAAAAATCTTGATTTGAAAAAGCTCGAAGAGCACATTGTAAATACTATCGACAATGCAAACTCAATCGATAGGGAAAAGATGAACAAGAGACTCTCGACTGTGCGCGCTATGATGCGATCAGGTGTGCGTCCTGAGTGGATGTTCCTCTCTCGTATTCCAGTTATTCCACCAGCACTTCGCCCGATGGTTCCTCTCGATGGAGGTCGTTATGCGACATCAGACGTAAATGATTTGTATCGACGCGTTATCAACAGAAACAACCGTCTCGCAAAACTCAAGGAGATTCATGCTCCAGATGTGATCCTCAGAAACGAAAAGCGTATTCTTCAGGAAGCAGTAGACGCTCTCGTTGACAACTCGATTCGTCACGGCAACTCAACAGTGAATGCTGGAGCACAATCACAGAAACGAGCGCTCAAGTCTCTCGCGGACAACCTCAAGGGTAAGAGAGGTCTCCTTCGTGGAAACCTTCTTGGAAAGCGTGTTGACTATTCAGGACGATCGGTAATCGTTGTGGGTCCTGAGCTCGCACTCAATGAATGTGGTTTGCCAAAGCACATGGCACTTGAACTCTTTAAACCTTTTGTTATTGGCGCGCTTCTCAAGCGAGAGCTCGCGTATAACATTCGTGGAGCATCTCGTCTCATTGATGACGGTATTCCTGAAGTGTGGGCAATACTCGAAGAGGTGATTTATGGAAAGTACGTGCTTCTCAACCGTGCTCCTACTCTTCACCGTCTCGGTATACAGGCCTTTAAGCCAACACTCATCGAAGGAAACGCTATTCAAGTACACCCACTCGTATGTACTGCCTTTAACGCGGACTTCGACGGTGACCAGATGGCGGTACACGTACCACTTTCAGAAGAAGCTCAGGCAGAAGCTCGAGAAATCATGGCATCTGACAAGAACATTTTGAAGCCTGGTTCTGGAGATCCTGTGGTGTCAGCAAAAATGCTCGACATTGTTCTCGGTTGTTACTGGATGACAAAGATTGTGAGCGGAGAAAAGGGAGAAGGAAAAGTATTCTCATCACCTGAAGACGCAGTGCTCGCATCAGACTTCGGTGAAGTTTCATTTAGAGCTGCGATTAAAGTACTCGCTCCAACAACTCCAAAGTACAAAGACTTTGAAGGAAAGATTTTCGACACTACCGTAGGACGTATTCTCTTTAACGCTATATTGCCAGCAGAATATGCGTTCATTAACAAAGAAATTGAGCGTAAAACTATGGCGGGTATCGTTGATGATCTTCTCACACGATATGGAATGGCATCGGTTCCACCAATTCTCGACAAGGTAAAGAAGTTTGGATTCAAGTACACAACATACTCAGGTACATCATGGGGTATTGATGACGTACTTACACCTGCTGGAAAAGATGAAGTGGTAAAACGTGCAAAGTCAGAGTCTGACAAAGTTGTTGAGCACTATCACGAAGGTCTTCTCTCTGAGGAAGAAAAAATCCGAAAGAATGTTGAGATCTGGCACAAAGCTAAAAGTGAAGTTGAAAAATTGATTCCAGCAACCCTTGATAAAAATGGTTCTGTGAGTGACATGATTCAATCTGGAGCTCGAGGATCTATCGGTAACATTACACAGATGGCGGGAATGAAGGGTTTGATTACCAACACCGCTGGAGAGACTATTGAGTTCCCAATTATCTCAGGAATGAAGGAAGGACTTACTCCAATTGAGTACTTCATTACTACACACGGTGCTCGAAAGGGTCTTACTGACACCGCTCTCAACACTGCGCGTGCGGGATACCTCACTCGTCGTTTGTTCGATGTGGCTCAGGACGTTATGGTTACTGAAACTGATTGTGGTACCAAAGAATCTATTGTTATCAAAAAGGATAGCGCATCAGGTATTGATGTTGCACTCGCAAAGAATATTCGTGGACGTGTGCTTGCTGAGGATGTTGTAGACAAGGATGGCAAAGTTGTATTCAAGAAGGGCCACCTTATTAGCAAGACTGATGCTCAGAAAGTTGAAGCTTCAGGAGCTATGGAAATTCGTGTTCGCTCTCCGCTCACCTGTAAAACACTTCACGGTGTATGTCAGCAGTGTTACGGAATCGACCTCGGAAAGAATCATCTCATTGATATTGGTGAAGCTGTTGGAACCGTTGCTGCTCAGGCTATCGGTGAGCCGGGAACACAGCTTACTATGCGTACATTCCACGCCGGAGGTACTGCATCTGTCGGAGGAGACATCACACAAGGTCTTCCACGTGTTGAAGAAGTGTTTGAAAAGCGTAAGCCAAAGAACTCTGCGGTTATCTCACACGTAAGTGGTACCGTGTCTTCTGTAAAAGATATGGGCAAGGAAAAGATTATTATGGTAATGCCTGATATCGAAGATCTTGCAAAGGGTGCAAAGAAAACACAAGAAGTTGAATACGTTTTCAACTACAAGCGTATGCCACTTGTGAAAATGGGTGACAAGGTAAAGAAGGGAGACATGCTCACTGACGGTTCTGCTGATATTGATGAGGTGTTTAAGTTCGCAGGTAAAGACAAGGCGATGGATTACATCATCAAAGAAATCGGTAAGATTTATGAGTTGCAAGGAGAAACAGTGTCACGTAAACACATTGAAATTATCGTGAAGCAAATGTTCTCTCGTAAGAGAGTAAAGGATGCAGCAGATACAAAGTTCTCTGTTGAAGACATTGTGGACGTGTATGATCTTAATGTTGAGAATGATCGCGTCAAGGAGGCAGGTAAAACTATTGCAACAGGCGAGCCTGTTGTGATGGGTATCACTGAAGTTTCTCTCTCTCGTCAGAGCTTCTTGTCTGCAGCGTCGTTCCAGCACACTACTCGAATCTTTATCAACGCTGCGATTAGAGGTACAGAAGACAGCCTCGTTGGTCTCAAGGAAAACGTTATTATCGGTAGACTTATTCCTGCAGGTACTGGTTATAAGGGCAGTGTAAAGCAAAAGATGATTGAAGCGAGTGTTCCACCTCGTACTGATGAACAAGCTGGTAGATAGTGCGCCGTATAGTGCCTGAGGCGCCAGGCACCTCTCTCGTGTTATGAAAAAAGATCACGTTCAGGAGATAAAAGATCGCCTCGCGATTCAAGACGTCATTAGTTCGTATATAAAGATTGAAAAGGCCGGGTCTAATTTTAAGGCTCGTTGTCCTTTTCATAATGAAAAAACGCCATCATTCTTTATTAGTCCTGATAGGGGAACATACTACTGTTTTGGATGTGGTGAAAAAGGCGACGCGTTTTCTTTTGTTGAAAAGTTCGAAGGATTAGATTTCAAGGGTGCGCTCAAGGTGCTTGCTCAAAAGGCTGGTGTCGAGCTCACTCCTGTTTCTTCGGGAGGTGTACGTGATGACAAAGAGCGACTCTACAAAATAGTTGAAGACGCAACGGTATTCTTTGAGGAGCAACTCAAAGTAAACACTGAAGCGCGAGCGTATGTAACATCACGAGGTATTACCGACAAGACGGTTCGACATATGCGTATAGGGTATGCCCCTTCGGATTGGAGACAGCTTCGTGCGTACTTGGCATCGAAAAAATACACAGATGCTGAGGTGTTGTCTGTAGGACTCATCAAGAAAACAGACAAGAAAACAGAGGATCCGTACTACGATGTCTTTCGTGGTCGTATCATGTTTCCTATCGCAGATTCTTCTGGTCGGGTAGTCGCGTTTTCTGGAAGAATTGTAGTTGATGATGAGAAGTCTCCAAAATATCTCAACAGTCCAGAAACCGTACTCTTTACTAAATCAAAAGTATTGTATGGTTTAGATAAAGCAAAGCAATCAATACGCACGAGTAATTACGCGATACTTGTCGAGGGTCAAATGGACTTGGTCATGTCTCATCAGGCAGGATTTACGAATACGGTTGCTGCCTCGGGCACAGCCTTTTCAGAAGATGAAAATAATGATGGACACGTTTCTGGTATTGGTTTGGTGACTCGCCTGTCAAAGAACATTATCATTGCTTTTGATAGTGATGACGCAGGATACAAAGCAACGCTTCGTGCAGGTAGGATTGCTCTCGGGATGGGCATGGATGTAAAGATCACTACTATTGTGGGAGGCAAAGACCCTGCTGATATTATCAAAGCAAATCCAAGCCACTGGGCAGATGTGATAAAGAGCGCAACTCCTATCGTGCCTTTTATTTTGAAAAGGATTGTGGGTCAGGTGACTGATCAGAAAAAAATAGGCGTTTTGATTCGTGCGGAGTTGTTACCGTATGTTGCGCTTCACGAGAGTTCTATTGAGCAAGCACGACTTATAGAGTATATTTCAGGAGAAACAGGTATTAAATCAGATGCGCTGTGGGGTGATATCTCAAAGATCACTGTTCAGACAACTCAAGATTATTCCACGAGCGTGGTTTCACAAAGTGCACTTTCTCGTCTCGAACAGATTGAAAGAAAAATTTTCGGCATTCTCAATTTGTACAAAGACAAAAAGACACTCGAGCTCCAGCATAGCCGTATTCGTGATATTGTTGGAGACAAGACATGTAGCTGGTATGAGTCATTACCTCCAACCGAGATATCAACACTCATCACGCCGATTGAGGTCATGTACGGAGAAAAGGGTGTGGGGCAAAAGGAATTTGATGAGCTCATTTTATTACTAGAAAAAGAGTATATAAAGAAGAAACGGGAAGAAGTCGGAAGCTCTATTAAAAAAGCTCAAACAGAAAAAAATAGTATACGAGAGCAGGCGCTTCTCAAGGAGCATCACGTGTTATCAAAAAAGATGAATGAGATTGATATAATACTTAGTAAAAAATAATTATGGCAACTAAAAAAACAACAAAAAAAGTAAAGTCTGTAGCTAAACGGTCGGTTGCTCAAAAGAAAACCAAAGCCGTAAAGAGTAAGGCTGTCAAAAAACCAAAGGCACCAAAAGCGCCGGTGGTTAAAGTTTCTAAAAAGGCAAAGGATCTCGATACCAAAGCAAACAAACTCATTCACAAAGGTAAGGAGCGCGGATTCGTTACGTTCGATGAGATTTTGAAAGAGTTTCCAACAATCGAGGATGATATTATTTTCCTCGATGAGTTGTATACAAAATTTACTGTTGCCGGTATCGATGTGCTTGAGAGTGGTGGCATGCTTGATATCGAACAGGAGGAGCCTACAAAACGTTACGGTGGAGGAAAAACAGGCGAATCTTCATATGACTCTATTCAGATGTACTTGAAGGAAATTGGTCAGTATCCTCTCGTATCTGCAGCGATGGAAAAAGAGCTCGCTCGTCGCATTGAGGCAGGAGATGATGAGGCAAAGAATTTGCTCGCAAAAGCGAACCTCCGTCTCGTTGTGTCTATTGCAAAAAAGTATGTTGGACGAAGTGCAGACCTCACTCTCCTCGACTTGATTCAAGAGGGAAATCTCGGTTTGTTCAAGGCCGTAGACAAGTTTGACTGGACCAAGGGGTACAAATTTTCAACATATGCAACATGGTGGATTCGTCAGGCTATTACTCGCGCACTCGCTGATCAGTCTCGAACCATTCGTGTGCCAGTACACATGGTTGAGACCATTGCAAAATACAAACAGGTAGTACGTCGTCTCTCTCAGGATTTGGGACGTGATCCTTTGCCTGATGAAATTGCGGTTGAAATGGGTCTTGATGTAGACAAGGTGTATCAGATTGAAAAAATTGATCAGGATACAGTTTCTCTCGAAAGCCCTGTGGGTGATGATGGGGATGATGGCAAATCAACTCTCGGAGATTTTCTTTCAGACGACAAAATTTTGTCTCCCGATCAAGAGTCATCTCGTCGCATTCTCACTGATCAGGTCAAGGAAATACTTGATGATCTCTCTCCAAAAGAACGAAAGATTTTGGAAATGAGACATGGGCTCATGGACGGTATTACTCACACTCTCGAAGAAGTAGGCAAGGAGTTTGGCGTCACTCGTGAACGTATCAGACAGATTGAAGCAAAGGCGCACGAAAAGATACGACAGCATGAAAAAATAAATAGACTTAAAAATTATTAAGATAAAAACCGGAGTCACTGTGGACTCCGGTTTTTGTTTTTAATGGTGAAGAACTTTGTAGGGCATGTAGCGGGGAATGTAGTGCGTAACAAAAGGGGTTACGTAATACAAGTGAGTGAGGTACGTTTGCTGATCCAGGATTACTGGATTGAGCGTTTGGCGTCCCTCGATTACCACTTCAAAATGATGTTCTCTTTTAAAAGAGCATACATCAAGCGCGAGGAGTATCTCCCACAGCGCGTCGTCTTTTTTCCATACCATGTATTCCCATGATAGGTAGACGTGTTTTTTATTTCTTTGATCGTAGTGAGGATTGAGACGAAGATAATGATCTTCGAATAGGTGCAGTATCCTTTTTTTACGGTTTGGGTGAGCCTTGAGGGCGATCCCACGACAATAGAAGGTGACTTCTTCGAATATGTCTGTGTGGTGCATGCAGTGTGAAATGTTCCTCTAGTACACTAGCATATATGTTCATGAAGGCTAGTGCTCCTGATGCTATACTGTCTTTATGACGTCACTATTCGACACCCAGTACAAAAGGCTCAATAAGGGCCAAAAAGAGGCGGTAGACGCTATTGAGGGACCTGTAATGGTCATTGCAGGCCCTGGAACGGGTAAAACAACGATTTTGACGCTCCGCATTGCCCGTATACTTCAAAAGACCGATACACCTCCGTCGGGTCTTTTAGCGCTTACTTTTACCGATTCGGGTGTAAAAGCCATGAAGACAAAGCTTCGAGGTCTCATAGGAAGTCGCGCCGATGAGGTAGGTATTTTTACCTATCATAGTTTTGCGTCCTCTATCATCACACAGTACAGAGAACACTTTCCTCATTGTGCTCAGGCTGAACAGCTCTCAGATATCGAAGCCGAACTCTACATCAGAGATATACTTCGCACCAAAGAGTATGCACCGCTACGACCGCTCGGAGAGCCTGATTTGTATATTGGTGTGATTTTAAAAACGATTAGTGAGGCAAAGAGGGAGGCGTGGACGCCACTCATGATTAAAGATTTTGCCACTGAAGAAATAAAACGCATCAAAGAAGATCCTGCATCTCTGTCTACTCGTGGTACCACAAAAGGTCAGCTCAAGGCCGAGGTTTTGAAGAGGATTGAACGCTGTGAAAAAACAATACTCTTTTCTTCTGTGTACGAGACCTATGAACAAAAGAAAAAAGAAGAAAAAAAGTTGGATTTCGATGATCTCATCTTTGAACTCATGCTCGGTATGAAGCACGACAGTCTACTCAAAAGTTTGGTGCAAGAAAAGTATCTCTACGTGCTCGTTGATGAACATCAGGATACCAACAACTCACAAAACGAGATTATTCAGTCTATTGTCGATTTTTTTGATACACCTAATCTTTTTGTCGTGGGAGATGAGAAACAGGCTATCTATCGTTTTCAGGGTGCCTCTGTTGCGAAATTTGTTCGTTTTGAACATATGTGGGGAGGTATGAAAGTTATATCACTCACCGACAATTATCGTTCTCACCAGAGTATCTTGGACGCAAGTTTTTCAATGATTGAACATAATTACACTGATACTGAGCATGCCCCTGCGCGCATTCGTTTGGTTTCGGGGACATCGAGTGCTTCGCGACCTCTCGAAGTGATATCGGCAGGAAATATGTGGGCATTGGAAGAGCGTCTCATGCGCGAATTACAGTCGATAGTGGAGCATCATCCGCACAAAACAGTAGCTATTATTGTTCGCACAAACAAGAACGTAGAGCGTGTACTTGCACTCTGCGAAGAGAAAGGCATTCCTGTATCCGCCGAACGAGGGATCAATATATTCAAACACCCAGTAGGGATACTTTTTTTTGATCTCGCTCTCTACTTTTCTGATATTTCACAGGTGGAATCGCTTTCTCGCACAATTGCTCTGGGCTTGTGGGATATTTCATTCGACACGCGCACTGCGCTCATTCAGAAAATTCGAAGCGGAGCCGTTTCAGAATGCGTAAAAGAAATTCCGGTACTTGATGTGTTATGGAAAGAGTTGTTACAGAGCACTCCTCTCGGCTTTATTGTTCGTCTAGGTGCATTGTCTGGACTTGTTTCAAAAACAACTAACGATCCTGTTTCCTCTGAAGTTTGGCGCTCAATTGTCTCTCTCACAAGCGATATCGCTTCTCGCAAAAACATACAGGACGTCGGCACTCTTCTTGTTGAATTGTGTGCATACAAAAAATCAGCAGATACTCGCACTATCAAAGTTGCAACAGGAAAAGTCTCTGCGCAGATAGAAGTGATGACCGCTCACTCTGCAAAGGGTCTCGAGTATGATTATGTATTCATTCCGTATGCTACTGAGGAATCATGGATGTCTCGTGCACACGGTCCATCTTTTGTACTACCTCAAGAAAAAAATGAAGGAGACGAAGTGAGAGATGCACGCAGACTGTTTTATGTTGCTATTACTCGCGCACGTGAGCATGTGTGCATCCTTATTCCGCAAGCTCGAGAAACAGGACAGGAGCTCACACCGCTTCGTTTTGTAAGCGAGCTTCACAGTGACCATGTTTCAACAGTTGAAATCCCTTCTGTGCAGAATGTCCCAACGGCACGAAACCTCGAGACTCTTTCTTCTGATAGAAAGACCGCTTTGCAGGAATATGCAAAGCGAATACTCCTCGAAAAAGGTTTGTCGGTAACGGCTCTCAATCATTTTATGAAATGTCCCCAGACATTTTTTTACAAGAGTATACTCAAAGTACCCGAAGCTCCTCACCCAAGTTCTGAAAAGGGTAACGCTATGCACAAGGCTTTTTCTGCGGTATGGAATAGTACCGACAGATCTGTTCAATCAATAACCGATACTATTGTGCTCTCTGTGCAAGAGTACTTTGCACATTCTCTCTTGCCTGTGTTTGAAAAGGAAATGGCGCTACTTGAACTTACAAAAAATGCTCCGATTGTGGCAAAGGCTCTCCATGAACATTTTGCTTCGGTAGAGAAAGCGCTTTCCGAAAATTGGTATGAACGAATTCTTGAGGTGACCTACGACGGGGCAGTGATACCGCTGAAGCTTCACGGAAGGATGGATGCAGTTGTCGAAATGGGAAATAGTGTTTTTGTCTATGATTATAAAACACGAGAGGCAATGAGTACTACTGCGATTCGAGGTGAAACAAAGAATTCAGACGGTGCTTATTTTAGGCAACTTGTTTTCTACAAGATTCTCCTTGCTTCACACCCATCATATATTTCTAAATCTATCGAGCCGGCTCTCGTTTTTGTTAAACCTGACGACAAGGGACGTTGTCCTATTATTTCTTTGCCTATTGAAAAAGCTGATGTATCAGTAGCTCTCTCTGAGATTGAGTCACTCGTGCAGGCTGTCTGGTCGGGAACACTTTTTGACTCTCATTGTGACGATGCGGAATGTGAATGGTGTTCGTTTAAAAAACATCTCGCATAAAAAACAGAGCGCCTTATGGCGCTCTGTTTTTTATGGATGATTATTTGTTGAGAAGGAGTGCGTCAATGATTTGTTTCATATCGGCATAGGGGAGAGCACCCTGTGTGATTGGTATGTTTTGATCTTTTGTAACGATAACACTAAAAGGAGTTCCTCTTCCTCCTCCTTTGATTGCGTCTTGTACCTGAGCTTCAACTTTTGATGCGTACTTACCGCTGGTAAAGCAGGTTTCGAAAGCTGTTTTGTCTATACCGAGAGATGCTGCGATTTTAGAAAGCTCTGCAACGCTGTTGGTATCGTTTGCCGTTGTGCTATTTGAAAGGGTATCAAGGTATGCCCAAAATTTTGTGCTTCCACCGAGTTCCGCAACACATTCAGTTGCTTCTGCTTTTTTGCGTGCATTTGGATGGAGACTATCGAGAGGGAAATGACGATATACCCACGCTACTTTTCCGGTGCTTCCGTACTCATCAATGATTTGATGAAGTGTGGTGTGAAAGCGTTTACAGAAAGGGCAATCAATGTCAGAAAATTCAACGATTTTTATCGTAGCATCAGGGTTACCAAGGATATGGTCATCTCCTGTAATTTTTTTAATATCTCCTCCTGTTGTTGTAGTTGGAGTAGAGTCTGTGTTTGCTGGCGCCTGTCCTCGTCCGCTCCAGTACACGGCTCCTGCAATGAGTATGCCCGCGATAACAATCGCAGCCGGCACTCCAAAAGCTGGTTTTTGTGATGGTTCCATAAATGTTATTATTTAATACAGCGTGTATTATACACTATGCA
>CAZLHP010000006.1:0-25986 GCA_964559755.1 uncultured Candidatus Saccharibacteria bacterium
GAGGTTCAAGTCCTCTCCTGCGCACAAAAAAATCCCCTAAAGGGGTTTTTGTGCGCAGGAAGCATGCCTGGGAGGCATGCGTGAGGACTTGAAGCCCGATTGAGCATATTTTGTGAGCGAAGCGAAACAAAATATCCAATCGTGGGTACTGAACCTGTAAGGTTCAAGTTCCGTCGCGGTCTCAGGCACATCATGTTTAAACATGATGTGCGCGGAAATTGAAAAGGTTCTCCCATGTTTTCGAGCATTTCCATGTGAGAAAACGGGAAACCTGTACTGAACCTGTAAGGTTCAAGAAGTCCGTGACCAAGTCCTTTTTGTTTCTTTGCTTCCCATTTCTTCCTCATTTCTCCAGACTGCCTTATACTATATCCACCATGCTCTATACTCGAAAAGGTGACGGAGGCACCACAAAAACATTTGGTTGTAATCAAAAAATTTCAAAGAGTTCCACGACCGCTGAGGCGCTTGGAAGTCTCGATGAAATAAACTCATTCCTTGGCTTGTGCAAAGTCGCATCCCAAAAAACAGACTATGCAGTAGGTGGTGTTTTGTTTGTAGATATCGTGCATGGAATACAAGAAAACCTCTTTAGTGTTCAGGCGGAGCTTGCTGGTGCAGATAAAAAAGTAGGAGAGGCAAAGGTGAAAGAAGCCGAATTTTTTATTGATACTGCAGAAAAAGAACTTCCTCCTATTCATTCTTTTTTTATTGCAGGAGGTACAGAGTTGGCATCACTTTTTGATGTCGCTCGTACGGTTTCTCGTAGGGCAGAGCGCAGGGTTGTGGGTGTACATGATGAAGGTATCGTTCCTGTGGATTCTCACACACTCGCGTACCTCAATCGTCTCTCTTCGCTCCTCTACGCTCTCGCTCGTTTGAGTAATCATAAGGCGGGACTCAAAGAGCCAGCGCCAAAGTATAAGTAGAGAAGGGAAGAGGTCTTTTTGACAAGGGATGACAAGACGGGTAAGTTGTACAGAGTACGTTCGGTAAATATGGTGCCTATAGCTTAGTGGTAAAGCTCCGGTCTGTGGATCCGGCTACGAGAGTCCGATTCTCTCTAGGCACCCAAACACAAAAGCGCCCGCAGGGGCGTCTTTTGTTTGGGTGCCTAAGCGAGTCCGAGGCGACTCGCGTGAGAGAATCGGAGACCTTCTCCCATATTTTCGAGTATTTCCATACGAGAAAATGGGAAAGGTGTACTGCTCCTGTAAGGAGAGATTCTCATTTCACTCTCTAGGCACCCAGAGTTTTCATAACCATATAAAGGTGCCTGACCCTCATTCCAAGAGCGTTTTTGCGTTTGGCGGTTCAGCGAATCCAGCACCTGTATTAGATTCACATATCCAAGCTCGATAATGGTATGATTAATTTAATTAAACATTTATATGGAAAATTTTCAAAAGGACGATAGGAGCACAACTTTAGAGGAATCAAAATGGTTTGAGAGGTTAAAATTTAAAAATGTTGTTTTAATCACTTCAATTGCGCTCAGTTTTTTTGCTTGTATATATGCTTTTAATATTCACCCCTCTGCATATTCAGGAATGCCAGAATGGGGCATAGATTTCGCTTTCTTTACTGCGTTGCGATTTACTTTAACTCTGTTAGTGCTTCTTATCCCTTTCAAAAGTTTTGGACTAAAAATACTAGCGAGTATTGTGGCATTCTTTGTTCTTGGTTTTGTTATACCTTTAGTACCTTTATCTGATGCTGAAGGTTTAATCTATATACTGTATTTCATCCTTACATTCATCGTTATTTTAGTATTCCATTTGTTAATTAATTCAAGATTTGCACTGCCGACAGGAACGGCGTATTTATTTTCGTTTATTATCACGGTAAGTGCTATTGGTCTGCTTTATGCATCTATTTCGTGGACTAAGTCAGTAGCTGAGGCATATACCAAGGATTATGCATATAATTATGTTAGATGTAATGCGGAAACCTTAAAACCTGAAAGCATTGATACGATTTGCTCTAATCTTATTGGAAGGTTTTGGCAGGACGGTGATCAAAGTTATCAAGATATTTGTTACGCCATAGGAAAGGATGTAAAAGATGGTAAAGCTGTAAAAAATGCTTGCGATGGTCAATATGATGCCCCACAACATAAACACTCAAATTTTTTGATGGATTACTTTAATACAAAATCAAAAATAGGATTACCTTTAAATAGTTAATGCTTTTATTAGTCAGATAGAGGTAGAAAAGTTTAAAACAGATACTGGTCTCAGTTTTAAACTCAAAATAGTTCTAACATCCCCCACGACGGCACCCATCGATTTTTTCTCCAATTTGACCCTTATATATAGGGCTATTTTGGTTCTAGCCTATACTTGACAAATAATACAGATAGGTGTATAATATTAATAAGTCAGTAGAGGAGCAATTTCCTCTTGAGCCAATTGTCGGGCTCTCAAAACATCCGACTTGTTCGTTGAGAAAGATAACAAGATGAATACAAACGTCATCATTCCAGGATCGATTTCGATCCCCATTGGCAGAAACGGTGTTCTAACGGCTCTTGGTGGAGGTAGATGCTCATCACTTGTCTTGATGGCACGTGCTGAGGAACTCTTCGTCCTTGCCATGTATTCTCATCACATCAAATTCGCTGATAAGGTGATCACCAGCTTCATTGATAGCAAAGAAGATGAGGGTCTGATAATTGTCGAGTGTAGTGTGAGGAAAGAAATTCGTAATCCACGCAAGCTGATGCGGTCTGTTCGTAACAAACTCATGGGAGCGGCTCATGCTGCTAAACTTGAGGAAGAACAGGATGCTATAGAGCGCATTGAGTGGAATAGCCACAAGAACGACCACCTATACGGAATGTAAAAACCGTCCACAGAAAGCCTCTCGGCTCTGTCGGGCGGTTTTCTTTTTATATAGTGGAATCAAGAGTGGTGCAAAACACTGAAATATAGATACTCGCGTCATTTCTCCTCTCAAACCCAGTTCTAACATCCTCCACGACGGCACTCACCATTTGATATGCAAAGGATATTGTTGTAGTTTGTGTTTAGCTTGAACAAACGTGGGTATGCGCCCACACAACAACCAAATATGAAAGGTAACAATGAATCCTAGGGAAATCGCTGAACTGCTTAATGTAAATATATATTGCGTAAATGATGCGCTAGGTATCAAAACCCCAGAAATGCTCAGGTTACGTACTTTTCTTCGAGAGGCAAAAACACCTGAAGATGTTGGTGTGATACACACACAGGCACCTTACGGAAGTAGGGTATGGAGGCTTGCTTGGAAGAAGCTGGACAGGCTATGTTTGAAGATGGTTCAAGAAGCAGAGACATGTGAACGCATTATGAGTGTGTATGAGCAAATTCCTAAGGGAATGGAAGCAAAGAAACTTGCTTTGGAAAAATGGCATAGCCTATCTCTGGATAAAGCTCGTAAAGCAAAGACGAAAAGACAGCTTTTTAGAGTGTACGCTCAGTCTCCTCGGGGTAGTGTGGCCGAGAATATTGTTTTCAGGAAAACGGACAGGCTGTTTCTGAAAGATGTTCGTAAGGCAAAAACACGAGAAGAGATTGTTTTGGCATATAGACGAGCTTTTACGGACGATGCGGGAAGTGAAGCTAAAAAGCTTGTCATTAAGAAGCTAGCAGCACTTAAATCCTGAATAGATCCTCATCCTCCGACTTATTGTCGGAGGTTTTTATTTTCCAAAAAAGTCTCCATTTCAAACACAAAACACCCTTGCGGGCGCTTTGTGTTTGAAACCCTACACCTAATATCCCACTTATAGTCTGTATATGAAAAAATCTTTTTTGAAAATTATGCTGTGGTCGGCCGTCGCCCTGATCATACCCCTCCTCGGTAATCAGTTTGTTGAAGGCTGGAATTGGAATGCGGGTGACTTTCTCTTTGCGTGGATATTTTTTGTAGTTATGAGTACAACTATTCGGCTGGTGACAAATGTTGTTCCAAATAAAAAATACAGAGCGATTGTTGGTGTCATTGTGTTTTTGCCTTTCCTCTTTCTTTGGGCAATGCTTGCAACAGGGTAGGGGTCACACACTAGATATTGTGTGTTCCAAGTCTGTGGTAGAGTAGTGGTGTTATTAGTTAACCCGTTTAGGGAAACATTTTCATTATTATGCTCGTTCATCTTTCAAACGTCGCCGCAGGATTTATCCTTGGTGCACCAAAATTAAAACAGATTGTATCAAAGACCCACGTAGAGCAAGCCGAAGCAAAACTCTTGAAATTCCGTGGAGCAATGGGAGTTATCGCTCTCGTTCTCGGGGTGATTGCGCTTCTCGGCAACTTTAGCTACAGCATATATTTCCCTTTGATAGGGGGAGGTTTTCTCCAGGCTTTAGTTTCAATTGCTATTGGTCTCATACTCTCAGCAAATCTTTTCTCAAAGTCTACTCAGTTGTCAGGCTTCATCGCAAAGCTCGAGAAACACGGAGAATGGATCGGAATCGCCGGAATTATTATTGGAGTTCTCGGACTTCTCTAAAAGTCTCCTTGGTAAAAAATCGTCCACAAGGCGGTTTTTTGTTTGGACACAAAAAAGGTAGAATAGGGGGTATATGGTTACTTTAAATAAACGAAGCGTTTTCCGTTTTATACGGTACAGCATTATAGGCATATCGACGTTTGCTTTTGACCTCTTCCTACTTTTCCTTTTGATCGATCATTTTCATATTCACTACCTACCCGCAACCGCATTGGCCTTTTTGGTAGCTATCAGCCTTAATTTTTTGATGAGTAGGTATACGGTATTTCATAAAACAGAAAGACATGTTGTGCACTCGTACCTCTTTTTTGTATCTTTTGCCATTCTTTCGGTTATTTTAATCACCGGACTCATGCATCTTCTCGTTTCGGTTTTTGAGCTGCACTATGCGCCGTCGAGAGTTGTTATCGCGGGTTGCGTAGGCATACTCAACTACATTATGAATTTGAGAGTGACTTTTGATGTGGCGGGTAAACACTAGTTTGGTATATGGAACTTACATTTTTTCAAAAAGTAAAAGAGTTTTTTAAAAGATACGAGAGACACGTCTCTTCAGGAGCCCTCATTGTAGGATTCGTTATCGATAGTTTTGCGTTACAAAGAATCGATCTTCCTCAGACAAGTATCCTCCTTTTTACGTATCTTTTTATATCTGGTTTCGGTATAACACTACTCAACCTTTTTGAATCAAAGCGTGTTATTTGGCCCCGTCTCTATAATCTTCATCCGTGGATTTTGTCTGCGGTGCAGTTTGCTTTTGGAGGTCTCTTTAGTGGTTTCGTGCTGTTCTACTTCCGGAGTGCTTCGCTCGGAGTGAGCTTCCTCTTTGTGGCGCTTCTTGCCTCGCTTCTTATTGGGAATGAATTATTCAAGAAGCGATATGCGCGCGTCGGTTTTCAGATGAGTATTTATTTCTTTGTGCTTTTTTCTTTTTGTATTTTGTATGTGCCTGTGTTGGTAAAACGTATGGGAGATCTCGTTTTCATTGGAAGTGGAGTAGTGAGTCTTATTCTCATGACACTTTTCGTTTTGTTTGTACGACGTGTTGCTCCTATACAAATAAAAAAAGGTGGTTATTCAGTATGGTTGAGCGTTTTTGCAATTTACCTCATCATTCATGTTTTTTATTTTTTGAACATTTTGCCTCCAATACCTCTTTCTCTCAAAGCGATGGGGGTCTATCACTACATAGAGAGAGTGCAGAATGTGTATATTGTGCAGTCTGAAAAGGAGACACTTAAAAACTTTTTTACCTTGTATGACCCTATACATATTGCCAAGGGCGATCCTCTCTATGTGTACAGCTCGGTGTTTGCTCCTACTGATCTACAAACAAAAATTATTTATCACTGGCAGTACTATGACGAAAAAGATAAGGCATGGATAACCACGGGTACACTTGCATTTCCTATCGTCGGGGGTAGAGATGGTGGATATAGAGGATACTCAGTGAAGGATAATTTCTTCCCGGGCAAGTGGAGGATTAGTCTCGAAACAGAACGAGGTCAGACCATTGGTAGGGTACGCTTTACGATTGTTGAAACTACAGATTCGATACTCCTCGAGACAGGAGTGCGTTCTTGATGATATAGTCATCGTCGTATGAAAATACTTTTTATTTCTGTAGGAAAAAACCATGACCCTCTCATGCGAGAGGCAATAGAGTCTTTTTCTCTGCGCGTGTCGCGGTATGTTTCGTGTGAGTGGAAGTGTATTGATTCCTCAAAGAAGGAAGGGGAGAGTGGTAAAAAGGAAGAGGCTGATCTAATCATAAAACAGTACAAAGACGGAGATTTTGTTGTCGCCCTCGATGAGCGCGGTAGTCATCTGTCCTCCCCAGACTTTGCTCACTTTTTTGATACGCATTTGCAGTCAGGGTCAAAGAGAATTGTTTTTGTAATAGGTGGTTCATACGGACTCCATGAATCGATCATTTCTCTTGCTCAGAAGACAGTATCATTTTCAAAAATGACGTTTCCTCACAATCTCGTCAGGTTGATACTCGTTGAGCAGGTATACCGCGCTTTTTCAATACTCAAAGGCGAAAAATATCATCATCAGTAGGCTTTTGCTGTATTTTTTTCTCTTTGTGGCGTATACTTCACTACACCTTACTAGGGATGGGTTTTAGTTTTTAGTTAGATATACATTTATGAAAAAAATAATCATTGTCATTGTTCTCATTGCGCTTGGTGTGTGGGGATATACCGCTTTTTCAAAAAAGAGCTCAGAACCTACAACTCCTACTGATACAACTATAGGCGGAGCTATTATAGAGGAGGAGACAAAAACTCCTGTCGTTGAAACAGTAAAAGCAGATCCAAAAGTTATTGATAGCATAAAGAATGCATCAGTGACTGCCTCAGAAGATGGAAAGAAGGTTGCTCTCGTTAATGGAAAGGCTGAGTTTTCAGTTGAGGGTGGAGTAAAGGCAACTGTCTCTCTTGGTGAAGTTGCTATCGAAAAAATGTTCGGCTCACGAAAGGACGTTCTCGCTGTGGTGAATGTGAACCAAGGAGAAAAGGGAACACTTCAATACCTTGTCCTCATTGATGTAAAGGCTTCAGGAGCTGTTGAGAAATCAATTGTATTCCTCGGTACTAATGTTGAGGTTAAATCAATCGTTGCTACTGATCTCGGATCAAAGACCGGTGAGGAGTACGTAGCGGTTGTTACTGTACTCGATCGTAAGGCAGGCGAAGCGGTTACCGCAAAGCCAACAGTTCAAAAGACTCTTATCTTTACTGTTGAGAAGGGAGTATTCAATATTGAGAAATCAATTTCAATCTAGTTTTCAAAAAACCGCCTTCGGGCGGTTTTTTGTTTGCTGGTACAGAAAATATCCGAAATGGTACAATCGAGTACATGGAATTACAAATGAAGAAACATTTATTTCGGGACGCATGCATTATTGTGGTGAGTGTTTTTTTAGCTATTGTTTTGGTCCGTATGGGCATTGTACATACTCTCGTGGGATTTACGGGTGATGCATATATTCTTGCAAGTTTTGTGGCGGGAGCTTTTTTTACATCTGTTTTCACAACAGCTCCGGCAATTGCTGTCCTCGGATCTCTCGGTTCGACCTATCCTCTTTTTGTGGTTGCTCTCGTTGGTGGCCTCGGAGCTCTCGTCGGTGACGCTGTTATTTTCCGTTTCTTTAAAAAGAATATCTCACAAGACGTTGGATACATACTCACCCTTACTCACTCTCAAAAAATTCAAAAACTACTTGAGCTTAGAATGTTTCGCTGGTTCTTAACCTCAATAGGAGCCTTGATTATCGCTTCACCTCTTCCTGACGAGCTCGGACTAGCGCTTTTGGGAATGTCTCGCATTCCTCTCAAACTTTTTGTGCCTATTTCATTTACATTTAACGTCCTCGGTATCTATGTTATTGGGATGATCGCACGTGCCTTGTAACTTTTTTCTTGAAAATATACTTGTAAAAGGATATGTGTGGAATTGTTGCATACACGGGCACGAAAAAAGTACGAGATATTTTGATTTCCGGGCTTTCTGCTCTTGAGTATCGTGGGTATGATTCTGCTGGGATGTATATTTCTGGTGAAGGGGCCTTCCGGTCATTAGGGAGGGTTTCTTTTCTAGATGCAAAAGCTCCCAAGGGTATGTCGGGAACAGCAGGTATTGCTCACACTCGTTGGGCGACTCATGGCGTTCCATCAGAAAGAAACTCTCACCCGCATACAGGTACCCTTAAAACAGTGTGGGCTGTGCACAATGGTATTATCGAAAACTACAGCGTACTCAAGGACGAGCTCGTCTCGCAAGGTTGTGTTTTTGCTTCTGACACAGATACTGAAGTGATACCGCAATATATTGAGGTTTTAATGCGTAGTGGTTTATCTTTTGAAAAAGCGTGCCGAAAGGTTTTTTTGAAATTACACGGCACATACAGCGTTGCGGTCATGAGTACAGATTCACCTGGGGTGATTGTTGTTGCTCGTAAGGGGAGTCCTCTTGTTTTGGGTATCGCTCCACACGGTGCTTTTGTTGCCTCTGATGTTTCTCCGATTGCTCCGTACACAAAAAAGGTTTTGTACCTTGAAGACGGGGACATGGGTATTATTCACTCACAAAACATAACTCTCACAGCACTAAAAACAGGGAAGGCCGTCTTCCGAAAGGAGCACACTATTTCCGGAGATGTTTTTCTTTCGGAAAAAAACGGATACGAACATTTTATGGAGAAGGAGATAATGGAGGGTCCCGATGTTGTCTCTCACACATTACGAGGAAGAATTAATACAAAGAAAGATAATGCTGTTTTTAAAGAGTTTGACCCTGTATTGTCGCGCCTCAAAAAAATTGATCGCTTGGTTTTTGTTGGTTGCGGTACCGCATACTATGCGGGACTTGTGGCGGAGTATTTGTTTGAAGAGCACGCCGGTATTCCAGTTGAGGTGGAAATAGCTTCGGAGTTACGTTATCGAAAACCTGTTTTTGGAAAAAATACAGCACTCGTGGCGATATCACAATCAGGAGAGACTGCGGATACTCTCGAAGCGGTGAGGGAAGCGAAACGCCAAGGAGTTTTTACTTTTGGAGTGATCAATACGGTAGGTTCAAGTATTGCTCGTGAGGTTGATGTTGTTATTCACAATCACATAGGTCCCGAGCTCGGAGTAGCTTCTACTAAAGCGTTTATTTCACAGGTGGTACTTATGGTTCTTTTGGCTGTCTTTTTTGGAAGGAAAAACAAACTCTCTTCTCGTGTGGCACACGAAATTCTCTCAGAACTTCTCCTAATACCAAAAAAGATAAACCGTATACTTTTGAACAAAAGAACTATCAAAGAGTGCGCTGACCTTTTTGGTGATTCTCGGGATATGCTCTATCTAGGAAGAAAGTATTTGATGCCTATCGCTCTCGAAGGAGCTCTCAAGCTCAAGGAAATTTCATATATTCACGCAGAAGGATATGGTGCAGGGGAGATGAAGCATGGACCGCTCGCTATGATTGATGAGCATTTTCCTACTATCGCTCTCGTTGCACGCGATAGTATGTACGAAAAAAACATATCAAATATTCAAGAGATACAGGCACGTAAAGGTGAGGTCATTGCGGTGGCAACAGAAGGGGACAAGGATATAGAAAAAATAACCAAGCATGTTCTCTACATACCAAAAACATTGGAAATGTTATCCCCATTACTCGCCGTAGTTCCTCTTCAGCTTTTTGCTTATTATGTAGCGCGCAAAAAAGGTTTTGATGTTGATCGCCCGCGCAATCTCGCAAAATCAGTTACGGTTGAATAAAAACACCCCTCTTAACGAGGGGTGTTTGCAATCACAATTAGATAGCCTGCCACTTCATTTTTTTGAAATGGTTTTTATATTCGACCGATGTGTCTTCGACGGTGAGCCGACATATTTCTTTGTAGGCTCTTCGTACTTTTCTGGTGATCCAGCGTCCGTAGGCGCGGGACTTCGATTCGCTGAATATGCGGGGCTTTTTTGTTATTGGTGTACTCATGAGTAATCCACGTATGAGATTAAGCCTCTCAACCAATTTGGTCAAGCGTGGTATAGTCCTTTCATGCCCCTTATTTTGAATGGAACGCTTGCAGCGCGAGCACTCACCGAAGACCTTCGTACACGCATGAAGGTTTTTTCTGTGCCACCAAAACTCTCTATTATTCAGGTGGGTGCTTTGCCTCAATCAACCCTCTATGTGGAGAAAAAGAAACAGTGTGGTAAAGATGTTGGTATTGACGTTGAGCACATACAGCTTTCGGACACGGTCTCTTTTGAAGAAATTGAGCGCATTGTTTTGTCTCGTAATAACGACGTATCTGTGTCGGGTATCATTGTGCAGTTACCTCTGCCTGATCATTTGGAAAAACAACGTGTCATTGACTGTGTTTCTCCTGAAAAGGATGTTGATGGACTCACAACCGTAAACAAACAAAAAATGGAGGAAGGGAAGGACGATGCTTTTTTCCCCGCAACCGCTCGTGGAGTTATGTCTCTTTTGTCTTTTTACAAAGTTCCTATACAGGGCAAATCTGTTGTTGTTCTCGGTAGGTCTGATCTAGTTGGAAAACCTACAGCATTCCTTTTTAAAAGGATGGGTGCGGAAGTCTCCGTGTGTCACAGCAAGACAACAAACACAAAAGAACTTACTCAAAAAGCAGACATTGTTGTTTCTGCGGTAGGTAAAGCACATTTTTTAGATGTAAAATACTTCGGTAAAAATCAGATCGTTGTTGATGTGGGCATAAATCAGCTTACTGCAGAGCTTGCGAGTACCTATCCGCAGAAAAAAATAGTTGGAGATGTTGATTTTGATGCTGTGGCACCGCACGTAACCGCCATCTCTCCTGTGCCTGGCGGGGTTGGGCCGATGACCGTGATTTCTCTCATGGAGAATGTCTTTTCGTCAGCGTGTGTTAGACTACTAGGGCGCACATAGATAAAAAGCGCATTACATTATGGAAAATAACACTAATAACACATACGGTGACAAGGACTGCAAAACAATGAGCAACCTCAAAATGGGAGGCGTTGTTCTTGTTGCGCTTCTTTCACTTTTTGTTTTAACAAAAATAGTTACTGAGCTCAAAGGCTTGCCGTCTGTAGGCAAAAACAATCCGATTATGAACACCATTACCGTAACCGGTAAGGGTGAAGTAGTAACGGTACCAGATATCGCAACTTTTTCTTTTTCTGTAACAGAAGAGGCTCTCGTTGTTGCTGATGCACAGAAAAAATCTGCTGAAAAGATAAACGCGATTCTCAAGTTTTTGAAAGATAGCGGAGTCGAAGACAAAGACATAAAGACTTCAAACTACACAATATACCCTCGTTATGAGTATCCAGTGGTTGGCTACTATGGCAGCACTGGCGAACAGGTTCTTGCAGGATATGTAGTAAGCCAAAGCATCGAAGTGAAGGTTCGTGACCTCGATAATGCAGGAAAATTGCTTTCTGGTATTGGTGAATACGGCGCAACGGATGTGAGCGGACTCACGTTCTCTGTTGATGCGTACGACGATCTCCTCAAAGAGGCTCGTGAGAAAGCTATCAAAGAAGCTCGCAGTGATGCAGAGAAGCTCGCAAAGGATCTCGGTGTAACGCTCGTTCGTATCACAAGCTACTATGATCAGGGCAACTATCCACCAGTCTATTATGCAAAGTCAGCAATGATGGATGTGGCAGTAGGACGCGGGGGAGAAATAGCTCCTGAGCTTCCTAGCGGAGAAAGTAAAATAATTTCAAACGTCTCTATGACGTATGAGATTAGATAAGCTTTCAGGTTTTAGGGTTCAATTAAAAACGACTCACACGAGTCGTTTTTAATTTATTGACCTTATTCATTACGTGTGTTAATATGTATATAGAGATATGGCGACTATTTTGTCGTATCAACAGCAAGTAACTAAAAAGAAAGGAAATCTGACCATGGATACCATGCTCAGCAAGGCGCTCCGCGAATTCACAACCGGACCGTTAAGTCAGCTCATTGTGAACCTCGGTGGCCAGGAAGGCGATCAATGGGAAGAGGAACTGAAGAAGTTTCTCCGCAAGGAACCCTGTTGGAGTAACGGTAAGGATCGCCAAGTGACCCAACCGAAACCCACACCCTCGATCCTCGAGCTCGTCTCGACTGTCGTGGTCTCGGCAACCACCAGCAAGTTCGTCGCGAAGACCGCGTTCGTGGTCAACACCAAGTGCAATGCGAAGGTGTTGATCTCGGCAGTCTGGGACAATTTCACCAGCTGGTTCCTGTCGGGCGACGGCAAGACCGAAGATCCGGAGAGCGAACAGAAGCTCCGCTACCACAAATTGCGGAAGTCTTCAGTTGATGGTCCCATCATTACCGAACTGGGTGGCGAATCGAAAGCTGAAACCACCTTGTCGGAGATGTTTTCCCTCATGGAGAAGCAGAAGAATGGTGAAGACGGTGTTCTCTTGAACAACGGATACGCCAACATCTTCTATATTCGGGACCAGAACGGTGTGCTTCGCGCGGTCAGTGTGCGCTGGTACAACGACGGCTGGTACGTCTATGCGAACTCCGTCGGGGACCCGGACAGGTGGCGTGGTGGCTTCCAGGTGTTCTCTCGTTTATCCCTGCAGGGCGACAATTCTGTTCTTTTGAACTCTGTCCCACAGAGTTCAACCTCGGAACCTCCCGCCCGAACGACTGATATTGTTCAGTCGGGCGGGTCGGCTCCGGCGCAAGCCTGATCCTTTGTCCCTTGGACCCTTTGACCCTCAGTCTGCTTTGGCAGACCGAGGGTCTTTTTTATTTCGGGAGGGGTTGAAACTTAGAATAATAGTGATATGTTTCAGCCCATTGCTTTTTTATAAAAAGTGTGTATTATTAAGGATGTTAATTGCCCCTCGGGGCGGTTTTTAATATCAAAAAAACTCTATGAATATATCTGAATATATAAAAGAAACCCGTGCAGAGATGAAGCATGTAAACTGGCCAACACGAAGCCAGGCTATAAACTATTCTCTTCTTGTTATTGGTATTTCTGTTGTTACGGCAGTCATTCTCGGTCTTTTCGATTTCGTCTTTTCTCTCGGTCTTGAGAAGGTTATTTCTCTTTAATTTTTATTATTTCTATGTCTAAACAACAAACAGGAGGTGAGCGTCATTGGTATGCGATACATACATACGCTGGTTATGAAAATGCAGTTGCTCGAAACCTCAAACAGCGTATCGAATCTCTCAACATGGAGGACCGTATTTTTAACGTTGTCGTTCCTACCGAAAAGAAAATAAAAGTGAAGGGAGGCAAGCGTGTAGAAGAAGAAGAGAAGATTTATCCGGGATACATTCTCGTTGATATGGTGGTGACTGATGACTCATGGTACGTGGTACGCAACACTCCGCGCGTTACTGGTTTCGTTGGTTCTGGTGTGCACCCTGTGCCACTTGATAAGAAAGAACTCGATATTCTCTTTGCTCGCATGGATTCTGGTACTGTAAAGCACACTATCGATGTCTCTCCAGAAGATCCAGTTCGCATCGCAGATGGACCATTCAAGGATCTCGAAGGTAAGGTGAGTGAGGTTGATTTGGAACGCGGTAAGGTAAAAGTTCTTGTTTCTATGTTCGGTCGAGAAACACCAGTTGAACTTGATTTCTTGCAAGTTAAGAAGATATAAGGTAACCTAGTCCTACTATAAACATATGGCAAAGAAAGTTGTAAAAATGCTCAAACTTCAGATTCCTGGCGGTAAAGCCGTTCCAGGACAAGCTCTCGGTCCTGCTCTTGGTCAGGCTGGTATTAACATTGGCGAATTCGTTAAGCGTTTTAACGATGAGACCAAAACTCGAGTAGGCGAGACTGTTCCTACTATCATTGAAGTTTTCGATGATCGAAGCTACAAGATGACTTACAAGACAGAGCCTGCATCTCAAATGATTCTCAAGGCAATGGGTAAAGAAAAAGGTTCTGGAAAACCAAATACCGTTAAAATCGGAACTATTAGCAAGGCTCAGGTAAAGACTATTGCTGAAAAGAAATTCCAAGATCTCAGCGCTTCAACAGTGGAAGCTGCAATGAAGACTATCGAAGGTACTGCTAGGAATATGGGGGTAGAGGTGAAGTAAGCAACCTCTGCCGACCGGAGACGGTCGCGTCGAGGTGGGCCCGCGCAACTTTTCAGTAGAAAAGTATGGGTGGGTTGAAGTGAAATAGGCAACTTCAACGAACCTTTTGAGGTGTTTTGGAGAATCTTATTCGATAAAACATCCAAAAGGTGTACTGCTCCTGTAAGGAGTTGAAGTGAAGTAAGCAACCTCTATGCAACAAAAAACCACAAGTCTCTCTTGTGGTTTTTTGTTGCTATTTACTACAGGCTGAGTAGTATATGTCTCAGAATTCTTTACTATGAAAAAACCTATTACAGTCTATGTTGGATGTGCTCTCTCGGACGCGCCTGTTACTTTTCAAGAAGAAATCATTGCTCTCAAAAACGAGATCAGGCGATTGCTTCCGTACGTGATTATTCTTGATTTTGTTCCTCCAAACGAGGACAAATCTCCTCATGTCATTTGGAAACACGATTGCGCATGCATTGAACGGTGTGATGTTTTTTTGGCGGTTGCTGATTTTCCATCGCTTGGACTCGGAGGAGAACTCACTGAGGCTCTCCGTATCCATAAAAAACCCACTCTCGTTGTTGCAAGTCAGGGTGTTCGAGTGAGTAGGTACGTGCTCGGTCTCATTGAGACACACTCACACCTTGCTTGTTTCCGAGAGTTCAATTCGTGGAGTCAGATCATCGGACACCTGGAGGATTTTTTTCTCCGGCATGATGTGGTAAAAAAGAACCCACTTGCAGAAGTGAGGGAACAGAACCCTGCTTTTATGAATGAGGCGCCGATTTACCACACAGATTGAGCTCATTAACTGTATCTTTTAAAAGATACAGTTTTTTGTTTGCTTGAGGGGAATCGCTATGTATACTAAGCAGTATGAAACAAAATAAAATTAGTTTAATAAAAGTTTCAAAAAAGCATATTCGTCCAACGTGGGATGAGTATTTTATCAAGGTGATGCAGGCTGTTGCTGAGCGTGCAACGTGTGATAGAGGAAGATCAGGTTGTGTTATCGCGCGAGATAATCAGATTCTCGTTACGGGTTATGTGGGATCCCCGCCAGGTCAGCCTCATTGCGACGATGTTGGTCACGAAATGCACAAAGTCATCAACGACGATGGTGTTATTTCCGAACATTGCATTGGAACTATCCATGCTGAGCAGAATGCTTTGATTCAGGCTGCACGGCGCGGTGTTGCTGTCTACGGTGCCGATTTGTATTGTCAGATGATGCCTTGCTATACCTGCGCGAAGTTCATTGTTGCCGCGGGGATTAAGCGTGTGGTTGCATACAAGGACTATCAGCGTGCAGAAAAGTCCCGAAAACTTTTCAAGGCCGCTGGTGTCATGTATCAACTTATCAATACAGAAATCCAAAAGTATTAAAAAATCGCCTCACTATGAGGCGATTTATTTTTTAGCGTTCCAGGGTTAGGAACTCATAAGAAAGGTTACTGTCTGGGTCAGTATGTTTTTCTCGGGAGATAACCGTGTTGAACTCTCGATGCTCTGGAAAGAAAACATCACCCCCTTGATCGCTTTTGATTACGGTCAGGTATATTCTATCCGCATAGGGTAGTGCTTCCTTGTATATTTGTCCGCCACCGATGATAAAGATTTCATCAAAACCCGTGGCTTTTTTTGCTATATCAATTGCGGAGCTGAGGTTTTTTGTCACACAAACATCTGGTATCACGAGTGTGTCGTTACCACTAATCACAATGTTTGTACGTTTTGGTAGCGCACGTCCAATAGACTCGTAGGTTTTTCGACCCATAATGATTGGGTGATTTTCCGTCAGAGACCTAAATCTCTTTAGATCGTTTGGAATACGAAAGAGAAGTTTGTTCTCTTTGCCTAGTGCTCGTGTTTCTGAGGCTATTGCAGCAATTATGGATATCATGTGTTTTTATACGGCAATAGGCGCCTTGATGTACGGATGTGGGTCATAATCAACAAGCTTGAAATCGCTGAAGGTGAATTCATCAATTTCTTTTCGGCTCGGCTCAATGAGTACTTTGGGCATCGGCTTTTCTTTTCGGGACAGTTGGAGATTAACCTGTTCGAGATGGTTGAGGTAAATGTGGGTATCTCCTCCAGTCCAGATGAACTCGCCGACGCCTAATCCTGCAACCTGAGCGAACATCATTGTTAAAAGTGAGTACGAAGCAATGTTGAAGGGAACCCCTAGGAATGTGTCTGCACTTCTTTGGTAAAGCTGGCAAGAGAGTTTCCCGTCAGCGACATAGAACTGAAAGAGACAGTGACACGGAGGCAGGCCTGACTTATCCATTTCCTCTATATCAGCAACGTTCCATGCGCTTACAATGATACGTCTCGAGTCTGGCTTTGTCCGAAGGAGTTTGGTGACTTCTTTTATTTGGTCTACCATTTCTCCATTTGGTTTTGGCCAAGAGCGCCACTGGTGTCCGTATACAGGGCCTAGCTCACCCCATTGTTTTGCGAATGATGCATCAGTCTTTATTTTTTCAATAAAAACCTTCAGCCCGTCTTTCCACTCCGACGAGGTTTCTTTTTCTTTGTTGCTCGGAACTTTTAGCTTGTTCGCGATCAAGTACGCTTTGTACGGCCATTCGTTCCAGATCCCGACATTGTTTTGAACGAGGTACTGAATGTTAGTGCTTCCTCGTAGAAACCAAATCAATTCGTGAACAATAGAATCAAAGTTCACTTTCTTTGTTGTCAGAAGAGGGAAGCCAGCCTCTAGGTCAAAACGCATTTGAGTTCCAAAAAGGCTTTTGGTACCTACTCCTGTGCGGTCTGTTTTTATTGCTCCAGAAGCAACAATTTGTTGTAGCAGTTTCAAGTATTCTGTATCAGCATGTAGTTTTGTTTTCATAGAACTAAGTATATCTAATACTTATTCTTCACAGTAGTCCTTCAAAGTCAAATAAAAAAGGACCGCCCTATGAGGCGGTCCGTGTAAGCTCGGATGTGAGATAGCATCTGCCATTTTCAACAAAGAGTATTCCTTCCTCTCTGAGTTTACTAAAGGCTTCAGCGATTTCCATGTAGCTTGTGTTTCGGGGCTCTATTTTTTTAAATAGAAACCCAAAAATCACACCATTATTTTGCTCCAGTATTTGAATAATACTGTTTCTGACCGAGGTAACCGATGACATAAAGAACTGGGGTTGCGTATTGGGGAGCGTTCATTAAAGCACGTAGTCCTGTTTCAGTCAAAGGTTCCAGTGGGGTGCCTATGATATTATCGTATACATGAAAGACACACGTATAAAAAAATATATAGACGCAGAGAAGAAACGACAAAAAAATACTATTAACCTTATTGCTTCAGAGAATTATGTTTCTAAAGATGTTTTGTTTGCCCTTGGGTCAGAGCTTACAAATAAATACGCAGAAGGGTATTCAGGTCGACGGTATTACGGAGGAAATACTATTATTGATTCTATAGAAGATGAATGTGTAAGGCGTGCGCTTAGTCTTTTTTCTCTTTCTTCTGAAAAATGGCACGTGAATACTCAGGCACTTTCCGGTTCTCCTGCGAATCTTGCTGTATATGTGGGTCTCCTTGAGAAGGGGGACAGGGTGATGGGTATGTCTTTGGATCATGGTGGACATTTAACGCATGGTCATAAGGTGTCTGTGACCGGTAAGTTTTGGACACAGGTTCCCTACGGTGTTTCAAAAGAAACAGAAGTTCTCGACTATGATGCTCTCATGAAGCAGGCTATTTCTGAAAAGCCGAAAATGATTATCGCAGGCTTTACTGCATATCCTCGTATTGTTGATTGGAAAAAGTTTAGAGAAATTGCTGATGCTTCAGGAGCATATCTCATGGTGGACATGTCTCACGTTGCTGGACTTGTTGCAGGGGGAGTATACCCAAGTCCTTTTCCATACGCTGATATCGTCACAACTACCACCCACAAAACTCTTCGTGGTCCACGAGGAGCACTCATATTTGCAAAAAAGGACACTCGGGAGTTGGGGAAGAAAATAGACAAGGCTGTTTTTCCGGGTTTACAAGGAGGTCCTCACATGAATCAGACCGCCGCTATAGCTGTTGCTCTCAAAGAGGCTTCAAGTTCTGCGTTCAAGAAATACGCACAGCATGTTGTAAAAAACGCACAGGCTTTAGCGGGGGAGCTGTCGAGGTTGGGTTGGCGAATTGTTTCGGGAGGTACGGATAGCCATCTCGTTCTCGTTGATGTTACGAGTGGAGGTGTTGGAGGCAAAGAGGCAAGTGATATTTTGGAAAAGGCAGGAATTATTGTAAACAAAAATGCTATTCCGTTTGATACGCGACCACCCGTTGATCCTTCTGGTATACGGTTGGGTACTGCTGGTGAGACAACAAAAGGTAAGGGAGAAAAAGATATGCGAAGGATTGCCCAATCTATTGATCGTTTGTTGCGAGGAATATAATCCTAAGCTACCATGAGCCTCAGAATGAAAAAAGGAACCTTTATTGTGATTGATGGCACGGATGCAAGCGGAAAAAAGACACAGACTGCACTTCTCGTAGAACGACTCAAGAAGTCGGGACGAGAGGCTCAGTCAATCGATTTTCCTCGGTATAAGAAAAATTTGGTGGCAGATCAAATTCGTGACGGTCTCGATGGAAAGATTCCACATTTTGATTTTTTGGCACTGCCCGCAAAGATTGCTTCTATTTTGTATGCGGCCGATCGTGCTGAGTCAAAAGAAGAAATTGAAAAGTGGCTCAGTGAGGGTCAGTACGTTGTTGCTGATCGGTATGTGAGTTCAAATCAAATTCATCAGGGTGGAAAAATTCGAGATGAGCACGAGAGGGAATCATTTCTCACATGGCTCGATGATTTGGAGTTTGCGCGACTCAAATTGCCACGGCCTGATTTGATTGTGTACCTTCATGTTCCCGTTGAAATTAGTATTGAGCTCGCTCGGACTCGAGCAGAAAAGAACGGAGAGTCTCCCGATGCGGCAGAGGTAAGTGTGAGGCATCAGCGTGAGTCCCAAGAGAGCGCTCTGCATGTGGTGAAGCGAAGCAATAATTGGGTACGTATTGATTGTGCACCCAAGGGCGTTATGCTTCCTCCTCCCGAGATTCATGAGTTGATTTGGAAACTGATTAAGTAATATCAGTTTGAACCACCCGCAAGGTGGTTTTTTTATACTAAAAACGTTATATTGAGGGCATGTCAGCAAAGCTACTCAAGGTTGTTCGTGTTTCAAAAAAGGTACCTATGCCACAATACGCTCTCTCGGGGGATGCAGGTTTTGATTTGTTTGTGAGTGATTCTGTGCGATTAGAGCCTATGGAACGTGCTTCTGTAAATACAGGTTATAAAGTTGAAATACCACAGGGTTGCGTGGGTATAATTCATGAGAAATCAGGTCTTTCTCATAAGCATGGCATTATCACTTTTGGAAATGTTATTGACTCCGGCTATCGAGGTGAGGTTCGTGTGGGTGTGATGAATCTTGGAAAAGAGGCGTATGTTTTTGAGCCGGGACACAAGGTCGCTCAAATGATTATTCATACGTATGAGTCCGTACGTTTCGAGGAAGTTTCAGAAAAAGAACTATCTCCGTCTGAGAGAGGGGAAAGGGGTTTTGGTAGTACAGGTAAATAGTTGGTTGTTGATATATTTTTTATACAAAAATGGATATTCGAGTAGATATTAAAAAAACGTTAGATGAAGCTGTGCGGACTCTCGGTTTTTCTGAAGTTATTTTTTCTTTGGAACATCCTGCTGATATCACTCACGGTGATTACGCGACAAACGTGGCTCTCGTTGTTTCAAAACAGGTACGTACACATGCTTCATCCGAAAAATTAAATCCAAAAGACACGGCCCTTCTCATTAAAAAAGAACTAGAGAAGGTATCTTTGCCTTATGTTGAAAAAATAGAGATTGCGGGTCCAGGGTTCATCAACTTTTATCTCACACGCTCGTTTTTTGCGAGTTCGATTCAGGAGATTTTAAAACAAAAAAGTTCTTTTGGACACAATACTCTCTATAAGGGGAAAAAAGTTCTTGTTGAATATACTGATCCAAACCCTTTCAAACAGTTTCATATTGGACACTTGATGTCTAACGCGATCGGGGAGTCCATCTCTCGTTTGTTTGCTGTTTCTGGTGCGCGGGTAAAGCGTGCGTGTTATCAAGGAGACTTTGGTCTACATGTTGCAAAGGCGCTCTGGGCAATCCTTAAACACAAGGATGTATTTCCTTCTAAAAAAACACCCCTTTCAGAACGAACAGCCTTTTTGGGTGCCTGTTACGTTGAAGGCGCAGAGGCGTACGATAATGACCCACAAGCAAAAACAGAGATTGAGGTACTCAATAAAAAGATTTTTGAAAAAAAAGACAAAGAGATTCGTGCTTTTTATGATGCTGGAAAAAAGTGGAGCCTTGAGCATTTTGAAGAGCTCTATGCTCTTTTGGGTACACAATTTGATTATTATTTTTTTGAAAGCGAAGTCGCTCCTGACGGTATTGACCTTGTTCAGCGTTTTATGGAAAAAGGTGTTTTTGAAAAAAGCGACAACGCTATTGTCTTTAAAGCTGAACGTTTTGATCCAAAACTCCACACGAGGGTGTTTATTAACTCTCAGGGATTGCCTACGTATGAGACCAAGGAGCTTGGACTCAATACGAAAAAATATAAAAAAATTCGTCCCGATAAATCTATCATTATCACCGCTAATGAGCAGTCTGATTACTTTAGAGTTGTGCTCAAAGCTCTCGAGATAGTCGCTCCTGAGGCTCGAAAAATAACTGAACATATTTCGCACGGAATGCTTCGTTTTGCTCAGGGTAAAATGTCATCGCGAAAGGGAAATGTTATTACAGGTGAATCCATGATTAATGATATTCGTGATCTTGTCTTGGAAAAAATGAAAGACAGGGAAATGGATGAAAAAGAGAAAAAAGAAGTCTCTGATATTGTTGCGGTTGCTGCTATCAAGTACTCGATACTTAAACAGGTTACATCAAGTGACATTATTTTCGATTTCGAAAAATCAATTTCATTTGAGGGTGATTCTGGTCCATACCTTTTGTACACTGCTGTACGCGCGCAGTCGGTTCTTGAAAAAGCGAAAAAGGAAGGTATAAAAGCTCGTATTCAGACGTCTTTGGATGAGACAGTTTTGCTCGAGAAGAAACTTTGTCAGTTTCCGGAAATCGTTTCTCGTTCAAGCGAAGAGAGATCTCCTCACTTTGTTGCGACCTATCTCATTGAATTGGCTGCATTATTCAACAGTTGGTATGCTCATCATCCTATTGTGGTGGTGGGTTCAGTTGAGTCGCCACACCGTGTTGCAATTACCACCGCGGTGCATGTTGTCCTTGAAAACGGCCTCAATGTTCTTGGTATCAAGATACCCAAAAAAATGTAGATTGACTTTGGTATACAAAGGACACACAATACTCCTCGGTGTTTCTTTTTATACATGATTATTATCAACGACTCGTTTATCGACGTTCAGCCTGTTCCGTTAACTGCAGGGCCATATGCAATAAAAAATTCCAGTACAGACGATTTTCCCGATCTCGTTTGTGCGCTGGATCTTTTGGATAGGGCGGGGTGTGTAGGTTTGTGGAGAAAGCGATGTTTCGAGAAAGAAAAAGGGTATTCGCAATTCAAATTATACGAATTGAAGTCTCTTTCAAAAGATGACCTGTCTACAAAGGAAGCGATTGCCGATTTGGGATCACGTATGTTTGTTGGCCAAGCAACAACTCGTGAACTTCTTATGTTTGCAATTAGCCACCGCGAATTCTTTGAGATGTCTCTTGGAGAAGGTAAGAAATTCGTGGGTCTAGGACGAGATGAGTTTGGGGCAAGATTTAATTCTGCATCAACGCTCTCTTTTGTAGAGGGTGCACGGGTTTTAGATCAGGTAAGTTTATTTACACACAGATGGTCCCTAGATCATTTGTTTCTGGTTAGGTTAGAAGACCGCTCTTTATGAGCGGTCTTTTTTTGAAAAAAACACTAAAAATGCTAGTATCTTAGTACTAAGCACAAGGCGTATATGGCAGAAGACAACACAACCAAATCAAAGCTTGTTGAGATAGAAGAAAGTATTTTTGCTTTTTGGAATAAAAATAATATCTTCAAAAAAACTCTCGAGAGAAAGCCTCTTCGAGGTGATTTTGTTTTTTATGATGGGCCACCTTTTGCTACAGGATTACCTCACTTTGGACACCTTCTACCCACGACGATAAAAGACGTTATTCCTCGCTACAAAACAATGTGTGGTTATCGTGTTCGAAGACGATGGGGATGGGATTGTCACGGTCTCCCGATTGAGAACCTCATAGAAAAAGAATTGGGACTTGCTCATAAAAAGGATATTGAATCTTTTGGTATTGAAAAATTTAACAAAGCGGCTGAGCAGAGCGTTTTGAGATACGCCGATGAGTGGAGACGTATTATTCCACGAGTTGGTCGTTGGGTAGATATGGAAGACGATTACAGAACAATGGACTGTGGGTATACAGAGTCAGTGTGGTGGGCTTTCAAAACACTTTACGACAAGAAATTGGTTCGTGAGGGGTTCAAGTCTATGCAACTCTGTCCTCGGTGCGAGACCACATTATCAAACTTTGAGGTTAATCAGGGCTACAAAGACATCACGGATATTTCCGTGTATGTGAAATTTCAGTTACGTTCTGAGCGTGATACTTTTTTGCTTGCATGGACGACAACGCCGTGGACTTTGCCCGGCAACGTGGCTCTCGCGGTAGGGAATGATATTTCTTATGTAAAGATAAAACTCGAAGAGAGTAAAAAAGGAGAACATGGCGAGGATATTGTTTCTGATGTGTTTTATATTCTTGCTGAGGAAAGAGTAAAAGATGTTTTGGGAGAAAAGCCTCATGTGGTGATTGAGAAACTCACCGGAAAGAATCTCGTAGGATTATCATACAATCCTGTTTTTCCGTATTACAATACGGACTCTTTAGAAAATCACGCGCAAGGTTTCAAGGTGTATCCGGCAGATTTTGTAACAACCACTGATGGTACGGGTATTGTTCATATCGCGCCAGCTTTTGGAGAAGACGATATGAATCTCGGACGTTTACACAAACTTCCTTTCATACAACATGTTGGCACTGACGGTTTGTTTAAAAAAGAGGTACATGATTTTGCTCACCTTCCTGTAAAGCCAAAAGACGATCATCAAAAGGCTGATATTGAAATTATTAAATATCTTGCGCACAAGGGATTCCTTTTTGATAAGAAGAAAATTATTCACTCATATCCACATTGCTGGCGTTGCTCCACACCTCTGTTGAACTACGCGTCTTCATCATGGTTTGTTACGGTGTCTGATTTTAAAGACAAGCTTGTCGCTGAAAATAAAAAGGTACAGTGGTCACCGGGAGATATTCGTGATGGTCGTTTTGGAAAATGGCTTTTAGGTGCGCGTGACTGGGCAATATCTCGTTCTCGTTTTTGGGGAGCCCCTCTGCCTGTATGGAAATCAGAAGATGGAGAACAAATCGTTATTGGCTCTCTCGAGGAGATAAAGAAATATTCTCGTTCACGTAATACCTATTATGGTATGCGTCATGGAGAGGCCGATAACAATGTTCTTCGTGTACTGAGCTCTCTGGCACATACACCACACCATCTCACTGAAAAAGGAAAAGATCAGGTTCGTAAAGCTGCTGCTTCTTTGAAAGAAAAGAACATTGATATGATTTTTGTTTCTCCTCTCGTTCGCACACAAGAGACCGCTGAAATTGTTCGAGATTTTTTGGGGCTTTCAAAAAAACAAATTGTTGTTGACGATCGTCTTCGCGAAGTTCAGGTGGGTGATTTTGAAGGGGAGAAGCACTCTATTATTCAATCCTACTATTCCCATACTGATGACAGGTTTACGAAACGTTTCCCTCAGGGAGAAAACTATTCTGATATCGAAAAAAGAATGGGAATGTGTCTTTCTGATATCGATAAAAAATATGAAGGTAAAAATATTTTGATCATTACTCACGATTCGCCACTGTGGTTACTCATCGCTCAGGCTCAAGGTCTGTCACGAAAACAAACTGTTGATCTCCGTGGGGAAGGAGAGTATTTTATTCCAAACGCTGAGGTTCGGCCTGTTTCGTATAGTCCATTGCCACGCGATGGTGATTTCTCGATAAACTATCACCGCCCGTATATTGACGACATTGTTCTCACAAAAAATGGCAAGACGTTCAAGCGTGTTCCAGAGGTTTTTGATTGCTGGTTCGAGTCTGGCTCAATGCCTTTTGCAGAAGCGCATTATCCGTTTGATAAAAGCGAATTTGATCCAAACGCGGGACTTTTTAAAAAATCCAAAGGATATCCTGCTGATTTTATTGCAGAGGGACTCGATCAAACTCGAGGCTGGTTTTATTCGATGCTTGTTTTAGGTGTGGCTCTCTTTGGTAAGAGCCCGTACAAAAACGTTGTGGTAAACGGCCTCGTTCTTGCTGAAGATGGTCAGAAAATGGCAAAGTCAAAAAATAATTATCCTCCACTCATGCCAACGATTGAAAAGTACGGAGCAGATTCTTTGAGATATTTTTTCGCTTCTAGTCCGGCAGTAAAGGCAGAGGATGTTTGTTTTTCTGAAAAGGGGGTTGATGAGGTTGCAAAAAAGCTACTACAGAGACTTGATAATGTTCTCTCTTTCTATGAACTCTATGTAAAAAAGGATTCACCCGTGTCGATTACTTCACAGCATGTTCTCGACTTGTGGATCCGTGCTCGTTTCAATGAAACGGTAGGTGAGGTTACTAAACGATTAGAGGCGTATGAGCTCGATAAAGCAGCGCGCCCGCTTATGGATTTTGTAGATGACCTCTCTAATTGGTATCTTCGTAGATCTCGTGACAGATTCAAGGGTGATAATGAGCAGGATAAAAATTGCGCTCTCTCTACAATCCACGCCGTACTTCTCGGCCTTTCAAAAATAATGGCGCCATTTACTCCTTTTTACGCGGACTATCTCTACAGGCGACTCCATTCAGTTCCGTTCGAGAGTGTGCATTTGGACATGTGGCCAAAGACAGAAGCTCTCTCAAAAGATGAGGGGCTCTTGATACAGAACATGGCTCAGGTTCGTACTATGGTTACTCTCGGACTTGAGGCGCGTATGAAGGTAAAGGTAAATGTGAGACAGCCACTCTCAAGGCTCACTGTTGGCGTAGACGGACTCACCTCTGAATTGAGCGCTCTTATTCAGGATGAGGTCAATGTAAAACAGGTTATTGTTGATTCTTCTCTCAAGGGAACAGTTGTCCTCGATGCTGTCATTACCCCTGAATTACGGGAAGAGGGAAATATGCGCGAGTTCATTCGTTTTGTACAAGACATGAGAAAGAAGGATGGGTTCATCGTTGGTGATATGCGAACCCTTGTTCTCGATACTCAGAGTGAGGGAACTGCTTTTGTTGAAAAATGGAAAAATGAAATTATGCGTGCAAATCAGCTTAAGCATATTTCGTATGAATCTCCGACCGATGGGAGCCCTCTCTCTATTGGCACACTTTCGTTCAAGGTAAAAATTATCTAGCTTTTTGAGCGCTATGTCGTATCACGTTTATCAAACAAAGGGTTTCGTTCTAGGTAGCGCACCCCTCGGCGAGGCGCATAAAAGTTACACTATATACACTCGTGATATGGGTCTCGTGTTTGCATCAGCGCAAGGCATTAGGCTCGTACAGTCAAAGCTTCGCTACAGTATCGACGACTATCGTTTAACTGCGTTCGCTCTTGTACGCGGTAGAGAAGTGTGGCGCGTAACGAACGCGCGTGAAGCAGAGTATGCTCCCTTGTCGGGGAGACGTCTTGTTTTGTTTGCTCGTGTGTCGAGTCTTGTAAAGAGGCTTCTTCATGGTGAGGAAAAAAATGAGTATTTGTTTGACTCTCTCGAGGCGTTATATGTGTACCTGTCA
>CAZLHP010000006.1:25996-55445 GCA_964559755.1 uncultured Candidatus Saccharibacteria bacterium
ATCTTCCTGCTCAGATTTTAAGCACCCTTGAGACCCTTGTCGTTTTGCGTTGTTTGTACGCTCTCGGTTATGTGAATGCTTCTTTGTTTGAAGGGTACTTGGATACCACTAACCTCAGTGAGCCTCTGCTCGTTTCTTTTTCTTCGCACAAGAAGCATGCGGTAGACGCCATAAACAAAGCCCTTGAGGAAAGCCATTTGTGATAGAGAGGGTATCCTGAAAAAATGAGTTCAGGATGATATAATAAAGCCATGTTTGAACATGATAAAAAAAGCCCTCTCGAGAGGCTTAAAAAAGATCTTTATACGAGAGGTGGGGAAGGAGATGACACAACATACCGTCGCTCTATTCATGTCGTTTCGCAAGAGGTTGCCCCAGAGTGGAAGCCTGATGCGGTTGTAGAGCAACCTGTTTTTCAAAAACCAAAAATGCCACTCCATAAAAAAATACTTCTCACATCCTTCCTTTTTTTCCTCGTCGCAGGTCTTGTTGCAACCTATGCTTTTTTTGGCGGAGGAAATGTTGTGTCTGTTGATAATATCGATATCCAGATCGAGGGTCCTGTATCGATTATCGGCGGAGACACGAGTCATTTTAATGTTGCTGTTCTCAATAAAAACGGTACGGACATACACCTCGTTGATTTGATAGTAAAAATGCCTGATGGCACGAAGGATGCTTTGGATTTGAGTAAGGATTTTGTTCGTTACAGAGAATCTTTGGACACTATCAAGGCGGGTGGTCGTGTGGATAGGGAGTTGTCAGCTGTCTTTTTCGGCACACAAGAAGAAAAGAAACAAATTACCTTTACTGTAGAATATCGAACGTCTGGTTCAAACGCGATTTTCTACAAAGAAAAAACGTATGATGTCATTATTTCTTCATCTCCTGTCGTCGTAAAAGTAAACGCTTTGAAGCAAATTAACTCTGGACAACAGACAGAAGTGAAAGTTTCTGTGGCCTCAAACTCAACGGCGGTTATCAAAGATCTCTTGCTCGTTCTCGAATACCCGTTTGGTTTTTCTTTTGTCTCAGGTACACCACTTCCTGTATCAAGCAATTCTGTTTTTCGTGTTGGAGATTTGGCCCCTGGTGCAGAAAAAGTATTCACCATAAAAGGAGTGCTTGATGGTCAGGATAGTGAGGAGAGAGTGCTCCGTGCCCATGTAGGTATCGAAAGCAAAACATCTGAGCGAGAGATTGCCACGGCTATTATTTCTACTGAGCACTCTTTTATTCTCGAGAAGCCTTTTATTGGAGTTGATTTAGCTCTCAACGGTAATGTAACAGGTGATTACGCATCGCCAGCAGGTAAGCAGATTCGTGCTGATATCAATTGGACTAACAACTTGCCTACACGTATTGCAGAAGCGGTTATCGAAGTGGTGTTGTCTGGAAACATGCTCGATAAAAACTCTGTTTCTGTTGATCGTGGTTTCTACAATTCCCTTACGAATACAATAACGTGGGACGGGAAGAGAGACTCTTCTCTCGCGCTTCTTGCTGCGGGTGATACAGGGCGAGTTGGTTTTAGTTTTTCTCCTCTTCGTGTTGCTCCAGGTTCGTACCCTGTAAATCCAGAGATAACCATTCGCGTCAATGTAAAAGGGAAGCGAGTTGATGATTCGAGTTCTGTTCAGGAAATTTCATCAACAGTTACTCGTTCGGTAAAGATTGATTCAGAATTGGCGGTGTCGAGCCGTACAGAGCACTCGTCAGGACCTCTCGTAAACAGTGGAACTCTTCCTCCACGGGCTGAGCAGAAAACAACCTACACTGTTATATGGACAATTACGAATCCTTCGAATAGTATTTCAAACGCACAGATTCGGGCGACATTACCTCCGTATGTCGAGTGGTCTAATCACACATATCCTGATTCTGACATCACGTATAACCCTATTGGTGGAGAGGTGGTTTGGAACATTGGTGACATACCACGCGGTGCGGGGGCCGTTACCTCTACAAAGCAGATGGCTTTTCAGGTCTCTATAACCCCAAGCGTCACTCAAATTGGTAGCGTACCTGTTCTTGTAAGCGAGGGGACATTTAGCGGTATTGATGATTTTACAGGATCAACCATACGCTCAAGTGTCCGTTCTGTGACTACTGAAACAGAGGACCTTGACGCTGTGTCAGGACATCAGATTGTTGCGCCTTAATTATTTACCTTTTTATGAATACTCACTCTATGGACGTTATGGAAAAAATAATCTCTCTCGCAAAGAGGCGAGGTTTCATCTTTCAAGGATCCGAAGTATACGGCGGACTTGCTGGTACGTGGGATTACGGACCTCTTGGTGTTGCACTAAAAAATAATATAAAGAACGCATGGTGGAAACGTTTTGTTTCTGATCGCGAAGACATGTTTGGTATTGATGCTGCTATTCTCATGAATCAAAATGTGTGGAAAGCATCAGGACATGTTGCTGGTTTTGCTGATCCACTCGTGGAAGACAAAAAAACTAAAAAGCGTTTTCGTGCAGATCATCTTCTCGAGGAGGCTGGGGTTTCAACAAAAGGCATGACTCTGGAGCAGATGTCTCAAGCAATCAAAGAAAAGAAGCTCAAGAGTCCAGATGGAAACGAGCTTTCAGAAGCACGACAGTTTAATATGATGTTCAAAACACATGTAGGAGCTATGGAAGACGAAGCTTCTGTTTCATATCTTCGTCCTGAGACAGCACAGGGAATGTTTGTGAATTTCAAAAATGTTATTGATACATTCCACCCGCGTTTACCTTTTGGTTTGGCTCAAATCGGTAAGGCTTTTCGTAACGAAATCGCTCCTCGAGATTTTATATTTCGTACACGCGAATTCGAACAAATGGAGATTGAGTACTTTGTTGATCCAAAAAAATGGCAGGAGGCCTTTGATCATTTTGTGGGGGAGGTTCACAAGTTTACAGAAGATATTGGATTACCTACGTCTGCGGTGTACGAAAATGAAATTGCTCCCGCTGACCTCGCACACTATTCAAAACGTACTATTGATTTCGAATTCGATTTTCCTTTTGGTAGAAAAGAATTGTATGGATTGGCCTACAGAACAGACTTTGATTTAAAGGCGCATAGCGAAGCGAGTGGGGTAGACCTCTCATACTACAATGAAGAGACAAAAGAGCGCTTTACGCCTCACTGTATTGAGCCTTCGTTCGGTGTTGATCGAACCGTACTCGCTGTACTTAGCTCTGCTTACAAAGAAGATGTGATGGGTGATGAGGCTCGCTCGTATCTTTCTTTTGCTCCTTCTGTTGCGCCTGTAAAGGTTGCGGTGTTTCCTTTGCTTAAAAATAAACCTGAACTTGTTGCCAAGGCACGCGAGGTATACGCCCTTCTTCGCAAGGCTATCCCTTCTGTTGTTTTTGATGATAACGGAAATATTGGTAAACGATATCGACGTCAGGATGAAATCGGCACACCTTTTTGTGTGACTATTGATTTTGATACTCTTGAAAAAAAATCAGGAGTTACCGTTCGTAATAGAGACACAGGTACTCAGGAACGTGTTTCCGAAAACGAACTTGTTTCTTTTTTGACTCAGAAGCTCTCGCATTAAAAGCGTCTCGTAATTTTTTACTATTTCTATGCATTACAACAAAATCACCCTTTCAAACGGTGTGAGGGTTATTACGGTACCTCTCAAGGATAATCCCACAGTATCTTTTGCTGTGTACGTGCGTGCTGGTTCTTTGAGTGAGAGTAAGGCTGAAAACGGTATAGCCCATTTTCTTGAGCATATGTGTTTCAAGGGAACGCATAAACGCCCAACCAGTAACTCTATTTCTTTAGAGCTCGATTCTATTGGGGCAAGTTACAATGCCTCAACGAGCAGGGAATGTACTGTCTACTACGCAAAAGCTGACGCGAAACATCTCGATACAATTGCGGACGTTATTTCAGACATCAGTCTCAATTCTGTTTTTCCTGAAAAAGAAATGGAAAAGGAAAAAGGCGTTGTTTTGGGAGAGATAAGTATGTACGAAGATGAACCACAAGAAAAGGTATGGGAGATTCTCCATGTGTTGATGTACGGAGATAGCCCTGCGGGACGTGAGATTTTGGGCACAAAAGAAACTGTTCAGTCTTTTTCTCAAAAAAAGATTAAAGATTTTCATACGACTCACTACATACCCGAAAATATCGTCGTTGCTGTCTCGGGAAAAATAGATGAAACAAAAGTTGTTGATATGGTCACAAAAGTTTTCTCTCCTTTGTCTCAAGGGGTGAGAAAAGAGAGTGTTCTCATAGACGAGTCTCAAAAAGAACCCGCTCTTACTATTCTCGACAAAAAGACAGATCAGGCTCATATTGTGCTCGCGTTTCGTGCTTTCAACAGGTTTGATACTGATAAGTATGTTCTGTGGGTAATGCGAACTCTCCTTCGAGGAGGTATGAGTTCTCGTCTCTTCAAAAAACTTCGAGAAGAAATGGGCGCTGGTTACTACGTAAGTGCTGGGTATGATCTCCGCGATACTCATGGATCTTTTACCCTGAGTACGGGAACTGATCCTAAAAAAGTTGAAGAAGTACTTCAGGCGTTACTTCATGAAGTGCGTCGCCTCAAAACCGAGAGGGTGGGTGAGGAGGAGTTAAAAAAGGTAAAGGATTATATTCGTGGAAAACGTGCCATGTCTTTTGAGACTTCTGATGATGTTGCTGACTTTTATGCAGATCAAGAGGTTATGTGTGGAGAGATAAAAACTCAAGATGATTATGAGAAAATTTTAGACAAAATTACTGCCGATGACATACTTCGTGTTGCAAATAGGATTTTTGTCGATGCTGGACTTAACCTCGCTATGGTTGCCACAGGGCAGGACGAAAAAAAGATTCAAGCCCTTCTCAAGGTGTAAGGCTTTCCTTTACGCTCGTTGTTCTATGCTCTATGATTAGGAGCATGAATCAACCTCCTCGAACAATAAATGTAAGCATTAGTGCCGGAACTGTTTTCAAGACGGTGCTCCTGTTGGTAGCCGCTTTTTTCCTTTTTGTCATGAAAGACGTTGTCCTTGTGGTGCTTACTGCTGTTGTTTTGGCATCAGCGATTGAGCCTGCTGCAAAATGGATAATTGCTCGAGGCATACCCCGTGTTTTTTCTGTGGTGATACTTTATGGTATTCTCGGCACGTTTCTTGCTGGAATGTTCTATCTCTTTATTCCCGTATTACTTCAGGATACCTCTGACTTCCTCTCATCTGTTCCTGAGTATCTCGACAAAGTTGCTCTCTGGAATCCACTTGATTCCTCTGGTGTGGAGCAATCAAAACAGGTGGCCACTGAATTTTCTCAAGGAATTACGGAGTCTCGTTTGGCCGTCGCTGAAATCAAATCGGAAGAAAATCCCTCAATTGGTTCTGCGGTAGGGGATATTAACGACGCTCTTTCCAAAGTATCTGCTGGCTTCATTCAAACAGTGAGCTCTGTCTTCGGTGGCGTGCTTGGTTTTATTTTGATTGTCGTTCTTTCTTTTTATCTTTCGGTTCAAGAGGATGGAGTTGAAAAATTTCTTCGTATTGTGACTCCTCTCAAACACGAAAAGTACATTATTGGTTTGTGGAAGAGGTCACAGGAGAAAATCGGCTTGTGGATGCAAGGACAACTCGTTCTCGCTATTTTGGTGGGTGTGTTGGTGTATCTCGGTCTCACTATTTTAGGCGTACGAAATGCGCTTCTCTTTGCCTTTCTTGCGGGACTCCTTGAGATCATTCCGCTTTTCGGTCCTATTCTTGCGGCTATTCCTGCTGTGGCCACTGCGTACACTGATTCGGGTGTCTCAGCAGGCCTCCTTGTTGTTGGTTTATATCTCATTATTCAGCAATTTGAAAATCATCTTATTTATCCTCTTGTTGTAACGAAAATCGTAGGGGTTCCACCGATACTTGTTATTCTGGCACTTATTGTTGGAGGAAAACTCGCCGGTTTTCTCGGGCTTTTATTGTCGGTTCCTATTGCCGCGACGTTTGTTGAATTTTTGGATGATGTCCAGAAACAAAAAATGTCTCATGATTAATGTGTAGGGTTTTGATTTGATTCTTTGCCTGTTTTACTACACACTATCGGATAAGTACGAATGTATGAATAAAAAACCTTTTTACATAACAACCACATTGCCGTACGTAAACGCCGAACCGCATGTCGGTTTTGCCCTTGAAATCATCCGTGCAGATAGTATTGCTCGGTGGAAAAAGGCTCAGGGATATGACGTGTTTTTTAATACGGGAACAGATGAGCACGGACAAAAGCTTTTTGAATCAGCACAGAAAAGTGGAAAAAAAGTGAAAGAGTATGTCGACGAATATGCTTTGAAGTTTAAAGACTTGCTTCAGGTGTTGGGTATTAGCTCTGACATTCACTTTATTAGAACTACCGACACTCATCATGAAAAAGCCGCTCAAGAGTTTTGGAAGAGGGTTTCTGATAACGGTTTCATTTACAAGAAAAATTATAAGACCAAATATTGTGTTGGTTGTGAGCTCGAGAAAAAAGATTCTGACCTTGTTGATGGCAAGTGCCCACTTCATCCTAATAGGGATTTAGAGATTCGAGAGGAAGAGAATTACTTTTTTAAATTTTCTCAGTGCGGAGATGCACTTCTCGCATACTATGATGCGCATCCTCATTTTGTTGTTCCACAATTTCGTTTAAACGAAATGCGTGAGTTTATAAAACGAGGACTCGAAGATTTTAGTATTTCACGTCTCGCTTCAAAAATGTCATGGGGCATACCTGTTCCGGGGGATACAGATCATGTAATGTATGTGTGGTTTGATGCGCTTGTAAATTATATTTCTACACTCGGTTGGCCCGAAGACACTAAAACTTTTAACCATTTTTGGAAAGAAGGTACACCTACGCAATATTGCGGTAAGGACAACACACGTTTTCAGGCTGTGATGTGGCAGGCAATGCTTTTGGCAGCAAAGCTTCCTTTTACACACACCGTTGTGGTGAATGGTTTTGTTACGGGGGATGGCGGTGTAAAAATGTCTAAGTCTTTGGGAAATGTTATAAACCCCTGTGATGTGGTGCGCGAATATGGCTCAGAGGCCTTGAGATACTTTGTAACCAGAGAAGTTTCTTCTTTTGAAGATTCTCCTTTTACGATGGATCGTTTCAAGGCATCTTACAATTCTGGTCTTGCAAACGGTATAGGAAACATGGTTTCTCGCGTTATGAAAATGGCATCTCTTCATGTGGTGGCCCCTGTGACCGTGTCCCAAGATATGCCACGTGAGTATGTTGAAGCCATGAATGCTTTTGACCTTCATGCTGCCATGGAACAAGTGATGAGCTTGGTTGCGCGTGTTGACGCAACGATTCAAGAGAAAGCACCGTTCAAACTCGTAAAGACAGATAAAGAAAAAGCTCAAGAAATAATCACGAGTCTCTGTAGAGATGTATATACTATCGGTCTCATGCTCGAACCTGTCATGCCAGAGACTTCAGAAAAAATTCGAACCGTTGTGAAAGGGAACAGCATGCCTAGCGAGCCACTCTTTTTGAGGAAAGAATAATATGCCTGATTTTATAGACGTACATGCTCACGTATATTTTCCTGATTACGACGCTGATCGGGATGAGGTTATGAAGAGAGCGCATGATTCGAAAACGTGGATGGTAAACATCGGCACACACAGGGAAACTTCTCGGAAGGCGGTTGAGCTTGCGCAGAGTGCCTCTCAGGGCGTCTATGCCGTTGTAGGTCTGCATCCTTTGAGTGTTAATACTACATACCATGAACAAAACAGAACGACGGAGTTTCTAGGAGAAGATTTTGATAGTGAATATTACAGACAGCTCGTGCGCCGTCCAAAAGTAGTAGGTATTGGAGAGTGTGGTCTCGATTATTTCCGAGAGAACAGTGAAGAGGGAAAGATACGTCAGAGAGACGCCTTTCAAAGACAGATTGAACTTTCTCTCGAATCTGGTTTACCCCTCATGCTTCATGTGAGAAATGCCTATGAGGACGTCATTGATATTCTCAAAAAGTATCCAGGCGTATATGGTAACTGTCATTTTTTTGCGGGAACGATTGCCCATGCCAAAGAACTTTTAGATCTCGGTTTCACTCTATCGTTTACGGGGGTGATTACTTTTGCCAAACAGTACGAAGAGCTTGTGAGGTATGTTCCTCTAGATAGGCTCCTTTCTGAGACGGATTCTCCTTATGTGGCTCCCGTGCCCTATAGAGGCAAGCGTAACGAGCCTTCATATGTGCGAGAAGTTGTCTCTATGATGGCCTCAATACGCAAGGAAGACCCACTTTCACTCCAAAAACAGCTTGTTGCTAATGCGGTACGCCTCTTCAGGCTCTAAAGGTAAAAACCTTGCAATTTCGGCCATTTTTGCTATTCTCACTGGTACTTGTTACATAGGGGAAATGCCTCGTGGTGGGGCGTATTCTCAGGTTCAGACCAAAGACAAGAAGTATCTACTTGGTTACATTATTAGGTAAGTGTTTATTAGATTTTAGACATGCAGAAAAAAGAAGGAAAGGTATATGAAGTTGGTTACATTATTGTGCCAACTGTTGCTCCAGACCATGTTGCAAAAGAGGTAGACGCTCTCAAGGCTATCTTGAGCAAAAACAAAGCAGAGGTTATTTCCGAAGAGTTTCCAAAGATGAGAACTCTCGCGTACCAAATGCTCAAAGTTGTTGGTGCACAGAGAAGCAAGTTCGATACAGGTTACTTTGGTTGGGTTAAGTTTTCTGCGACAGAAGAAGCTGTCCTCGAAATAAAGAAAGCGATTGATCTTTCAGAAAAGGTACTTCGACATCTCCTCATCACAACCGTGGCTGAGAACACATTGTATGGCGCTAAACTTGCTCCTGTTGAAAAAGCTCCTGCTCTTTCAACTGACAAGGTAGAAGAGAAGGCAGAAGTGAGTCAGGAAGACCTCGACAAATCAATTGATAAGCTCGTTATATAGTAAGAGATTTAAACAAAGGTGGGCGTAGTGGCTAAAGGGTACAGGGTCATAAAACATGATAAAATGTACTATGAAACTCTATTATCCATTCTAGGTTTTAAGTTTTATATTCTATGTATTTAAACAAAGCAACGATTATAGGTAACCTTACGCGCGACCCTGAATTGCGCGCAATACCATCAGGTACGCAAGTCGCTACGTTTTCAGTGGCAACAAATCGCGTTTGGAAAGACAAAGACGGTTCGAAAAAAGAAGACGTTCAGTTCCATAATGTTGTAGTGTTTGGACGTGCTGCAGAGACTGCTGCTCAGTATTTGAAAAAGGGCAGTCAGGTTCTCGTTGAAGGCAGGATGCAGACTCGTAGTTGGGATGATAAAAATTCAGGAGAAAAAAAGTATCGTACAGAAATCATCGCAGACACAGTACAGTTCGGTAATAAGCCTTCAGGCCAGTCGTCATCTCCTGTTGCTGATGCTCCAAAAGCAAAAAGCACCGCAAAGAGTACAGAGAAGCCGATGGACACAATTGATTATCCAGAAGAAAGTATTAATCCAGAAGACATTCCATTCTAGATCGTTAGAAATTAAAAAGTATTAAAATTATGACTAAGCAGTGTTTTTTCAAGCAGAATAATATAAAGCATATCGACTACAAGGATACAGAAATCCTCAAAAAATTTCTTAATCCCCACGCTCGACTCCTTTCACGCAAAAGAACTAATGTTTCAGCTGAGAATCAGCGAAAATTGGCTACTGCAGTAAAGAGAGCTCGGTTCATGGGACTCCTTCCGTTCGTAGCTCGCTAAATTTGTAAATCAAATTTACAAAAAAACCGCTTCATGCGGTTTTTTTGTATTCTCTATTCTAGAATCTACACTCTTTCTCTGTATTCTCCTGTCTCGGTATTGATTCTAATGACATCTCCTTCGTTTACGAAAAGGGGAGTGGTTACTTGTGCTCCGGTCTCTACAGTCACAAGCTTGTTGCCACCTCGAGCGGTATCACCCTTAACTCCAGGAGGAGCTTCGGTTACTTTGAGGTCTACTGTAGGGGTGAGTTTCACACCGAAAATTTTTCCTTCAAAGGCCACAGTGTCATATACCGTGTTTGGTTTGAGGAAACGTGCTTTTACACCGAGAATGTCTTCAGATATTTTAAATCTTTTTGAAGGATCGTTTGGTTCACAAAACCAGAATTCACCTTTTGTGGTGTAGAGGTATTTTGCTTCGCTTTCGTCGATTTCTGCTTCTTCTACTTTGTCTGCTGCGTGATAGCTCACATCAACCATGCGTCCATTGAGGAGGTTTTTGATGCGCGTTTTGTTTTGAGGTTTTCGCTGTTGTGTACGAGCAACATGATTTTCCACCACTTCGTAAGGCTCTCCTTCGTGAATGATGTATTTTCGAACGGTTATTTCATTGTATTCAAGCATTGCCATATATGTGCGTCATTAAAACTAATAGGGGAAGTGCTTAAAATCCTAACACTGAAGCCTTTTTCTGACACTTGCTTTTTGTCTTTATGTGTGATATAATATACATATGGTTGAGTTCTTCCTCACTCACGCTCCTGAGTTGGAGCCGTACGTCTTCTTTTTTCTCATGGTTCTCCTCGTGCTCAGCACACTAGGGGAATACAGAAAAAAAGGACGTTAAATCAAAGCCCCGATTCAATTCTTGAATCGGGGCTTTTTACTTTTATTCTTCGCTTGCTCCTTGGAGAGGGGAATCGCTTTTAGTGAGACCTTCTTTTATTTCTTTGAGTATTGCATCCGAAACCTTTTTGTTTTCTTTCAAAAATTGTCGAGTAGCATCATATCCACGGCCGAGGGCTTCTTCTCCATATTTGTAAGACATGCCAGCCTTTTTTATGATATTGAGTTTTTCGCCAAGGGCAATTATTTCTCCTTCACGAGAAATACCTTCGTTGTACATGAGATCGAACTCTGTTTGCTTAAAGGGTGCAGCCACTTTGTTCTTGACCACCTTTACGCGTATACGACCTCCCATGATTTCTTCACCTTTTTTAATTTGTGCAATACGGCGAATATCGAGACGCACAGAGGTGTAAAACTTGAGCGCTTTACCTCCTGGAGTAGTTTCTGGGTTACCAAACATAACCCCAATCTGCATACGTATTTGGTTTATAAAGATAACTACGGTTTTTGACTTCGCTACAATTGCGGTGAGTTTGCGGAGAGCCTGAGACATGAGGCGTGCTTGTTTTCCCATGTGCTGTTGTCCCATATCACCCTCAATTTCATCCTTTGGGGTAAGTGCCGCTACTGAGTCGATAACTACCACGTCGAGTTTTCCTGATCGCACGAGAGACTCAACTATCTCAAGAGCCTGTTCTCCTGTGTCTGGTTGAGAGATGAGAAGTTCGTTTATGTTAACGCCAAGTTTAGAAGCGTATTCTGGATCCATCGCATGTTCCGCATCGATGTACGCACAGATACCTCCTTTTTTCTGAGCTTCAGCCACAATGTGGAGGGAGAGGGTAGTCTTACCTGATGATTCAGGTCCAAAGATTTCTATAATGCGTCCACGGGGTATTCCTCCAACTCCTAGTGCTGAGTCGAGACCTATTGAGCCAGTAGGGATGGCATTTACATCAACCTTCGGTTTTTCGCCGAGTTTCATGATGGCATCATCTCCAAACTTTGTTTTGATTGCGTCGAGAGTGTCGTTGATATTGATACCGATCTGCTTTGCTTCCTTCTCTTTCTTTTTCTGTATTGCCATGGTTTTTGTATTAGCTGTTATTTATAAACCAACTGAATAGTGCGATTGATTACTCTACCGAAACGATCTTTTGCTTCGACGGTAATTATATTATAGCCGTATGACAGGAGCAATTTGCTTTTGAAGACGCCGTCTTTATCTGTGGTTATTTTATCGCCGTTGAGGGTTACATAGGAGATATTTCGTGTTACACCCTGTACTTCAATGAGGGCGCTTTCTGTCGTGGTGCCTGTTTGGGGAGAGGTGATGGTGAGTCCTGGACCACGCACAAGGTTTTCAGCACGAAAACCCGCATATCCCAAAAGTAAAAGGAATGAGCTGACAATGAGGAATGTTTTTAAGATAGTTTTTACTTCGCGTCGCGTCATTTTTTAGATTTCTTTATGTTCGTCATCTGTGTCGGCATGACTTGTTCCTGTTCCACTCTCATTGCCACCTATAATTGAGCGTGGCTTTGAGCCATCAGCGGGTCCAATGACACCTCGTTTCTCGAGTATGTCCACGAGACGTGCTGCGCGAGCATATCCGACACGTAGCCTTCTCTGTATGTATGAGGTCGATGCTTTGCCTGCTCCGAGTACGATTTGGCGGGCCTCTTCGTAGAGATCGTCGTCGTCCGCTTCATCAGTGGATCCTGCTTCATCAAATGAAGCTTCGAATATTGAATTTTTACCGACAATTGCACTGTCAGTGAGGTTGATCTCATCGGCATTGAGTTGATCTTGATGTGTGTCGATGAGGTGTTGTACAACTTTTTTAACTTCTGATTCTGAAATGAAGGCACATTGTATACGTTGAGGTTTTGACATTTCTCCAGAGAGGAAGAGCATGTCTCCAGCACCAAGGAGTTTTTCTGCACCGGGCATATCGAGAATGGTTCGAGAGTCTATCTGAGATGCCACTTGTAGGGCGAGGCGGGCAGGGATGTTTGCCTTGATGAGACCTGTAATAACGTTGACGCTCGGTCTCTGTGTTGAAAGCATGAGGTGTATTCCCACAGCACGGCTCATTTGTGCGAGACGAACGATACCTGCTTCGAGTTCTCGAGGGTATGCTTGCATGAGGTCAGCGAGCTCGTCGATCACTACGACAATATAAGGCATAGGATCTACAGGCTTTTCTTCTTCTCCTTCAACTGGCTTTTTGTTTTTGAGCGGAGCTACAACGTTTTTGTGATACGAATCAATGTCTCGTACTCCTTTTTGTTGGAGTATGTCATATCGTCTATCCATTTCTTTTGCTGCCCACTTGAGGGAAAGGATGGCCTTTTTTGCATCAGTTATAACGGGAGTAATGAGATGAGGTATTTTGTTGTAGAGGGTGAGCTCAACACGCTTTGGGTCTATCATGATGAACTTGAGCTGATCAGGTGAGTTGCGGTAGATGAGAGACACAATAAGTGCGTGTATGGTCACTGATTTTCCAGAGCCGGTGGCACCAGCGATGAGAAGGTGAGGCATTTTTGCGAGGTTCGCAAAATGTGATTTTCCAGAAATTCCTTTACCAAGTGCGGTGAGGAGAGGTTTGTCTGATGTTTGGAACTCTTCACCGGTAAAGAGTGTTCCGAGACCGACTGTTGTTTTGGTGGTGTTTGGTATTTCGATACCGACGAGAGCTTTTCCAGGAATAGGCGCTTCGATACGAAGGGGGTGTGCAGCGAGGGCAAGCGAGAGATCATTTTGGAGACCCACGATGCGCGCGAGCTTTACTCCTTCTGCGGGCTTGAGAGCGTAACGCGTAACTGATGGTCCGATAGACACCTCATCCATCTCAACATCAATACCAAAGTTTGCGAGTGTTCTCTTTATAATGTTTGCATTTGCTTTTACGTCACCAACTTCTGGCTTACCTTTGTCACGTTCAAGGAGCGAGAGCGGAGGAGCCTCGTATTCACGCTGAGTATAGTTTTGTTTTGGTTTTATGAAATCTTTTGTATCGTCAACGAGCGCGCTTGCGACTTTGAGTTTCTTTTTATCGTCTTCTTTTAGATCTGGTTTCTTTTCTTCTTTGAGAGGAGCTTCTTCGGGGAGGGGGATTTTGATGTTTACCTCTTCGTCTTCTTTTTCCTCTTTGTCTTTTTTCTTGTCATCTTTTTCTTTTCTCCAGAAGGCGAGGCTCGCGAGGTCTACCTCGGTGTTAAAGGCGATGAGAATAGAGATGACCACCACTGACGAGAGAATGACGAGGCTCGCTCCTTCATCCACAAGTTTTACAAAGGGATAGGCAACCCATGCGCCGACAAAGCCGGCACGTGAAGCAGCAATGATATCAATGATACCGAGAGAGGCGAGTAGAAAGAGGAGTGAGCCAACAAGCTTCAAAATATCAAATTTTCTGTGGAGATGTTTAAGGTAGAGAAGTCCGAGGGTGAGGAATATGACAGGGAGGAGATAGTAACCGATGCCAAACAAAAAGTGCAACCAATCAAAAAAATAGTGTCCTGCAACACCCGCCTTTCCAAAAGGAGTGCTTTCTGTTCGCCACGCTGAAAGTATCGAGAGTGTCGCTCCTACAAAAGCGAGTACCGCGAGTACGCCTTGTAGGGTTTCGTCTTTAAGATTCGAGAACAATTCCAAACGTCTCTTCCGAGTTCTTTTTTCGGTGCTATCGTAACTTTTTCGTTTTGCCATATATGAATTATATCATCCACGTATCAAATGAGCATTGTGAATTAGTGCCTCTGCAAAAGAGGTTTTCTGAAAAAGGGGATTCTTTCAAAAGAGGAAGTACGCTTTCTTTTTGTGGGGCTTAGCCAAGCTCTTCTAGGTAGGACGTTCTTTACAGACATATATATTTGTTTCGGACAGAGGGTATTTCCTTTACGAGAGTTGTATGTCCGACATATAATGGACACATGCCCTTGACAGAATCCTATAAAAGACATATTATATAAAGGACAGTCTTTTATAAAAAGCGCCTGAAATAAGAGACATTTAGCGCCTATTAAAGACACCACAAAATATGGAAGACAACAATCAAAAAAACAATACAGAATCAAACTCTAGGGAGATCAGCTCAAAGCAGTCTCACCTTACTGTCTTTAACAATAATCATCATTTTGCTTTCATTTATCGCAAGACCGAAAAGCTCGTCACCGCGGTATACATGATTACAAATTTCATAAAAGACAATGAGCCTCTCAAGTGGAAAATACGAGAAAAGGCACTCTCACTCATGTCACTCAATTTGGCGTTCACTACGGTTTCTTTGTCTGATAGAAAAACTCTTCTCAAGGAGTATCAGGCTTTTTCAATCGAGATAGTATCTCTTTCAGCGATCGGATATCACTCAGGTCTCATATCAGAGATGAATTTTCTTATTTTAAAGAGGGAATTTGATGCTCTTGTTGAGGTTATCCAGAATGAGGAACATCGAAAAATGAATGAAGAAACAGTTATGCTTTCTTCTGCATTTTTTGACACAGGCTTGGTAAGCTCCCATCCAGAGAGCGTAGAAAAGGCGCCTCTTGTCCATGAGCGAAATGACTTTTATAAAGGACATACGGAGAGTATAAAGGCTCCTGCGGTGGCCCCTCAAAAAACTCTAGAAAAAAGAGAAGTGAGCATTCCTCAAATTAAGGACAAAAAGGTTCACGGAGTAGTACAAGAGAAAAAGACAGGCAGACAAGGGGTTATCATAGATCTCTTGAAAAAGAAGCAAGGCCTCAATATAAAGGATTTCTCTGAGGTTATTTCTGGTTGTAGCGAGAAAACAATACAACGCGAGCTCTTGGCCATGGTCGCTTCAAAAACGTTGAGAAAGGAAGGAGAGCGACGCTGGAGCAAGTACTATCTCATCTAAATCTGTATCAAAGACATGCCATTTGGCACTGTTCTTACAAAGGGGCCACAAGGCCTCTTTTGCGTTCCCGAGGTGTGTATTAAAAAGGGAAGTTGTGAGTTTAAAGGGGACAAAAAGAGGGTAGTTCTCTCCCCTTTTTGACTCCCCTTTCCACCCCACCCCACAGAGCCCAAAGACATTGACTTTTGACCCCTTTTGGTATACCATATGGCGGTGGTATGGACTCATAAAAACAAGGCTCTACAAAGCCTTTTATGAGTTATCCACATTATATCCTTTGTCTGGTAGACAGGCGGGCATATAATTAGGCGTATGAAGTAGCAGTGTATGCGTTGCTACTTCGACATCCTGACACTCAGATTCGACCGTACAGATTGAACGTTGAAATTTTTTATAGCGATTCCCTACAGAAATTCCTTTTCCTGTTTATTGTTGCTTACGGATGACTATCCTACTTCCATACAAACTATCTCTCATGTTTTGTGTCGATTCTCACACAAAGGACTTTATGTCTTTTGTGAAAGGAAAAATAAAACAGAGAGAATAGTTGCGTTCGACACGTTTCCTTACGACACTCTGGCTCGTGTCGACGCACACACTGATATGGCGGCCGTCGAAGCCACCATAAAGGTGCATTAGTTAGTTACAAATCGAATCTGCTCATGTATTTATTATTTTTATTAGTAAACAATGCAGAGTAGATTCAATAATCATTACAAGATACACATATATGACATCTTCAAAGACAAAGATCGTTGCGGCATTCATTGGATTCACAATGATTCTCGGAGCGGTTGCAGGGGTTCAGACAGCAAACGCACAAGCTATGAGCTTGAGCCAGTTGGTTGACCTCTTTATCAGCCTCGGTATCATTTCAGCTGACAAGGCAGCAGCAGCGAAAGCAGCTGTTGGTACATCTGCGACAACTGGAACAACATTCACTCGAGACCTCACAGTAGGTTCATCAGGTGCTGATGTTACAGCTCTCCAGACAAAGCTCGGCGTTTCAGCTACTGGTTACTTCGGTAGCCTCACAAAGGCAGCTGTTATGTCTTACCAGACAGCAAATGGTATTCCTTCTACAGGTTACGTTGGCCCACTTACACGTGCTCAGCTCAATGCTGGCTCAGTTGTAACAACTGGCGGAACAACAACTGGTGGATCATCAGTGATCAACACAGGAGTTGAAGGATCAATCACAGCTAACAAGTCATCTGTTTCAAACTCTACTCTTCGTGAGGGAGACACAATGCGACAGGTTCTTGGTGTAAAGCTCGAAGCAAAGCTCTCTGACATCAATGTTCAGAGAATCAAGCTTGACCTCGGTGCAAACACAACTGTTTACACAAAGGTGTTCAAAACTTTCTACCTTACAGATGATTCAGGAAAGGTTCTCGCGCAAGCAGACCTTAACTCAAACACTGTAGTTAAGAACGGTAACAACTATGAGCTCACCCTTGGTGGATTCAGCTACACAGTTGCAAAGGACACTACAAAGTATCTCTGGGTAAAGGCAGACCTCTACTCAAGCATCAAGGTTGCTGATCAGACTTCACGAACGATCACTCTCGTTGCTAACGGAGTACGTGGTACAGACCAAGCTGGAATTGACCAGTACGCTCCTACATCAGCGTTCTCACAGTCAATCTCACTTGAAGGAACTCTTGTTGACTCAGCAGCACTCAAACTCTCTCTTAACTCAAATAACGTAAAGTCAGCTGACGTTATTGCTTCAGAGGGAACTGATGATGATGAAATCGACGGTGTTTCTATTCTCAACTTTGACCTCAAGGCTGAGAAGGACGAAGTAACTGTTACTGATCTCGCTGTTACTGTTGCAAAGACAGGTACAGGAGCAGCTACAGCTACAAAGGCTTACCTCTACGATGGTTCAACTCTTATTGACTCTGAAGACGTAAACTCTACAACAGGTCTCGTTACATTCGATGATATTGATTACGTTATTGCTAAGGACTCTACAAAGACCCTTACAGTAAAGGTTGATATCCGCGACGCTAACGGAACAGCAGCAACTATGGTTGCTACAGTTGGAACAATTACTGCTGAGAACTCAGAAGGTTCTACAGTATCAGCAACAGGTTCAGCTGCAGGAGAAAACTTCATTGTTAAGAATGTTGGTCCAGTGTTTACACTCGTTGGAACACCAACAGTTACACGAACAGCATTGTCTTCAAACGACACATCAGGTATCGCAACATCAACCCTTACTGCTATCTTCAATGTACGCATCAAGGCAGTTGGTGGAGCAGTTACATTCAACACATCAGGTTCTGCAACTCCATCGTTCTCAACAACGACAGCAGCAGCACTTGCAGCTATTTACCGAAACGGTTCATCTGTTGGTTCACCAGCAGCTATAACTGCACAAGGTACTTCAGCTATCGTTTCTTACTCAACACCTTCATCAGGTGTAGTAGACAACGGTTCATCATGGGTACTTGCTGATGGAAACACAGTTGAAATCCCAGTTACTTACCAGATCACTATCGCGGGTTCATCAGCTAATCAATACGCTGTACAAATCAACGGTATTGCATCAGGAACAGGAACAGCTACATCAACATTCATGACTGGAAAGTCAGAATGGAGAACAGGCACAGTATCACTTCCTTAGTGGACGTGGTCTGGCTCTAGTCGATTCGAAAGGATTGACGTAGCTTGGATCGCAAAATCCGCCTCGCAAGAGGCGGATTTTGCTTTATACAAAAACCCACACCAAACAGGTGTGGGTTTTTGTGCTTGTAGAGGCTTGCCTTAGACAGGTTGTTTTTTGCGGGGTATACTTTTTATATATGAAAGGCTTTTTTGCTCAATTTCTCATTATAGCCATGGCGGTAATTCTCGGCCTCGTGTTTATTGCTTTTATTTTTAATGGTCAGCCTATACTTGCTCCCTCTTCAGGCGGAAGCTCTGTTCCTACTCGTTCAAATTCCCTCATTGGCTTTCTCTCAAACTCAGCTTCAAATCCCAACACAAACACGCCAGTGGTTTCGAACAACCCATCAAACTATCGCATTACCATTTCTTCAGGAAATGCTTCATCCGAGATACAGCCTTTTCGTGAGTACATCATTATCAAAAATACCGGAGGTACGGCCGTAAACATCACAGGCTGGAAAGTAAAAAACTCAAAAGGTGATCGACCTATTCAGAATAGTCAGAACAGCTATGTCTACCCGACTGCTGAGTACCTGACTATTCCCCAAGGTGCAAAGTATCTCTCTCCGAGCGGTTCATTTGCTTTGAGCGACATTATTCTCGGACCGGGTGAGCAGGCATATCTCGTCACCGGAGGCCCTTTTGTTCAGTATCGTTTTCCTATCCCTGTATCGTTCAAGGAAAATATCTGCACCGGCTATCTCAATAGCGACGTGTATCCCTTTAACCCAAGTCTTCAGAAAAACTGCCCGTACTTACGTAATGAGATTGATTTGAGCACCGTGACAAAGCAGTGCGGTACCTATATTGAGTCACTCAGCAGGTGTGAGGATCCAGAGAAACAAGACAAGGCGAATCTCGAACTTCAACCAACACTATGTCAGAACGCGGTAAAGGTGCGTGCGAACTATGGTGCCTGCGCCGTCATCCATCAAAACGACGCCAACTTCTACACCAAAAACTGGCGCGTATTTCTCGGTAGGCAGAGGGAAATGTGGGCAAAGGGAGAGGATACCATCACACTCATAGATAGACAGGGAAATACCGTCGCCGAAAAATCGTATTAACGGACTACAATGAAAGAAAGGGAATATACACACTATTACAGTCAGAACTCACAACAGTACAACACACTCTTTTCTTTATTAGTTTTTAATAAAAATCACAACATTCCGTTGTGATTTTTATTTTATTTTTATGAAAAAAATATATCTTGCAGTATTGTTTTTTGTAAGCCCTCTGTATGTATCAGCACAGGTGGTTATTACTGAAATCATGTATGACGTGTCCGGAACAGACACAGGGAGAGAGTGGATCGAGGTTAGAAATGTAGGTGACCAAAGCATTGATCTTTCTTTGTGGAAATTGTTCGAGGCTGAAGCAAATCACAAACTAACACCTGTTTCTGGTTCTTCTATTGAACCTGGTGGTTATGGGATCATTGTAGACAATGTAGAAAAATTCTCTACCGATTTCCCTTCATTTTCCGGCTTACTTTTTGACAGTGTTTTTTCTCTTTCAAATACAGAAGAGACCCTTGTTCTTCGCAATGGAGACCTCGTTGATAGCGACTCGGTGACATATTCATCTGGTCTCGGTGCGTCAGGCGATGGTCTGTCATTACAAAAAGATGGGAATGTGTGGAAAACAGGTACCCCTACCCCTGGCAGTGCTTTTGTGGGCGGGACTGTTTCTGATACTACTACCAACACACAGTCTCAGTCGACAACGACACAAAAAACTACTGAAACCGAATCAAAAACGACTGTTGTGTGGCATTCTCACTCGAGTCAAACAGACGCAACTTTTGGCGGAGATCTTGTTGATTTTGTAGTTACAGGCGGGAGGGATCGGTTAGCTTTCGTCGGTATTCCTTTGGATTTTCAAGCAAAAATAAAACAACCTCAAAGTTTGAGCATGAACAGTGTTTCTTTTTCGTGGTCAATGGGAGACGGAACCCAAACATCAGGTAGTTTCATTTCACACATCTATGCTTTTCCAGGAGATTATAACGTAGTGCTCAACGCGACATATCGTGAACAGAGAGCGGTTGCTCGTTTTCAGGTGAAGGTGGTAACTCCAGACGTTGCCATTGTTCATGCGGGTGATGACTTTATCGAGATTGTAAACAAGGGAGGTTTTGAAACAAACGTTGGTCGGTGGGCATTGCTTTCTGGTGAGAATAAGTTTGTTGTGCCAGAAGACACTATTGTTGCGTCAGGAAGTTCCATAAAGATACCGACCATAGCTACACGACTTTCTTCTGTGGCGACTGCGGGCGTACAGTTGCTCAGTCCAAAAAACAAAGAGATTGCTTCTCAGGCTTCTTCTGGAATGGTGGCAGGAGACTTTGAGATGATGATTTTCGATGCGCCACCAAAAGAGGTTTTGGAGCAGAGACTGAGGGAGGCTCTTGTCTTGTACGGCACACAAGCCAACGTTGTTACACCAGTTAAGAAGATCGTACCGGCAAAGATTATAGAGAAATCTTCGACAAGTACTATTTCCAAAAAAGAAAATAGCTCTCCGGCCACATCGACGATTATATTCACGGTTTCTAAACCAGAGAAGCCGTCGCTGTTAAAGAAAATTATAGGGTCGTTTAATGATTAAAAGTATATGAAATATATAGTAAAAATATTTTTCGTTTGTCTGATTTTTTTAGGTGGTGGAACGTCTGCTGATGCGACAACAACCATTTCACAGGAAGACGGAGAGACGCTGTCTCGGTCTCATAACTTTTCGACAGTGTATCAACAATTAGGAACTAATCTTTCTGGGACGCTCACCTCTGTTGATTTAAAGTGGTATGTCGATATGACGTATTATGGCGTTGGAATCGGGGTTTCTCTTATCGAGTGTGATTCTCCTGGATATTCTCCTGATCCTATACATTGTGCACATGAAGGAGAGTCGGTTGTTCCAGAAGCTACCCCTTCAACTGCGCGTATAGAGAGTGGTGTTCGTAATGTTGATATTGAGGATTATGAGCTTAATCCTCAGAAGTATTATTTTATTAAAGTGCGTAGTTGGGGACCGTTTGCTTCGATGGGTGTATTTAACCTCTTTGGTTCATCTGGTGATGTTTATGAACAAGGTAGCCTTTGCTCTGTAAATAGTCCACAAACCCATAATCCGTGTGTAAATAATGAGCTCATTGGAGATCTGTTCTTTGTTTTACATGGTGCGGTGAGGATTCCTCCATGTACAGAATATTGCTACGCAAGCGTCATGTTCTTGCCTGGTTTAGAGGCGTCGAGGCTCTATCGTCCGGATTACAACGGAGGAACTGACACCTTGTGGGAACCGAACAGTGCACATGATGTAGAGGATTTATTTCTGGATGAAACGGGGGAGAGTGTTCGTACTGATGTGTACACAAAAGATGTAGTTGATGAGGTTTATAGCACTGCTTTACTCGGAAACATTTATAAATCTTTTTTGGATGCACTTCAGTCATGGAAGACAGAAGATCGTTTGATTAAGGATTTTTCTGCAGTGCCATACGACTGGCGTCTCACCATGGATGAATTGCTTTCTTATGGGAATAATATTGATGGACGAATCTATTATGCGGGAGAGAATCGTGCCACGACGAGTTCGTATATCATTTCTGAGCTTCGAAGGCTTGCGCAGGAATCTGGAAACGGAAAGGTAGCCATTGTCGCTCATTCAAACGGCGGGCTTTTGGCAAAAGCTCTTTTGAAAAAGTTACAGGATGACAATGATCCTCTTCTTGAAAAAATTGAATCCGTGTTTCTCGTGGCAGTTCCTCAAACGGGTACACCTCAGGCCATAGGAGCACTTCTCCACGGTTATGATCAGGGATTACCTAAGGATTGGTTTGCAAGTATTGTTTCGCGTGGACTCGCGCGAGACTTTGGAAAAAATATGGCAGGTGCGTACCCTCTTCTTCCTTCGGCTTCATTTTGGAACGGTGAGGGCGGTGCGGTAGGACTTGCTCCCATACGTTTTGATGAAGGAGGCTTTACTGAGATCGATAATGCAAAAAGTTTTTATGGCGGAATCATAAATACAAAAGACGAACTCTGGAGTTTCCTCCGTGGAGAAGAGGGGCGGTCACAACCAGCACAGGATGTCATTTCATCGCCTTCTCTTTTGAATCCAACTCTTTTGTCTTATGCGGATACCCTACATGATGAAATTGATACATGGGTTCCGCCGGCATACATTGCTGTTCACCAGATAGCAGGGTGGGGAGAAGATACCTTGGCGTCTATTGTGTATAGAAAGAAAAATACATGTGTTCGTTTTGTAAACAATACTTGTGCCGAGTACGGTGTTTCTTGGACATACAAACCAGAATTTGTTGTTGATGGTGACGGTACAGTTGTTGTTCCGAGTGCCCTTGCGATGAGCACATCGTATTCCAATGTGAAGAGATGGTGGGTCAACATGTTTGATTATAACGATGAATTTTTATTTAACCGGGAGCACAAAGATATTCTAGAGGTCCCCGGATTAATTGGGTTTATAAGAAATAAAATAAGCACTACCACTGAGTCTGAGAGTTTCGTTGTTTCTTCTCAACCGCCTAGTGAGTCACAAAATCGCCTCTACTTTTACTTACACTCACCACTCGATCTCAGTGCGATGGATAAACTAGGAAATGTCTTGAGCTCAACCACCTCTGCAATTCCAGGTGCGCGCTACAGACGTCTCGGAGAGGTACAATACGTCTCTATTCCACAAGAAGCTTTTCCCACTATTCATCTCAATGGTTTTGCTTCGGGTTCTTTTGACCTAGAAATAGAAGAAAAGACTAATGGAAACATGTCGACGACAACATTCACATCTATTCCTACACAAGCGAATACGAAGGCTTTTATGGCGTTTAGTGGTGGAACTATTTTAGGGGCATCACCTCTCTCTATCGACTATGAAAATGATGGTGTGGTAGACGAAACACTAGAACCTGTTATTGGGGAAATGGTTACGGTGCCACCGATTGTGTTGGACAGTGTTGCCCCAGAAGTCCGTATCGGTTTTTCTACAACAACAAGCAAAATTGATTTTGTTGGTATTGATAGTGGAGATTCACAGCCTGTTGTAAGTACCCAAGGGGACGTCACCACTATCAAAGATAGTTCGGGAAATAGTTTGCAGGTGAAGCGTGTGCTTAAAAATAAAAATTCTCAGTCAGAAATCACTGTAAGTCAGCTTGTATATAGCACAAGCACAGAATCTCTTTATGGGGCTAAATCGTTTGTTCGATATTTTTGGATCAAAAATCCTAAAAATGCCAAATACCTTGTTTTTGTCTCTCATGCAAAAAATTCAGATGAGAATATTATTACTCTCTATGACGCCTTAAAAAATAAAACAAGTATTATAGCGGCCGCAAAGAATACTGAGAGCGTTGACCTTGAGGGGGTGATTAAAAAACTTCCAAAAAATGCGATAATAAAGAAAACAGTAAACGGGTTGGTAATTCCGTATCTTGAGACAAGGGTAGGGAAAGTACTTATTAAGTATTAATTAATTGTTATGAATTTTATTACAAAAAAAATTGCTTTGTTTGTTGGGTTGTTAATGGTCGCGCTGGTGTTTGTGTTTGACGCTTCAGATAAGATAGGTTTTTGTTCACAATATGATCATGGTTGTAGAGAATTTTTTGACTCGATTTCTTTTAGTTTTTTGCCTTTTTTTCTTTTTCTTCTATTCTCCCTCATCACATACCGCATGAAGGAAGAAGTATTCCAAAGATGGATTCGCTTCGCTATCTGGTACATACCGCTTCTCGTTGTTGGATATTTTATCTACCCGCAAGGTGGGGGACTCATGGCAAGTTCTTTTGACGCCTTTGTCTTTATTCTTTTCATTTCAATCTTTGTTATTACCTCTACGGTAAAAATCGTCCGCGCCCACAAAAGCTCTCGTTAGATTTCTCATTCCTGTTTTGTCTCTCTATTTCATTTTTTCTTCCTTTTTTCCTACCATCACCAACTCTTCCGACCGTGAAGGTTGGTGATGGTACACGTATTGTAGATAGAGTATAGGTGGAGGTGGAAATAAAAGCGGGAGAGGGGTGAGGGCTAAAAATGAGGGGATAGAAAGAAAAAACAGAGAGGTGGAAGAAGTTCAAGAAGTGAGGGGGAGTGGTGGGGCGTAGAGGGAGCAGGATTACGGAGTTATTGACATAGATACATAATTGTGATATTATTTATGTAGGTCAGTTTTTTGAAACACACTCGTTACCTCCACATGAAATACGCACTTGTTTGTTTTGCGCTGGCTTTTGTGGCCGGCTTGCTCGAGTTTCGGCGGATGCAGAATCTGTCGCCGGAGAAGACGCTTCTCAAGAGCGTTTCCTCCTATCAGTCCATCGTCACCAAACCTCATGCTTGGTGGCTCGACACTGGTGTAGATGCCTTGAATGGCCCAAAGAATCGAGAGGCTCTCGAACGAATTGATCACATACTTGGTGTCCTCAAGGACTACAAGGATGTGAACGATACGACACGAAAGCTGTTCTCGGTTATGTCTCAGTCGGCTTGGGCGGTCGTGATTGATACAAAGACCGTCAATACCGGACGCAGGTCGATTATCATAAAGGAAGGCAAGGCTCCGCTTCTAGTTTTTGTTCCCCGTGATTATGGAGAACAAAAAGATATGGCTCAAGAGCTCCTCTGTTACCGTACTGATTATCACTCGGTGTACATAGGGGCGTTCGAGATGCCACCAGTTTTTCTGGCGGCAACTCTGTATCATGAAGTGGGGCATTCTCAGCAGGGGATACTTCTTTATGATAAAAAGAATTTGCCTACTGTTGAAGTGCCTATGCATAAACTATCTCTCGAGATTTTTTGTGCAGAGGTACCAGAGTATCAGGAAAGATTGAAAATGATTGCTTCACGTCCGCACGAAAGTGCGGAGGAGGCTATTGCTTCGATTTCCTTTCAGGATTTATGGTATCTCGACTCTGTTATTTTGGGAGATGTTGCTCGGTACGGTCACTTAGTGCCGTACATGACGACAAATCACATGCTCGGAGTTGGCTTCATAAGAGCTAGGGGTAAATTTGAGACTGAGTCTGAGATTTACAATTGGCTTAGAAAGGTCTTTGGTTAGTCTATATCCCTCCATGCGTGCATGGAGGGATTATTGTTTACAAAGGTCGGTCTTTCTGGTAAGGTGTATTTCAAAGGCCGGAGAAAGTAGGGCGCTCAACAGAGCTTTAATCCTCATGCGAGGCACCCCTACCGAGGTCGAACTAATAGCTGTGGTATACAGTTTTTAGTCTCAACTCCACTCCGCCTCCTCTCTATGAGAGGGGCGGGCCTTTTTTTAAAAGCAACTTGATACACACATAATGCCTATAACCAAAAACAAAAAGAAGGAGATGGTTTCTGAGCTCACTCGTGTTTTCAAAGATTCAAAGGCAGTTGTCTTTGTGGGCTTCAAAGGCCTCAAGGTAAATGACTCAAACAAGATGCGAAAAGATTTTCGCTCACAAGGAGTTGATTACGTTGTTGCAAAGAAAACTCTCATGAATCGAGCGCTTGATGCTATACAGTATCAAGGTACTCGTCCTGAAATCGCTGGTGAAGTTGCTGTCGCTTATGGTGCAGACAACATTGCTCCGTCACGTGAAGTATGGAATTTCTTGAAAAAGAACAAAGATGCTCTCTCTATTATCGGAGGAGTGTTTGAGGGAAAATTCATCACGAAACAAGAAGTACTCACGTACGCAACAATTCCAGATCAGAAAACTCTCTACGCTCAGTTTGTTAACCTCATCAACTCTCCAATTCAGAGATTTGCAGTGGTTACAAGTGAGATAGCAAAGAAGAAGACCGTCTAATTACAAACCAACAACTAACAATCAACAACTAACAACGAAGACTAAAGAAGCAAAATCTTTTTTCTGGTTGTGAGTCGTAGGTTGTAAGTTATAAGTTAATTTAAAATTATGGAAACCCCAGCAAAATTTAAGTCAATTGTCGAAGCTATCGAATCAATGTCAGTTATCGATCTTCACGAGCTCGTTAAGCACCTCGAAGAGAAGTTCGGAGTATCTGCAGCAGCAGTTGCTGTAGCAGGCCCAGCAGCAGGTGCGGCTCCAGCAGAAGAGAAGTCATCATTTACCGTTGAACTCAAGGACGGTGGTGCTTCAAAGATTAACGTTATCAAAATCGTAAAAGAAGCTCTCGGACTTGGTCTCAAGGAGGCAAAGGATCTCGTAGATGCAGCTCCAAAGGTTTTGAAGGAAGGAGTGAAGAAGGAGGATGCTGAGAAACTCAAGAAGGACATTGAGGCAGCAGGAGGAAAGGTAGAGCTTAAATAATAACTCATATTTAAGTTTACCTTTCCGGGTGTACTCGATTTGTCCCATCAGGACAAATCAGGGTGCAGGAGGAAAGGTTGAGTTGAAGTAAGGATTACTTCAAAAACTTTCCGGGCGTACTCGATGTATGCCCAAACAAAAATCACCCACATGCGGGTGATTTTTTGTGTGAAAAAAGCTCATATAAAACAGATTTTCCCACTCGTGTAAAGCCCCTTTTTTTGCATTTTCTGCGTGGTATACTCTAGAAATCACATTTTAGTTATAAACCACATGGATATACTCGCAAAGCTTTTCGGAACGGCAGAAAAGGTAAGGATTATGAGATTGTTTCTTTTTAACAATGATGTTGTTTTTGACCTCGATACCGTCGCATCTCGAACCCTCGTCTCTCCCGCAAAGGCTCGGATTGAAATTAGTACTCTGCAGAAGATAGGGCTTCTCAAGGGAAAGTCTTTGAGTCGAACTATCGAACGTAAACGTGGTAAGAAAGTAACCCTCCACAAAGAGCGTGTCTCTGGATGGGTTCTCAATCCCGCTTTTAAATACATTCAACAACTACAAAGTTTTTTGATTAATATTAGTCCCGTAAAAGGAAATGAGATTTTGAAAAAAGTTGGCAAAATTGGCAAACTTCGCCTTGTTATAACTGCAGGTGTTTTCATTCAAAATTGGGAATCTCGCCTTGATTTACTCGTTGTGTGTGATGGGCTCAAGAAGGGTGCGCTCGATAGAACAATACGAAACCTCGAGGCTGAAATGGGAAAGGAGATTCGTTACTCTGCTTTTGAAACGGGGGAGTTCCAGTATCGTTTGGGAATGTACGACAAACTCATTCGTGACGTTTTGGATTATCCTCATGAGACCGTTTTGGACAAGCTCGGCGTCTCTACACAAAAAACAACAGAATAAAGACGATAAGAAAATACCTTTTTGCTCCTCTAGCAGAAAGGTATTTTCTTATCCACACAAGAGCCCCAAAACACTGAAAAGTTGGTATGATTAAGGCGTACACAAAAGGTCGTTTGACTCACTACAAAGTAGAGTCATCCGTACAATAATTATTTAACCGTTAAATTAATCATCAGATTTATATGATTGTACAAACATGGGGAAACACCATCACTGAAGCATTCCGAGGTATTTGGAGTGGAGTGGTCGGTATTGTTCCTAACCTTGTTGCTGCTTTTCTTATCTTCGTTGTTGGATGGGTTGTCGCGGCACTTCTCGCTCGACTCGTTGCTCAAATTATTAAGGCTATCAAAGTAGACCAAGCTCTCGATCAGGCTGGTCTAGGTGTTGTGGTAAAGCGTGCTGGTTTCAACCTTGATTCAGGCGCATTTCTCGGAGGGCTCGTTCGTTGGTTTGTTATTGTGGCGTTTCTCGTCGCTTCTTTTGAAGTGTTGGGACTCACACAGGTTAACGTATTCCTTCAGAATGTAGTGCTCTTGTATTTGCCACAAGTTATCGTGTCAGTACTTATACTCCTTGTTGCTGTTGTCATCGCTGATGCAATGCAAAAAGTAGTTGTAGGTTCTGCGCGTGCAGCTAATGTAAAGTCTGCAAATTTCCTCGGATCTGTTACTCGTTGGGCGATTTGGATTTTTGCAATTTTGACAGTACTCGTACAGCTCGGCATTGCGGTGAGTTTCATTAACACACTCTTTACGGGAGTTGTTGTAGCGCTCTCTATTGGATTTGGTTTGTCATTCGGTCTCGGAGGACAGGATGCAGCTCGTGGTTTTATTGAAAAAATGAAACAAGAGATTGCTGATCATCATCACAATTAATTCTCTGTGATTAAAAAAACCGCCTCGAGGCGGTTTTTTTATTTGGTTTTGAGTGGGCGCTCTCTTTAAAGAAAGGGTGTTCAGAGTGCGTTATGTTTAACCCTATGAAACTTGCACTGACATTAAAAAACCGCCTTGTATCTTTTGGATACAAGGCGGAAGTTTTGTTCGTTACGCAGGAGCGTTGCGCACGTTACGAATGTACTCGACTATCGTTCGGGTCGTAGCATCAAGCGAAAAAAAATTTTCGAAATCAAGACGCTCTTGCTCTTCAAGTCTGTTTTCTACATAACGTAGAGACAACTCATACCTGCACACATCTGCAACAATAGGATCCTTGATCGCTGACGGATTTCGCATGAATGCCTGTTGAAGTCTCGGGGAACTGAGTACACTGCTCAGGGTATATATTTCCTCATTCATTTTATAGTAGGGAGGGGTGGCGAGTAACTATCTATATATAAACCTCTCTCTTTTGTGTCCCGAAGTCAACACTCTCTTCAAATAGCCCCACTTTCTATGTCCTTTTTTGTGCTCTGCATGACCTTTATTTGAGGTCTTTTTTAGACTGTTTTTTGCTCATAGTTTAGGGGTGTGTTGTATTGCTTGACAGTAACAAAGGCATGGGTATACTTACCTGTATTCCTTTATTTATGAGAAACACCCTTATTTCACAGCGGAGAGCATAAGCGAGTTAATCGCCTGTGTTTGGTTCCGCTCCGAAAGAGCGGTTTTTCTTTTAAAAAAAGGAGACCTTCGACAAAAGAATTCTACCCGGTTAGTCTTTCTCGCTTTCAAAGGCGAGAGGGTCTTTTCAAGAGCCGGAGATAGACGTACTCGTTCGCCCGATTATAAAAAGATGCTTGATGTTTCTTTTTTGATAGGGAGTGACGATGTATACCGTATTACTTTTCAGACGAGAGGTAGTACGGACGTTCGGTGTACGTTAGATCGTGCACTGAACAAACCACTCATTGAGAGATGAGTGGCAACAGGTAGAAAAATATTTCAAACGTTGTAAGCGTTTGAAATAAAGAATAAGTTTTGTGGTTTTTAAATTTCCTAATAGGAAATTTAAGAGCATATGGTGGATGCCTAGGCTTATAAGAAGCGATGAAGGACGTAGTATAGCTGCGATAAGTTTCGGGGAGGTGCTGAGCAACCTTTGATCCGGAAATTTCCGAATGGGGAAAC
>CAZLHP010000007.1:0-7050 GCA_964559755.1 uncultured Candidatus Saccharibacteria bacterium
GGTTTTCCCGGCTGGCATATTGAATGTTCTGCAATGTCTGAGGCACTTCTCGGGAAAACATTTGATATACACACTGGTGGTATAGATCATATTCCCGTTCACCATAATAACGAATTGGCTCAATCCGAAAGCGCGCACGGAACAGAGTTTGTCCGTTACTGGCTTCACAATGCGTTTATTACCATCGATAGTAGCAAAATGGGAAAATCAGAAGGAAATTTTCTCACACTTGCTTCAGTAAAAGAAAAAAACATACACCCTCTCGCCTATCGCTATTTTCTCCTCGGTGCACGTTACTCAACTCCTCTCAATTTTACATGGGAGGCACTTGAGGCTTCAGAGACAGCTTATAAACGAATGAACTCAGCTGTGCACGAATTGCCTGACGGAGGTAAACCTCATACAGAGTCTGTACAAAAGGCACTCTCTTTTGTTGCTGACGATTTGGACACACCAAAAGCTCTCGCCCTCATCTGGGATATTCTAAAAGACTCTCAAATTACCCCCGCAGACAAAAAGGCAACTATTTTAAAAATAGATGCTCTGCTTGGCCTCATTACAGAAGAAAAGAAAGAGACCATTTCGCTTCCACCAGAAGTACAAGCACTCGCAGAAGAAAGAAAACAAGCACGCCTGAAAAAAGATTGGAAAAAATCAGACGAACTTCGTAGCACAATTAATGCACAGGGTTTTGAAATCAAAGACACGCCGACCGGATACACACTAACCCGCCTCTAGGATATACACATATTACAAACAGATTATAAACGACATCACTAGAGTGTGAGTCGTTTTTGTTTGCTAGAATAGACACATGGCACAACCACGAAGCATAAAAATTCCTCCTCAGAACACGGAAGCCGAACAAGCGCTCCTCGGTTCGATCATGATTAAATCAGACATGCTCAACGAAGTGAGTGATTTCATTTCTGACAGCACATTCTATTCTGACAAACACAAAACTATCTGGAAAACGATTATTGACCTTCACCAAAAGGGCGAACCTATCGATCTCCTCTCGCTCTCAAACAAACTCTCAGAAGTAGGAAGACTCGACAACATTGGTGGCTCAGCCTATCTCGCCGATCTCCTCGAGAAAGTACCGTCAGCTTCAAACGCAAAACACTATGCTGACATAGTACAGAAAAAAAGCATGATGCGTCGACTCATAGAAGCGGCTGATTTCATTGGCTCTCTCGGTTACGACGAAGCAGGCGAACTCGAAGAGATACTCGATACCGCAGAAAAAAGACTTTTTGATATCACCAACTATTCAGGCTCAAACAAATTCGTTGAACTCAAGGATACCCTCTCAGAAGCATGGGAGCGTCTCGACCGACTTCACAAAACAAAAGACGAGCTACGTGGTGTCCCAACAGGATTTAGAGATCTTGATAATAAACTTTCTGGACTACAAAAATCAGACTTGATTATTCTCGCAGCGCGTCCTTCGATGGGTAAAACATCTCTGGCCCTCGACATCGCTCGCCAAGCTGCGGTTAACCACAATATTCCTGTAGGTATCTTTTCTCTTGAAATGAGTTCCCAGCAACTTGTAGATAGAATGCTCGCGGCTGAATCACGTATTGATGCGTGGAAACTCCGTACTGGTAAGAACCTCCATATTGAAAATGACTTCGTCAAAATTCGCGATGCCATGGACAAACTTGCGAAAGCTCCTATTTTCATTGATGACACACCCGGAAACAACATCCTCAAAATGCGTTCTATTGCGAGACGACTTATGGCGGAACGCCCACTTGGTCTCATTATTGTCGACTATCTCCAGCTCATGGTCCCTGTGCAGTCAAAAAACAACGACAATCTCGTTCAGCAAGTGACCGAAATCTCTCGCTCGCTCAAAAACCTCGCCCGCGAACTCAATGTACCTGTTCTTGCTCTCTCACAGCTCTCTCGTGCCGTAGAATCACGTGGAGGAAAGCCTCGCCTCTCCGACCTTCGTGACTCTGGATCTATCGAACAGGACGCCGACGTTGTAATGTTCATCCATCGAGAAAAAGATGAATCAGGCGAGCAGGCTCGTGCGCGAGACGCAGAAGTTCTCATTGAAAAGCATCGTAACGGTCCAACAGGAACTATCAAACTCTTCTTTGATAGCGATAAATCAACCTTCGTCTCTGTTGAAAAAGGTGATTTTGGAGATTTCCACCAAGCGGGAGAAACAAACGTCAGTTTTTAAAATGACCTGTGGTTATTTGGATACTTACGCGCTAAAATAAAGGCTTATGGACTCATTCGAGAGACTCGTCTCACTTTTCAAAGAATTTCCCGGGATCGGCCCTCGCCAAGCTGAACGCTTTGCCTATTTCCTTCTCTCTCAAAACAATGAGTACAGGAAAACCCTCTCACAAGAAATAGTACACATCGCCTCAAAGATGAAATCATGCCCAACATGTTTTCGTTTTCACACAGGTCAAACAGACACATGTTCTATTTGCAAAGATGTCGCACGTGACAAACACACACTTCTTGTCGTGGCAAAAGACGTCGATTATAAAGCTATTGAAAAAACAAAAACATATACAGGATTGTATTTTGTACTCGGAGGAACCATCCCTATTCTCGACAAGGAGCCAGAAAAACGCGTTCGATTAGACGAGCTCAAAGAACGCATACAAAAAACAAAAACAGAACTCAAAGAAATTATTCTTGCACTCAGTATAACGACCGAGGGTGAATACACACGAGAATTTATTGAATCACAGATTCGACCTCTCATTCTCGGTACATCAATACAAATCAGTATTCCTGGACGAGGAATGTCTACTGGAACAGAAATAGAGTATTCCGACTCAGAGACGATAAAAAACGCACTCAGTCATCGCACGCTCGAGTAAAAACCTACTCAACCTGACGAACGAAAGGCATTTTTACTACAAAGGTTGTTCCCTTCCCCAACCCTTCTGATTTCACACAAATGCTACCATTGTGGCGCTCAATAATTTGTTTGGTCATGAATAGCCCAATACCCATACCCTCGGTATCTGCCTTCTTTGCCTCAGGGCTTCTAAAGAATTTTGTAAAAATACGAGGAATGTCTTCTTTTGCGACACCAATACCGCTATCTTGAAATTCAATGCGTACCCATGAATTATTTTCCTCACGAATATGTATCGTAATAGAACCTCCTTCTGGGGTATACGATATGGCATTTTCAATAAGAATCTGAAATACAAAATAGAGACGGCGAACATCTGCCTGCACATGAGAAACAGGAACCGGACATGCCACATTTAATGTAATCTTTTTATCAGTGATTCTCTTTCGGGCGAGAGTAACTATTTTCCTGATTCGATCAGGAATATCAAAATCCTCAAACGTATACATGTAGCTCGAATCGTCTGCTTTTGAGAGACCAATGAGCATGTCGGTAAGCTCAACAAGCAATTCGTCTGCCCTCTCGATCTCCTGAACAGCCTCTTCTTTTTCTGACTCGTCAGGAACGCGACGCAAAAATTCAGTTGCCCATTTTATACGCGTAAGAGGTGTTCTAAATTTGTGCGTAACGACAGTAATGAACTCATATTTGAGCACATCAAGTTCTCGCAATTTTTCCCACACAAGCCCGCCAATAAATACAGCGGTAATAGAAGAGAAAAGTGGCACCAACCAATCAGGAAAGCCCGGCTGAGCCTCTAGGAGCCATGTATTAGCGAGATTTATGCTTCCAATACCCAAACCAACACTTCCTACAACAATGGCATAGCTGAGGGCGCGCTTTGCGACCACACGAATATCCATCAAATCGTACTTCAAAATACCGTACGCCAACGGAACAATATAGAGAGTAGAAATGCTTGAGTAAAGCGGATCTACCTCAATGTTGTAAGCAAGGAAAAAAGCTATCGGAGCAAAACCATATCCGACCCAGAGCGATGGAATGAAATATCTAATACGGTTTTTGGTTTGTGCGTCTGAGTGTAAATATGCGTACACCAAGTGATAGCTCGTGTAGAGCGCGGCAGCAAAAAAGAAGACAATAACAAGCCAGTAATGCTCTCCTGGTACATAGTAATTCGTGAGATACATTTTCGGCACAGAAGGTAACAAAAATGCGAGGGGATACACAAGAAAATAGGTAAACAAGACAACTCCGGTTGAATAAATACCGATGAGCATTGCTTTTTCTTCCCTATCTTTTTTGAGTACCGCAAGAATCCAGTGAATAGTTAGACACGCTACAAAAATCTGACTCAAACCAAACATGAAAATAGCCTGCGACGCTTCACCGTTTGAAACGTTGATACCAATGAGATGAGAAATTTGGAAAATAGCCAAAGCAAGCGTCATGAGCAAGAAAAGCACATGCGATGTGTGACGAGAGCTCTTGAGGTACACAACAATACCGAAAATTACGGTAAAGAGAAGACCGAGCGAGTAGGTAAAATTGGTTACCGTTAGTTGAATGTTATCAAGAGGAAAAAAAGTAGTAATTATCATTTATTTTTTCTTTTAAGTACTTTTAATACGGCCTCTTTGATGTGTGTCTCCCCCATTTTGTAATGCTCAATGAGTTCAGATGGTGTACCGGATTGTCCAAAGACATTATGAACACCAATAAACTCAATGGGCACGGGACACAATCGAGCAGAACATTCGGCCACCGCTGATCCCATTCCACCTGAAACCTGATGTTCCTCGACAGTGACAAAAGCACCACACTCGCGCGCCAAGGCAACAATCGCTTTCTCATCAAGAGGTTTGATGGTTGCAAGATTTATCACCTTTACGCCAATTTTTTGTTTTTCGAGTTCGCGCGCAGCACAAAGTGCTTTGTGTAAAAGTGCTCCCGTAGCAATAATTCCCACCTGAGCCTGTCCCACAACGGGTTCGAAATACGTTTGAGCTTTTCCAATTTCAAAAGGAGTTTCTGCGGTAGTAATGAGAGGTGTTTTTTCTCGCGCGAGACGAATATAGGTCGGATGTGGGGTTTGTGCACATGCACGTGTGGCTTTTTCAGCTTCAATTGCATCACATGGAGAAATCACCACCATGTTTGGAATAACACGGGTAATGGCAATATCCTCAACAGCCTGATGTGTACCTCCATCAGGACCAACTGAAATACCCGCATGAGATCCCGCAATAACAACTTTTCTATCGTTGTAACAAATGGTAGTTCTAATCTGCTCCCAATTTCTACCCGGTGAAAACATTGCATACGAAGTAATGAAAGGTATCTTGCCCATTGCAGACATGCCTGATGCAACACTAGCAAGATTTTGTTCGGCTATACCCATCTCAATAAATCGCGTGGGAAACTTTTTAGCAAAAAGATGCATCTGCGTTGATTCAGTGAGGTCGGCACAGAGGCCAACGATACGAGCATCAGCTTCTCCTGCTGATACTAGGCCTTCGCCAAATCCCTTGCGTATCGGGACCTGTTCGACGTCGCGGTCAAATATTTTCTGATTTAATTTTTGAGAAGGAGAAATCATAAAGAGGTACCATTATTCATGTTCATTCTTAATCTTACCGCCAAATGTCCGAAGTTCCTTGAGTGCAAGCATCGCCTCCTCTTTGTTTGGAGGTTTTCCATGCCACTCATACTTTCGTTCAAATTGAGGCACACCTTTTGATGCAATCGTCTGAGCAACAATAACCGACGGCTTATCAAACACCGCACGCGCCTTACCAAACGCCTCATCAATAGATCTGAAATTGTGCCCATCAATTTCCTGCACGTGGAGATTAAAAGTTTCGAGTTTTTTACACAACGGCTCAAGGGGCATAACATCCTCTGTAAACCCATCAATCTGGATATTGTTTCGGTCAATAATAATAGTGAGGTTTTGAATCTTTTCTTTACCTGCAAGCATAAAAGCTTCCCAGTTTTGACCTTCATCAAGTTCCCCATCACCGAGCAAACAGTAGAACTGTCTCTGTGAGCTCCTGCCTTCGTCTATTCTATTGGCGAGCGCCATACCGACGGCTTGAGACAAACCACTTCCTAGAGGTCCTGAACTGTTTTCAAGCATAGGCAAAAACTCTCGGTGAGGATGCCCCTGGAGCCTACTGCCAAATTTTCTGAGTGTCTTGAGCTCTTCGACAGGAAAATATCCCGCATGCGCCATAGTCGCATAGAGCACAGGACAAATATGTCCGTTTGAAAGTACGAGGCGGTCCCTCTCTATCCACTCGGGCTTTTGCGGATCATGTTTGAGAGCGTGAAAATACAAATATGTAAAAATATCCGCCATATCAAGCGGTCCTGCCGTGTGCCCTGACCCAGCCAGAAAAAGCATCTCAATAATAGATTGGCGAATAGTATTCGCCTTGAGCTCAAGGTCTTTGATTTTCTTCTCTGTGAGATTGCGCATGTATTTTTAAAGGGACTCAAACGCCTCGAGTGTTTCGATAACGTTGTCTGTCTTGAATAGGGCTGATCCAACTACGAGCCTGTCTGCGCCAGCCTCTACGAGTTTTTTTGCGGTATCGAGATTCACGCCACCATCAACACTAATTATAAGTTCAGGATGCAACTCACGCAAAGATTTGATGATGGACACAGCGCGAGAATCAAATGGCTGTCCCTGAAAACCAATTTTGGTGATACCCATAACTTGAACAAAATGAAACTGGGAGATGAGCTCGCCGAGATCTTTGATATCAGTATCGGGAGTTACCGCGAGACCTATTTCAACATCAAACATGGACATATATCCTCCCTTCTTGCCGTACACAGAGAGCAATTGAGACAGAGAATCGTGAGATACGCTACCGAGATGAATAATGATACGTGAAGCACCGAGAGAGACATAGTGCTCAAACACCTTTTCTGGCTCAGAGACCATCAGATCAAACTCATAATCGAGAGAATCCCAATGAGGCATACCTGCCTGCTCTTTGAGAATTGATTTAAAGCTCTCATCAGAACCTTTGGTATAGGGCCACGTCGTACTCGGAACAAATTTCCCATCGCAGATATCCACCTGAACAAGAGTCACATAAGGAGCAACGCGAGATGCCTTGTCTTCTATTTCTTCAAAATGCTGTGGAAGTATCGCGGGTATGATTTGAGCCATAAAA
>CAZLHP010000007.1:7150-40383 GCA_964559755.1 uncultured Candidatus Saccharibacteria bacterium
TAACTTTTTACTTGATAAATTTTCATTATCCTTCTCTTGTGTCGTTCGTCGCCAGAAAACGGAGTCGAGAGCCACACCCCTACGGCTTGTCGCGCCTCGTCCATACTGAGAAAACGCGCACCAAGGGAAAGTACGTTTGAATCGTTGTGTTCTCGAGAGAGTTTTACAATGTCACGATTGCCTCCGTAATACACCGCGGCTCGTATACCGTAAACCTTGTTGGCGGCAATCGCTTCACCCTGTCCTGAGCCACCAATCACAATACCGCGAAGCATACTTGGGTTATGAGAAACCTCTTTTGCTACAGGAATAATAAAATCAGGATAGTCATCCTCTGGAGTATATGATTGAGGTCCCAAATCACGCACATCATGACCTAAATCATGAAGATAATCGATAAGAACTTTTTTAAGCTCAAAACCAGCGTGATCTGATCCAATAAATATTTTCATTGAAGCTGACAAAAAAGAGTAACAGGAATAGTCACGTATAAGTATACTATAAAAAATCCACGAGTATCTACCCTACAAGTGCACAAGACGGGCCTTATTAATCTTTTTGGCCCTTGAGAATGATTCTCTTATCAAAACCTCCTCGTTTTTCCCTTTTCTCCTGACGAAGAGACTCAACGGTCGAATACTCAGCAAGTGTCTTGAGAGCCTCAATCACCTCCATCACATCAGCCAATTCCTCTGGATCACCCGCCTCCGAAAACTCACTGACTTCTTCAGCGAGCTTCTTTACAAGCTCAGTTTTATACTCATCGAGAGATGCAATTCTCTTTTCATACGAGACGCCTTTCCTGTCGAGAATTTCAGGAATATTGTCTCTGACCAATTTGTTATAGCTTTCCATGCGCGTCTTATGCTTTCGCGGTTTTCACGACATGATCAACGAGCGTGTGGGTGTACCCCATTTCATTGTCATACCATCCCATAACCTTTATGAGATTTCCGCCAACAACACGAGTCATTTCCAAATCAGCGATGGATGCGTGTGCATTCCCCAAAATATCACTTGAGACGAGTGGTTCCTCGGTAACTGCAAAAATATTTTTCCAACGAGGCTGTTCTGAGGCTTTTTTAAGCACGGCGTTTACTTCTTCGGCGGTAGTATTTTTCTTTGAGATAAACGTAACATCTACGATAGATCCTGCCGGCACGGGCACGCGAATAGAAATACCGTCAAACAATCCTTCAAGTTCTGGAAAGGCTTTGGTTACGGCAATAGCGGCACCAGTCGAGCTTGGCACAATATTTTGAGCAGCTGCCCTACCCTCACGCAAATCTTTTTTACTTGGTCCATCGACGAGTGCTTGAGAAGCAGTGTATCCATGCACAGTATTGAGAATAGCTTTTTCAATACCAAACGCCTCATGAAGAATAGAAATGAGAGGGCTGGCTGCATTTGTAGTACACGAAGCATTTGATGTAATATCGCATGTACCAAACTTTGATTCATTGATACCCATCAAAATAGTCTCACCCTTAACGCTTCCATCACTGCCCTTTGCTGGCGCAGAGATAACAACCTTGCGCGCACCCTGCTGTATATGAAATTGCGCTTTATCAAAAGCAGTAAAAAGTCCCGTAGACTCAACAACAACATCAATAGCGAGGTCTTTCCACGGTAATTTTGTTGTATCTTTTTCAGAAATGAACCGAACACTCTTGCCGTCAATCGAGAGATTGCTCCCTACGACTTTCACATCATGCCCCCAACCCTTGTACACCGTGTCGTATCGAAGCAAGTACGCCAAGCTCTCAATGCTACCCAAATCATTGACCGCGACAACTTCAATTTCAGGATGTTCCCATGCAATTTTGAGAAAAGCTCTACCAATACGACCAAAACCGTTAATCGCTACTCGAATTTTTTTAGAATATTCAGATTTTTTAAAAAACATACAATATTTTTCGCTATTTATAGTAGTTCTAAGTATACCATCACTATTTCTATAAAAAAATCGACGCCAAGCGCTCTTGTCACATCAAAAACAAAAAAGGTATACTTTGATAAACATTACTACTATGTCAGAACCATTCGTCACGATAAAAGATGCAGCAAAACTTCTCGGCGTTACCCCACTCACACTCCGCAACTGGGATAAAAATGGAAAATTACAAACCACGCGACATCCCATGTCTAATTATCGTATTTATAAAAGAGAATCTCTCGAGAGATTTATGCGCGACATTGAAAACGGCGCGATACCTGTGCGAGCAAAGCCACGCAAGCTCCTCAAGAGAAAACTCGTCGTGAGACACTTACGAGACGAATAAAAAAACGCCATCACTCTATGATGGCGTTTTGTATTCAGAGTGCCCACCGGGGCAAACCAAAAATGGTGATTTCCTCAATGAGTTGAGGAGGTCGAATCACCACGAGACGATGATGAGGGTAGACCAATGGACTTATGTATTTGGGGTGAGGACGATTCGTGTGTTTCTGGGTAGGGCGGTAGACACGGCGCGGTCTACGATGCTCGGTCGCACAAGGAAGGATATTGAGGGTGTACATCCGCAAAAAATAATGCCACGCAATCACAAAAAAAGCAACCCTCGAGAGAGAGTTGCTTTAAAAGATTATTTTATTGATTCGATTGCTACTTTTACAAAAGGCTGACGATGTCCGTACTTTTTGAAGTACTTGCTCTTTTGTTTGTAGTGGATGACGGTGATTTTCTGATTTCGTCCGATCTCCTTTACTGAAGCGTGTACCTTTGCACCGGAAACGTGAGGAGCTCCGATAGTAGTCTTGTCTCCCGAAGAAAGTGCGAGCACAGTATCAAACACAACCTTGTCACCTTCCTTTTGAGTATCAGAAAGTTTTTCAATCTTGAGAATATCTCCTTCTTTTACCACATACTGCTTTCCACCAGTCATAATAACCGCAAACGCGTTTGCTTTTGTGCTGTCCTCTGTCTTTGTTATTGCCTTTTTTGTAGCCATATTTTTGAAATAAAGAGCCCCGTACCAGGGCTTTTTGATTGGCTTATTCTTGCATAAACCTTAAAAAAAGGCAAGCCTACTCGTCCAAATCGGGTTTTTCCACCAAAACTGGGTCGAGGCCTGCCGCCGTGCCGGTAATACGCAACACGTCCTTGTCTACTTTTTTGAGCTCCTTTGTCGAAGACATATACTGATTCACTACCGTAGCCAGATTGTTGCCGAGCTTGTTGTGGTATTCCTCATACGCCTTCAAATGTTTGCCGAGCTCCTCTACTCTCTTTACGATATCCTTTGCGGTCTCCTCGATTTGAAGCGCTTTGAGTCCTTGCATAACCGTTTGTAGGTATGCCAAAAACGAAGTCGGAGAAACAATAATCACTTTGTATTTGTTTGCAGCCCGCTGAATGAGATTCTCTGTTTCGTCAGTAATAGCGCCAATTTTATTTACGAGAAGATCGTAATAAATAGCCTCATGCGGAATAAACATAAAAGCAAAGTCCATAGTGCGTTCCTGCGGACGAATATACTTTGCTGTTTCCTGAATACGGAGCTTGAGGTCGTTTACAAAAAGCTTTTCGAGGCGTTCACGCTCGGCTTCGTTCTTTTCTCCCGCCAAACGATTGTAATTTTCGAGGGAAAACTTTGAGTCCACAGGAATAACCTTGTCTTTTACAAATACCGCCGCGTCTACGATTTCACCATCGAGAAATGCGTACTGCATCTGAAAACTTCCTGGAGGTAAAACATTTTTGAGGAGCGTTTCGAGATAGTACTCACCGAGAATGCCTCGCTGTTTTGGATTTTTCAAAATATCTTGCAGATTTTGCAATTGATCAGCAAAGCCCACCATTTGCTTTCCAGTCTCTTCGACGCGAGTTACCTTTTCGGTCATGGTTCCGATTTCACGAAGAAAGGTATTTACCAGTTTTTGAGATTCAGAAAACTGATTTCGCATTGAGTCCGACATGGTGCGATTGGTTTCGCCCATTTTCTGATCCATAGTGCGGTTGAGCTCGTTTACTTGTTCCAAAATGAGCTTGAGTCCCCCGTCATCCTGCTTGACCTCTTTTTTTCGAGACAAAAATACAAAAAGACCCACATTGAGAGCGAGAATAATGCCGACCAAGACAAAAACGATTACAATGAGTACGTCTGACATATGTTCATTATAGAGCATACGCCATCAAAGGAGAAACATGCTAAGATACAGGTGCCTTATTTTAATTCACAAGCGTCTCAAACTATGACAATACATCAAACAATCAAAGCCCATACAAAAGAAGCAATGATCGCCAAAGATACGGAAAAGACAACCGTGCTTCGTAGCGTATCTGCTGCGTTTCAAAGCGACCTCATTGCAAAGAAATCAAATGCAACTGAAGTTACTGACGACGAGGCTCTCGTTATTTTGAAAAAACTCGTTAAACAGAGAAAAGATTCTATTGAGCAGTTCACAAACGGCGGACGACCCGAACTCGCAGAGTGTGAAAAGTACGAACTCGGCATTCTCGAAAAGTATCTTCCGAGCGCGATGCCAAAAGCAGAAATTGAAAAAATCGCCACCGATCTCAAGGCCAAACTCGGTATTACTGACAAAACAAAGATGGGGCAACTCATGGGAGCAGTAATCAAAGAAACAAAAGGCAAAGCCGACGGTGCAGACGTAAAAGAAGTGGTAGAAAAACTTCTCGCATAACACACTCAAAAAACGAGCCCCACGGCTCGTTTTTTAGTTATCCCCACGGGCATATATGGTATTTGACAAGTAGCATTTTTGGGTGTATAATTATATACCAGAGTACATTTAAACCATCAACCTCAACAAGGATCGACACCATGTCTATTCTCTATGATTCCATTCCCCCTTCGGAAATGGAGTGGCTTGCTCCGCTGGCAAAGAAAGTCTCTGCCGAGCGTTCGAATCGAATCCAACAATGGATTCGAAACCACACAGGCTTGAAAATGCCTTCGGATGTGGCAACAACTATTTTTCGTGAGTCAATGATATGTGTACTTCAGAAAGTACACGAGGACTCATATGTCGATGTCTACCGCAAGGTAGCATCGATACTCTCGAAAAATTCTGCTGCAAAGAGAAAAGTACAAGCTCAAAGAAAAGCCTCCTTTGAGCCATCCCTTCGGACTAAAAAACCGACAGGGAAAAAGAAACTCTTTGAACAAGCACAAGAGCTTGCTCGAAGAAAGACAAAGCACACGCAAGAGACATTGTCTCTAAGTGTGTCTCCCCCACCTCCACAGACAGTAACGGTGGAAAAAAACCTCGATCCTCAGACGCCAGACACTCCTCGACAGGTTCAGCCTGTTTTCGGACTTATGGCAGAGGTCGATCGAACCTGTACGCTTGGCTGGGAAACCGGTCGACTGCGTACAAGCAAACACCGAGCAGGACGCTGGTAATATCCGTATTACTACCTCCCGCTCAAAAGCCTACACACCATGTGTGGGCTTTTTGTTTGTGTGGTTTTGGGTTTATACTAAAGGTATTAAAAATAACCTGAACACAATTCAATGCTTAGAAACAACCTCTACAATCTCATGGTTCAAATCGTACAAGAAAACAAAAGTCTCTGGCGAATCAAAAATGAATACATGAAAGATGCTGTAGGAAATGATGACATCATGAATACATGGAAAAAAATGGAAAAGGATAAAGAAGCCCACATCGCAGAACTTCAAGAGCTCATAAAGAAATACAATCAACAGGCCTAATGTGCCTCAAAAACAAAACACTCTTCCCCAGAGTGTTTTGTTTTCTTTCCTTGATTATTCGTGTTTTTTTAGCTATCCTAGCTCTACTTGGCCCTACGAAGTCGAAATGAAACAAGAGGTTTTTTAGAGCCCGAGGGATACAAGGAATATCTTGGATTTATAACATTGGCCCTATCGTCTAATGGTTAGGACAGGAGCTTCTCAAGCTCTAAATCGGGGTTCGATTCCCCGTAGGGTCACAAAATGCCAATCCCAGAGCGAAAGTCTCTGGGATTGTTGCATATTTGTAGTACCCTACGGGGAATCGAAAGGCGGAACGCAGTGAGGTTCACCAGAACCGAAGCGTGAGCCCGGGTCGGGAAAATTTTCGAGTGACGAGGAGAAAATTATTTCTGACCGAAAGCGTACTCGCGGTTCCCCGTAAATCCCATAAAAAAACACCTAACTAATTAGGTGTTGTTCCAAAACTTTTGTTTCAAAAACTCTGTAAAATCCTTCATTTCTGATACAGAGTTATAGTGGATGGTCTCGTGCAATGCAGGATCTTCTGTCTTGATGTCCTTTGCATAACGACGAACAGCAGACCCTATTCTAAAATCACCCTTTCCAACTAAATCCAATGAAACCCGACCGTACTTGAGTGGTTTTCTATTTTCATAAAACTCTTCAAGCAAATCAATCATCCTGAGTGCGTGAGACGCTGATTTTTCCAGTGTTTGATTTTGCGAGCCTTCAAGACTAAACCACACCCACGGGCATGGAAGACCTCTATCCAAATGCCCCTCGCAAGACATTGTGGTCTTGAAACCAAGAGCATTTAAAACGATCACAGTTTCTTTGATGCCCTCGTCAATCGGCATTTTCAAAGCATCGCAAGTCCTATCCACTTTGGCTCGGATTCTATCCCAGGTATTTTGTTTTTCGGTGTGCATATATAATATCTATTTCATACAATACAATAATTATTAATATTGTCAATGACATAATTTAGATACCCCTACCGCAACACCGAGTAAATGGAAATTATTGCGGCTCACAATTCTAAAACAAAAAACCACCCAAAATTTGAGCGGTTTCACAGACGAATTAGTCAGAATCCATTATACGTCATAAGCGCTGTGTACATGAATTTCAAAACTAACCTCTGTATCAGTGACTGTTTGTCTCATCCACATGTCTTTTTTTTCATCGACATCAGCAAAGACTTGATAATACAAAACTTCTGCGCAGTCACGATAATCATTAATAAAAATCTCGCGTGTCTCTGGATCCAATGAATAGAAGATGAAACCGTTTTTTTTATTAATAATCCTTACAATGTTTCTTGTTTCTATTACCCTTTCTCCTTCCTTATCTGAAATCAAAATTTCTCCGGGTTTCAATTCTTCCTGATCATCTTCCTCTTCTTCCATAACTGATACTGTTTGGTCAGGAAAAAAAGGTTCTACCTTTTCAGACTTGCGACGCCAATAGAATAGAGCAAACAGACCCAGAATTACTATCAAGAAAAAAAACAATTGCCCAGGGCCAATAAACTTCGAGACTGGGTTGAAACAACGATCTATCAAAGATCTTATCCATGATTTTATACTGTTACTGAGGTTGCGGTTATAGTGTGGAGTACTTTTCCTATTCACATATATACCACATATACAATATTAAGTCAATAGCTAGATAAAAATCTGAATAAAACAAAACCGCTGGGCGAACCATGCGGTGTTGGGAAACTTCTTTAAAATCGTTAATCCGGAAATATTTTCCGAAGTAGTCGAGGAATCTCTACGACCATGAGGTAGGCGACCACAGGTGTGACGAGCGACATTGCGACGATGCGGGTAGCTTTGTCTGTAATTTTTTCAATGTAGCTTATTCCCTCGAGAGCCACAATCAGAAAAAACACATAAACAAAAAAGAAGTTGCGATCGGTTTTTGTCTTGAATTTCATTTGATGTAAGGTTCTACTACTTCTATATTATACACCAAAAGTAGCCTATTTGTCAAGTATTTTCACACCTCTAGAAATACGGATCTCAATAAAGCCACACACTAAGCATATCTAGAGTTTTAAACCTATTAGTGAAAACTCTCTGCTACAATACACCCATGCCAAAAACCCTCCCCCACACCCCACCACCCGACCTACAAAAACTCCTCACCTCTCACAAGGACATTCTAGAGCTATGGAACAGCCTCACCCCTATCGCACGTAATGAGTGGATATGCTGGATCACTATCGTAAAAAAAGAAGAGACACGAAAGGAACACCTCACCCGACTTTGTGAAGACCTACGAAAAGGAAAAAGACGTCCCTGTTGCTGGCCTGGCTGTCCTCACCGAAAGTAAAAAAGTATTACGACCCCCCTACTCCCTTATTCTCAAAGAAAAATACGGATCGTCTCCATGTCTCATGGCACGATCATTTATAAAATAACGCTTCCTTGCCTCCTCAAATGAAAGGTGTGTATCGATAAGTCCTAACTCATAGGCGAGCTTGTCAGAGTTTGCCGGAAGAAGTATTCGAAGATTTAAAAATGGTACTCGATCAGGCGTGATTTTATTTACATGAGCTACGATATTCGTAGTACACGTATTGGTTATCGTATTATAAAACTCAGGATGTGTGCTCAAGGTATTTGCTCGCAGAACCATATCTAAAAATAATTCTTGCGCCTTCTCCACTGTCGTCTTCACCGGATATACATACACAAGATCCTTTCTATAATTTGATCGTAATTTTATTACATCACGCTCATCAGCAATAACGTACATAAGCTCATACGTATTGAAAAGCCCTTTAATAGGGTCATATGTTTCCCCCTTCTCCTTACGTATCTCTACGGAGATTGAAACAAATTGATCGCCTTCAAACTCAAAACTTAAAAATGTATGTGCAGATCCTGGTATGCCAGAAAAAGGCTCTACAATGTACCAGACCTTTTTCAAGGTATTTACATCAAATGTTTTGTCGTAATAGTTTGCAGTATAACTTGTTGTCGATGCATAAGAAAAATTCCTTATATTACTAATTGATACCAAACTACCATTGATTTCCGCTGTTGGAAGAATGATCTGATCTTCATTCCAATTGCGATCATTCGATGCTTTTGTTGAAAAATGCACGATACCAAATAGGACACTGACAAGTACCATGATAACAAGAAAAAAATAAAATATATTTTTCAACCATTTCAAAAAGTTTTTCACTACTCAAGTATAACAAAAATTAAATTACAATAAAAAACCTCCTGACGTTCCCGTCAGGAGGCAAGAAGGAAGAAAAACCTACCACGAAACCATCTTTAGAGATGGAATTCCATGAAGTGTTGGACCTCATGGGACCACCCCACGCTACACGTAAGAATACGTCTCACGACTGCGGGGCTGTTTACGCCCAGAGCTTCGGCACCTAAACACAAGTTTGGTTTCTACGGCATCATACCGCCTTAGCTACTGGTCTGCATTTAATTACGCTCTCGCCACATGGCAACGCAATGTTGTCTCGGCTTTCGGTTTAACTGTACCCTTCCTAAAAGTAATACTACCAAGACAACAAACCTCCCGCAACAACAATACCCCTATAAAAAACCAACCCCGAGAGGTTGGTTTTGACTTACACTATCTTAATCTTTGCCAATTCATCCTTGTATTGTTTCTCCCAATAGCAGAGAATTTCTTCGGCGGCTTGCTGTGTGCTCCAAATCAGTAACGTCTCGCCGGTACGCATCGCAATAGAAGGGCACAAGTTCGGCAAAGTGTGAGAAAGCCACAACCCAACCTCCTGTCGATTTGTCTTTATGGCACGAAATAACGCGTCCTTGTTACCTCGAGTCTCTTCTATAACAAGAGCAGTGATTGCTTCAAGAACTTTTTGTGAGAACATAGTTAGGACTCCTGTGTTGTATTTGGTATTGTGGGAAAATATTTTAAGCTGAAATAATCAATGGTCTGCCACCAGCCCACCGCTTCTGCAAGATACATTGCGTAAATCGGTTTTTTGATCGACTTGTAGGGTAAGTTTTCTTTGATTCGTGCAATTTTCGTGAGAAAAGTGCCGACCGTTTTCTTGTAACGCCCGTACTGCAGAACAGTAAGGTTATCGCATGGTGGTTCATCAACAATCTGATGCTCGAGCTCAAGAACATGGTCAATTGCGTCTCGAAACTCATTGTCATCCATCGAACAAAAATCATCATACAACACAACAATAGTTGTTGTGGGATCAGGTAAATCAGGTGAATTCATAAGAATCTATGTAGGTTTTTGAAAGAATGTTCTGATGTGAGAATACCACGTTTTATAAAAGTGGCAAGTAGTGGTATTGACATATCTCTATAAATATGTAATGTATACATTGGATGCAATACAACCCACGACCCTCGGTTTTCTCGCAAAGAGAAAAAGAGATTGTTACGTGCATAGCACTGGGCCTTCTGTCAAAAGAAATCGCCCACTTCCTCAGCATATCGATCAGAACAGTTGAAAAACACCGCTCCTCGATCCAAGAAAAAATGGGGCTAAATAAACTAGGAGGCAAGACAGCGGCCATCATCACTCTCTGGGCGATCAAAAACGGGATTATTTCCGTACCTCGACCCACAGAGCACCGAACGGATGCCTAAGAGCAAAATACCACGCATAACCTGCGTGGTATTTTTTTATTTGTTTTTCCACTCTACCTCCTGTCGTACCAAATGATCTTCGGGATTATGAGAGGTATTGAGCAATGCGTGAGTAATCTTTTCCATACGCATCGACTGTGAACCTTTTATGAGAACAACATCCCCTGTTTTAACATGTTCTTTTAGATAATCGGCGGCCAAAGTAGAGTTTGCAAAAGAAATAACAAAATCTGAAGGTGTACCACTATCGCGCGCACCCTGCGCTATCTCCATCGACTCAGAACCAACCGTTATGACAGTGTGAGCGGACTTTCCTGCAAGTACTCCAATACGACGATGTTCGCTCTTTGAATAATTTCCGAGTTCTTTCATATCTCCCAAGACTGCAATCTTTTTACCTCCCGGACGTACCTCACTCAACACAGTAAGCGCTTCTTCCAAAGCGATCGGAGAAGAGTTGTAGCTGTCATCAATGAGTACGCTACCTGAAATGCCGGGCAAAATATTCATACGACCGCGAGGTGGTTTATGCTCTCTGAAGTGTGAAATAACCTGATCAGGAGACAGACCGAACAAGAGCGCCACAGAAATACCAGCGAGCGTTGGATACACATGATGTCTTCCTAAAATGCCGTCCTGTACACATGAGTACTCAACACCTCCGACACGAACGCTAAAGCTAATACCTTCGGGCACATGAGTATGAGGTTCGTAATTGAGAGTATACGTCTCTCCTCTCACCACCGCCTTTTTATCAAAACCAAAAGTCATCACGGAACGTGAGTTTTTGGTAAATGTCGTCATTTTTTCATCATCACCGTTTATAACGAGAACACCGTCACGCTTGAGGGCGCCCACAAGATGGGCTTTTTCTTCGTACACTTTTTCTACTGAACCAAAATTCTCAACATGTACTGGAATTTTTTGCATGCGAGTGTATACCGCCACATCAGGATGAAGCCACTGTGTGACATTTCGAATATCTCCCGGACGATCAGCGCCAACCTCGAGCACAAGAATATGTGGATACGAAAACGTAAAAACAGAAAAGAAGCCACGAACAATATTCACAAGCCACATGAGAGGGTTTGACCAAGCGTTCTTTAAACCCAACACAGTGAGAGGAATGCCTATCTCGCTATTAAAACTTTTTTCGCTCTTGCGAGCAGAAAAATGTTTATGAAGTGCGGTGTAGATCGCATCTTTGGTGGATGTTTTGCCGACATTGCCGGTGATCGCAACAATTTTTGGTTTATGAACAAAAAGCACGAGTCGTGCCTCGAGAGTGAGAATTTCAACAATAAGTCCTTTAAAAAAGTTTTTCATACGTTGTTAGTTGTCGGTTTCAGCTTCTATATACTATATTCAACATTCTAGCTTCCAGCCCTACCTATCCGGTGGGATAGAATAGTAACTAATCAAAAACTTTGTCATGTCCATGAATGGCTCAGTCAAAGTGTGTGACGCGTACTCAGCTCCCTTAGGATACACGGTGAACAAGAAAATAATAAAACGGGGCTTATACGCTGGAAAGTATCCAAAGAACGAGTGTAGGTACCTATCATCATAATAGCCCCGCTCGGTAGTACGCGCAATTTGAGCCGTACCGGTTTTTGCGGCGACGCTATAACGTGGAATTTTTACAGTACCCTTGAGAAGAGCTTCATCCACAACATTCACCAACATGCGCGTAATGGTTTCAGATGTTTTTTCACTAAAAACACGAGTAGGCTCTGAGACAGTAACTTCTTTTGAGAGACCTGTGGTGTAGTCAATGCGCTTCACCACATGAGGATTTGGCAAAATACCGCCGTTTCCGAGAGCGGAGAGAGCACGCACGGTAGCTATGGGAGTGAGCGCAATACCCTGACCAAAAGCCGCAGTAGCGTGTTCCACAGAACGATTATTAAAAAGGTTTTCTATCTTTCCGTATACCTCGCCCGGCAAATCAATACCTGTTTCCTCCCCCAAACCAAGCGCTACGTAGTAGTCAGTCAATTGTTTGTTGCCAAGTCGTGACGCAACAAAAGCCATACCGGTATTGAGTGAGTCATTCAACACTTTTTGCATATTTACCTCTCCTCTACCTTTGCCATCAAAGTTTGAAATCTTTGCGCCATCAATTGTCACTGAACCTTTGTCATTAAAGGTAGTCTCAGGCGTTACCACACCAGCATCAATACCGGCAGCCATAGCAAGAGGTTTTACAATCGAACCCATCTCATACACACCCTGAACAATAGGATTTCCAAATATACTAAAATCTTTTTCACTACTGTATGCATTGAGATCAAAGGTTGGTGCGAGAGCGAGGGCGTAAATCTCTCCCGTGTACGGATCCATGATGATTCCTCCAGAAAAATCAGATTTCCATGTATCCTCTATTTTTTGTAGACGATTCTCGAGCTCTTCTTGAACCGTAGGCTCAAGGGTGAGAATAATGTCCCCTTCTGATTTTTTACCCTTGAGAGAATCTGAGAGGTTGAGAAATATTTCAGCAAAAAAGTTCTGATACGCTCCTTCGGAAGAACGGCTCAGGGTGTCGTTATAATATTTTTCGAGACCATAGATACCGCCAATTTCATTTTCTTCTTTATAACCCACAAAGCCGAGCGTATGAGAAGCGATTTTACCATATGGATAGTAACGCCATTTTTCTTTGTATACATTTACCCCTGAGAGTTTCAAGGATTCAATACGTGTTTTGGTGTCAGCATCGAGACGTTTCGCGATTTCTTCATATGAGTCACCTATCTTTGTTGCTTTGAGTAAAAAGTCTTCCTCAGAGAGTTCAAATATGTCTGAGAAGCTGTTGTAGACATCCTCAGGGTGTTCAATGAGTTTAGGATTAAGCGCGAGAGTGTATCCAGTCTTGAGTGTTGCGGCTGAAACGAGACTACCGTCTTTTGCACTAAAGAAAATAGAGCCTCTGTTAAAGATGGTGTCGCCTTGTTTGGTGTACTGACGATCCGCTTTACTACGAAAGTGATCCTCGTACATGATCTGGAGATAGTATAATCGCCCTACAAAGAGTAGGGCGCACGCGATTATGAAAAAACCGATAGAGAAAATCCGGGAAGACTTCATACCCTCACATTATAAACCTTTATGGAGAGAAAGTACGTTTGTATTACCAGTAAGAGAGATAAAGTGAGCATCTGTTGTTGGCTTTATAAAGCCAATACCGTAAGCAAAGTCTTCGCTCACAGTAGAACGGAGCGTATTGTACTCTGTCTCTAAATCGCTCATAGATGCAACAAGCTCAGCCTTTTCGGTGTTGATATCCTTGCTCTCAACGGCAAGCATGATAGCTCCGTTTATAAAGTAAATATAGAGAGCAAAGAGACCAACAAAAAGAGAACAAGCGACCCAAAGGGTTACAGGTGTTTCCATTTTTTTCACATTATTGAGTACGTATTGGGTCATATTTATTTTTTTATAAAAATTCTTAATTTTGAGCTACGAGAGCGAGGGTTGGTCTTGAGTTCTTCATCGTTTGGTGTCAGTGGTTTTTTGAAAAGATTAGTGCCGAGCCCCAGACTTTCTTGTTCTTTAAAAAACCGTTTTACAATCCTGTCTTCCAAACTATGAAAGGTTATCACCGCCACCCTTCCACCAGAACATGTTCTATCAAAAGCCTTGTGTATCCCTTCACGGAGAGCGCCCAATTCATCATTTACCGCAATACGTATCGCTTGAAACGTTTTAGTAGCAGGATGAATCTTTTTCATGTGAACCCATCGTGGTAGAGATTCTTCGATTATCGCCACGAGTTCGCCTGTCGTTTCGATAGGTTTTTCTTCTCGTGCGAGAACAATGGCACGAGCTATTCGTCGTGCAAATGTTTCTTCACCATATCCGTAAATGATGTCTGCGATATTTTCCTCGTCCCACTCATTCACCACGTCATACGCAGTAGTAGATTCCTCATCTGGATTCTTTGAGAGGGTCATAACGAGAGGTTCATCGAGTTTTATTGCAAATCCTCTACCCGATTCATCTATTTGATGAGATGAAACACCGAGGTCGAGAAGTACTTTGTTCACACATGATATATCTCGATCATCGAGCACGGTATCGAGATTTCTAAAATTCTCATGTGCAAGGGTTACCTTGTCGCCAAAAGATGCGAGACGTGTTTCAGAACGAGTAAGAGCTTCCTCATCGATATCGATACCGATGGCTTGTATTTTCTTACCAGTCTCAAATGCTCCAGCGATGTGTCCTCCCGATCCCAACGTGCAATCGAGAAAAACATCTCCATCTTCAAAAGAAAGGCCTTTGATAACTTCATGTAAAAGAACGCTCTTGTGCATCATATATTTCGGTGTGTCTGAATCAGAAAATAAAAAATTATTTTATGCTCTGATTCATACGCACAGCTTTTTTAGAGAACGCCGATTTGTCCGAGCTTCTCCGCAAGCGTATCAGCCTGCTTTTCCACGACCTTTTTGTAATCAGTCCATGCTTTTTCATTCCAAATTTCAGCACGTGACTGAACACCGATAATTACTACCTTGTCTTTGAGTCCCGCACGTTCCCTCAAGAAATCAGGGAGTAAAATACGACCAATCGAATCCACATCAACGAGAACCGCACCTCCAAACATAAAACGGTTGAAACTACGATTGTCTGCTTGGAGCATCGAAGACTCTGAAAGTTTTTTAGAGATGATGTCCCACTCCTTTACCGCAAAAATAAACAAACAATTGTCGAGACCTGGAGTCACCACAACTTTTTTACCCATCTCTTGTCGAAACTTTGCGGGCAGAGAGACGCGATTCTTGTCATCAAAAGCATGTGTGTATTCTCCGATGAGCATAGTTATGGTCTTTTTATACGCACAGGCTGTCGCATCTTCAAACCTACAATCTTTACGATTTTTATTTCACGGAACGTGGTTCCATTTTTTATAACGTATGTTGTGGTGATGGCTCGCATATTTTTTGTGAGAAATTATTCATACCACTATTTCCCACTTACATATTATTGTATAACACTCTCACCCACTTGCCTACAAAGTTATCCACCTTTTTCCTATACAAAAAAACAATTCCGTGTGGAATTGTTTTTAAAAAATAATGTACTTAAAAAACGCTACTCTGAGTCCTTTTTTGGCTTCATGAGAGGAAATAAATGTGTCTCACGTAGTGGTTTGTCGGCAAGAAAGGCAAACAAGCGCTCGCCAAAGCCGAAACCACAGGTAGGAGGCATTCCGTGCTCAAGCATTTCCACGAATTCTCCATCAAACATCATTGCCTCCTCATCACCCGCAAGGGTAAGTTTCTGCTGTGCGAGAAAACGCTCACGTTGATCAATAGGATCGTTCAATTCTGAATAGCCTCTACCCACCTCACTACCCGCAATGAGTGGCTGAAACATCTGAACGGTCTGTTTGTCTGAAAGTGCTTTTGCGAGAGGCGCTACAAGCACAGGATGATGTACGAGAAAGGCTGGACCTGAAATATTTTTTCGGCAGTACTTCCACAGAGTGTCTGTGAGGCGCTCACGATTGTCTCCCTCATACTTCACATGGAGCTCTTCGAGCTTCTTTTTGATGTCTTTTTCAGAAGAAGTGTACACATTGATGCCTGTTTGCTTTTGTATCTCATCAGCATAGTTAATTTCTTTCCACTCATCTGCCAAATCAAAGGTGTGTCCTCGTGTAGTGAATTGTGTTTTACCAAAAACCTCACGCGCAATGGTGCGATAGAGCTCAGTAACGAGCTTCATGCCATCACGATAGTCTGCGTATGACCAATAGAACTCCATATTAGTAAATTCTTGGAGATGTTCCGGGCTAGATCCCTCATTACGATACACACGTCCGATTTCAAACGTTTTTTGAAAGCCACCAGCCATCAATCTTTTTTGCCAAAGCTCACCAACAGAAATACGGAGAAACACATCGAGATCATAATCGTTGTGATGCGTTTTAAAAGGACGAGCCTCTGCTCCGCCTGTCGTTATTTCTAACGTAGGAGTCTCTACCTCAAGGAATCCTTCTTTTTTAAGAAATGTCCTCGTTACGTCCCAGAATTTTGATCGTTTTATAAAAAGGTCACGGAGTTCTGGATCAGTTGCCAAATCGAGATAGCGCTTTCTCAAGCGGATATCCTCGTCTTGAATGCCGTGCCATTTTTCTGGCATAGGAAGGAGAGACTTTGATGCCATGAGCCATGAGGAAACGAGCACTGACGGCTCACCTCTCTGAGTGGTGAAACATGTTCCTGTGATACTGAGAAAATCTCCTATGTCGACAGTATCAACAAAGAGAGAAAAAGCCTGCGCATCAAGAGAGTCTTTTTTGAACACAAACTGGAACGTACCCTTTCCATCGTCGAGCACTACAAAATAAATAGCCCCCTGACCACGGATAGCGGTAACTCGTCCTGTGAGAGAAATAGTTTTATTTGCTTTGACGTACTCATCAAACACGAGACGTGCGTCTTTGAGACACATATCACGCGGAACCTTGCTCGGATACGCTTCAAAACCAGCTTTTTTTAAAAGCTCAATTTTTGCTATGCGTGTGTTTCGTATTTCGATCTCTGATGCCATGAAAAGAGATTAATTACTGAATAGAAAGTATTTTATAAGCAATTGCCCCTTTTGGAGTTGTAACAGATACTGAATCGCCCTTCTTCTTGCCAATGAGCGCCAAACCGAGTGGTGACTGATTAGAGATTTTGCCTTCGTGTGCATTCACTTCTTCTGAGCCAACAATTTTAAATGAAGCCTCTCCTCCTCCCGATTTCTGAACTTTGATAGTAGAACCCATGCCGACAGAATCCGCATGACGCTCTCCAACAATTTCAGCTGTTTTGAGTGTGTCCTCAATAATAGCGATACGGTTTTCGATAGTCGCCTGCATTTCACGCGCTTCCTGGTACTCTGCGTTCTCAGATAGATCTCCGAGTGAACGTGCGTATTCGAGATTTTGTGCAACCTCTCGACGCTTAACCGTCTTTAAATCCTCAAGTTCTTTTGAAAGCTCTGCAAACTTCTCCTTGGTAAGGTACTTTATATTTTCCATAGACATTGATTAAGTAATGGAAAGATAATAACGTATTTTTTAGTAAAAGGCAAACACCTCACCCCTTTGCCTCAACAGGTTTATTTGAGATATTCAGGAGCGTACAACTCCATCCAATCGAGCATTTCTCTCATCACAAATGTACCTCCATAGATATTGGCACTAGGACCGCTTTCCATAATAATCGCAAAAGCATAACGAGGGTTTTTATAAGGAAAAAAGCCGGTCACCCACGAATTTACATTTTGTTTTGATACTCCGAGTTCTGCCGTTCCTGTCTTTGCGGCAACTTCAACATAAGGAACATTCAGGCCTGACGCGCTACCAATAGTTGCGCCCATACGCATTCCCTCTTTTACAATATCAAACTGATCTTTGGTAAACGGTAACTCAAACCGTTTTACCTCACTGCTTGAAGTTGCTATGCGCAAAATTGATGGCTCGAGCAAAGCTCCACTGTTTGCAATAGAAGCGGTACCGCGAAGTATCTGAAGAGGTGTTACTTGAAAGCCGTACTGTCCGATTGATGTGAAATAGGTATCCCCAATACGCCACGGATCACCCGGAAAAGCTTTTTCTTTCCACGAAGGAGATGGAATTACCCCCGCAGGACCTGCAAAAAAGGGATGTGTTTGTTCTTTGCCAAAACCAAAGAGAGACAAGTACTCATCAATTGCCTGTATGCCCAAACCTTTTTGTTTTTCAAAACCACCGCCGATTTGATAGAAATATACGTCTGAAGAAACAGCAATTGCTTTGCGCATATCGACAGCACCGTGATTTTTCCAGTCATTGAACACTGTCTTTTTCGTCGGGTCATACGGATTTTGAATGGAAATCGAACCTGTAGTAACTATCTCCTTGTTGGGATCAATAATATTTTCAGAGAGTGCAGCAAGTGCCATGTACGGTTTTACAATAGAACCCGGAGTATAGAGTCCTGTGAGAAATCTATCCAGAAACGGCTTTCTCTTGTCGGTACTATACTCGGCGAGCGCCTGGCGATCTCCCAAAGACAATGCTTGGCTGTCATACTCTGGATAACTCGTCATTGCGATAACCTCTCCTGTCGTCACATCAATAATCCCTCCTGCCCCGCCTGTAAAGCCAACACGAGGAGCGAGCTCCTCTATGTACTCATAGAGCTTTTTTTGTAAACGTGAATCAATAGACAGATAGACGTTTTGCCCAGTGATAGCGGGCTCTACCACGGAACCAGATTGCACCTGACCCAAAGCATCAGTCTCGATAATTTTCAGGCCGTGTTCCCCTTTGAGGAGATCGTTGTAAATTTTTTCTACACCCTGAACTCCTTCGAAATCCTTTCTAAAATAAAAACCGTTCTTGTCTTTTGATGGATATCGTATGTACCCGAGCACATGAGAAAAACCTTTGTCTCTAATGTAGTTACGCGCTGAGAAATCTTCTCCCTCTTCGCGTGTCGCATTCCACACCAAGCGCACACCGTTACGGTCAAAGATGGCGCCACGGTCAGCAAAAATAGTTTCATGTAAAAGTCGATTGTTTTCACTTCGTGCCGCATAGACCTCACCATTCCGCACCTCAAGGAACCACGCACGTCCCATCAAAATAGCTACGAGTATACCGAAACAAACCGACACAATGATGACAGACGAGACGTTTATAGGCTTCTCTAAACGGCCTTCAAACTGATAGGTATCAAACTGAGGAAGGTTCTTTGAGTCGAGAAAAATCTCATCCGGATCAATGTTGGCGGAACGAGAACTAAACCTTTTGGTAAAAAGTCTTTTAAACGAAGAAAGCATAGGTACCCTCTATTATACATTTCGTGCAAAACTTTTCTTGAGCCAAAAAGAAATGAGCACCAGAATACTCCCTATAATGAGTCCTGTGTGGTGAAAATGATCTGAGGGTATACCAAACAAAACGTCATAGAGACCTCCCCACAGCGCGAGTTCATAAAAATTACTTACAAAAAATATTCCCACGAGAGCGGAAATGAGTGCCACCCACCATGGTAAAAACAGTAACGAGACAACAATGGCGATGTTAACGGTAGTGCGTGGACTCATAATTATTGTGGCAAAGCAAAAATATCAACAAAGTTAATATCGTTAATATTGAAAGGACTTTTAAAATACACCGTTTGAATAGACTCAGCAGAATCAGTCTCGACGTACTCAACAACACCCAAAATAGAAACATTAATCGACGGCGCTTTGATCACATCACCCTTCTCGACGAGCACATCAATAGGAAGTGAAAGTATGAAATTGCCTCCACCACGACCAATAGCAGTACCCGAGACAGATCGTGGTCCGATAAGCACTAATGTTTCCTTGCCCGGAGACGAATAAAGCTCCGCTTTTGAGAGTGATTTTTCTACCTCAATAATGTCTCCCATGAGTACCTGTCCTGGGCCATACACCTTGTCTCCCACCGACACCCCCTGCCTCAAACCAGCATCAAGTATAAGAGAGTCATAAGGAGAAAAAGGAGGACGCCTGAGAACAACACCTAAAACGCGAGAAACATCTTCTGATCTACCGAGCAACTCTTTGAATTCCTCATTTTGAGCAACAACTTCAGCCAAATATAGACGTTCAGAAGCAAAACGCTCCCGTTCAAGGAGAAGGGCTTCGTTTTCTTTTACCAGAGATGACTTTGATTTCAGTATGGCAAGAGCGTTTTCAAAAGACCCTAGGGCAAAAAACTCAAAACGCCATATCGGTGAAAAAACTTTTGATGTAATTGAAAAGAAAAAGTTAGGTGCAAAGATAAATCCAGACGCAAAAAGCACTATCACAACAATAGACACGAAAACAGAGCGTCTCGCACTTGTCTTTGTACGATTACTTGGTTGGAGGTAGGTCATCTTCGCCTTGTATTAATATATCCCGATACTTACTAATGTCTTCGAGAATAATACCGGTACCACGAGCGACAGCAGTGAGTGGATCCTCAGCAATATGAACAGGAATTTTAATATGCTCGCTTATGAGCTCATCAAGTCCTTTGATAAGCGCTCCTCCTCCTACGAGATATACACCTCGATGCATCACGTCAGCGAGAATTTCTGGTGGAGTTGTTTCCAATACCTCTCGAATCGATTCGACGAGATGATCAATAGACTGTGATATTGCCTCCCTGATATCATCGTCAGTTACCACTACTTCACGAGGAAGACCTGTGACGAGATCCCTGCCACGAATAGAAGCTTCATGCGATTCCCGTCCCGGGACAACAACGCCAATTGCAATTTTGACCTGCTCAGCTGTCTTTTCTCCAATCAGAATTTTGAACTCATTTCGAATATACGACATGATGTCGGAATTGAGTTTGTCCCCCGCTATTTTGAGGCTTTTTGAACGAACAGCACCGCCGAGAGCGATAACCGCAATGTCCGTAGTACCTCCACCGATATCAATAACCATGTTACCGATAGGTTCGTGAATAGGTAATCTAATACCGATAGCTGCCGCCATTGGTTGTTCAACAACATGCACCTCACGAGCGCCAGCATTTCGTGTCGCATCTCTCACCGCACGAGCTTCAACGTTTGTAACTCCCGAAGGGATACCCACAACGACGCGCGGTCCAAAAAAGGTACGAGATTTTTTCTGCGCCTTATTCAAAAGATACACAATCATTTCCTCTGCAACTTCAAAGTCAGAAATAACACCGTCGACAAGCGGTCGTACGGCCACGATATGTCCCGGTGTCCTACCGAGCATCTCTTTTGCTTGTGTACCTACAGCAACTACACGACCAGTTTTCTGGTTTACAGCTACAACCGAAGGCTCGTTGATCACAATGCCTTGGCCGTTTACATAGACGAGCGTATTGGCAGTTCCTAAGTCGATGCTAATATCATTCGAAAACATTCGATACAGTTTTTCTAGAAAGGGTAGATTCATAAAAGAGATGCGGTATTATTTTTTGAAGTAAGACGTGAATGTGTCAAAAGACATGCATTCGATTTTTCCTGTTGCTCGTTCTTTAACCTCAACCCCCTGTTCTTTGAGAGTTTTATCACTCACCACAACACGGAGAGGAATACCTATGAGGTCGGAATCAGCAAATTTTTCTCCTGGGCGCATATCCCTGTCATCAAAGAGAACTTCTATGCCTGCCTTTTTGAGATTTTCGTACATACGCACGGTTTCTTTTTCTGTTTCACTTCCCGCTTTACCTAGAGAGATGAGATGTACTGCATAAGGCGCGATTGATTGTGGCCACACAATGCCTGACGCATCAGAGAGCACTTCTACGACTGTTCCCATGAGACGTCCTGGACCAATACCGTATGAACCCATAACAACAGGCTTAGGGCTACCAGTCTCATCAACATACGTGAGCTCGAAAGCATCAGAGAATCGCGTACCGAGGCTAAAAATATTTCCCACTTCAACAGCTTTTTTCGGGACGAGATTTGATTTTTCTACACCGAGATCCTTGAGTACCTCATCAGTGAGGACTTCTTTGTTTACGGCGATTTTTTTCTTTTCATCAACATAGATAGTATCCTCACCCGCATCCGTGATTGTTTGAAATTCATGCGAATATTTTGAAAAACTACCACCCGAAGCAAAGGTAACGTATGTTTTATCGCCCAAACCTACACGACTAAACACTCGAATGTATGCCTCTTTTGCCTTTTCATAAAAAGCTTCGTGACTTGGTACGTCTTTTGAAAAAGAATAGAGATCTTTCATCAAAAATTCACGACCACGCATGATACCTGATTTTGCACGAGCTTCATTTCTGAATTTTGTTTGAATCTGATACGTATACACAGGCAAGTCTCGATACGATCTGATGTAATCTTTCATCAGATGAGTGAGAGGTTCCTCGTGAGTAAATCCAAGTCCGAGCTCAGTATCGTTTTTTAGTTTTGTTTTGAACCAGTTGTCGACAACAGCATCTGACCAACGACCTGTAGTGTCCCATACGTTTTTGTCCTGAAGAGCAGTCAAAAATAATTCCTCACCTCCAATAGCGTTCATCTCCTCGCGAATAATTGTCGTGATTTTATTCATCACCCGCAAACCGAGAGGCAAAAAGGAATACACCCCAGCCATTTCTTTGTGTATAAAACCAGCACGAATGAGTAGCTCTGCATTTTTGCTCACTTCATCCTTGGGTGCTTCCTTGCGTGTTTTTGTAAAGAGAAGAGATTGCCTCATGGCCATAATAATAGCTTATTTTAGGTTTTTACAAACCCTTGCGATTATTTTTATTTGTGGTATTATATTAGAGAAACACTCACATGAATGTCCTTCTCCGGAACACCATCCACGTCATCGGAAGTATCGTTTCTTCAGGTCTCTGTGTGGCCATCGCACACAATGCTTTGAGGCAAGAACCTCCCCTCGTCATGTATGGTATCTCCTGGTTTTGTCTGGCGCTGATATTTATGTATCACGCCCTACGCAAACACTAAGGGAAAATTCAAGGGCTCGTTCGATTCTATCGAACGAGCCCTTCTTCTTTGTCTTTTGGTATACCAAGACCTTAGAGTATTTTCATCACATCCTTTACGGTGATGAAAATCATAAACAGGAGAAGCAAACCGAAACCAATAACATTGAGCGTGTTAGCGATAACTGGTTTTATAGGACGACGTATTACCGCCTCGATAAGAACAAAAAATATACGTCCACCATCGAGCGCTGGAAACGGAATGAGATTGAGCACAGCAAGATTGAGTGATATGAAAGCCGTAAACGACATTAAATATGCGAATCCGAGCTCACGTGCCTCACCTACAAGTCCCGCAATACCCACCGGACCTGAAACACCTGAAAAATCAGCAGTGCCGGTAACAATACCCGCGAGTAAATTATAAATATGAGAACTAATACCAACAAAAAGTCCAAAAGTGAGACGCGCTCCCTCCACAAAAGCCGTATGAATAGGTAGAGAAACATTTCCAACGATATCCATAGAAATACCGACAGCGTAGACATCAGAATCTGCTTTCTGTAGAGGAGTTACAGTGAGTGTACGCTCCGCTGTTCCTTCACGCAAAACAAAATCGAGAGGAACTCCCTGTGACTCTCTCACGAGGGTTTGCACTTCTTCTACGGTCTGTGGCAAAACATTTTCTGATCCTCGAACAACAGCCATGATTTCCTCGCCCGCACGTACTCCTGATGTTCCCGCGGGAGATTCTGAGAGCACACTCGTAATAATCACCCTCCTGTCCTCGACATACTGTGCAGGGATATCAGAAACTCCCGTTGTGAGTCCTGACATGAGAGATATAGAAAAGAATACCCACGCGAGGATAATGTTCATGAGAACACCCGAAGACAAAATGAGCACCTGTGCCCATTTTGGTTTATGCACAAAGCTCCGTGCGCTATCAGGTCCTTGTATAGACTCGTCGTCAGGATTTTCACCAAATATTTTTACGAAACCGCCAAACGGAACGGCATTGATTGAATATACGGTCTCTCCCCACTTTTTTGAAAAAATCTTTGGCGGAAAACCGAGGCCGAATTCATCAACACGAACGCCTAACTTTTTTGCAGAAATAAAATGACCAAACTCATGCACGAGCACAAGCACCGCAAGTATAATGAGAAATATAATTATAGACATGTTTAAATTAGGGATTAGCTTATAGGTGTTAGCTTTCAAGGGTTGGTTGTCGGGTCTCTGCTTTCCTAACACCTACAACCTAAAAGCTTCTTCATTAGCTCATTATTTCCTTCTCCTTCTTTTCAAACTGATCTGATAGTTTTTTGTTTACCTCATCAATGATTTTTTGCACTTCTTGTTTGAGCTTGAAGTGTTCATCCTTTCCCATACCGCCCTCTTTTTCTTTTTTATCGATATCAGAAATAACTTCGTCACGATACTTTCGAAGAGTAATACGAGCGTGTTCCAATTTTTCTTTTGCCATTTTTACAAATTGCGTACGTGACTCTGTTGTGAGAGCGGGAAAAGAAACACGTACACCTTTTTCATCCACAGAAACTGAGAGTCCGAGATTTGCTGTTGTAATTGCCTTTTCAATAGGTTTCACCTGACTAGCATCCCACGGAACGATGCGAATCGTTCTCGGATCTTCGTTTGTAACCGCAGCAACCTGACTAATAGACATAAACTGTCCGTACGATTCAACCTTGACGGTGTCCAAAACAGAAGGATTTGCACGGCCAGTACGCACAGTACCGAGCTCTTTTTGAAGCCATGCTTCAGATGTCTTTGTTTTTTCTTTAAATGCAGAAAGATTGTATGCCATAGTGGTAAATAAAAAAATAAAATGGTTCAAAACCTCAATCAGAGACTAGTATATCACAAACGAGGCATCATGAGAGCGATATGTTCTAAAATCAACTTGAGTGACGAAGATCTGTCGCGCAAGAATGATTGAAAGCGCACTAATGTCTCGTATATATCATGGCGATCAAGGAAGAGTTTCCTGTTGTGCACAAGAGCAACGAGTCGCTCCACGAAAAGCTGTGCTTTGACCTTGTCTTTTTCATCGATAATACCCTTCATCGCCTCCAAACGCACACTGTATGGTGCTTGTAAAAAAGAGACGACCTTGGCATCAAAATCCTCATTCTGAGCGTCGACAGACGAGTGACGTATTACTACCACACGAGAAAGAAGTGTCGATAAAAAACGTTCAAGTGATGATGTTATGATAAAAAAGTGTGTCCCTTCGGTTGGCTCTTCAAAAACCTTGAGCAAGGCATTCTGAGCTTCGTGATTCATGGAGTCAACGCAAAACAAAAATATTTTTCGTGAACCTGAAAATCCGCGATAATTCTGCATGCCCTGAATCTTTCGGCTGTCATCAATACCAAAATGCGAAAATTCCTCATAGAAAAAATCTGGATTTCCCTGACGCACAATACCGAGCTCCTCCTTGAGGAGGTCACACACCTCGGACACAATACGCTCCCTATCTCCATAAATAATGTATGCGTGGTGAACAGAATCCTTTGTAAACATAGGCTCAGTATAAAACACTCTACGGTAGAGAGAAAGAAAAAAGCCCCACTCTTTTACGAGCGGGGCTAGTCTTCGACAGTATAGATAGACTTATTACGGAATCATGAGCAAAACCCAAACAGATGCCCACCGAAACGTATATGCCTACATACACTGTGTGTACACAGAACTGAAAACAGTTCGTATGTGAGGAAGACTATAATATAGTATACACCCAAACACCGATAAAGTCAAGTATCTGTTTTGAGGGCTTATCTTTTGGCGATAATAGTCTTTTTGTATACGTCGAGATGATCCATAGCAATACCTGTTCCCTTCACCACACAGTAGAGAGGATCTTCGGCGAGTACGGCCTTTACTCCGGTGCGACGAAACACAAGCTCGGGAAGGTTGCGCAACATTGATGAGCCTCCGGTCATGGTAATACCCTGATCAATAATATCTGCCGACAATTCTGGTGGAGTTTCTTGAAGTACGTCCTTGATAGCTTTGATCATATCTCGTAGCTCCCTACTAATCGCTTTTACAATTTCGTTTGTTTTTATTTCTGTTGAACGAGGAAGACCTGAAATAAAATCACGTCCTTTGATAGTCATCACGAGCTCCTCTTCGAGAGGCACAGCAGAACCGATCTGCATTTTTATATCCTCAGCAGTCTTGTCTCCGATAGCGAGATTGAATGTTTTCTTTATATAGTCGGCAATAGCCGCGTCGATTTTGTTACCTGCGCACTTTACAGACGTAGACGACACAATTCCTCCGAGAGAAATAACCGCCACATCAGTGGTACCACCTCCAATGTCTACAATCATATGTCCCTTTGCTTCGTGAATAGGAATACCGGCACCAATAGCTGCGAGGATAGGCTCCTTTACGACGTATGCATTTTTTGCCCCTGCGTTAATAGCTGCCTCTACCACAGCACGTCTCTCCGTTGAGGTAATGCCTGCAGGTACAGAGACGAGAACTTCTGGTTTCCACAAATTCCATTTACCGAGAGCTTTGTCGATAAAGTATTTGAGCATCGCCTCAGTCACACGATAGTCGGCAATCACACCGTCCTTCATTGGTCGGTATGCAATGATTGATTCTGGAGTACGTCCAATCATTGATTTTGCATCGAGTCCCACCGCCAAAATTTTGTTGTCCTGCTCAGAAACAGCAACAACAGAAGGTTCGTTGAGGACAATACCCTTGCCTGGTACAAACACGAGCGTGTTTGCGGTTCCCAAGTCGATTCCAAGTTTTTTAGTAAATAATGACATAGAGTGGCTATACTATACGCTTTTTTTACTGTTTTGCGATAGTTGACTGTTTGAATATATATGACTTGATTCTGTGTATAAACAACAGTTTACTAACATAGCATATATGCTATACTATAAAGACATTACTCTTTTAACACATCAACCTTGCGTATGAAAAAAACAGAGGACACATTGATTGCTATAGGACACATGATTGCACGTTTGCGAGAAGACAGACGTATGACCCAAGCGGAACTTGGAGAAAAAATCGGTACGACACAGTCAGTCATCGCGCGCATTGAAAAAGGAGAACAAAATCTCTCTACTGAATCACTCTCAAAAATAAGTCAGGCGCTCAACCACGAGATACTTTCCCTCTCACGCGGAGGTACTGTCAATTTTCGTATAGAAGGTGGCAAAAAACTATCAGGATCAATACAAGTACGCACTTCTAAAAACGGAGCGGTAGGTATCATGTGTGCGTCCCTACTCAACAAAGGCAAGACGGTGATCAAAAATACTCCCAAGATAGAAGAGGTATTTCGTATTATTGAAGTATTTGAATCAATAGGAGTAAAAATAGAATGGAAAGGAAACGATCTCCACATTACTCCGCCAGAAATATTTTCTCTCAAAGATATTCACTACGAATCAGCTGCAAAAACACGCAGTGTCGTCATGATGATAGGTTCTCTCATTCATCGAATGAAGAAATTTAACCTACCTCAAGCAAGTGGATGCAAATTGGGATCACGTACCATAAAACCCTACGTATACGCTCTCGAAAAACTTGGCGTCACCATTGAGACAAGTTCACTCTATTATGAAGTCGAGCATCAAGGTCTCAAGAAAAATAGAGAAATCATCATGTATGAAGCGGGTGACACAGTGACCGAAGCGGTCCTCATGGCATCAGCACTCATACCGGGAACAACGGTAATTAAATTTGCCTCAGCAAACTATCAGGTACAGGACGTATGTTTCTACCTCGAACTTCTCGGTGTACGTATCGAGGGTATCGGTACCTCGACACTCACCGTACACGGTCTCGACACCAGCGTACAAAAAGATGTTGAGTACTTCTTGTCCGAAGACCCTATCGAAGCAATGTCTCTCATCACCATAGCTATAGTAACGAATTCATCAATAGTCATCGAGAGATGCCCTATTGATTTTCTCGAACTCGAACTTCTCAAACTCGAAAAAATGGGATTCAAGTACAAAATACTCAAACGCTACAAAGCAGACAACGGCAAAACAAACCTTGTCGACATAGAAACGAAACCCTCAAAACTCACCGCGCTCACAGAAAAAATACACGCACAACCGTATCCTGGTATAAACATGGACAATCTTCCCTTCTTTGCAGTCATTGGCACCCAAGCAGAAGGCGAAACATTTATTCATGACTGGGTATACGAAGAGAGAGCGATTTACTACAAGGAACTCGACAAGCTTCGCGCAGACACTATCCTCGCCGATCCTCATCGTTTTTATGTAAAAGGCCCAACAAAGCTCAAAGCAACCGAAATCGTCTGTCCGCCAGCATTACGACCATCAGTAGTACTAATGATTGCCATGATGGGAGCACAAGGAACTTCAGTACTCAGAAATGTCTACAACATTAACCGTGGATACGAAGACCTTGCTGAGCGACTCAACAAAATAGGTGCGCACATAGAAACATTCAGAGACCTCTAACAACTTTTTGTTTGACCTCGATGTACTTGTCTGGTGGAGTATAAAGAGCTACAACTTAGGGGTATACTTAAAAAGCTATGTTTCTCGTATCTGTCATACCTATCTCTCGGGGCATCGCAACAGATTCCCTATCGTATTTTTCAAAAGAAGCCCCAAAAGAAGGGTCTGTTGTCCCTGTCCCTCTTCGGAAAAAAACGGCTCATGGACTCGTTATAAAAGTTTCTCCTGCCCAAGAGGCAAAATCAGAAATAAAAAACGCAGATTTTGAACTCAAAAAAATAGAGGGTCGTTCACGAACCATTTTTTCCCAATCATTTATCAAAACGGCTGAGGAAGCTGCTACGTACCACACAGGAACAATCGGTGGCGCGCTCTACGAAATAATCCCGAAAGCAATACTCACCCATCTCGACACTGTACTCGAGTGTACAGAGCCTCACTATGTGGCGAATATTCGACAGCATTTTGTACTTCAAGAAAATGACGACGATCGGTTTGCTCATTACAAAGGTATCGTGCGTGAGAAATTTGCAAAAAAACGCTCAGTATTCTTGCTCATGCCTACAATAGAAGACCTCAAAAAAGGCAGAGCGTACCTCGAAAAAGGAATTCAGGACTATACCTACGTCTTTCACAGCGACATGACCCAAAAAGAGACAGTTGATTTGTGGAACAAGGCACTTCGCGAAAAGCACCCTATTCTCATCATCGGCACTAGTATTTTTCTGTCCCTACCACGTTCGGACATCGGTATGATCATTGTAGAAAAAGACAATTCTCGTGGATACAAAAATATCGGCCGACCGTTTCTCGACATGCGCTATGTTGCCGAACGCCTAGCAAAAAACATAGGCGCAGATTTTCTCATTGGTGACTCATGTCTCCGTGTTGAAACCATCGAGAGGCACAATGAGGGCGACTTTGTTGAGTTTGCGCCACTCTCGTTTCGCTCTCTTTCGACAGCCACTGACGAGCTCATAGATATGAAAAAGTACTCGGGACGCGAAGACGGTTTCCGTGTACTATCTGACGAATTTATAAACCTCATCAAGACAAACAAAGAACATAACGAGCTCCTCTTTGTTTTTGCTGCAAGGAGAGGTGTTTCACCTTCTACCGTATGCTCTGATTGTGAGGACGTCTTGTCGTGTGCAAAGTGCAATACCCCTCTCATCCTCCACGGAAAAGACGACTATCGATTTTTTCTCTGTAACCATTGTGGAAAAAAATACGACGCAAAAACAACCTGCAAAAAATGTGGTAGCTGGCGCCTCAAACCACTCGGAATAGGGAGCGAACTCGTCGAGGAAAAAATAAAGGAAATCCTTCCAGACACAAAAATATTCCGTATCGATAAAACAGTAGCCACGACACATAAAAAAGCCCTCTCTATCGCCGAAAAATGGATGGCTTCTCCTGGTAGCATACTCATTGGTACCGAAATGGCGCTCACCTACATCGACAAAAAAATCGATAACTGTGCTATTGCGACTCTCGATTCATATTTTTCAATACCAGACTTTCGTATAAGCGAAAAAATATTCTCTATTATTCTCAAAATGAGATCGCTCGCCCACAAGAGGTTCCTCCTGCAGACACGAAGACCCGATGAAGCCCTTCTCTCATACGCATGGAAAGGAAATATGATTGACTTCTTTCGAGAAGAAATAATATTGCGACGTGCGCTTAACTTTCCACCATTTTCAGTACTTGTAAAACTCTCTTCCGGTGGAACGAGAGAACGCGTTACAGAAGACATGAAAATGATAAAAACGCTCTGTAGTGATTATGACGTAGATGTCTTTCCTGCATTTGTTTCACTTCCTCGAGGACACGTAGGAATGCATGCGCTCATTCGTATCGACAAAAAAAGCTGGCCAGACAAAAAACTTATTCAACTACTCGAAACACTGCCACAATCCTTTACGGTAAATATTGACCCTGAAAGCCTCCTCTAACGGCTCCTTTACCTTTTCTGTATTACGTTTTACTATCAGTTCATGGTACCCATCGTCCAAAAAGACAATCCTGTACTCAGGGCTCAAGCACAGCCTGTACCTATCGAAGATATAGGATCGCCAAAGATACAGAAAATACTCAAAGATATGAAACAAGCACTCGACTCTCAGGAGGATGGAGTGGCTTTGGCTGCACCTCAAATAGGTGTCTCTCTCCGCATTTTCACCATCTCAGGAAAAGTGTTTGACCTCATTTCTGGAAAAGAAAAAGCGAGCGAAGAAGAACCAGAAAACAAAGACATTGTTTGTATAAACCCAGAGATAGTAAAACTTTCTAAAACAAAAAAAGAGGTTGAGGAAGGATGCCTTTCGGTACGGTATCTCTACGGAAAAACCAAACGATCTAAACAGGCAAAAATAAGGGCGTTTGATGAGAACGGAAAACAATTTGAACTCGGAGGTTCGGGATTGCTCGCTCAAATATTTCAACACGAAATCGACCACCTCAACGGCATACTCTTTATCGACACAGCTACGGATGTACACGACTTGCCCCCAAAAAATCAAAATCAATGAAGAAAAAAATAGCCTTTTTTGGAACATCAGAGTTTTCTGTCTTTGTGCTTGAAGAACTCAAGACGCACGATCTCCTGCCAGACCTCATTGTCACCATGCCAGACAAGCCACAGGGCAGGAAACTCATAATCACCCCACCTCCTGTAAAGATCTGGGCTGATAGAGAGCATATCCCCACCCTACAACCTTTCACCATAAAATCTGTAGAATTTGAAAATGAACTCAGAAAAAAAGGAGGAGACGGATGGGATCTTTTTGTTGTTGCGTCTTATGGCAAAATTATCCCCGACTCCATTCTTTTCATGCCGAGAAAAAAGACACTTAATGTACACCCCTCTCTCCTTCCTCTTTTGCGTGGAGCTGCACCCCTAGAGCGCTCAATCCTTTCGGATATGCGTGAGACAGGTGTAACCATCATGAGACTTGATGCTGAGATGGATCATGGGCCAATCATAAGCCAAGAAAAAACAACGATTGAACCGTGGCCTCTCGATCGCATTGAACTTGAAAAGAAATTAGGCGCCCTTGGAGGAACTCTCCTTGCAAAAACTATTCCACAGTGGTTAGAAGGTACGATCTCAGAAACAGAACAAGACCATGCTAAAGCGACACATGCACCCAAAGTAACCAAAGAAGAGGCACTCATAGATATACACTCAGACGCATATCAAAATCTTCTCAAAATAAAAGCTTTTTCCGGATGGCCAAAAGCATACTTTGTCGAACAAGGTAAAAGAATTATCGTAAACGACGCAACCGTTTCAGAGGGGAAACTTGTTCTCCTACGAGTAACACCAGAAGGCAAACGAGAAATGTCTTGGAAAGATTACTCTCTTGGTAAAAACTAAAAAGCTTCGAGTAGTTCTATTTTTTGTATACGTATAGGTTCCTTGGGAAGATTTTTTGAATCGACGGGGACCGAGCTAATCTTATCAACGCTATCCATACCCTCAATCACCTCTCCAAAAATAGTAAACTTGTCTTGTATGCGTGGCGTATCATTTGTCAAAATAAAAAACTGACTTCCGTTGGTGTCTTTGCCGTAATTCGCCATCGCAACCGCACCACGAACCATAGGCCTATCGTTAATTTCGTCAGGGATCATATAACCAGGACCTCCCGTTCCATACACACTCGTATCATTTTCTCGGGTAAGCGGATCTCCCCCTTGAATCATGAAGCCTTTTATCACCCGGTGAAATTGGGTTTGATTGTAAAAATCTTTTTTTGACAGACGAATAAAATTCTTTACGGTGAAAGGTGCCTTTGATCTCAAAAAACGTATCTTAAAGACGCCTTCGTCGGTATAAACGCGTGCGTAAAGGAGAGGTGTTTCTTGTAACGCAATCTCTGGATTTTTTTCTGCAAAAACAACACCGGTTTCAAAAGCAGTAGTGAGAAAATAATACAAACTAGCACCAAAAAACACACAGAGCATAACAAACGCTGTTATCTGACCCCCTAATGTTTTAAATCCTACCGCATGCATACACGTTTAATCGTTTTTTCTAAAACCACGCAACAAATTCTTTAGTTTCAAACCACTTCTTCGGATAAAATCGATTCTCTTGTGCTTCTTTGAGCGAAGAGTTTCGATGAGTTCATCCTTCATTCCATCAATTGCAGCGTACAAATCCTCACGCTCAACTTCTGCACGAATATCGAGCTGTCTACCATGAAGCGTTGCCTCTGCCTTGAAGATGTCACCTGATCGGTGACGATTGGTCGTCTTTGCTATTTCGACATCCACAATCACTGAATCATCATTCGGATCCAAATACCTATCGAGTGCTCCTAGTTTTTTGTCGAGATAATCAGAGATGCCAGGAGTGAGAACAATATTAGTAACTTTTGTAGTTTTTTTCATGGTTGTATTAAAAAATTGATAAAAACCCATAACTGAATCGTACTGAAATCTGTCTTTACCTAAAGTATATACCACAACCGAAATGAACTCTAACTTTTTTCTTCAATCAGTACGATTTTGTGGGGTGAATGATGCCCACTCACAATACGTATAACTCTTTTTGACGGCCCAAGGTAACAACGTAGTAATTCGAGCGCTCTTTTATTTGCCAAACCACGTGATGCGGGCACACCAACAGATATAGCATACCCGTCACCGTCACTTTGTACGGCCTCTGTAGGGGCTTCTGGGTACACAAACACCTTTATATACATAAAGTACAGTGTACACCACAAACACTTCCCTTTTTAAAAAGCTGTACTACAATTATAAGGCTATGTTTGAATCAATGAGAAACATGTTCAAAAAAGAATCACTGCCTTGTGCTGTGGCAATAGTTACTTTGGCATTTGGGACCGGTATTCTCTCGTATAAATTATTTGACTCGAGCCCTCGGGGCACACAAAAAGACTGTTTATCAGATCTTTTTTTTGTTAACCCAGAGCCAGACTGTGAATTGTTTGAAAAAAAATTGGAGAGTATGTCAGCTCTCCAA
>CAZLHP010000008.1:0-27177 GCA_964559755.1 uncultured Candidatus Saccharibacteria bacterium
CCATCTCGAGCTTGTGTCGCGAGAATTGATGTGGTCAAGGTTGTCTTGCCGTGGTCAACGTGTCCAATGGTACCTACGTTAACGTGAGGCTTATTTCTTGTGAATTCTGCCATATGTTTTATGTACGAAACCTTGATTTGCGCGCGAGAACTTTGCAAATCCAGACTGCGTACGTGTAATGTACTAAGCTAATAAATTTTCAGAATAAAGTTTATTCAATAAACTGAAAAAAGCGCACAAAATGCGTACAACGTATGATAACAAAATAGAAATGAAAGTAAAGAGGACGAGTGTGATACCTTTTAATAAAACAAAAAACCGCGCGATTCTATATCGCGCGGTTTAAACTTAACCCTTCCCTCCTGTAGGAAAGGTGATCTCGTATATTTCAACGAGAACCATCCCTTCATCCGAAGGCTCAACCCCCTGCACCGTAACAGTGTACCGACCTCCAGAAAGGTAGATCACCGAGACAGAATCAAAACGATTATCCTTGCGAACAGGGAATGCTCCACAAAGACTCTCGTAGCGCCTCATCTCATCGAGACTGAGTCTTTCGATCCAGTCATCGTTAGTAGAGACAAGGGACTCTCCTGAGTAAATCTTCACCACAGGATCTTTGAGAGTATTTTTTACCTCAAAAGATTTCAAACCCTCTCCGATAGCTCTGACCAAAAAAAGCCGTCCCACAAGAGAATTATTTCCCTGTCCGTTTACAAAACCAACGGTGACCGGCTCTCCTGCCCTCACCTTGGTCAACACCGAGATGTTGACCATTCTGTCCGGAATGATGACCTGTGACGCAATGTCACGCGCCGCTCCTACATTCCGTTCGGGAATGATACCAAGGCCGATAAAGGTCTCGGTCAACTCAATTGCAGTCTGACCCCGAAGCGAAAGGACGGTGGTGAAAAGAATCACCAACACAGCGAATAGCTTATTCATAGTAAATAAGCCCCAAGGAAAGAAGTGCCGTCAAAATAACGGTTTTTCATGATTCTTTACAAAGAGCTTGTTAAATACAATGATATCATACTTTTTGCATAAAGTCAATGTGTTCCTCCTATGAAAAAACCACCCTATAAAGGTGGTTTTTTCATTTTTATTTAACGAGAAATAGTGAAGCTTCCTCCCCATGCTCCGTAACTCTGTGAGCTTACTCCATTTTGAGCAGAGCCTACATAGGTACTCTGCCCTGGCGTAATGGTGTAGGTCACATTGCCTGGTACAGCGATGCCTGCATGTTTTGCAGCAACACAGAGAGATGAGTCATCTGTATAAGGATTTGATCCCCAAATAACAGACGTACCCGCAGAGGCACAGTAACACGTCTTGGTTGTGCCATTGAGACTCCTCTCTGCGGTAAGAGTGAGAGGACATGAACGGACATCTCTAGAAATAGTCGGAGCGCTTGGAATGGTGACTGACTGAGCAGGACTTGCTGGTACTGCTTCAATGATAATTGAACCTGTTGTAGGAGAAGCTGATGTTCCTCCACAGTTTCCAACACAGCGTCGTGGTGTTGGGGTATATGTCGTACCAGTGTTTGAACTATCCCCTATCGCCGGAATGATGATAATTCCACCGCCCGAAGCAGATGTTGCGACACGAACAGTTGCCCCGTTTGATGTTGAATAGGCGCCTCCAGCTGAAAATACCCTACCAGTAACGACATACGTACCAAGAACAGTTGGGGTCCATGTAAAGGTGTACGGAGCAATGAGGTCTTCGGATGCACGGACACCATTTACAAAGAACTCTACAGAACTAACAGTACCCTGAGGAGTGAGTGTTGCAGTAATAGGAGTTCCCGGAACAACAGTACCTGACGGAGATACGCTCAAACTTGGTACAGGCACACCAGAACCTTGAGATCCCACTATACTTACGGTAACCGGCTGGCTCGATGCAGTAGCACCTCCCACCGCAACATTTTTTACCATAAGCGTGTGTGTTCCTATGACAGAAGGAATCCATGTGAAATAAGCATTCAAAGTACCCGGAACCACTTCCGCCACCTTTTCACCATTGTCATAAAGTTCGGTTTTTGCTACACGAGAAGGATCAGTTGCAGACTGATTAGTAGTTCCAGAAAAAGTGACCACCACACTCACTTGAGCCCCCGGTGTAAATGTTGTGCCTGATGATGGAGTGTAGATAGAAGGAGTAGCAACCGCACTCGTAAGATTTACAGATTTTGTGTTACGCGTAAGAAGCACTGCCGAAGGATGAGAAGAGTTTCCTCCTGGAGCTTTATACAACTCCGCCACGATAATATAACGACCAGGAACAATACTTGTCGGAGAAACTACCACGTCCGCAAGAGCTACCCTTGTGGCGCTTCCAAAAGCAGCCAACCCTGTACTACCAGTAACCGTCGTGCCGGGAACAGGAACCCCTGTTGAGTATGTAATGTAGCCTTTAATCGCAAACATTTCTTGCGTTGGTTCCGTGTTTGTAATAGTTGCGGAAAGAGGCCATCTCACCAAAGTATCTTGTGTTGTAAATGAAGCAGGACCAGCAATAGAAACAGAAGCATTGTTATTGAACACCGCATTTATTGAGTCCGCAGGAGAAACGGTGACAGGCCTTCCACCAGAAGACGCTGGTCCATTGAATGTGACCGTTCTATCCTCAAACGAAATATTCCCCGCAACATCTTCTACCTCATAACGAATGGTGTATGTTCCAGAACCGCGATTACCAAAACCATTTTCAGAAGAAGCGTAGCTTGCGTTTACGGCAACAGAAACATCGAGAGATGCGTTTTGCGCATATACAGAAGACCATCCTGTTTGCTCTGAACCGAGACCTCCGAGCACATATGCTCTGTGTTGCTTTATACGAGAAGACCCTGCAGTCGCACGAGCAGACCATGTCATAGTACTACCGAGAGAAACAGTAGCTGGAGAAACACTAAATGAGGTAATGTCCGGACCTTGGAACTGTGCGTCCGCACCTGCCTCAACGGTCACCTGAGCAACCTGCACAGTCTTCCATGGTTGAGTAATACCTGATTGTGATACTTGATACGAAATAGACTGGAATTGAAGCTCGAGATTATATGTTCCAGGAGCGACATCTGGTGGCATATTCAAATAAAGCGTTCCCCTACCATTAAAACCTCTTCCAGTACCGCCTGGGAACCAAAACACTCCAACATTTCTATTGTAGTAGCTAGAGAATTCACTTACAGGAGTCTCTCCTACAGGACGAAGCACAGCAACGACGGTAAAATCATCCCCCTTGAGACCTCCATATCCACTACCTCGTGTACCTGGAGTTATGAAATAAGGATCATATGAAAAAGAAATAGTAACACTTTCACCGAAGCCACTTTTGAGAGTGGTGCTCCCTCCCGAAAGACGAGCGGTGAAATCTCCCTGTCCGTCTGAACCACTACCATTACCGACAGTAAAAGGACCCTTAAAGTCACGAAGGTTGAGATACGCTTGGGTAACAACCGCGATATCGTATGAGTAATCTACAGGATTTGAGAGGCTACCATTTTTTGTATTGTAAATATTATTTACATAAGCACGAATCTCTGCCTCAGAGAAAGTCCAATCCCCTGCATACATATAGTACGAACCTGTCGAAACAGTACTTGGAATAAAAAGATTGGCCTGACCAAAATGAGTACCGACACGGCCCAAATCAATGATATCTGAGGCCGCTACGAGAGCTATGTTTTGTCGAGCACGTTCAATTGCGCTCGCTTTAATGAGTTTGAAAGAAAAAGTTTCTCCACCTCCAACTTCACCAGGACCGGGAACATCTTGTGTGTCCCATGCGATATACACTGACTGTCCTGCAATAGGAGTTGGTTCATTACAACCGGCAGATCGACACACCGTGGTTATTTTTACTGAGGGCTTTTTTTGAAAAGGATCTCGCGAAACACCAGAGGGTGTTTGAGCAACTGGTGCAGACGAGACACTTCCTGTGTTTGGTGTGCCTACAGCGCTACGAGCGCTAGACGCCTGGTTTCCAGAAATGATACCGAGTGAAATAAACAGTTCAACGAGCTGATTGGCATCAACAGTCTGAGCAGAAACAGATGATCCAGACATTCCAAGCAAAACCATTCCAACAACAAACCCTGTAAAATATTTTTTCATTCTCAAATAAAATTATGTGTAAATGTATCCTAAGTATAAAGCAAGTAGCGGGGGGGGGCGGGAGGCGCGCGCGCGCCCACAATATTGAGGAACGACAATGTGTTTACGGGAATTCGTAAAAAAACCACAAAAAATTATAAAAAAAATTTTTTTTTTAATTTTATAATATTTAAAAATATCGTCGCGCGCGGTGCTTCCGCCCGCCCCCGCTACAAGATTTCTCCTTACCTACTAGTATACTCCTTCCCCTCTACTAACGCCAAGACTCTTTATCAACAAGCACTGCCTATATAAAAAGCAGGCATCTTGTAGATACCTGCTTTTGCTGACCCCCGAACTCTATTTATTCATGGGGAGTGTTTCCATAATGGAAACCAGACCGATCCTCGTATCCCACGGGTGCACTTACTAGCGTTTTCACGAAAAGCAAAGCGCACCCCGCATAGACAACTAGCACAAGGATATTTTCCATAACCTCCTCAATCATACTATTTTTTATTTCGAAAGTTATCCACCACCCAAACAAAAAATCATCCGAAAGGATGATTTTTTGTTGTAGTTTATTTTCGAGACGCTACAATTTCTTTTTCAACATTTGGAGGAACCACTTCATAGTGATCGAACTCCATTGTTGCATTTCCTTGTCCAGACGTCATAGAACGAAGGTTTGTTGTGTATCCAAACATCTCAGAAAGAGGCACTTTTGCCTTGATAACCTGAGCTTGTCCTCGCATTTCTGTTCCTTCGATAAGCCCACGCTTTGAAGCGATAGAACCAGTGATATCACCCATAAACTTTTCAGGCGCGACCACCTCGAGACTCATGATAGGCTCCAAAATAACCGGTCGAGCTCGTTTTGCGCCCTCTTGGAATGCCATAGATGCAGCAATCTTATACGCGATTTCTGAAGAGTCCACATCGTGATAAGAACCGAACGTAAGTTCACACGAAACATTTACCATTTTGTAACCAGCCACGATTCCCCTATCCATTGCTTCGTGAACACCCTTTTCAACAGCAGGTATAAATTCGTTTGGAATAACACCTCCCTTGATTGAGTTTATGAATTCAAAGTCTTCGTAACGAGAAACGTTCTTTGCGATTTTCTCACCTTCAACAACAGGCTCCATAGGCTTGAGGGTAATACGAACGTGTCCGTACTGACCCTTACCTCCAGACTGCTTGATGTATTTATGTTCAGCATCAGCTGTACCCATAATAGTCTCTCGGTACGCCACTTGTGGCTTACCAACAGTTGTATTTACTCCGAATTCTCGTTTCATACGATCCACCATGATTTCAAGGTGGAGCTCACCCATACCAGCGATAATAGTTTCACCCGTCTCACCGTTTGAACTAATACGGAATGTAGGGTCTTCGTTCGCAAGCTTGCGAAGAGCTGTTCCCATTTTTTCCTGATCTGCTTTTGTTGCAGGCTCTACACGGAGAGAAATAACCGGCTCCATGAATTTGATAGTTTCGAGGATGATAGGATCATTTTCATCACAAAGCGTGTGAGATGTGAGAGCTTCCTTGAGACCTACCGCTGCCGCAATTTCTCCGGCAAATACCTTTTGCACTTCTTCACGTTCATTTGCCTGGAGGCGCACGATACGAGAAAGTCGCTCCTTCTTTCCTGTGGTCGAGTTATAAATATATGAACCAGCTTCTACTGTTCCAGAGTACACACGGAAGAATGTGAGCTGTCCCACGAATGGGTCGTTCTGAAGTTTAAACGCGAGAGCTGAGAAAGGTTCCTTGTCATCAGCGTGACGAATAACCTCTGCTCCTGTATCAGGGTGAACACCCTTAACAGCAGGAATATCGAGAGGTGATGGCAAGTAATCAACAACAGCGTCGAGTACCAACTGAACACCCTTATTTTTAAGAGCAGAACCTGTCATTACTGGGAACAATTTACATGCAAGCACCGCCTTTCGGAGGTTCTTTTTGATTGTAGGAAGATCGAACTCCTTACCTTCGAGATACTCGGTCATGAGAGCGTCATCCGTTTCTGCTATTTTTTCAATGAGTTCTGCACGGTATTTTTTCGCCTCATCCATCATGTCTGCAGGAATCTCTTTTTCGACGATAGTGATGCCCATCTCCCCTTCAAATGCGTATGCCTTCATGCGCACAAGGTCAACAACCCCAGCAAAGTTTTCCTCAGATCCGATAGGAAGCTGAATACGTACTGCGTGTTTGTTGAGTCGTTCAAGAATAGACTTATAAGACTTTTCAAACGAAGCTCCCATACGATCCATTTTGTTGATGAAACAAATACGAGGAACGTTTGATTCGTCAGCATAACGCCAGTTTGTTTCTGACTGTGGTTCTACTCCAGCCACACCGTCAAATACCACCACTGCACCGTCGAGCACGCGAAGAGATCGCTTTACTTCAACAGTAAAGTCGATGTGTCCTGGTGTGTCGATAACGTTAAAGCGATGCTTGAGTGAGTTGTCACCCTTTGGCATGTATGTTGGGTTCCAGAAACAGGTAATAGCAGCCGCAGTAATAGTGATACCACGCTCTCTCTCCTGCTCCATCCAGTCTGTCGTTGTCTCACCTTCGTGAACTTCACCTATTTTGTGAATCATTCCGGTGTAGTAAAGAATACGCTCTGACGTTGTTGTTTTACCGGCATCAATGTGCGCGATAACTCCGAAGTTACGGACTTTGTCTAATGGATAATCTCTGTTCATAAATTAATTAAGTGGTTTTTAATGAAGCTTTATTATAACAGCTACAAATAGTTTGAATTAATTTCAAATCCGAGCTTAAAAAATTCTTGGGAGGATTTGAGGTGTATACCTAAAAAACCTCTCGAGTATTTTTAAGCGACTACCAAGCAAAGTGAGCAAAAGCCTTGTTAGCTTCAGCCATTTTGTGAGTGTTCTCTCTCTTGCGCACTGCTTCACCTTCATTCTTTGAAGCTGCAATAATCTCGTCAGCGAGCTTTGATGCAATAGGTGCACCCTTCTTTCCTCGAGCTGCTTCGATAATCCACTTCATTGAGAGTGCTGCTCTGCGCTCTGGACGAACCTCAACTGGAACTTGATAGTTTGCACCACCAACACGTCGAGATCGAACTTCTACGTTCGGAGCAGTATTTTTGAGAGCTGTCTCAAAAACCTCCAAAGGGTTTTCGGTCTTTACTTTTTCTTTAATTATTTCGAAACAGTCATATACATTCGCACGAGCAACGTTTTTCTTGCCGTCATACATAACGTAGTTTATGAATTTCGTTACCTTATCAGAAGCGTATTTGCTATCTTCAAAGAGTGTTCGTTTATTATTTACTTTTCTTCGCATGGTTTTAAATTAGGTATTAGATTCCAGGTGTCAGGTTTTAGAAAAATCTTCTTGACTTCCTAATAGCTGAAACCTGAAAGCTTCTTTTTATTTCGCTGCTTTTGGCTTCTTTGTACCGTACTGGCTTCGACCCTTTCCTCGCTTCTCTACGCCCGCTGCGTCGAGAACTCCACGTACGACTGAGTAACGGAGACCTACGTCTTTTACACGACCACCACGGAGAAGAACCACTGAGTGCTCCTGAAGGTTGTGACCCATTCCTGGAACATACGCTGTTACTTCCATTCCATTTGACAGACGAACACGCGCGATCTTTCGAACGGCTGAGTTAGGCTTCTTTGGTGTCTTTGTAGTCACCTTGATACATACACCTCTTTTAAAAGGTGAGAAAAAGTATCGAGGTTTGTTTTGAAGAACGTTAAAGCTCTTTGTGAGAGCAACGGACTTCGATTTACGCTTGAGACTTCGTCTTGAGCGCTTTACGAGCTGATTTATTGTTGGCATGAATAAGAATTAACTAATACTAAAAACTAACAACCTTTAACCAGAAAAAGGCAAAACCTACTAAAAACGAGGAATAGCGTGTCTGGCTTCACTCAATAGAGCATGAGAAATCTCTATATATTGTTACTCACCTATTCCCTAACAAGCGTTTGTGACGCACAAGTGAGATTACTATAAAACCATGATTTGAGCAAGACATATAAAAAGCCCCGTTTCGCAAAGCGAAACGGGGCTAACTTTCAACGGCGATTTTCAGAAACAACGAACGCGAACCCGGAGTCACGATTCCACCTGCTGCCAGGCCACGTGTCCAACCAGCGACCACCGTCGCTCCAGCTCGCGCCGAGCAAGCTAGGATCGCCGTCAGAATCCTTGATCGGTTCGTGCATGGTGACGATCCAGATCAGGCCCATCGCCTCGATGTCCTCGTCCGAGAAGTTTTCCCGGATGAGACAGGCCACTTCCGCGTTCGGCGTTGTCAGCTTGCGCTGCGTAGCCAAGTCGCGGATGTTGCAGGTAATACGGTCGTGGTCCTCGAAGAGCAGGCCCTTGAGGATGGAGATTTCGGTCGTCACGCCTTTCGTCGGCTTGAAGTCCGGCGAACGAAGCTCGCTTTTGGCGTAGTCGCTCGAACGGAAGCCCTTCTTTTCGAGACGCTTGATCCACTCGGGACCAGTCGTGCCGTCGGAAGTGACGCTAATGTAGATGACGCCGTCTTGTTCACGCCAGTTGCCTGACGGTTGCGAAACCGAGAGCTTGCCCTGGAGGAACTTGATTGCGCCGTCATGGCCACCGAGTTTTTTCACGATTGCGTTCAGTTGGCCAGCCGTAAGGTCGGCAGATGCGAATTCAGTACTCATAGTCTTAATCTCCTTGCGCTAATTTGCGCGTTGAGTTTTCCCCTAATCCGAGGAGGAACTATGAGCCTGTGTTGGTCATAGCCAGAAACCCTGAACATAGTTGAAGGGCTTTTGGCTACGACCACCACATCGCACATTGGTATCAAAGAACTGTCTATATACTAGACACCCAAAATACTTATTTGTCAATATAATCAAAATCAAAACCCTCAGGCATAGTTACATCTATGAAAGAAAATCTCCCTTTGGAACTCCTCAATAAACATCGAGAGTCTTTGGATCTCAAAAACCCACTCATTGTAGAAAACGAGGACGCGCTCTTTGAAACAGAAAAAGGCCAGAAAGAGAGCGCTATTGTCTTTCTCCCAAAAAGCAAAGCCCTCATAACCATGACCCTCTCTCTTGTTGCACACAAGGTTGCACAAGGTGGCACGGTGATACTGGTCGGCACAAAAAAGGGTGGCATAGAATCAGCAAAAAAAATATACGAGGAAATAATCGGTTCTGTTCAGAAAAAAATTGTTGGGAATCACTCTGCACTCTATGTAGGCAAAAACGACAAAGACACTCCTCCAAAAAAAGTAGAAGATTTCCTCACTCTCTTCCCCGTTGCCTACAAAGATAAAACTATTCAGGTGGCACATCTCCCGGGAGTGTTTTCTGCACACGAACTTGATCCGGGAACAAAAATACTTTTGGATCATCTTCCTCTTGGGTCAAAAACCTTGCTTGATCTCGCCTGTGGTACAGGAATAGTGGGCGCTATCTACAAAACACTCTCACTTGAAACACAAATACATTTTTCTGACACAAGTCTTCTTGCCCTTGAAGCAACCAAGAAAACTCTTGAGAAAAACAACATGCCAGCACAAGTCACCCGATCAGACGTGTTCTCACGTATCCAAGGAGAGTTTGACCTCATTGCAGTAAATCCACCCTTTCATTCAGGTATAGACACGGATTACACATTTATAGACAAACTCATAAAAGATGCGCCACGCCACCTCGCACAAAAAGGAAAGCTCTATACTGTGGCAAACAGCTTTCTCAATTACAAAGACAAACTCATGACTATCGGCCCAACAACAGAAGTTTATAGAGACTCTCAGTACGCACTCTACTGTACCGAAAAACTATAGAGACGCCCCTGTAATAAGGAGGAATATCCAGAAAATAACAGGAGTTATAAATTTCCAGAGCACGAGTGCAAACAACAGCACCGCAAAAAAACCAAACTGCTCAAGCGACTCTCTAATATGCATAAAGCGAGCAGGCAAAACACTCCAGAGTATTTTTGATCCATCGAGTGGTGGAATAGGTATCAAATTAAAAAATGCCAAGGTGAGATTAACAAGAACAATTGTTGCCAAAATTTCGGCAAAAGGCCCAGAACCAAGAGGGGCAATAAAACGAACACCTAGTCCAAAAACGATAGCGAGAACAATGTTTGAGAGAGGTCCCGCACCTGCCACAAGCGCCTCACCCCACTTTTGATTACGGAGATTATGAGGGTTGTACGGCACAGGTTTTGCCCACCCAAAAACAAAACCTCCAAGGAGCAAAGAAACAGCTGGGAAAATAACTGAACCCCACATATCAATATGTTTCAAAGGATTGAGAGTAAGGCGTCCTTCGTATTCCGCTGTCTTATCGCCCAAAAACAGCGCTGCATAGCCATGAGATACCTCATGTATCACCACAGACATAATAAGGACAGCGAGCGAAAAGATAAATTGTATTTCCATGGACCTATTATACAGACGTAGCGAAAAGTTGCATGCTCTAAAACCCTGTGATAGCATGGGTCTCTAACGAAATCCCATGGCAAAGACCTGTCCAATAACACATAAAACATCTCTCGTAGGAGGCGGTTACTCAAACCGTACGCGTGCTACTCAATTCAACCCAACAGGAAAGGTACGTCGCTACCCAAACTTCCAGAGCAAAAAGATTTACATCCCTGAACTCAAAAAACACATCCGTCTCACACTCACTACCCGAGCAATAAAGACCATCAACAAGAACGGAGCATTCGCAACACTCAAAAAAGCAGGCCTCATATAAAAACCACCTCAAGGGTGGTTTTTACTTTCTCTCAAACACCGACCCGTCCGAAACAAAACGAATAGTCCCCTCTTTTGCCGTAGTCACAATGTCGCTCTTTTTTTCTTCAAACAACGAGATCACTTCCGCATGTGGATGTCCGTAGCGATTATTCAAGCCCGCTGAGATAATGACAAACTGGGGCTGTACTGAATCCACAAACTCACGACTTGATGATGTACGAGACCCATGATGCCCTGCTTTCAGGATGTCGCTTTTGAGACGACTACCGTAACGACCGACTAAATATTTTTCAATAGACTGAGGAGAATCTCCTGTAAACATCGCCGTAGTACTTCCAAAAACAAGTTTTCCTACAATCGATGCGGTATTTGTCTCAAAGTGAGTAACATCCACACTAGGAAACAAAATATCAAAAATCACACCGCCACCCGCATTGATTCTCATGCCTTCACGCGCACGAATAGATTCTATGTTTTTTGTCTCACGGATACGAGCAATTTCTTCGTCGATGGTGTTATCAGAAGAAACACCAGGCTCAAGAAAAACACCGACGTCAAAACGATTGAGTACCGCGGGTAAACCTCCTATGTGATCAGCGTCGGGATGTGTCTCCATGACCACATCAATAGAGCGATCAAAAAAAGACATTACCTGACCGAGCTCACGCAACACCGCTTTGTCTCCACCGCCATCAATGAGCATTTGATTTCCATAAGGAGCCTCTATAAAAATGGCGTCGCCTTGTCCTATGTTGAGAAAATAAACCTTGAGCGATGATACGTCCCGAAATGCATAGAAACCAAGCACGCTCGCACACATAACGAGGACAAAGAGAGACGCCCGTTTGTAAGAGACACATGTCATATACCTTAAGTATAGCCCCAAAAAAGGATACTTCTCAATTACGTATGCTATACTGTACAAAATTTAAAAATATAAAATCTATATGAAAAAATTCGAAGAAACAAAGTTTGCAATCCCAACACTTGTTGGTATTTCCCAGAAAAACATTGAGGAACATCTCAAGCTCTATGCTGGCTATGTAAAATTCTCAAATCACATTATTGAAAAAATAACAGAACTCGCACAAGATTCAGAAAAAAATGCCTACATGATCGGTGAGCTACAACGACGATTTGGATTTGAATTTGACGGCATGAGAAATCACGAATATTACTTTAAAAGCCTCGAGGGTGGAGCTCAAGCACTCTCAAAAGAAAGCCCTCTTTTCAAAGCAATTGAGTCTGAGTGGGGATCATTTGAAACATGGTTTGCTCTTTTCAAAACAATAGCCCTCACTCGTGGACCAGGATGGGCAATGCTCTATTTCGACAAGCACACAAACAGACTTGTAAATACATGGGTAGACGAGCAACACCTAGGACAACTCACCGGACTCTCCCCTGTTCTCGCTCTCGACATGTGGGAACACTCTTTTGTGTTTGACTATCAACCATCAGGAAAGAAAAAATACGTCGAGGACTTCTTTGCAAACCTCAACTGGAGCGTTATAGAGAAAAACTACCGAGACGCACAATAAAAAGGCACACGAAACCACCCACTCACACAGGTGGTTTTGTTTTGGGTTTTTGAATGTGGCGCACAATAACAAACACAAAAAAGGCATACATACACAGAGTCACCATGAAAGACATCTCCGGCACAGAAAGTGATGCAAAAGGAAAAGAGGCAAAAAAATCTACTACAAACAAAATCCAAGAAAGTAACATGTGGGTTATGTACACAATTGGAATGAAAACGAAAGGCACGAGAGCGTACCCCAAAACGGAAACGAAACCCAGAAACATAGTGAGTGGTATTACAGGAAGAACAAGAATATTGGCAGGAAGCGCAACGAGAGAAAAGGTGCCCATGACATGCACGATATAAGGGAAAACAAAGATTTGTGTCGCAACGGTTGAAACAACAATACTTCGTATATTCCACTTGTCAGGTATCCACTGCGCATAGCGCTCAACAATCGGAGACCCGTACACAAGAGCGAGTGTTGCCAAAAAACTGAGTTGAAATGAAACATCAAACACAAGAATCCGAGGATTGTGTATACACATACAAACAGCAGCAACAATAAGAGCTCGGTGTATGGAGTACGAACGATGAAGAAATTTTCCAAAAACAACAATGAGCGCCATGATAGATGCACGAACAATGGTCGAGGATGCGCCCGTCAGTAGTGCAAAGAACACGATAGACAGAGCTCCAAAAGAGAGCCCTGCTGTACGAGGAAGAAAAGAAAAAAACTTAATAAAGGATTCGGCAACAATGGTGATGTTGTACCCTGAAAGCACCACAATATGTACCAACCCCACCTCTCTAAAATTATCTTGCAATTCCTTGCCGAGCGACTGTTTTGTCCCTACGAGCAACCCTCCTAAAAGAGATGACTCCGGTTCAACAAGGGTGTTCTCAATCAGGTTTACAAAAAAGCCTTTTATTCTGAGTAGTGTGGCTATACCGAGAGCGGCTTCCTCATGTCGAACAAATTCGACATGAGGACGCGTGAGCTCAAAGCGAATTCTTTTGTTCTTGAGATACGAAACGTAATCAAATTCCCTACCAGAATCATTAGTGAAATTACCGGGCTCTTTGAGTACACCGCGAAGACGAAGAATGTCTCCATATTTTCTCTCGGGATACAAATCGGTTACCACTAAAATCCGAGAAGGAGAAACAAAAAGAGAATCAGAAAGTGAAACAATATCTGTAACGAGACGAACGGAACTTTCTCTCACATCAGGTTCTTCAACAATGCGTACCAACACATCGACTGCTTGGTTTGCATAAGGAACAAGAGGGTCATTTTTAAAAACGGCGTCTACCTGATCAAAACGAAACATTCCGAGCGACACGGCTATTAAAAAAATACCGAGCGCTAGATGCGATCGATATTTTTTTGAAAAAATGAAGAATCCTAAGAGAGAGACACCGCCAACCCCCGCACACAATAAAAACAAACCGTGATGCACCACAACAAAAGATCGTATGAGGACACCCACTAAAAAACCAAGGGTTCCTGTATAAAATACGAGACTATTCACCTCCAAAGTATATACCCAAACTGGAAACAACAAACAAAAGATGCTACCGTACAGACCAGATGAACCCTCTCACAATCACCCTCTTGATACTCGTGATACTAGCATTTCTCTTTCATCTGCTCGTATCACTGCGAGATTTTCTTGAAAAAAAGAATCATAAGAACGGAGCCTTGAGACAGTGGCATCACGCCAGAAATGACCTATGGGCATGGAACTACGATCATCCCTATGCTACTGAAAACAATCCCGAACTCCAGCGACTTATTCAAATCGAAACAGGAGCCTACATGCGTTACATAGAATGGCACCCGGAAAAAGCGGACAATGACTACCTTGAGGATCTCTTGAGGAAAATTCCGTCTCAACAAAAAAACAGCTAATGCTGTTTTTTTACTTTATATACCCCACTCTTTCTGTATGTTTTTTTCGTCCTCAGCACTGACCGCCTTCTTGAAGCGTGCCCCCTTCTTGCCTTTTACCTCTTTTTCACACGAAGCCCATGTTGTATGAGTCTTAAATACACCATCAACAACACTGACATACGAATACGCTTGAGCTGATTTTCTTTTTTTTACACCACCTTCGCTCGCCCCAGAAACAACTGAGAGATCAACAGAGTATAACGACGCGTCTCCATCATAGAGAGAAACAGGGTTCTCATCAGCATACGAAGTAGCAATACCGTCGCACCGTTCATTCCCTGGAACACCCGCATGACCATCGACATGTGTCCATACAATATTTTTTCCACGAGTAAGTGAAAGTAGTCCTTCCCACAAATCACGATTTTCAACCGCCGTCTTTTGAGAGGTAATCCAATTATTTTTCTCCCAGCCAAAAACCCACTGAGTAATACCCTGTATAAGATATTTTGAATCGGTGTACACCTGCACAGACACAGATTCTTTGGGCGCATGTGTGTACACGAACTCAAGAGCCTTGTGTGCGGCGGTCAATTCCATACGATTATTTGTTGTATGGTTATCTCTTCCACCAAGCTCACGAACATGTGGGACATCCTTGTTTTGAAAAAAAACAATACTTCCCCATCCACCCTTTCCAGGGTTACCCCGTGACGATCCGTCTGTAAAAACAACAATATCTGCTTTCATATACGCCTTAGTATATATCACCTAGCGATCAAAAACATTAACAATGCGTAGCCTGAGCTCCGGAGTTCTTTTAAACGTAGATTTTTCCAGAGTCGCGAGTAAACAAAGAGGCTTGCCAACTTCCACAGAAATATCAAAATCTCCGGCCTCCATAAAGAAGCCAATAGCGGAAACAGTGGCTCCGTTTTCTTTTTTAAAAAGCATCTCTAAGTGATTCTTTTCTTTACCAAAGTGCTTTATTTCCACCGGAACAACTCTCTCAAAGCAAAATAGAGGTTTAGGATTTCCAACCCCAAACGGTGCAAGCCTACTTACGTCATCATAGAGACGCCACGTGAGTGAATCGAGGGTGAGGCTCAAGTCAGCAACAGGGATAGTTTCCTGCTTTTTTTCATCCTTTGAAACAATCGCACAAGCCTTGTCGAGCTCTATCTGAAGCGTGTGTACGGAGTCAGACGAAACCTCAAACCCACCAGAAAGCGAATGCCCTCCAAAATGAATAAAAGTTCCGGGCTTTGCTTTTTCCATAACGCTGAGCACGGACACTCCTCCACCAGACCGGCATGAACCCTTGAGCACACCATCACCATCTCTTCCCCACAAGAAAACAGGACATGAATGCTCTGTGGCAAAAGAGTTAGCAACAAGACCCAAAAGAGAAGGTCTCCAATGAGGGTTTCCTAAGACGATTACGTTTTTTGTACCCGTAAACCTCTCAGCAATAATCTTTTTTACCTCTTTTACAAGACCAGCAACAGTTCCCTTGCGATCAGTATTTATTTCTTCCAAATGACATGCGAGAGTGTCAGCTTCGTCCTCGTCTTTTGTCGCCAAAAGTTTAAAGGCATCCATAGGAACACCCATACGTGACGCCGCGTTGATACGAGGAGAAATACTGAAGCCAACATCATCCTCGACTATATTTCTCGGATATAATCGTAATTTTTCAAAAAGCTTTATGAGACCTCTGCGAGGAGTCTTTCGGAGAACAGTGAGTCCGTAGTATGCAAGAACTCTGTTCTCGCCGACGAGTGGCACCATATCAGAGAGCGTTGCTATTCCGACCAAATCAAGAAGCCACTTCTCCCAACCTTTTGAAACACCATACTCATCGCCGTATTTTTTTAAAAAACCTTGAATGACTTTGTATATAACACCAGAACCACAAAGCATTTTTTCTGGGTAGAGACAGTCTGACTGTTTTGGATTGATAACTGCGTATGCCTTTGGAACGTGGCCGTGTATCTCGTGATGATCGGTAACAATGACATCAATGCCGTTTTTTTGGGCATACTCGATTTCCTCTACATCAGCACCCCCGCAATCAATGGTAATGAGTAATGTAACCCCTTTTTCCGCAAATGAGGTGACTGCATCCATACTCAAACCAAAACCCTCATGATGCCTGTGGGGTATGTAGTTTTCGAAATTAACACAGCCTATTTTGTTTAAAAAATCATGAAAAACAACACCTCCAGGAATACCGTCCGCATCATAATCACTAAAAATAATAATTTTTTCCTTACCCTTCACTGCTTTATGTATGCGCGTAATCGCCTTTTCCAAATCCTTGAGTAAAAAAGGATCATGCGTGTGGGCGTCATAGTCTGGATTCAAAAAAACTACAGCCTTCTCTCTCGTATCAACACCTCGATGAAATAAAAGATGCTGAACATGCTCCGGAAACTCTGCCAGAGACGTACGTGCGTGTTTGGGTATTTCGTCTCGTATGAGATACGTGTGATGCATGCGAGACATTGTATCATCTCGCTTTAGATTTTACGCTAAGTGTCGTATGATATGAAAATATGGACTGTATTTTTTGTAAAATAATAAAAGGTGAAATCCCCTCACATAAAGTCTATGAGGATGCGGAGTTCCTCGCTTTCCTTGATAGAGATCCCCTCTCACCAGGGCACACGCTGGTTATACCAAAACAGCATTACCGATGGGTGTGGGACGTTCCTCAGGCAGGAAAATACTTTGAAGTAGCACAGAAAATAGCCCTCGCTCAAAAAAAAGCATTTCAAACAGACTTCGTTCTCTCAAAAATAGTCGGTGAAGAAGTCCCCCACGCACATATATGGATATATCCCGACAGAGACGTTGTGGGTGATAAAAAAGACTTCGTCACCAATGCAGAAAAAATAAAAAAGTGTCTTGAGTAAATAAAAAAGCCTCGTACAAAATATGTACGAGGCTTTGCGCTTAGGCGGCCTTCAAACGGTCGACTAAGTGATAATCTCCCAACCCGTTGGCTGCCAGAGAAACGATATTCAATGGGTTGATGTACTGATTTGTCGGTACAAGCGCCAAACGAAGGGCACTCCAACCTTGATCAATCCAGTGAACACACGCTTCCCATCCATGGGCTCCCCAACACAAACCCCATACACATTCTCTGTGTGTATGCAGGCAACAGTATCGGGTTCCCCAAAAGAAGACATAGAACTTCTTCCACTCCTCCGGGATCAGAATCTGATTTTTTGACTCCAACAAGAAATCGAGCATGTTAGCGTTGATCGTCTTCATTCTCGTAAACGTCTCTCTCAACTGCTCGCCTGATGCCCGACCACCATTTTCATGTTGCCAATGTGTTATACAAAGCAACATATTTGCTGAACTGAAAGGCATCATACCTCCCTTAGAATGGGAAATGACCTTGAAGCCTTCTTTTGTCTGAGGATCAGCATCGAGATCCACAAACAATCCTGGTGGCACAATGACCCCTGGTAGTGCAGACTCGCGTTTTTTTCTAACCGGAGCCTGATTGAGTATTTTTTCTACAATCTCCGCTCTTCCCTCAATAACATTCCTAAGGCGGGCAAAAAGCGTAACGTTAAGCATTCCTTCAATCATTTCACGACTATAACCATTGGCCGTAAGCATAGACTCGATTTTCCAAAAGTCACTCGGGGTTAGCCGAGGACGACTCCTTGTCACTAGTGTTGATGTGCTCATAGTATGTGGTTCTTTGTTTTCAAAAAACGCCTGTGTGTTATGGCGTTTTTAAGACATCCATACAAAAAAGATGCCTGAAAAACGCCATAACTGGGTATGTTTTCAAAGTAACTAATCTATATATATTATACACCCAACTTTGACAGAAGTCAAATACTGTATCTTTGTATAATACCCCTCGAGAGCCAGAGGTCTTATTTTAAAGCCTCAATTCCTGGGAGTGTGCCTTGTGCGAGAAAATCAATCATCGCTCCGCCTCCAGTAGAAACAAAAGAAAACTTATCGAGAAGTCCCATGTCTCGCAAAACAGCAACAGTATCTCCTCCCCCAACAATAGATTTCACCCCGCTTTCAACAATCGCGCGCGCCAAACCTTCGGTACCTTTAGAAAAACCGTGCTCATAATCTCCGAGGGGCCCATTCCACACAACACATTTTGTTTCAGTGAGCAGATCAGCAAGACTCGCTATGGTTTCTGGACCAGCATCAAGAATTTTTTCGTCTGCACTTGGAGACGCGTCCGGTCGTGTAATCCTAGAATTAAGAGGGTTCGCAACAACAACATCCTTTGGAATAATGAGTTTTTTGTTTGAAATAATCGGCTTCAAGTTAACGTGTTTTTTAGAAACAACAGAGAAACCGACCTCAAATCCTTTTTCTTTGAAAATGTCGTTTGCCAAAGCGCCACCAATAAATACATTGTCAGCAATAGTCAAAAACTTTTCTATGAGAGGTAGCTTTGTATCAAATTTTGCACCACCCAAAATAAACAAAAAAGGATGTGGCGGATTAAAAGCAACCGACAATTCACGAACCTCCCTCTCAAGAAGTGGTCCTGCAAAGCTAGGAAGGAGTCGAGGTATTCCCACAACAGATGCATGCTCTCTGTGTGACACAGAGAAAGCATCGTTCACATACACGTCTCCTAATCGAGCAAGACTCTCTGCAAAAACTTTGTCGTTATTCTTCTCACCATCATGTAAACGTAGATTTTCAAACAGAACCACTCCTCCCTCTTTCAAAGTCGGAACTATCTGCTGTAACTCTTCGAGAGTTTTAACGAAAGAAACCTTTAGGTGGTCATTGAGATAACGTGCAACACGTTCAAGTGACACCGTTTCTGAATTTTCCATGTGAGCCAGAACAATGACTTTTGCTCCCTGCTGTGTGAGGGCTTGTAATGTCGGCAGAGATTGTTTTATACGAAAATCATCACGAATTTCATCTCCCACAACAGGAACATTGAGATCCAAACGGAGAAGCACCCTCTTTCCACGGAGGACACCCGCGTCACTCAAAACCTTCATTGATTTTTTATTTTTGGAAGAGGTGTGAGGCATATGTGATGAATAGTAATTAATCTAACTGATTTGCGTAAGCGACTATTTTTGAAAACTCAACAGCATCGAGGCTTTGTCTGCCAATGAGAAGTCCAGCCACTTCACCATCAAGGAGTATTGGTTGGGCATTTTCAAAATTAACAGAACCTCCGTACAAAACAGGAACTGCGAGTGCCTCGTCCTTAGGATAGAGTCGTGAGAGTGTCTTTTTGATATAGAGGGACATTTCATGGACGTCCGAAGGCTTCATAACATCGGTATACTTTTTACCGATTGCCCACACGGGCTCATAGGCAAAGATTATTTTTGACAAAGAGAGAGCGTCCACCCCTTCAACGCTTTTCAACACCTGATTGTGTATGAATGTTAAATAAGCACCAGCACTATCCCGCTCCCGCTCCCCTACACACACAATAGGTCGAAGCCCGCTCGCCAATACAGCACGAACCTTCTTAGACACGATTTCGTCCGTTTCGCCGAGTGCACGTCGCTCTGAGTGACCGACAATAACATACTCTACTCCTGCATTTTTAAACATCAGAGGACTTACATTGCCCGTAAATGATCCCTCCTGTTCAAAAAAGGCGTCTTGAGATCCGAGACGAGCATATTTTTTTGTAACTTTTGCAAACAGGGGTATATGAATACTAGGCGGACATACAATAGTATGTACTTTTTTTGCACCCTGACTCGCTTTGTTAATTTTTGTATATAACGTCTTTGCTTCTTCAGGTGTAACAGGATTCATTTTCCAATTACCAACAATGTATACATTCCGTTTCTTTTTCATACTCACTAGTATACCACCGCACTAATACACTTATAAGACTATCTATGAATATGGCTATGGCTATGGCTATGCGCAACCTTAGAATCCTGAGGAGGCATGATTCCGTCCCGAGACTTTCTTACAAGCATAAAAACAGAAATACACGTTGTAATAGGCACAGCAATCACGAGGCCGATACTACCAACAAGGGTTCGCATAATCTCCGTTGCAAACACCTCCCTATTTATGTGCTCAATCCACGAACTACCGCTCGTATAAAAGAGAAGCAATAACGATAGCGACGCACCGACATACGCAATAGCAAGAGACGTGACGAGAGCCCCAATATGCTCCCTACCTATGCGTGTAGCCTTTTTAAAAACCTCCTGCCGACTCAGATGTGGAGCTGTTCTATAAAGCTCATCAACAGCCACCGCTTGTCCTATCGCGCTATCGTAGAGCACTCCGAGAAGACCAATGAGCATTCCACCCAGAAGCAAACCCGAAATATCTATCATTCCTTTTGAATTCAAGTTTACAAAAGTCGCACCTTCATCAGAAAAGCCAGTCAGCTTTCCCCACTCTACAGAAATATATGCGAGTGTACCTGTAATAATGACCGTACAGATCATCCCGAGTACCGCAGACGAGGTTGTTCGTGTAAATCCATGTGTTATGTACGATCCAAGAACAATAATGAGAGACGAGACCGATATCGCAACAAGGAGTGGCGACCAGCCGATACTCAAAGCAGGAAGGAGTACAAAAATAATAAGAGCGAGACTTCCACACAAACTAAATAATCCACGAACGCCCTGTACTCCACCGAACATAAAAATAACCACAACAAACAAAAGAGAGAAAAAGAGCAAAGGAAATGTTCTATCTGGTTCACTAAAGAGGTACAGCTCGCTCCCCTCTATGGTTACCAGCCTGTGTATATATACAGTATCTCCTTCAGAAACGCGCACATAATCATTCTCGACAGACACCTCCTTACCGGAAGCATCGCCCTCAAGGACTTCTACGAGTAATTTTTGATAAACGGTCGGCGTATCGGTACCGGAAATCTCCCGCATCTCATCACTAACAATAGTGATAACTTTTGCCCGTACCGTTTCTTGAATGTCTTGATAAAGCTCCTGCGCATGAACAAAGGAAAGAGGCACAAGCCCTCCTATGATCATTACCGCACTACATATGTATATACTTATTTTTTTGAACATAGAGTACAAATACCAAAAAGCTCAAAAGAATGCTTTGTGATAGAAAAAAACTTTTTTGACGACTTGAGAACATTCTTGCTTGTCTGCGCACACTCTGATTCAAAAATGTCTTCCACATCACCACAACGAGTACACACAATATGGTGATGATGTCCTCGTACGAGCTCATAAAGGAGCGCTTCTCCACCCCAGTGTACAGACTGAACAATATTTTTCTGTTCGAGAGTATGTAGCGTACGGTACACAGTAACAGTGTCAAAACGCTTAATACTCTTGTGCAGGGCATTTATAATATCTTTCACCGCAAAAGGACGATGAGAAGAACGTAGTATATTTAAAATCCCCTTGCGTATAGGCGTTATCTTGAGACCATGATCTTTGAGAATTGTGTGCTCGTTCCCTTCTTTCATCCTTGTACCATATCACACATGCAAAAAGGTTGCATGTGCAGAAAACGTCTACAGCTCTCTCCACGAAATGGTTGAGTACTCATCAGATGCGAGTGGAAAATCTGGTGGTGGTCCGTACAAAAGGTTTGCATCATAAACAATAGAACGAGTATCGTAGCCCGTGCCATCGGTGTACGCAAAACCATAACGCTTATTTGAGCCAAGCATACCGTAGAGATTGAGTGTCGATCTGTTGTGATACGGATTACATGATGAAGAATAATAATACCTTCCTGCCCTACCATTTTTTGCAAGCAATGCCGCATCAATATCGAGAACATCCTCGCTTACCATCCCAACATTAATGTCTCCCTGCGCAACAAGCGCAACAACATCCGAGCCGTCTAGATTCGTATAGTTAAGGTCATTATTCACTGTAATGTGCGTATTAGTAGAAGCACTCTCGGGGAAACGTCCTGAAGCAATAGTGAGACGTGCACTATCTACAGTACCCTGAACCCACACATGGTCCTCCAAAAACAGAATACCGTTCGTTGGAAATGCGTAGTTTGCCAAAAATGTCTGATTGTTGATGCTCCATGTGCCCCAATTCCCCGCAGGACTTGGCTGACTATTAGAACGACACGAGTTTGAAGGATTCACCAAACTCGTCACTCGATATAAATCAAACGTATCATTGGTTCTCAAAACAACACGGTAACCAGAATAACCTGATGCAGGAAAATATCGTCCTCCGGCCTGAGCCTTCGTCTTTAAAGACGCAAGGTCGCTCGTGAAGCCGTTAAAATCAACAGCAGGTACAGGAAACTGACGGCCCACCTCAAAAACATCAGTACGCGGAGCAACTACTGACGGCGGAGCCTCTAAAGACCGAAAGGTGTCATTGATGCCTGTACCAGGAGGTGCGGTGACATGAGTATGTACACCAAACTCAACAGCGCCTGAATGATCAGGATCGTCGTAACTTGATTGCGCACTTGTCACAACATTGTGTGCCAAGCCATCGAACCGAATACCTCCGTTTGAATGAAGCGCACCAAACACTTCTGTTCCCTCTCCAAAACGCATGATATCGTTTGCAACAAACGCATACTTTGCAAGCGAAGGAATCGCAAGTTTTGCTTCGATAGAACGCGAAATTGTTGTACTGCCGAAAATACCTTTTGACACTATGGTTACGATGGTTGAACCTACAGGCGGAGGCGTGATTGTTAGCTCAAAAACACCAATCTGCCTACCATCTGCGTCGTAATAAGGGTGAATATAAGGACCTGATGTTGCCGTTCCATCCTGAAAATCAGTTTGCGCATGAGCTAAATGCCAACGATAGTACTCAATACCCGCTTCTGCTATGTAAAATGCCTTTTCCCTATCAACCACATAGCGTGCATCTCGCAAACTACTTCCCGTCCACGTAATAACAGAAGAAATAATAAGCATTGCGACCGTAGAAAAAACAAGAATTTGTACAATGAGAAAACCTCTTGATGATTGAGAGAGCTTATTTTTTAAAAACGTGTTGAGTAAAAAAGATTTCATCAGATTCTTTTAATAATTATCTTTCAAGTTTCGAAACGTACCTCGTGTTTCAAAAAATACTGTTGTTGTGGCGCCGTACTGAGAATCAAGGGCGATGAGAAGGTTGATGCGGGCACTACGAACGAGAGACGGTGATACAGGCTGAGTCATTGTCGCATTATTAGTATCGTAGTATGTGAAAATGTTGGTAGTAGTCGCTAGTTTGGTAATCTGAGTGAATACTTTTTCATTTGCTTGATTATATACCAAAGGACTACCTGTTGGTTTCAAAACACCTTTTTTTAAACTTCCTGCTGACACGAAATAACGTACTCTATCTTTAATAGCATCACCGTCGACGTCAGAATAAAGAGTAAAAGCATCTGCCTGAGCAAGGCTAATAGGATATGCCCCCGTTGACGATGGAGATGCCGAACGAGCTTCTTCCAGGAAACGACGCAGGGTCAGACGTGCTTCCTGTATAGAAACGAGTCGGGCACGAAACGCTCTGTCTTTTTTGAATGTTTCTGTTTGAAATAAAGCAAGAACAACGACAATAATAGAGACAATAAAAAGAGACACGAGTAGTTCCACCAGTGTAAACCCAGACGTATTCTTTTTATATGGATACATATTCATAGTTTATGGAGTAAGCAACACCTCAAGTGTTTGAAAGGCTCCTGATACGGTCACTGGAGAGGTGTACGTGGTATAGGAAGGATGAGAAATGGTAACAGCGTATGATCCATTGGATAATCCTGAAAAATAAGCCTGCCCATGCGGTATACACTCAGTACCAAAAGTCACAGAAACATCAGAAACAATTGGTGTGACCGAAACATCCTCTGTAGACAAAAAGAGCTTGTATCTAAAGTAGCGATTATTGTTATGGACAGCAGTTATGGCGGTACTTGTAGACGTATAAAAAGTTGAAGACGTGTCATCTGGTCCAATAAAACCAGTTGAGGTAGTGGTGCTGTCCCCACTATCAATCTGGAAACGTACCGGAGACATACCCGTAGAAGAAGCCTGACTTATCGGTTGCCAACTGAGTGCGTAAAGTGTGGTTGATGAATTACCGACATCAAACCACGATGATGACAATGTTCCTGATGATGCATATGAACCAAAAAAATCTTTGAGAGTTACCTGTCCTGGATCAGCAGTGTATTCAATTTGGCCATCAGAAGAATCAAACCTAGAAAGAGACCCGAACATCTCCTGCCCTGAACCGGTCGACCAGTCCGTTTGAGTGAAAAATCCCTTATTGGTGATCTGGGTTTCATTAAAAGCATTGAGGGAAAGTTCGACAGAGGCATCCGAAACAGGTAGTCCTGTAGCGGAGTCTTTGACTGTGACAAGGAGTGCATTTGGATCAGGAGTTTTTGCAAGCAAGTACACGTCCTGAGCAACACCAGGAGACAAAGAAAGAGGAAGTAGTGGAATGGTACCACCCATAACATAACTTCCTCCCAAAGAAATATCGTATGAGTCCCACTCCACTTCTGGCAAGAACGCTTCGCCCGCACCGTTTGTTACGTAGGAACCATTAAACTTGTACACATCAGGAGATGTTCCTATTTTCTTTGCACCAACAAAAGACACAGGGACAGAACTAATAGGCGCACAGGTTGGAGTAACCGTATGTAGCCTTACAGAACTCAATCTATCGATAGCAAAAGTTAATTGTGTTACCGAACCCGCAAGGACGGTAGAATCAGGATTCACTGGATTAGGGTTTGAGACGGCCCCCATGGCGTATGTGGTAGAACTAGAATAACCAGTATCTATAGTAGACACGCGGTACATGAACCCTCCTGGAGGAACATCGACCACCTGAAGAACGCCGTTGTTGTTTGTAACTTCATTGATCACAACTGTAGAGGTACCCTGCCCTCGAATAGCGACATCGATATTTGGAAGGGGCTGACCATTTGCATCGATAACCTTTACGAAAAGAGCTCCGTTTCCTGATGTTGTTTCAAGACTCTTAGGAGCCACGGTTGTTGTTACCACAAAAGGAGTAAAGTCTTCGCAGGCGATACACCCTATTTCCATTTCAACAAGCTTATAGTCCGCAGGAGAAAGATCGTTCGGTAAACCAGCAATAGTTCCATCAAACGCATCATCTATATTGCGCACGGTCGTTGTCGCCTGAAAAACAAAACCTGATCTTCTGTACTCGGTAATTCGAGGAAGAACTCCCACAGGAATACCGCTCACGATACCAACACTGGCATAGGGTAAGTTACGAACAAACTCAACGCGCTCCTCGGCAAGCTCAAGAGCGGCAGTTTTTGTTTTGTTGAAAGAGATCAACTTGAAAACAACAGAGTAGGTCTCATAAATTGCAAGCGCTACGACAAGAAAAATTCCCGTTGCAACGAGCGTCTCAACAAAAGAAAATCCTCTTCGTGATACATGTGGAAACATAAAGAACGTAAGTACCTATAAGTATACCCCGCCGTAGAGCATGAAGACTAGATATTGTTACTAATCGAATAAATTGGAGAGATCATGGCGAGGGCAAAAAAGCCTACTCCAGCACCAATAAAAACCATAAGAAACGGTTCAATTACCGTAGAGAGATCTTTTGTTTTTTGGTCTACTTCGTTTTCATAGTACACAGCAATATCAAACAGAACCTTAGACAAAGTACCCGTCTCCTCTCCTACCCCAATCATTTCGCCCACAAAAACAGGGTACAAATCCTCCCGCTCAGAAAAAAGAGGTGCCAAAGGCTGTCCTTTTTGAACTTTTTCCGCAACCTCTTTGAGCATTGATTGATAATGGTAATTCTGAACAACTTCGCCGGTAATACCAAGGGCGCCCACAACATCAACCCCAGACGTTAAAAGAGAAGATAGTGTTCGGGCAAGACGTGCAGAATTTACCTCCTGCACAATGTGTCCAATAATAGGTATTTTCAAAAACAAGCGATGAAACAGCTTTTTACCTTGGAGAGACTTCATATAGTAACGAATACCTATTGCTACGAGGATGCCTACAATGAGTACGATAATAAAATTATTCTGGAGCGTTTCACTAATTCCAATAACGATACGGGTAGAGAGAGGTAGCTCTACCTTAAACTCAGAAAAAGTTTCGGTTAATTTCGGGACCACAAAAACAAACATGAGTACCGCAATAGCGATCATCACGCCAAAAATGATACCCGGATACATCATTGCACCCTTAACTTTCTTTTGGAGTAGGTACGTTTTTTCTATTTGCTCGCCCACAATACGCAGTGCGCCTGACAAATTACCGCTCTCTTCACCCGACGCAACCATAGATACAAAAAGCGTTGAAAAAGCCTGAGGAAAATCCTTGAGGGCTTGAGAAAAAGACTGTCCCCTATTGAGTCCCTCCTGGAGCGAATCCAGAATCTCTTTAAACTTTTTGCTCTTGATTTGTCGTGACAACACCGAGAGAGAACGAGAAAGAGAAAGCCCTGCAACGAGCATTGCAGACAGATTCTTTGCGAACATAATCTTGTCTGGTGTTTTTATTCCACCGAATGAAATAGAAAATGTATGGAAAAAATTCGATGACTTTTTGATTTCCTTGGCAGAAACGATTGTTTCGCCCCTTGTTTGAAAAGACTTATATAGAGCAAACTTATCAGAAGCCTCTTCTACTCCCGAATACTCCTTTCCATCACGTACTGCTTTGTATTTAAATTGAGGCATATGATTGCGCTATAGAATTTGAAATAGAGAATATATAAAATATTCCTTTACTTAAAGTATACCCTATTTGATACGTGAGGCTTTGTGAATAACTACACAACTACTCCGTAACCACACGCAAAACTTCTTCAATGGTTGTTTTTCCTTGAGCAACCATGAAAATACCGTCTTCAATCATAGTGACCATGCCTTCTTTTTTTGCCTGATCTTCAATTTGAGCAGA
>CAZLHP010000009.1:0-21877 GCA_964559755.1 uncultured Candidatus Saccharibacteria bacterium
ACCCGCTTGGACTCGAACCAAGGACCCTCGAGGTATAAGCTCGATGCTCTAACCAACTGAGCTATAGGCGCATAACGATCACTCGACCGTTTCTACATCCTACGGCAAGTGAGAATAATTCTCAAACCCCTTTCTCTGATATACTAAAAAAGAATCCCGATCTCTATGTCACACCAGTTCTTTCTTTTTGAAGATGAGTCAGGACAGGTACTCACTGTTACTCAAAGCGAACTCATCAAACTTCCAGAAGCACACCTTGATGATTTCCTTTCGATTGAGCTCGCTGCGCACAATGCGCTCGCGGTCTCAGCTCCACACACAACATTGTGTTCAGGGCTTCCCTCTCAAACCACAACATTGTGTGTCAGACTCGAAGACACCGAACAGCACGTACAAATCTTCCACATGCCGGTCCTAAAAAATGGAACCGGAACATGGGAAAACCTAGAAGCCCTCGACAAAACTCACACAAGCGAAGTGATCGACATTCTCACCAGAACACTTCACAGCAAAGCCGTCTCGTGACGGCTTTTTATTTTTTAAAAATAAAAAAGGAGTATACTTATATGTGGGTTTTCAAACAAAGGAGGAAATCATGTTCGTCCTTGAACACACAGAAACACTCGTTCTTTTCATAACCATTCGAAACAAAAAAGAATTGTTTCGAATCTATCACGACGGAATGCTCATCCTACCAGAAGCCACAGCGCTTCCCTTGGAGACATTTCACGATTGCGCCTATCGCCTCAAAGAAAGCTATCTCTCTGACAAAAAATCATACCGCCTCGATCGCTTCGCGAGCACACATGAGCCTCTCCAACATGGAAATGCTCGCGTGTCCTCATTTGTATACGTCCAAGATTTTGATGAAGACTGCCTCATCAAGAGACCACACATGGGTGAATGGACCCCCTATGAAGACATTCTTGTAAGACACGAATATTCCGATTTCACACATGAGGTGCTCACGCGCCTCATACGCGAACACCGCCTTGTATAGGCGGTGTTTTTCTTATGCTTGATGCTCGATATCTAATTTTTTCTTTGGAACAATTCCGTGAGCAATAATGAGTGTTTCGTATTCGTCACGCTCTATTGTTTCTGCAATAGTGAGTCTCTTTGCAATCGCATCGAGAGCTTTGCGATGAGTAGTGAGAATTTCCCCTGCCTTGGCGAGCGCTTCGGCCATAATACGTTGAACTTCACCGTCTACCTCATCACTCATGCGCTCAGAAAAATCATTTCCTTCAACACCCTTTCCAAAGAGAGCCTTCCCTCCAGCGCTTTCGAGAGCGAGCACTCCTATCTTTTCTGACATTCCGTATTTTGTAACCATGTCGCGAGCGAGAGCTGTTGAAACCTGCAAATCATTTGATGGTCCTGTGGTAGTGTCACCGAAAACCATTTTCTCAGCAACATATCCGCCGAGAGAAACCGCAATATCATCCAAGAACTCTCTCTTTGACTGGAGCTTCCTATCCTCGAGTGGTAAATGGAGCGTGTATCCAGCAGCACGACCACGAGAAATAATAGATATTTTGTGTACAGGATCAGCATATGGTAGTACTGATGAAATGAGAGCGTGACCCGCTTCGTGATACGCGGTGATTTCCTTTTCTTTCTTTGAGAGAACATGGCTCTTGCGCTCAGGGCCGAGCATGACTTTCTCTATTGAACGAATAAGGTCGAACTGAGCAACCTTTGTGCGATCCTCACGTGCTGCCAAGATAGCACCTTCGTTCATGAGTGAATACAAATCAGCTCCAGAAAAACCTGGGGTTCTCTCTGCAATAACTTCGAGGTTCACATCCTCACCAAAAGGTTTCTTTGCGCTGTGAATCTTTAGAATTTCCAAACGGTCATGACGATCAGGCAAATCAATAGTCACGCGTCTATCAAAACGTCCCGGTCGCAAAAGTGCAGGATCGAGAACATCGGGTCTGTTGGTCGCCGCCATAACAATCACCTTTTCCGTAGGTTCAAATCCGTCCATCTCCACCAAGATCTGATTGAGTGTCTGCTCGCGCTCATCATTGCCTCCTCCAACACCCGTACCACGAACACGTCCGACAGCATCTATTTCATCAACGAAAATAATTGCCGGTGATGCCTGCTTTGCCATTTTGAACAAATCACGTACACGTGATGCACCCACACCTACAAACATTTCAACGAACTCAGAACCAGAGATAGAAAAAAATGCCACACCCGCCTCCCCTGCTACCGCACGAGCGAGAAGAGTTTTTCCTGTTCCCGGTGCACCCATGAGAAGTATTCCTTTTGGAATTCTTGCGCCAATGTCTAGAAACTTTTTAGGATTTTTCAAAAAATCTACCACCTCAGCAAGCTCTTGCTTTGCCTCCTTTGCACCAGCAACATCCTTGAACGTAACGCGCTGTTTTTTGTCTCCCGGAAAAATAATGCGCGCCTTTGATTGGCCAAAAGAAAACGCCTGCATACCCGTACCCTTTACCTGACGAGAAAGATACCAAATAAAGAAAATGATAAAGACGAGAGGCAGAAGGAATGGTGCGAGATTAAGGAACCAGTATCCAAAACCACTTGGACCTTCGATTGTCACAGCAACTTTTGCGAGAGCCTCCTGCTTTACTCCATAGTTTACGAGAGTCTGAGAGAGAGATGAATCAGACTCTTTCTTTGAAGTTTTTTCAACACCATCCGTGTATACGATAGCGAGAGTGTCTCCCTCTACGGAAACGCTCTTCACAAGGCCTTTGCTCACATCAGAAGCGAGCTCAGAAACAGAGATGACAGGAACATCAGTGCCTTTGTCTGCAACAAAGGAGTATCCGGCAGCGAGCACAAAGAAAACGAGGAGTGTGGTCGCGATGTTATTTATAAACCGAAACACACCCTGTGGCTTGTGGGGTTTCTTGCCTCGGAAAGGCCCTTTGTTTTTTGGTTGTTTTTCGTTCGGATTATTCATACGTGCAATTATACACAATGAAGCATCAAAAGAAAGAAAAATCAGCGCCACAAAGACGCTGATTGAAATTCAAAAAAGTGCCTGAGCAACTTTTTGAACAAAAAAGAATGTTCTGGGGTATTTCACCACAAAACACACGGATAGGAATGTGAGGAGCTCCATATAAAAGTGACCGTCATAAAAGATACCACACGTGACTTTTTTTGGAAACGCTTCTCAAAGACCTACTCTGTTGCTACCATAACCTCATGGCCACCCTCGTACTCAACAAGAAAGCCTCCTTTAATTATGAGTTCATCGAACGCCTCGAAGCGGGCATTGAACTCCTCGGCACCGAAGTGAAATCACTGCGGAGTGGAAACGCGACACTTGAGGGCTCGTATATCATCATTCGTGGCGGTGAAGCGTTTATATCAGGAATGACTATACCTCCCTATCAGGTAAACAACACAGCAAAAGACTATGAGCCTGAGCGCCTCCGCAAACTCATCCTTACTAAAAATGAGATTGAAAAACTAGCCGGAATTGAGTCAAAAAAGGGTTTGACAATAGTGCCTGTTTCGATGTATAATAAGAACAGGAAAATCAAAGTTGATATTGCTATTGCTCGCGGAAAACGAGAGTTCGACAAACGCGAGACAATAAAGAAGAGAGACTCAGACAGAGAGATTCAGAGAACCTTGAAAGGAAATTAGATTAATCAACACACAACTAGTAACTTTTTACTTGTAACCAAAAGTTCAAGTCAAAATGGTTAAAAGTTAACTGTTGATAGTTAGTAGTTAATCATATGGGGATGAACGGCCTAGACATAAGGTCTCATTTCTCGGTATGCAAAGTGGAGCACCAGTAACTCCTAAATCTGCTGGAAAAATTCAAATGCAAAAACTGCATTTTCAAAAGCTAAGTCTATTGTCTCTCCATTTTTTGGAGCGAACGATTTAGCTTTCGCTTACGCTAAAGCCTAAGTGACATTACTCACTCCTGATTCTCGAGCAGAGTGAGCTAGTGTTATAACCTCGAGATAGGACATGTCCCCTCTTTGGTTCATGTCCGAAATAAAGAAGATCGATTGTCGTGCGTTTTGCTTGTTCTCAAGCGCGACACTCTAAAACACCTCACGGTGTAAAAACAAGCTACACTTTGTAGACGTATCAGAAATAATCTTGTGCACGTGAGTTCGATTCTCACCATCTCCACAAATACAAAAATCAGCCATCCTTCACGGGTTGGCGATTTTTGTTTGTGGAGATGAGAAAGTGCTGGGAGCACTTTCGGGTGAGAATCGAAGCCGTTCTCCCATATTTTTGAGCGTTTCCACGTGAAAAAATGGGAAACGGGTACTGCTCCTGTAAGGAGCGATTCTCATTCAACATAAGACATCTAGCTTTCACACAAAAGAAAAAGACGCCGTACCCTAAGGTCGTGCGTCTTTGTTTGAAAGTTTCGAGCTTATGCTCCGGTTACTTCACCGAGTGGACAAACCACAATTCTTACTTCCAGCCCGCCCACAGTTGCCCGTATCGACTTGACCATTCAACCATGCGCTTAGTAAACGTTTCGATGAACTGTGTGAACGCCTGTCGATCAGCACACTCGACATGGAACAGCAAACCTCGGCCGCAACTATCGAAGTGGACGAATTGATCGAATGAGGTGAGACTCCCGAAGCTTGAGAACCAGCATCGAAAGACTCTACGACTCTTATCGAAGCTGTACATCAGGCGTTCGTCACCCTTAAATCCCGGGTGTTCGGCGAATTTTTCACCGAAGTTCTCCGCCAGAAATTCCTTCGCCTGCTTACCCTCCTCGTCATTTATCTTGAAAGCGAACCTTGCTTTCAATACCTTCTCGACAAAAGCCGTCTTTTCAGCGTCAGGCAGAACATCGAAGGCACCCTTAACGCTTTTAATGAGGGGACACATTTCGAAACTGATTTTAAGTGTTTTCATGACTAAACCTTTAATTGTTTGAGTTAAGTGTGGTGAGAAAGCCCGTAATCCGCTTGCGTTATGCAGCAGGTCAATTACGGTCTTTCTTCCAAACTCAACTTCACACCTTTCAAAGATCTATCTATACCCTATAAGTATAGCATAATAGTAGGTAAATGTCAATAACCACCCTATCCTGAAAATAGGGCTTATTTAATAGGCAATTCCCCTACGCATTCACCTCAGACTTCACATGTCTCACCTCCTTGGACACACCATGTCCCTCCTTATCGATTTCATACACAACAATAGCTCCGAAAAGCATTTCTATATCCCTCACCTTTTCATCAGGAATATTTTCAATGTATTTCATAAGAGCTCGAATAGCGTTGCCATGAGAAACGAGAAGTACCGTAGCACCTGAATTCAAAAGCGGTAGCAATACTTTTGTATAAAAAGGCATCACACGCGCATACACCATTTTCAATGTCTCCCCTCCTGGTACAGGACAATCCCAATCACGTCTCACACAATTGAAAACATCAACGCCCAACTGCTTTTGCATTTCCCATTTATTTTTTCCTGTGTACTCTCCATAGTCTCGTTCATTGTGCGCGCTCGATTTTTCTACCGGAATAGATGTTTGCTCCATTCCTATCGCCATTTCACTAAATGTCTCAAAAGAACGCACCTGCGTTGAAACAAATGCCTTGTCTATATGAATATCTCGTATGAGCTCACCCATTTCTTTTGATTTCTTGCGTCCATATTCTGTGAGATGAACATCTCTGCTTCCCGTCCATATACCGAGCTTGTTCCACTCAGACTCATGATGACGAACGATAACAAGTTTTCCGTGCTCTGCGTCTTTCATAGATAGTTTAAAACTTTGGTGTTTCAATAAATTGCATACCTGCAGGAACGGCAAACACGCTCGCATCAAATTTTGCCGATGTGCATTTCCATGAGGTCTGCGCTCCTAGAGATGCGAAATTCATATTCCCCTCAAGTGTTCCGTTTGCGCCCGTGCTTTTTACAACAGGAGTCTTCATAGCGAGAGGTGAAGCGCTCGTCCATGTGTAGACAAAATCAGTATCGCTTATGCTGTGGCTTTCGATAGTTTGTCCGAGAGCTTTTACAACGCTCTTGAAATCTCCTCTAAACTTTTCACCTTCTATATACACCGTTCCTGATGATTCAGCGTTCGGATCCTTCATATCAAATGTACAAATGTACTTTCCTCCTTTACGCGCGAGCTCCTCAGGAGATCCTTGCACCATATCACCTGTAGAAACATCACTCTCCTTTTGAGTAGATGTCTCTGTAGTAGAAACGCCCTCCATAGTCGCGGTGTCTTTTCCTTGAGAGATAAACCACGCACCTCCTCCGATAACGAGAATCGCTACAATAATTCCTAAGATTTTCATAAACGTATACATTAAATAATTAACATTCTATGAATAGAGTGTACATCAAAGACGCTTTTCACAAAACAACGCTCTACGAGGGACATTGAGCATAATACATGCTACACTGCCACCGGCTTGCTGTTTTGCCAGCCACAATCATCAAAGAAAGGTATTCGTCATGTCAAAACATCACGAGGGCAAAACCAAACCGTTTTCCCTTTTGTTCTTTATCAGTGTTATAACGCTTTCGCTCATTGTGCTCTTTGGGCTTGTGTGGCTTATCGCCCCAGAAGTCTGGAACGTACAAACCTCCGCAAGTATTACGTCTCTCTGTGTCGTAATCGTTGCTGTTCATCTCATCAATTCCTTTGTGGAATTCTTCTTTCATAGGTATGTGCTCCATGCACCAGTAGTTCCTTTTTTGGCCTACTTTTACAAACAGCACACACTTCACCACTCCCTCACGCGCATACGACTCAAAAACGTATCCCAAGAAGGAGGACAAGAAGTAGAGAATCTCTATCCGATTCTCGAAGAAGAACAACACGAAGCATCGTACTTTCCCCCGTATTCACTCCTTGTGTTCGCGTTCCTCGCAACACCTCCTTTGGCACTGCTCCAGTGGAGATTTCCAGAGGCTCCTTTTTTTCTCGGTGGATACTTGGCTGTCGCGTTTTCACTCGTACTGTACGAGACGCTTCATGCACTAGAACATCTACCGATAGAAAAATGGAAACCTCTCCTCGATCACAAGGTATACGGAAAAATGTGGAAGGTGCTGTACGGGTTCCACCTGAGGCACCATGCGGATATCCACTCAAACGAGTCGATATCAGGTTTTTTTGGGTTCCCTGTTCCAGATGTGATTTTGGGCACATATAAAAAGCCCGATTCACTTTTTGAACATAGGAAACCAGGAGAAAGAGAATGGTTTGCGTCGCCTCAACCGGTCTTTTTTATTAGATGGCTCGACCATCTAGCAAAAAAATCGGTTGAACACAGACGTATTACCGCACGTTAGACAAAGCCAGATACTTTCAAAAGTATCTGGCTTTTTTACTATAAAAAAGTAGGCTGTGTAATAATAGAAACACTATGAGTACCTGCCCAGACTGTAACCAGAATAGAATGACTTCTCGCGGATGCACGCTCGCCTACTTTGTGATTGACGAAGAGAAACACAAGCGCGTGACGGGATCATATGAAAAAGGAAAATCATTTACAAAAGAAGTTACTCAGGGCGAAGGAAAACAATGCCCCGACTGCGGTGCGATCGAGGGACATGTGCACCACTTTGGATGCGAAAACGAACTCTGTCCGATTCACAAGACACCCCTCATCGCCTGTGACTGCGATATGGTACGAGCGTCTGCCTAAATGCAATTAACTTGCATTTAGTGAGAAAGGCTGTATGCTTAGGTACCATTAGACATAATAGTAAAACGCAATGACTCTCTACATAATCATTTCTGCTGTGTGTATCATGCTCGCCTCACTTGCGGGAGGAATATTTACCTCTCAGAGACTTGGTACCTTTCTCCACAAAAACCTCCCCTACCTCATAACCTTCTCTATTGGTGTTTTCATTACTATCACCTGGGGACTTTTTTCAGAGGCTTTTGAGCATAATGGTTTTTGGCTAAGTATTCTCACTGCCATGCTCGGAGCGCTCTTTATAAAAATAGCGACTCATCTCATACCTAACGCGCATCACCATCACGACACCCCTGATGATCACACCCACTCAAAAATAGACGCTCGCCACATTCTCCTCGGTGATGCAATACACAATCTCGGTGATGGACTCCTCCTCGTACCCGCTTTTCTCGTGAGCACATCAGTAGGTATCGCGACAGCACTCAGTATTTTCATACATGAGTTTGTGCAAGAAGTTTCTGAATTCTTCATTCTCAAACAAGCAGGATACACGACCAAACAAGCGCTCATTCGAAACTTTATTGTTTCAACAACACTTCTCATTGGAGTTGGTCTATCTCTCGCAATCTCGCATGTCGAAGTACTCGAAGCGCCACTCCTCAGTTTTGCAGGAGGAGGTTTCCTCTACATCGTATTCCGTGACCTTCTCCCTAACACTCATGAAGCAATTCAAAAAAGAGGAGGCTCAATGAAACATCTCTACGCCCTCATCTTTGGTTTTATCATCATGTTTGGTGTAGGAATACTCGTTCCACACACCCACGAAGAACACGAGGAAGACGCTCACACAGAAGCTCTCTCAGAGACTCTGTAATTCCAAAAAGGCCTTGTTTATTGGGCATATATGTGGTATACATAAGCTCTTAGAACTTAATTCTCTATTCAATTTGAGCAAAGATAAAACAAGAGTAAATCATCACATTCGATCAGCCGAACTACGGGTGATTGGCTCTGACGGCGCAAATCTCGGTGTCCTCAGTCTACGTGATGCACTCCTCAAAGCAGAAGAAGCAGGTCTCGATCTCATCGAGATATCCCCTAACGCAAATCCTCCTGTTGCAAAAATTGCTGATTTTGGAAAATTCCAATACGAGGAAAACAAAAAACAGAAAATTGCGAAATCAAAATCTCATACTGTTGAAATAAAAACCGTACAAGTAAAAATTGGTACGGGTGAACATGACCTCGCCCTCAAAGCAAAGAAAGCTTCAGAATGGCTCAAAGAAGGTCACCGTATAAAGCTCGACCTCTTCCTCCCTGGTAGAGCAAAATATCTCGATCAAAAATTCCTCAATGAGAGGCTTGAGCGACTTCTTATTCTGATTACAGAACCGCATAAAATGACCGAAAAGCCTCAAAAAAGCCTTAAAGGACTGAGCACTATTATCGAAAGAGCATAAAAGCCTCTACAGACTAGACAAAAAGATGAAATCAGGTAGTATATAGACTCAATTCAAGAACGCCCATGAAGACCAACAAGTCATACACAAAACGCCTTAAAGTAACAAAAAACGGCAAGGTTCTCGCTCGTAAACCAGGACAAAACCACTTTAACGCAAAAGAAAGCGGACGAGCACTCCAGCGAAAGCACAAGTCTCAGCCTTTTCATATGAGCAATAAAGAAAAGTCTCGTTTTCTTGTTGGATTTTAAACGTAACTAACACACTACTATGGCACGCGTAAAAAAAGGAACAAATGCACTGAAAACCCGTCGAAATATCCTCAAAATGGCAAAAGGATATCGTTTTGGACGTTCAACAAAAGAACGCCAAGCATACGAGGCTATTTCACACGCAGGAGCATATGCATTTGCTCACCGCAGAGACAAGAAAGGTATTGCTCGTAGAACATGGAATCTCAAGATAAACGCGGCTCTCGAAACACAAGGACTCTCCTACTCAAAGTTCATCGGTGCACTCAAGAAAAAGAACATTATCCTCGACAGAAAAATCCTCGCAACATTTGCAGAATTCTATCCAGAAACATTCAAGAAAGTTATTGCTGAAGTAAAATAAACAAAAAACTCCCTTAGGGGGAGTTTTTTTATTTGTAAAAATCATACGAGAGAATATTGTATTCATCAGTTGTATACACGCGAATACCGCTTTCGTGACGCAGGGCAAAAAAACCAATTCCCGCATCAAGAGCAAGCCTGCTGCAGACGGTACAATACGGATCCCCTGAATAAAGAAGACTACCTGCTTCATCTACGCGAGTAAAATACAAAATACTTTTTTGTAATGGAATAGTTAATCTAACGCACTCCATTATTGCCCTCCACTCCGCGTGAACACAGCATGTTTTGTCAGACTTAGGCTTTTTTGAGGAAGAGTACTCTCTTGTGCACATTTTTTGACTGCTCGCTGTAGGTGGCCCGTTATATCCCCGACCAATAACATTTCCGTCGAGCACAACAACGGCACCACACTTATCTTTTAAACAAAGAGACTTTTTCGCCTCCTCACCCGCCATTTCAAAAAAACGAATCTCAGACTTCGAGTTCATACTCTTTGCCCTTTTCAGGGAACACAGCATTTACCCCGAGTTCATCACGCAAACGTTGGACGAGAAAGAGTGATGACTTTGGTTCTCCCATGGCAACAAAAACCTGTTTAAGTGTGGAGGCTGATTTCGATACAAAATCAACAATACCATTTGAATCTTTATGAGAAGAGTATCCGCCGATTTTGTCTATGTGAGCCTTGATAGTGATAGACTCTCCCGCAATAGAAACATTTTTTTGTCCGTCTTCGATGTGGCGACCTAAACTTCCCGCAACTTGATACCCCACGAGCAGAATGGTGGCATTCGGATCAGACAAATACACACGCTCATGCTGAAGTACCCTACCCCCAACAGACATACCTGAGCCAGCAATAATAATCTTGGGACCCTTTGCAAAATCAATAGCGCGAGACTCTTCAGGATTACGTACAAACTTGAGCCCAGGAAAATCAAAAATATCGTCACCTTGAGCAATGTCTTTTTGTATCTTTTCATTAAAGAGCTGAGTATATCTGCGATACACTTCGGTAACTTTAATAGCGAGCGGTGAGTCCAAGTACACAGGCACGCGAGGAATACGGCCTCCTTCAATAAGTTCATTAATCTCGTACAAAATCACCTGTGTACGTTCGATAGAGAAAGCCGGAATCACTACGGTTCCTCCTGCAGAAAGACGCGTGTGCAAAATGCTTTTCAATTTTTCATCACGTACCTGTTTTGACTCATGGTTACGGTCGCCGTATACACTTTCTACAACCATATACGTAGCATCAGTTACTTCCTCCGTGTCAGGCAAAAGAGGTGTTGGCGAGTTACCTAAATCGCCCGTACACACAATGACGCTTTTGCCGATCTCGCAACGCACAATTGCAGAACCAAGTATGTGACCTGCATCTTTAAACGACACGGAGACATCTTCTCCAATAGAAAAAGACTCGTGATACGGGTAGGTCTTCCAGAGAGAAAGTGCTCTATCAATATCCTGTCTCTCATAGAGCACAGGTAATCCAGAATCTGATGCTTCGTGAGCAAGGAGGCGTTGTGCATCATCAAGCATAATAGCCGCTAGCTCTTTTGTTTGCGGTGTAGAGTAAATAACACCAGCAAAACCATCTCTCACGAGTTTTGGAATCCTTCCAATGTGATCCATGTGAGCATGCGTAACAATAAGCGCATTAACCGCTGGCGGATTATAGGTGAGCACTTCCCTGTTCTCATCCATCGCGTAGCGAGAACCCTGAACGAGACCACAATCAACCAAAAAAGAGGTCTTTTCTGTTTTAAAAAGAAAATTCGCACCAGTCGCATTTCCTACCGCACCGTACGGAGCAAAGATAATTTTTTTAGACATGAGAAGAATCTATAGATGTCTCTGTTTTTCCACGAACAAACAAAAACTTACTAATAACAAAAGCAACAACACCTCCCAGGGTATCCATAACAAGATCGAGTGATGTATCAAAGGGATATTCAGGATCACCCACAAAAGTCATTTTGAAAAAAAGCTCATACGCTTCCCACAAAAGCCCGACGCCGATTACAAACAAGAGAACCTGCGCTACTCCCAGCTTAAACGGAAGAGGTTTTGTTACGTGTATCCAAAAAATGAAAAAAGCTAACCATACACCACCCAAAAAGTGCATCATGATGTCATACCAAGGTAATGTCCAGTAATACGCCTGATCAATAGCCACACTATGAAGCACTGCCACCACAGAAACCACAATAAACATCGGCCAAAAGAATATATTAAACATGGAAAAATGTAAAAAAGTAACAGATATAGTGTACACGAAAAAGAAATAATCTTATATATGAATATGTCCACGAAAAAAACCGACTTTTGTCGGTTTTTTTCTGGGTTATTCGAAATATTGTCCCTAGTAATATACTAGGTGGGTGACCGCAATCTGATACCAAGGCATCAGATGATAGTAAGTCTCCCTTAACAAAAGTTATAGAGTTAATATTTCAAATAACCCTACCAGTAGTATACTCCCCTCTTTTCCACGATACAAATAAAAATACAAACAAACCACAAAACCAAATTTCAGAAAAGAAAAACATTGACATCTGTATACAAAAAATCTACAACATAGTGTGTAGATTTTTTGTATTTATTCTTTTTTACCGTCCAAATTAACGTCGTAGAGTATTTCCTCCTGAATGTGCCGATAATCAATCAATTCCTTCTCTGAAAACCAGTGCACAATCTCTTTTTGTGCTTCGGGAACGGAACCAGATGCATGAATGAGGTTTCGAACAGAACGTTTGTCTAAATCAGACATGTAGTATGAGTCCAAAACATAATCCCCGCGAATAGTACCGACATCTGAGGTCAATGGCTCCGTTCCGCCTGTAATTTTCCTCACAATCGCTACCGCGTGTGCACCTTCGAGAACCATAGCGATAACCGGCCCGCTCGTCATGTACTTTTTGAGCTTTCCCAAAAGAAGCTCTGTTATTTTCAAAGGGTCAGTAATAGGAGGAGTGAGTCCTTTGTCGAGATAACCTTTTATCGTCTTTTCTCCTGTCTTTTTTCTCCACTCTGGATCAATAGTATAGTGTTGCTCTATGTGATCAGGGCTTGGTACAAGCATCTTGAGAGCAACAATTTTGAGACCTATGCGTTCGTACCGTTCAATCACCTCCCCCACAAGCGAACGCTGAAGGGTATCGGGTTTTAGTAACACGAGTGTTCGTTCATTTTTTGGATGTTGCATACGTATGTTTTTTATTTTGTTAAAACCTCACAACCATCTTCTGTTATAAGTACCGTGTGTTCGAAGTGTGCGCTTTTCCTACCATCAGTTGTGCGATAGGTGTACCCATCAGAATCGAGGCGAATACCATCCTTTCCCAAAGTAACAATAGGCTCAATAGCAATAACCATTCCAGGACGTAATGCGTCCCCTTCTCCTGGTTCACCATAATTTGGTACGTATGGATCCTCGTGTACCTTGTAGCCCACACCGTGCCCAGCAAGCTCCTCAATAATAGTGAGGCCTTGTGATGTGACACATTCCTCTACAGCATGACCAATATCGCCTGTGGTTCCCCCACCCCTGCATGCAGAAATAGCTCGACGCAACGATTCCTCGGTCACCTTTACTAATTTTCTTGAGAGAGTGTCTATTTTTCCTACAGGAACAGTCACTGCCATATCAGTAATGAGCCCTTTGTGTATAAGGCCCATATCAAGAGACACAACATCTCCCTCATTTAAAATAATAGGATTTTCATTGGGAATGCCGTGTACAACCGCATCGTTTACAGAGATGCACATGCTTGCAGGAAAAGGACGACGAGCTCCTTGTGGTTTGTATCCCAAAAAAGCAGACGTGTCCCCGCCTTCGGATATAAGTTTCTGTGCATAGTCATCAAGCTCTTTTGTCGAAACACCCGGAACAACCTTTTTTGCAACAGCAGAAAGAATGAGAGCATGACGTTTGCCACCCTCACGTAGTATTTCTATTTCTTCTGGTTTTTTTATAGTAATAGACATAAACCCTGTTATAACTCGAGCGCTTTCACAATGTCTTTGTGTACATTTTCTATCGTCTGATCACCGTTTATAGAAATAAACGTATAGTACGGATTGTGTTTAAAATACGAAACCGCTTTCATCACCTCACTATCAAACCACGCCAAACGTTTGTCGATTTCTTCGTGTTTATCATCATGTCTACCTCGTTTAAGTAAACGATCCTTTGCAACATGGTGATGCACATCGAGAAACAAGATGACAGGTTTTTTCCTCTGATAAAACTGTATTGCAGAATCGAGAATTGGAGCCTCATCCGGTCGACGAGACAAACCATCCAAAACCATGTGTTCATTTCCTGTAACAATTTCGTCAATCAAAAGACCTGTCCACATCCACACAGGGAAAAAAGCCGGCATGAGACCCCCTGCAGACATAACCTCCTTTACTTTGTGAGCGGTAAACGAAGATGTATCCTTTACGAACGAACGAAAACGAGCCCCTGTTTCTACATAAATAGCCTTGTTTACCGTATCAACCTCTGCCAATTTTTTTAATAAAAGGTCGGCTTGAGTACCCTTACCCGAGCCGGACTTACCAAAAAACACACATGTGATTTGTTTCATGGTTTCAGTCTATACTTAAAAATAGAAATAAAAAAGACCCCCTCTTTGTGAGGGGGTCTTTTTTATATTTTTCTGATTTAGTATTCTCGCATTGATAACTGAGCATCAATCTTCTTTACGAGATCAAGCACTACGGATACCGCAATGAGCATAGCTGTTCCACCGAGAGCCAAGGTAGTAATTCCAGTTACTGATCGCATGAGAAGTGGCAATACCGCGATGAATCCCAAGAAGCTTGCGCCGACAAGCGTAATGCGAGTCACAATCTTTGAGAGATGTTCTGCGGTTGGCTGACCAGGGCGAACACCAGGAACAAAAGCTCCTGACTTTTGGAGGTTGTCTGAAATCATTACAGGATCAAAAGTAATCGCTGTGTAGAAATAAGTGAAAGCAAAAACAAGAAGGAAGTATGCAGAGTCGTAGATCCACGGATTGTTGATGATACTCAAACCAGCTGAAGAAATCATCTTGAGTGTTGGATTTGTCGCGCTCGACAAAAAGTTAAAAATCATCTGAGGGAAAAGGAGCATAGATAATGAAAAGATGATTGGAATCACTCCTGCCTGATTTACACGAAGAGGAAGATAAGTAGAGATTCCTCCGTATACCTTTGTTCCCCTCACCTGCTTTGCATAGGTCACAGGAATTGGACGCTCTGCTTCAGTGACTACCACCACCGCATAAATCACAGCAACCGCTACCGCAGCAAAACCGAGGTAGAGAGGAATTTGTGAAGGATCGTACGCAGCGATAAGGTTTGTAACCGTACGAGGAAGTGAAGCTACGATACCTGAGAAAATGATAAGTGATGTTCCGTTACCGATACCGAACTCAGACATGAGCTCACCGAGCCACATGAGAAATACAGAACCAGCAGTAACCACAATTACGTTTACAATAAAATCAAACGGGGTGAGTGTTGAAACAACACCCTGACGTTCCAAAAGAATAAGGAAAGAGAATCCCTGAAGAAGAGCGAGAGGAAGAGTGAGACGACGAGAATACTGTCCAAAACGAGCACGTCCTGCCTCTCCTTCCTCTTGGTACATAGCCTTGAGCTTTGGCACCATAATGGTCAAAAGCTGCATAATAATCGATGCGGTGATGTATGGACCAACACCGAGCATGACGATAGAGAGGTTTGACAAGCCACCTCCAGAAAACAAGTTGAGGAGACCGAGGAACTGGCTTCCCTCGAAAAGAGTTTGAAGTCGTACGACATCAATACCAGGAATCGGAATATGTGTAAGAAGTCTAAAAATCGCAAGAGCTCCAAAGATAAAGAGAACACGCTTACGAAGTCCGCTGTCTCTAAAAACCAAGTTCAGTTTGTCTATAAATGCGTTCATAAGGGATTTGCAATTACGAATTAATTACCACAGACGGTCTGTTTAAACGAAAAGAGACCGTGGAGTAATTATCTCACACTTCCTCCCGCTTTTTCTATCTTTGCTTTAGCAGACGCTGATGTTGCACAGCCAGAAACAGTAAGTTTCTTTGTAATCTCACCGTCAGAGAGAATCTTGATCTTTGGATAGTTTCCATTTACCAAAGAAACGAGGTTGTGAGCAACGAGTGTCTCAGGAGACACAGACTCGCCCGCCTTAAAGACTGCCTCGATACTTGCGAGAGATACCACGTGTGAATACGGTACGAATGTCTTGAGACCTCCAACACCTCGTCCACGAAGCTTTGGAAAACGCTTAATAAAGTCACGGAGCTCTGGTCGCTTCTTACGTCCAGAACGAGCATTTTGCCCCTTGGTTCCACGTCCTGATGTCTTTCCGCGCTTTCCCCCACGGCCTACGGATACGCTCTTCTTATTTGGTGTTTTTCGGATAAGGTTGTTGAGTTGCATGATAGTAAAATTATTTTATCTCAGCTGAAGCACGAGGAGAAGAAACACGGGTAGGACGTACAAGATGAAGACCTTTGAGTGCCATGATTGTTGCACGAGCAATGTTGAGTTTGTTTTTTGATGGAGAAATTATTTTTGCAACGATATTCTTTATACCAGCAAGTTCAATAACGTTACGAGTTGCAGATCCGGCTACGATTCCACGATCTTTTGCAGGAATAAGCATAACGCGAGCACTTGCGTACTTTGCAAAAACCTCATGAGGAATAGACATATCCTTTGTGGTGTTGATTTTCACCATGTTCTTTTTTGCATCACGCATAGCTTTATCGATAGCGAGAGCGGTGTCACCTGCCTTTCCGAGACCAACACCTACCATGCCTTTTTTGTTACCTGCTACGAGAGCAACGCTAAAGCTAAAGCGTCTACCTCCAGAAACGGTACGAGACACGCGTCGAATATTGAGCATAGTACTATCGAACTCTGGCTTTGTGCGTGGAGCACGATCACCTTCTCTTCGTCTACCACCTCCCTTGCCACCACGATCACCACCACGGCGAGGAGCCTGGGTAGCGTGGTCAAGAGGCTTAGCCTCTACCTTTGTCTCTGTCTGAGCTTGTGTTGTGTTTTCGGTTGTCATAGTTTTTTAAAATACAAGTCCTCCTTCTCGTGCGCCAGAAGCAAGTGCCTTTACGCGTCCAGCAAATTTAAAACCTCCGCGATCAAAAACCACCTTCTTTATACCCTTAGCAAGAGCGAGTTTTGCAATTTCACCACCAACAAGAGTAGACTGCTCTACCTTTGTCTTCTTGCCCTTGATGTCTTTTGATGAAGCAGAGACAACAGTGCTCTTTGTTACGTCATCAATCAACTGAGCATACACTCCAGTGTTTGAACGGAAAACAGAAAGACGAGGGACTTCAGCTGTTCCTGAAACCTTGGTTCGTATTTTTGCGTGAAGACGCACTCGCTTGATGAGTTTAATATTTTTCATAAAAATTACGCTGCTTTCTTACCTTGCTTACGACGGATAACTTCGGCTTCATATCGAATACCCTTACCCTTGTATGGTTCAGGCTTCTTGAGAGAACGAATCTCTGAAGCGAAAGCTCCTACGAGCTCCTTGTCGATACCTGAAATAGAAATGATGTTTTTGTCTGCAGTAACCTTGAGACCTGCTGGAATAGGTACTGATACAGGATGAGAAAAACCGAGAGCGAGATTGAGATCTGAACCTTTTACATCAGACTTAAAACCGATGCCTTCTACAATGAGCTTCTTTTGGTAGAGAGTATGTACCCCTTTGAGCATGTTCTTTACATGAGCTGCATATGTTCCCCAGAGAGGAAATGCCTCGCTTCGAACAGTGCTTACAAGAACAATTCCGTCCTTGATATCAATTTTCACGTCAGGCTTTACAATACGAGAAATAGAACCGAGAGGGCCTTTTACGGTAAGAGTATAACCATCAAACGTAACGTCTGTTTTTTCTGGAATCGCAATTGGTTTTTTTCCTACGCGTGACATATTTTTTTAATAAGGTGTTAGCTTTCTGGTTTCAGCTTTCAGGGAAGACTATCTTTTTCCGCCCTAGAAGCTGACACCTGAAACCTGCTAACTAATTTCCGTTTACCAAATTTTGAAGAGAATCTCTCCTCCGACCTTTGCCTTTCGAGCCTCATCATCTGACATAATTCCCTGAGGAGTTGAAAGGATGAGACTACCGTATCCCTGCTTTACAGGACGAATCTCTGCAGAACCGATATACAATCGCTTTGAAGGTTTTGAGAGGCGCGCGAGATCTGAAATACGTGGTGCTCCGTCTTCTGAGTAGATAAGACCTACTTCAACAAACTTTGTTACTTTCTTGCCTTTCTTTACAGGAGTCTTTACGTATCCTTTTTCTGAAAGTTTCTGAGCGATAGCAAACTTGAGATTTGAATATGGAATAAGCACTGACTCTTTCTTTGCAGAGCTACCGTTTTTTATCTGTATGATGAAATCTGAAATAGTATCGTGTGTCATTGTTTTTTACCAAGAAGACTTCTTTATTCCGGGGATAAGGCCGTCATTTGCGAGCTCGCGGAAACAAATTCTACAAAGCCCGAAATCACGCATAAATCCGTTCTTTCGACCACAGCGAAAACAACGTCGGACAGTTCGTGAACTGAACTTTGGTTTCTTAGCTGCGCGTGCGATAACAGATGTTTTAGCCATAATTAATTAAAAAACTTACCAGAAAAATAAAAAGCCTTGGTGAAAGCTTTGGGGCTCATACTAGCAAAGCACCACCTCCCTGTCAAACAAAACCAAGGCTCTAAAGAACGATATTAAACCTTCTTGATCGGAAAACCGAGGTGCTCAAGAAAAGCCAAGGTTTCCTTTGGGTTTTTAATTGAAGTAACAAGAGTTACCGCAAGACCAAAGACATCCTTGAGCTCTTCCTCTGCAGTCTCAGGAAATATGCTGTTTTCACGAATACCGATAGTAAAGTTGCCCATACCATCAACCGCTGTACGATTGAGACCGCGAAAGTCTTTTGTTCGAGGAATCGCAACGTTTACAAGCTTTTCGAGAAAGTTCCACATACGATCCCCTCTCAAGGTTACCTGATATCCCACAGGATCACCCTCGCGAGACTTGAATCCCGCAATAGATTTCTTTGATGTACGGAGTGCCGCCTTCTGTCCTGTAATTTTTGAAAGCCTATCACCAACGAGCTCAACCTTCTTTTTGTCTTTGTTGAGAGATCCAACACCAGCAGAAACTACTACCTTTGTGATAGAAGGTGCCTGCATGATATTTGCATAGCCATACTCTTTTTTGAGAGTAGTGAATGCATCCTTTTGTTTTTCTTTCATTGTTTTCATAGTAATGTAATGAAATTATTATTCCTTTGAGGTTTTTGCCTTTGCTTCCTTGGCAAGTACTACGTTTGAAACGTGAAGAGGCATCTCTTTTTCAATTATTTGACCTTTTGATCCGCGCTTTGTTGCACGCTGATGCTTCTTTATTTTGTTTACTCCAGCAACAATGACTTTGTTTTTTGAAGGCAATGACTTAACCACTTCGCCGGTTACGCCTTTGTCCTTTCCTGTGAGTACCATTACTTTATCTCCTTTTTTTACGTGCATATAAGTATAGTTAGTATTTAAACAATCTCAGGCGCACGTGACGCAATAGTTTTGAAACCTGCCTCGGCAATCTCGCGTGGAATCGGACCGAACACACGTCCCGCGAGAGGCTCACGCTTTCCCTTTTCTAGAATAACCACTGCATTCTCATCAAAACGTACATATGATCCATCATTTCGACGAAATGGTTTTCTCTGGCGAACAACAACGGCATGGAGAACATCCTTCTTCTTTACTGATTTACGAGGTTCTGCTTTTTGAACAGAAAGAACAACCACTTCTCCAAGTTCAGCATAGCGCTTCTTTGAGCTACCAAGCACCTTGAAAATACGGCCAATTTTTGCGCCCGTATTGTCTGCAATTATTACGATGGAACGTGGTTGAATCATATGTGATTGGTTTTAGGTTTCAGCTTTCAGGGAAGACTATCTTTTTCCGCCCTAGAAGCTGACACCTGAGACCTAAAATTTTTCTAAACGACTTTGAAATGCTTATCTTTTGAAATAGGTCGTGTTTCGACGATGGTTACCGTCTCGCCCATTTTCTTTGTATTACCAGCATCATGTGCTTTGTACTTCTTTGAAATCGTGAGGAATTTCTGATATTTCTCATTCTTTACATAACGATCTACGAGCACAACAATAGTATCTTTCATGGCAACAGAAACAACCTTACCAGTGAGGGTTTTTGGTCTACTTACTGTAGATGGCTGTGCTATTACTTTTTCTGCTGTTGTTTTTTTCATACGTGATACTTATTGATTTTTTCGTGAAGACATAATAGTGAGAATCTGAGCAATTTCCTTGCGAAGACCCTTACCTTCCTTCACATTCTTCACCTTTCCTCCTGAAATACCAAAACGGAAGGTACGAAGAGCCTCTCTCTTTTCTCTGAGGTCTTTTACGAGGTCTTCTGTTGTTTTTTTAATAAGGTCTTTCATAGGATTATTTATACTACGGAAATTAAGGCTTTACGCAAGGTCTCGGCTAACAATCATTGTTTTAACAGGAAGCTTGGTACCCGCCTTACGAAGCGCTTCACGTGCTATCTCTTCTGATACTCCATCAACCTCAAAGAGTACTCGTCCTGGCTTTACTGGAGCACAGTATCCAGCAAGGTCTCCCTTTCCCTTTCCGAGTTTTACTTCGGCTGGCTTTTGAGTGTATGGCATGTCTGGGAAAATACGAATCCAAATTTTTCCGTTCTTTCCTACCTCACGAGAAACAACTTTTCGAGCTGATTCGATCTGTTCTGAACGAATACGAAAAGCGCTAATAGCTTTGAGTCCAAAAGATCCGAATGCAACTGTTGTGCCGCGAGTTTCCATTCCCACCTTCTTTGGATTCTTGCGCATAACGTGCCATTTTCTGAATTTTACTTTTTTAGGAAGCAACATGGAAGTATATTAAATTAAGCCTTTTTATTGAAAACCTCGCCTTTGTATATCCATACCTTTATACCAATGTCACCGTATGTCATGTGAGCCTTTTCACGTGCGAAATCAATATCAGCGCGGAAAGTCTGTAGAGGAACACGGCCTTTTTTGAGATCTTCAACACGTGCCATTTCTGCACCACCAAGACGTCCACCGAGGCAGATTCTCACTCCCTTAACATCTCGGTTTGCCATTACTTTTTCAACCATTTGCTTCATAACACGGCGGAATGGAAGACGCTTTTCGAGTCCTTCTGCAATCATCTGAGCAACGATAGCTGAGTCAGATTCAGGTGAACGGATTTCTTCAACATCAATTTTGAGTTCCTGATGCTTTGCAAGACCTTGTTTTGAAATAAATTTCAAAATGTCCTGACGGAGCTTTGTTGCTCCTTCACCACTGCGTCCAATAATAACGCCTGGGCGTGACGTACGGATGATGACACGGAGTATTTTCTGGCTACGTTCAATCTGTACATCAGAAACGTATGCTCCACGGAAACGTTTATTCAAAAATTCACGCAAAAGGATGTCAGATTTCAAAAAGCTCTGATATGCACCTCTCTCAGCAAACCAACGTGATTTCCAATCACGAATGATACCGAGTCTATGAGAAAATGGGTGTACTGTATGTGACATAATTATTTCTTTGGTGTTACGATGTCTGCCTTCTTAGGAAGCGCCTTCACTTTCGGAATCTTTGCTTCTAAAAGAAGATTAACATGGCTCATATGTTTGTGTATTGGAAAAGCACTACCACGAGCTCCTGGCATAAAACGCTTCATAGTAGCACCACCATCAACACGGCACTCTTTTACAATAAGGTTTTCGAGAGAAACGCCTGTATTCTTTGCATTCGCAAGAGCTGAGTTCAAAAGCTTTGCAATAGGTCCTGCAGCACGCTTTGGTGTAACAGAAAGTGTTGCCAAGGCGTCAGATACTTTCTTGCCCTTAATAAGATTCGCTATAAGTCGAATTTTTCGTGGGGCGTGTGATGCGTTTTTAAGAGATGCTTTCATGTGATTGGTTTAGGGTGTAGCGTTTAGAACGCTTGATCTTTATTCTTTCTTTTTCTCTGCCACGGTAGCCTTAGCAGCTTGTGCAGAAGCGAT
>CAZLHP010000009.1:21977-26803 GCA_964559755.1 uncultured Candidatus Saccharibacteria bacterium
TTTATTCTTTCTTTTTCTCTGCCACGGTAGCCTTAGCAGCTTGTGCAGAAGCGATCTCAGCTTCCTTTTTCTTGAGCTCAAGCTCTTTCTGCATTTTACCTCCGTGTTTAACGAACTTGCGTGTAAGAGAAAATTCACCGAGTCGGTGTCCTACCATTTCCTCAGTAACAAGAACCTCAACGTGTTCCCTGCCATTGTGAACTCCGAACTTAAAACCAACCATCTCGGGAGCGATCTGACATGCTCGTGACCATGTCTTAATAACACCGCTCTCTTGTGGTTTCTTTCCAGCGATTTTGTTCAAAACTCGCTCATCTACATATGGTCCTTTTGAAAGTGATCGTGTCATGTTTGTTAAGCTCGGGCGTCTAGGCTTATGGTTCTACGAAAACCGGAAAACAAAAACTAGGCTTTAACCTAGAATCTGACGTAGTGCCTATTCCGAAGCTAGTTGTCATATCCTAGCAGAAGGAAAAAGAATGTCAAACGGTTAAAGACCTTGTGCATCAAAGCACAACACACATAGTAATTCTGCACAAAAATCCTTTGTTTTATTGGCAAAAAACAAAAAATCACCACGAGGTGATTTTTTGAAAGATTTTTGAGTTGTACTGTGACTATTCTGACTTCTTTGCTTTTCCAACCTTGCGTCGAGAAACAATGAAAATGTTTGAGTACTTCTTTGGAGTTCGAGTACGCTGACCCTTTCCTGATGGCTTTCCCCAACGAGTCTTCAAGCGTCTAAGACCTCTACCCTGTCGTCCTTCACCTCCTCCGTATGGGTGGTCTACTGGGTTCTGAGCAGTACCTCGAACAGTTGGACGAATACCGAGCCATCGTGATCGTCCTGCCTTTCCAGAATTGATGAGCCAGTGTTCATCGTTTGAAACCTGTCCGATGCTTGCAAAACACTCTTCGTGAATTTTGCGAATCTCAGATGAAGGCATCTTTATGTGAGTGTATCCCGCGTCATTTGCAACAACCTGAGCAAACACACCAGCGCTACGAGCAACTTTTGCTCCACCCTGTGGCTTAACCTCAATATTATAAACAAAAGTACCTACAGGGATTTTCTTCAAAGGCAAAGCATTTCCGAGTACAACAGGAGCTGTATCTGATGCGATAAGCGCATTACCTACCTTTGTTCCCTTTGGAAGGAGTGCGTAACGACGTTCGCCATCTCTATATGCCAAAAGACCAATAAATCCTGAACGGCTTGGATCGTATTCAATAGATTTTACAGTAGCAGGAATATTTCTCTTTCCATATGAGAAATCAACATCACGGAGAAGTCTTTTGTGACCACCTCCCTTGTGTCTCACGGTAATACGACCATGATGGTTACGTCCAACAGGACGCTTTACTCCAGTCGTCAAAGACTTCACAGGATCCTGTGTCGTCAAATATTTTTTGAAGTCAATCGTCTGCATTCCGCGACGGCTAGGACTTGTTGGTTTATACGTCTTCATGTTCGTTTAAATTAAATAAAATCTATTGTGTCTCCCTCTTTGAGATACACATATGCCTTTTTTGCACCTGCTGTCTTTCCTTGTATGCGGTTCTTGAACATACGTGTGTGAGGTTTAATAGTAACAATGGCGATTTTTACAGGAACAACCTTGTAAATAGCAGCAATTGCTTGAGCAATAGTAACCTTGTTTGCAGAAGGAGCAACTTCAAAGGTATACACTCTTTTCTCAGCGAGAAGACCTGCCTTCTCTGTAATGTAAGGACGGACAATAACACTCGAATTAACAGGATGAGTTGTTACATCAGAAGATTTCTGTTGAGTTTTCTTCTCAACCTTCTTTTTTTCTACTGTATTCTTTTTTGTTCCAAATAATGCCATATATGTTTGTTAGATTTTAGACTCGAGCACCTTTATAGACTCTTCTGGATTCTCAATAACGAGGAATGTAGAGCTCAAAAGATCAAGAGGGTTAATGTTTCGAAGTTCTTCTATCGAAACTGATCCAATGTTCTGGAAGCTTTTCTCAATCATGCTGTCCTTACGAGAAAGAGCAAAAATCGCAGCATTCTTTTTCTTCATAGTTATTTTCTTGAAGCTTTCGATTTTAGAAATAGCATCAATGATAGCCTTTGCTTCGCGTGTCTTTGGTTCTTTCATTGAGAGAGACTCAATGAATACAACCTTACCTTCTTTTACTTTTTGAGAAAGGATAGTAAACAAAGCCTTAGTTTTCATCTTCTTGTTTACTTTACGATCATATACCTTGTCGTTACGAGGACCGTGTGCGACACCTCCACCAACCCAGATAGGAGAACGGGTTGATCCGTGACGTGCACGACCTGTACCCTTTTGCTGCCAAGGCTTCTTTCCTCCTCCGCGTACTTCACCACGAGTCTTTGTATGAGCAATAGGCTGACGAGCAGTTGATTGCATTGAAACAACAACCTGATGTACGAGGTCTGCATTCCATGGCAAACCAAAAATATCCTGAGGGAGTTTAACCTTTCCTGCTTCTTTACCTGTTGTTTTGTATACGATTGCTTCCATAGTAGTTATATTAAAAATTAACCTTGAATCGTAACGAGTACTCCTCGTACGCCCGGCAACGACCCTTCAAGCACAAGCTCATTTGTGTCTTTGTGCACCTGAAGTACTTTGAGATTCTTTACAGTAACATTGTCTCCACCCATGCGTCCTGCCATGCGCATACCTTTTGCTACACGACCTCCCGCACGACCTCCACCTCCAGAAATAGTACCTGGTTCACGCTCAGAGTGTTTCTGTCCGTGAGTACGGCTACCTCCTTTGAAGTGATGGCGCTTTACCACACCTTGGAAACCTTTTCCTTTTGACTTTGAGCTAATGGTCACTCTGTCTCCTACTGCAAAAGAACCGAGGTCAATAGTATCTCCCGCTTTAGCTGAAGCAACAACATCAGCTGAAACACGAAACTCTTGAACGAATCTAAAGTTTCCCAAACCTTTCGCGTGTCCAATCTGAGCTTTGTTGATACGAGACTCTTTTTGCTCACCGAAACCGACCTGAATAGCATCATATCCATCAGTAGCCTTTGTCTTTACCTGAATAACTTTTACAGGACCAGCAGAAATAACAGTTGCTGGATATGCATTTCCTAGGTCATCAAAGACCTGTGTCATTTTTTGCTTTGTACCAAGTATACATTTCATATGGGTGAATTGTTGCGCGAGCGCGGGGCATAAGACCCTGTAGGCTCTCTTTTAAAACTAAAAACAGGCGTATGCCTTGTTGTCATAGGATACTACACTAGGATTATAAATCGTGCAACTGTCACTGATTTTTGGTCGCAAACACCCACCCTACCCCATGCAACAAAAAATCCCCTGAAGGGGATTTTTTGTTGTTGTTAGATCATCTTCACATCAATGTTTACACCAGAAGGCATAGACAAGTTTGTGAGAGCTTCGATTATCTTTGGATTAGGATTCAAAATATCGATAAGGCGCTTGTGCACTCGCATCTCAAATTGTTCTCGCGCATTTTTGTAGACGAATGAAGAGCGGTTTACCGTATATTTCTTTATCTCTGTTGGGAGAGGAATAGGCCCAAGAACCTGCACATCATAACGCATCGCAGTATCAATAATCTGCTTTACTGATGCATCGAGAATTTTGTTCTCATATGCACGTACGCGGATTCTTAGGCGCGGAGAAGCGTCTGCTTTCACCGCCACCTTCTTCTTTGTTGTTTTCTTTGTTTCTGCGACAGCCATAATGTTTTTAATGTTGCTTGAGATTAGCCTACAAAAGACCAGAGGTCAAGCCTTAAGCTTATTTTACCACCTTTGTTACAACTCCTGCACCTACAGTCTTTCCTCCTTCACGAATAGCGAAACGAATCTTTTCTTCGAGCGCGATTGGAGCAGTAAGGACTACCTTGAAGGTAACAGTATCTCCAGGCATAACCATTTCAACGCCAGGATTAAGGGTTACTTCACCAGTTACGTCAGTTGTACGGAAGTAGAACTGAGGCTTGTATCCATTGAAGAATGGAGTATGACGTCCTCCTTCTTCCTTCTTCAAGATGTATACCTCTGCTTCGAATTCAGTGTGAGGATTTACAGAACCTGTCTTTGCAAGAACCTGTCCACGATGAACACTGTCCTTTGCTGTACCACGGAGAAGAACTCCTGCGTTGTCTCCAGCAATACCAGATTGAAGTTGTTTATTAAACATTTCAATACCAGTGATGGTTGTCTTTGCTGTTGGCTTGATACCGACAATTTCAACTTCATCTCCAACCTTTACCTGTCCACGTTCGATACGTCCAGTTACCACAGTTCCACGACCTTCGATTGAGAAAATGTCTTCGATAGGCATGAGGAATGGTTTGTCGATCTGGCGCTCTGGCATAGGAATGTATGAGTCAAGAGTTGACATGAGCTCCTTGATTTTCTTTGCCCACTCGTCTGTATTGTCTTTCGCCTCAAGAGCCTTGAGAGCTGATCCACGAATAACAGGAGTAGCCTTTCCGTCAAAACCGTAGTGAGTAAGGAGGCCACGAACTTCGTCTTCAACGAGGTCGATGAGATCCTTGTCTTCTACAGCGTCACACTTGTTGAGGAATACAACAATCTTTGGAACTCCAACTTGTTTTGCAAGAAGAATGTGTTCACGTGTCTGAGGCATAGGACCATCAATTGCTGATACCACGAGAATAGCACCGTCCATTTGAGCGGCACCAGTAATCATGTTCTTGATGTAGTCAGCGTGTCCTGGAGCGTCGATGTGAGCGTAGTGACGTGTGTCTGACTCGTACTCAACGTGAGCAAGAGAAATCGTAACGATTTTTGATGCATCTCGAACAGTACCTCCCT
>CAZLHP010000010.1:0-17722 GCA_964559755.1 uncultured Candidatus Saccharibacteria bacterium
CATTTTTGCCACGCCATGTATGCAAAAACATACACAGTACCTATCCAAAAAGCCAAAAATAAAGATGCAACACCAGAAGAAAGTCCCAAAAACCACCCCATACCCAAAGCAAGTTTTGCATCACCTAGTCCAATCCCCTTTCCCTTAGTCACCAGCCACAAAAAAAGAAAGAACGCCGAGAGAATAATCCCCGAGAGCATATCAGGAACTGATGGCATCACGGGATACTCTTTCAAAAAGAGAATACCTAGAGAAAGTCCTGCAAACGTGTAGGAAAACACATTGGGTATGCTCATGTGCCGTATATCGTAGGCGACAATAACAATCAAAAGAGAAAAGACAACTAGTGTTAAAAACAAAATGAGCCAGCTTGTCACATCACTCGGATGTATAGTCAAAAAAACAGAAACAAATGTTAAACCAGTGAGCAGTTCCACCAAAAAATACTGAGGTGAAAGTTTTGATTTACAGCCACGACACCTACCGCCCTGTACCACAAAACTCACGAGAGGAATAAGCTCAAAAAAACCGAGCGATTTACCACAAGAAAAACACATAGATCTACCCTTCGTAAAAGAAAGACCTGTGTTGAAACGCACAATCACAACATTGAGGAAACTCCCCACAATAATACCGAGACAAAAAAACCAAATCAAAAAAACATATTCCATACTAGCGCCATACCTTATAAAAAGCAGACGGAGAAAAACCAGTTGTCGTAATCACACAGCTCGGATTTGTACTGTTATCCTCGATATCTGTTGGTGTTTTTGATTCAAGCACAACGCCTAAACAATACTTTTTTCGTGACGGATCTCTCTTGTAACGATAACCACTTCCCGCAGAAGCTGGATCTGTTGGCCACGCCTTCAAATATCCCCCACTTACAAGAAGAGGTGCAGTATAATTTCCCGTATCTTCAATAGGATATTCTTTTCGTACGTCATAATACACAGCAAGAGACAATTGTATTTCCTTCATATCAGATACCCTTCGCAAGTCGCGAGCATTTGCACGAGACACAACGGCTGACGTGACAACTATAGCAGTGAGTGTTCCCACAACAGCGAGAACAACAAGGAGCTCGATTAAAGTAAAGCCTTGATTACGAGACACCTGCTTTGTGTTTTTAAAATTCATACTATACATAGTACAACGTATCGTTAATTACAGACACCTGTAGCCTGTGATGTACCCGCTTTAAACCAGCCAGTTGAGTTATCTATACACCATGATCCCCCACCCCTAAGTGCCGATATGGAAAGCGCCCATTTTGTACCAGTAGTATCAGTATTACAAACAAATACCGCAGAAGGATCTGCTTGTGCTTGCATAGCACTACGAATCTCAATGCTTTTTGCATCTCCGAAAACACCGTTGGTACACAACGTAACACTTTGACCAAACGTAGAGTTTGAATCTCTGTAAACCTCTGCCTGAATAGCGAACTGTTTCATCTGTGCTTTTACCGCATTGTCATTTGCTTTTGTACGAGCGGAATTAAGAGATGACAAAACAACACCAGACAAGAGAGAAATAATAGCGATCACCACGAGGAGTTCGATTAACGTAAAGCCTTTTTTTGTTTTAAAACTACTGTTTAAAAAAAAGTATGGCATATTTTCTAAATACCTTAGTTAACTAGTTACTACAGACAGCACCCGCGATTTCTGCATTAAGAGTTGTTTGGTCGTACGCAGTACCACCATTATCAATTTGACGAGATGCACCAGAACTATCGGCACACGAAGCTTTTGAGAGATCAGACTTGAGCTGAACAGCAACCGCCCAGTTATTTGCTGTAGGTGAACCTGTAGAGAGACATGCTGAGAGTCCTCCACTCGCTGTTTTAGCAACTGCGATTTGATTGGCGATCACAGCATTTCCAAAAAGAGTATCCACTGCGGCTCCCGCACAATCTGCAACAGCAAATGCCGTTCCATAGTTTCCACTATTGTCATACACAAGCTCTGCCTGAGCACGAATGTTTGCGAGATTAGCCTTCACTGAAGCGTCCGCACCCTTTCCGCGAGCTGTGTTGAGTGACGACATAACAACCGAAGACAAAATACCGATGATAGCGATCACGACGAGGAGTTCAATAAGGGTAAAACCACGATTTTGTTTTTTCATATGTTTAATTTAATGTCTATTTAGTATAGCAAAACAAAAAACCACCCGCTATGTGCGAGTGGTTTTTTGTAAAAAATAAGTCGAAAACTACTTACATGCGGAACCACTGAAACCTCTGTCGACACCTGCAGGAGTAACTGACTTTGAAGCTCCTGTTGAGTCAACACACCAGCTGTTAGTAGGGGTTGTTTTCAAAGGAACAGAAACTGCCCACGCAGTAGCGTTTGCGGCAACAACACATCCTGTGTTGGTGTATGTTCCACCAGTGCTTGAGTTAACCGCAGAGAGTATTTGACCGTTAATAACAGAGTTTGCAAAAAGCGAGTTCGCCGCGCCTCCCGAAGTACAGGCTGCTACTGCAACCGCAGTTGCTGTAGCATCAATGTCATAAAAACCTTGAGTATCATAGAGGATCTCTGCCTGAGCACGAATGTTTGCGAGGTTTGACTTGATAGCTGCGTCAGCACCCTTTCCTCGAGCTGTGTTGAGTGCAGAGAGCACTACAGACGAAAGGAGGCCTATGATAGCAATCACGACAAGAAGCTCGATTAAGGTAAAACCTTTTGTATTCTTCATAAGACTAATGTGATAAGGATAAATTGATAACGTATGTACCATGGCACTTCCCGCTCAAATATTCGAGAGATTCAAACACTTGGGCGGATAGCCATGAGCACAATTACCCTTCTAGTATAGCAAAACAAAAAACCACCCGCTATACGTAAGGTGGTTTTTTGGTCACACAGTCAAGACTATTTACACGCAGAACCGCTGAAACCCCTGTCGACACCTGCGGGAGTAACCACCTTCGAAGCACCTGTTGAATCAACACACCAGCTAGTAGTGGTGAGCGTCTTGAGTGGAACAGAAACAGCCCATGCAGTCGCATTGGCTGCTACAACACACCCTGTGTTTGTATATCCACCGCTTGAGTTTGAAGCAGAAGCAATCTGACCATTAATAACCGGATCTGCAAAGAGTGAGCCAGCTGTTCCCCCTGCTGTACAAGCACCTACGGCAGATTGAGTTGCAGTACCATCAATGTCATAAATACCGTTACTATCATAGAGGATTTCTGCCTGAGCACGAATGTTTGCGAGGTTTGACTTGATAGCTGCGTCAGCACCCTTTCCTCGAGCTGTGTTCAAAGATGCAAGCACAACTGAAGAAAGAATACCGATGATAGCGATCACGACAAGAAGCTCGATCAATGTAAAACCTTTTGTATTCTTCATAATATATTCTAAACGCTTAATAAAAACTAACTAATAATAACGCTCATTCCTCACTTCCCGCTCAAACATTCGATACTTTCCAAATACTTGGGCGGGCCGGGAATGAAACGCCGTTTTGATAATCGGCTCCTATAGTATACAGGATAGTGATTTATCTATACAAGACGCATGGGGATAAACAATGACTGTTCCTTGCTACTAGCTGATAGTAAAAAGCAAAAACTAGCTGGTTTACGAAATATTGCTTGAAATATTGTAGATAGGTATGAGCACCGATGAGAGGAGAAAACCTACACCCAAACCGAGAAGCACAATCATGACGGGCTCAATCAAATCCACAAGCGTATCGACTGCGTTGATAACCTCTCTGCGATAAAACGTTGAAAGGGTTTTCAAAATACTACCGAGTTCTCCTGTTTCCTCTCCCACCTTAATCATTTGAATCATAATAGAAGGGATTTCCTTTCTGCCCGTGAGAGCGTCTGACACGGACTTACCGGCTTTCACCGATTCCATAGCATTATCCAAAATATCCCGATAAATCTGATTCCCTACCACCCCCGAAGTCAGCTCAAGCGCGCGTACCATGGGAATTCCTGAAATAAGCATAGTATTCATGTTGTCGGAAATACGTGAAAGGTAGAGTTTTTGATACAAAACTTTTACAAAAGGAATTTGTATCTTGAGCTCATCGAGTGCACGCTTTCCTGATTGTGTATTGAGAAATCTCATGAGGAAGAATCCGCCCACAATGAGCGCGATAACCACAAAGAAACCGTAGTTTACAAAGAATGAGCTTATACCAATAACGATTTTGGTGTAAAAAGGTATTTCTTGACCAGATTCGAGCAAAATAGCGCTAATTTTTGGAATAACGAGCGTAAGCATGAGTATCATCACCGTAACGAAAGTGAAGATAACGAATGCTGGGTAGATGAGAGCGTTGCGAGCTTTTGAGTTCACTTCATATGTACGATCAAGATGATCCGCAAGATATGAGAATATTTCATCGAGTTTTCCCGACTCCTCTCCCGAACGCACCATGTTCACATAAAACTCAGAAAAGATTTTTGGATGCTTTGAGAGCGCTCGTGAGATAGGGCTACCTCCTTGCAAATCATCTGCCACCTCGGTGAGCACACGAGCAAGTGTTTTATTTTCAACTTCCGTTGCGATCAGTCGAAACACACGAAGTGCCGAAACTTGCGCCTGAAACAATGTCGACATTTGTCTCGACAACACCACAATGTCTTTTGACGAAACACCATTAAAAATGACGAAATCACGCTCAAAAAAAGAACCTTTGTCCGCTGGATTAATCGAACTAATGATAAGCCCGCGTTTTTGAAGAGAAGAAATCGCAACCTCAAGGCTAATAGCATCAATACTTCCTTGATTCTTGTTTCCTTTTTGATCTAGTGCGCTGTATTTAAATAACATAGTGTACTTATTTTATCACGTGTCTACATCAGACGCTCGAGAACTTTTGGATTTGGAGAATAAATAAAGGCATTTTCAGCAGTGATTTCACCACGTCTTACGAGATCCGCGAGAGATCTGTTCATATCAATCATTTCACTCTCACTTCCCGTTTCAATGAGCGTGTTAATTTCGTGAACGCGCTTTTCACGGATAAGGTTTGAGACTGCGGTGTTAGCAATCAACAGTTCATACGCAGGAATGAGTCCTCCTGAAATACGAGGAATGAGACGCTGTGAAAAAATACCCGTGAGAGTAGAGGCGAGCTGAATACGAATTTGATCCTGCTGTGTTCCTGGGAATGAGTCGATAATACGGTTTATGGTTTGAGCGGCATTGTTGGTGTGAAGTGTTGAAAAAACCAAATGTCCCGTTTCTGCGGCGGTAACAGCGGTACCGATAGTATCAGTACCACGCATTTCACCGATGAGAATCACGTCAACGTCCTGACGAAACACGCTACGGAGAGCCGTAGAAAAGTCCTGTGTGTCCAAACGCACTTCTCTCTGATCAATAACTGATTTCTTTTGCTGATAAATATATTCAATAGGATCCTCGATGGTTACAATGTGCTCCGGTCGGCTCTCATTGATTTTATCAATCATCGCGGCGAGGGTTGTGGTCTTGCCGTGTCCCACGGGACCTACTACAAGAAAGAACCCTTGCTGTTTCTGTGTAAATGACTCGAGAATAGGTGGCAAATTGAGCTCCTCGAATGTACGAATCTTTTTTGGAATCAAACGAAAGGCAAAAGAAATACTTCCCTGCTGAAAGAAACCATTTCCTCGAAAACGAGCGAGGTCTTTGTAGGTATATGAAAAGTCTATTTCTTTGTTTTTAAGAAATAAATTTTTATCATCAGGAGAAAGGACAACACTCATAAACCCTGCAGTGTCTTCCTTTGTGATGATTTTTTTGTTCATGAGCGGAACCAAAAAACCAGACACGCGTATCATAGGATACCGGCCTTCTGAAAGATGAAGGTCTGATGCCCCCTCTTTTATAACGATTTGTACAAGATCACTAAATTCTTTTTGGTACTCCATCCTCTCGTGAAATTTCAGGTCGTCTATTTTGCAGACTATCCCTCAATTTTTGATTATGCACTCATGACAATGTGCCCCAGACCGTCTCTTATAAAAAATTATTTCTTTTTCGCCTTGTTTTTCTCGTAAATCTTGAGCACCTCAGTCAATACTTCCGAAGGAATGGTGCTTGCTTTCACAATATAACCCTCTACACCGAGTGCCTTTGCTGCTTCAATGTCAGAACTTTCTGATTGATTGGTGAGCATGATAACGACAGAACGAGATGCAAGGTTTTCTTCTCGAATGGTCTTGAGAAGCTCCAAACCTGTCATATACGGCATGATAATGTCGAGAAGAAGGATGTCTGGATTAGCACCTTCACGAAGCTTCTTTAGTGCTTCTACTGATCCCAAAACAGCTTCTGCTTCAAGACCATTGTTTTGAAACTTCAAGGAATACATTCCGAGCAAGAATTTGTCGTCATCAACAATCATTACACTGAGTTTCTTTTGTTCCATAAAAGTATGGTTAGTATTTAGTAAGACGTATCCAGTATATCACAACGTTTTTAGAGTCTATTCACTTCTTCAAACGGAATATCCTTATTGAAAGCTTTTATAATCGCATCCTCCTTCATAGTGAGCATTCCCTTGCTTCGTGCGAGCTTGTAAATCGCCTCCTCTGTTGGAGTATTCAAAATTGCACGTTCAATTTCCTTGTCGATAGGAAGCACTTCTGACACCGCAAGTCGTCCCCGCACACCGTTTGGACACGTAGCTGTTGGAACAGCTTCGTATACATTCCCTTTCATTTGAAGATCTTTCTTATATTGTGCCGGCAAATCTTCAAACTGCTTTTGAACCATTATTTGCATAGCTTCTTCGAGAGGTTTCTCTTTACCTCCGTCAGGACATAGCTTTGCAACGAGACGCTGTGCCATAGAGAGGGCTAGGGTCGGCGCAATGAGATACGGATCGACTCCCATGTCCACCAGACGAGGAACTACACCGATAGCGCTGTTGGTGTGTATTGTCGAAAGTACGAGGTGTCCTGTAAGTGCCGCCTGAATAGCGAGCTGAGCTGTTTCCTTGTCTCGAATTTCTCCCACCATGATGATGTCGGGGTCCTGACGAAGTGTGGTACGAAGACCCGAGGCAAACGTATAGCCGATTTCTGGACGCACCTGAGATTGGTTTACACCCTCCATGTTGTATTCAACTGGGTCTTCGAGAGAAAGCACGTTCTTGCTCTCATCATTAATTTCTTTGAGCATCGCATACAAGGTCGTTGATTTACCGGAACCTGTTGGACCGGAAATCAAAATAAGTCCGTACGGTCTCTTCATTGCAGTACGAATAGCTTCGAGATTTCTACCGGTAAATCCAATATCCTCAAGGGTTCGAATACCCCTCTCCTGATCCAAAATACGCATCACCACCTTCTCGCCGTAATACGCAGGAAATGTTGAAACACGGAAATCAACCTTACGACCCTCAATACGCGCAGAAAAACGACCGTCTTGAGGTTTTCGTTTTTCATCAAGCTTCATATTACAGAGAATCTTGATACGAGCGACTACCGCTTCATGTACTTTCATAGGTAGCACGAGACTTGTGTGCAAATCACCATCAACACGGAAACGCACACGTACCTTATCAACCATTCTCTCGATATGGATGTCAGAACCTGAACCCTCTACCGCATAGCGCAAAATAGTAGCAACGATTTTTGTTACGGGAGCATCCTCGATAATACGAGTCGTAGTAGTGTCGCCCTTTCCCTCTTTTGTGTCTTCGGCTTCGACACCCACATCAGCAATATCAGTCTCAAGTTCAGAGAGCGCTTTTGTAACTTCTCCAGAAAGCCCTTTATAGAGAGCGACAGCAACGGTAAAGTCCTCCTCAGACACGAGGAACACCTTGAAAGGCATATGTGCTCGAGACGCAATAAAGTTGAGAGCATCTCTCGCTTCAATATCATCAGGATCTACAACCCCTACTTCAAGTACGTTTTGACGTACAGCAATAGGAATGAACTTGTAGTGCATCGCAGACTCCTCCGGAATATACTGGAGTACTTCAAAAGGAATATTGACATCCTTGAGACTACGCACAGGAACACCGAGGTACTCACTCTTCGCGTCCATGATGTCTGTAGAAGAAACTCCCTGCTTTATCAAAACCCTTTCCAAGCTTTCATCGCTCAAACGAGCCTCTTCGAGAACTGAAGCGGCTTTCTTTTTATCTAAAACTTTTTTAGTAACAAGGATATCAACAATGCTCATAAAAAATTAACGTGACGTCGAAGAAAAGGATGGCACCGCGAGAGATGAGGTTGCGAGATTTCCAATACGCCACTCCTCAGGAGTAAATGGAGCAAAAGGATTAGCTCTACCTGTTGGCTGAGCTACGAGGTCTCTACTAAAGTCTGTCAGACTGAGAAAAACCTGATTAGCAAAAACACCCTCATCGAGAGATATAGCCTTGAGTTGCTCGAGAGTAGTGAGTAAATCACCATCTACTGGCGCTACCGAAACAGAGTCGAGCAAATCAGTGTCTGCGGTTCGATCAGCCGTAAAATAAAAATATGCCGCAACAACAAGAGCGAGGATGACGAGCCCTACGAACAATAGATTTTTACTTGATCCTGATGATGTGTTTGGTTGCATAAAAATTATATTATTTTAACCAATAAGTCTTGATGGTAACGCTGTAATCATACAAAGAATTGTCTGCGACCAAAAAGTCTATGCTCACCACATCAATAATACGCAGACTAGTCTCGAGCTTTTTCATGAAAGCAACAAAAGAATCGTAATTTCCTGTCGTAGAGAACGATAGCGTGAGTGTTCCGTAGGGATCGTTCTGAGCACCGAGAACAGTTTGATCTTGAGGAGTTTCAGCTTTGAAATTTCGGATTCTCATGCCGAATTCAGATGCGATATTGTCGATATCAATAATCAAACGAACGTTATCAATATTGTCTGGCAAAAGACGCGACAATTTTGTAAGATCTGTCTCTCTAAAAGAATTAAGTTTACCGAGGAGCTGGTCTCGCTCAAGTTGTAATTGCTGTGAATTAGCAAGGGCGGTTTGGTAGCTTCCCTTTTCAACAAGCAAGTCTTTTATTTTCATGTACTGCGGATCAACATAGCCAAAAAAGAGGCCGATTGATGAGAGTATGAGAAGTATAGAAATAATATTAGTCATAAAAAATTAGAAGCTAAAACCACTATCCATAAAATCATCCGACCCAGACGTGTTGGTAGTAGCACCTGATCCTGCTGGTGTAGGAGTTGGAGTTGGGGTTGGAGTTGGTGCAGGAGCGGTAGGTGCTGGTGCGGTTGAGCTTGTAGGAACAGGCGTAGGGATAACAACAGGATTCATATTAGAAACATACGAGAGCACTGATGGGTCAACCGAGCTAATCACACTAAACGAAACAGTGCCTGCTGGCTCGAGTGCAATATCTCCAATGATCGTATTCTTGAAAAGAGAATCCGAGCTGAATTTGTCAGACTGCAAAGCAACAGCCACAAAACCCTGAGCCTGGCCTTTCATACTCACTGTTATTTTGTCTTTTGAGAGATACTCAATTGAAAAATCCTTGAAACGAACTGTTTTGAGAGTGGTCTTTTCCAAAAGATCAAAGAAATAAGAAGCTGCGATGTGGTCTTCGAGTAATTTCTTTGAAGTATTGATGCGATTATCCAAACGAACTATTTTATTTATGAGCTCAGGATCAAAAGCCTCTCGAGCCTTATTCAAACTTTCTTTGTCTTGCTCTATTTGAGAACGAACGAGGCGTTCATAAAAGAAAGTTGCGCCTGTTGCTGACATGGCGACAAGAAAAATAATTGTTGCAGTAAGAACAAAGAGATTTACCGTTTTGACACGCGATTGCGACTCAGTAGCAATCGGTTTCTTTGGTATAAATGATGTTTGGAAACGTGGATCCATGAACTATAAATAGTGAAAAATGAACGAAGAACTGAAAACAAGAGTCGGTGTCCTTAAATTATACTATCGTTAGTCTATAAACGCTATCCACACATCCCGCTTTTACTTGTCTTGGAGCTGTTTGAGTGCAAGTCCGATAGCTACAGCAAACTCAGGGCCTGCATTTTTGAGAACATTTTCCAAAAATGCAGGTGCTTCGGTCTTTGAGAATGGGTCACCGAGGACTACCTCTGTCTGGAAATGATTACGAGCGAGGTCGAGGAGGCCCTTGAGGAGTGCCCCTCCTCCCGTGAGTACTACACGAGAAATGTTTCTGTTGTATTTCTTTTGGTAATTGAGAATAACCCTGTTTGTCTCAGAAAAAATATAATCGAGGTTGAGAGTAATGAGGTCATGCATGTTTTTGTGCTGTTCATCGAGCGAGAGACCTACTGTTCTCTTCATGTGCTCAGCCTCACCCACTGGAATACCGAGTGAACGCGCGAGTGCGAGGGTGATTTCTTGTGAACCTCGATTAACTGTGTGTGACAATTTCAAAACGCCACGTTCAATAATGTAGAGCTTTGTTGAACCAGCACCCATATCAAATACCATCTGAGCATCAAGCGATTGTTCGAGCACAGAACGCATACTACTGAAAATTTCTATCTCAAAAAGAGTACCCTGTAGCTGTGCGGTCTCTACCACCTGAGAAAAACGTGAGATGACGTCATTATGAATCACCGCGAGGAGCACATCCACCGTCCCTACCCCCTCTACTTTCTTTTCCTCTGGCTTTTTATCGAAATCTGAAAAAGAGCTTTCCTCGTGAGGAATAATTGACCAATCGAGCATCACCTCACTAATAGGCACAGGAATATACTTTCTGGCTTCGAGAGGAATCATTGACGCGAGTTGCTTTGGATCAACATTCGGCATCTTTATGAAAGACAAGAGACTCGAAGAAGCAGGAATGGAAAAACCACACTGTTTTGTAGTGGTGTTAGCTTCACGCAACACGTCCTTGAGCGCTTCAATCATTTTGTCCTGTGGGAGGTTGGTCGCACGACCTATCTCTACACCAGCATAAGGACCCAAAGCCAATTCCCCGTATGTTTCGAGTATTGCCTTTGCTCCTTTTTTTCGTAACTGGACTACTTTGATTGATGACGAACCAATATCAACGCCGAGAACACTGTCGCTCTGTTTTTTAAAAAGACTTGAGAAAAAAGTAGAAAGAGTAGCCATAGAAACTATTTGAAATACAGACCTTAGTATATCATAGAGCCATGGAGCTTCTCAAAAAAATAGCTCACATTCTCATCGATTTCATATTTCCCCCTACCAAAGAAGAGGCGCTCATCACTTCACTCGCTCTCGAAGACTTACAAAAAGGCACTCAGGCTTTGCAAAGTGACAGGAGGCTTCCCGGCTCTCTCATTCTCTTTGAATATCACAACACGCTCGTGAGAACACTCATTCTCGCGCTCAAAGAAAATGGCAACAAAAAAGCCTGCTCACTCCTTGCGGAAGCACTCTACGACAGACTCATTGAGGAATTGGCGGATAAAAATATCATGCAGGGTTTTACCAAACCTCTCCTCATCCCTATCCCTGTTTCAAAAAAGACACGCTCTCTACGAGGCTGGAATCAGTGCGAATTACTCTGCCGAGAGCTCTGTGTGCTTGATGGAAATCAAAACATGGAGCTCTGTTTGCATACACTCATAAAACACAGACACACGTCTGATCAAGTTGGAAAATCGAAAACAGAACGTAGCACCAATCTCAAAGATTGTTTTTCAATACAAAAACCGGAGAGAATACAAGGCAGAAATATTATAGTACTCGATGATGTAGTAACAACGGGAGCTACAATAAGTGAGGCAAAGCGAACACTTTTACAGGCAGGAGCAAAGAAAGTTTTTATTGTTGCGGTAGCGCACTGAAAGAAGATTTTTTCTACAACGGAGCAGGAAATGCTTACACGCTGACGTTTTTATAAAATCATGAGCAACGCACCTAGAACAACAAGGAGTGCGCCGCCAGCCTTCATGTACGTAAAAGACTCTCCCAGAAAAATAAGTGCGAGAATAAATACAAACGCAATACTTGTCTTATCAATTGCAGCCACAGCACTAGCTGGACCAATTTTTATTGCAAAAAAATAAAACAGCCACGATATAGCGCCAGCAATCCCTGAAAGAATAATAAAAAATAAAGTCTTACTGTTAACACTCTCGAGCATACTAAACTTACCGAGAGAAAAAGAGACTGCCACAAGAAACAGTGCCATGACAATCGAGCGAATCGCTGTGGCAAGAGTAGAATCAATATCCTTTAAACCAATTTTGCCAAATATCGCTACCAGCGAGGCAAACAACGCCGAGAGGAGTGCGTATACAATCCAGTTCATATACAAATAGTATATCAAAAAATATCACACCTTATTAGGCCGAAAGAAAGTTTTTAAGATGGAGGGATTCGGTCACGAGTCCTTGCTCGCCGTCGCTCACAAGTCTCTCGACCCCGCCTCACTTCTTTGCTCAAAGCAAAGCCTCGTTTCACTTGGGCGTTCCGGCTTTCGAATCCCTCCAATCTTTTTTCCAAAAAGATTCAGCCGTTCGGACGGCTGGTCTCCGCAAAACAAAAAACACCAGGAATTTCTTGTGTTTTTTGTTTTGCGGAGACGGAGGGATTCGAACCCTCGGAGCCTTTTACAGGGCTCACTTCTTTAGCAAAGAAGCACGTTAGACCACTCTGACACGTCTCCATATAAACGCTCTATAAATGAAGAATCTGTAGTTTCACCGACGAGAATGACAATATCACATCGGGCGTCATTTTTCTATATGATTTATTTTGGTATAGTCTTTCCGTGAATTACTCTGCTTTCAAAAAAACCGTCTGGGACTATTACACGAAACACGGGAGAGTGTTTCCATGGAGACATGAAAAAGATCCGTACAAAATACTCGTTTCAGAAATCATGCTCCAACAAACACAAACCGATCGTGTGACCAAAAAGTACACCGACTTTCTCAAACGCTTCCCCACCATCTCATCTCTCGCGGAAGCGAGTAAACACGAGGTACTATCTCTCTGGCAAGGACTGGGCTACAACCGTAGAGCACTCAATCTCAAACGTACTGCAGAAATACTCCACGAAAAATATGAGGGACTCCTGACTTCCGCTATTCTTGAAAAAGAAAAACTTCCCGGCATTGGTGACTACACACGAGGTGCCCTCCTCGCCTTTTCATGGAATATCCCTACGGTATGTATCGAAACAAACATACGAACAGTGTTCATTTATCATTTTTTCAAAAACACAAAAAACGTTCATGATGATGAGATACGAAAATATGTAGAGGCTACTCTCGATAGCAAAAACTCAAAAGAGTGGTACTATGCGCTTATGGACTATGGTGTCCACTTGAAAAAGACCCAACCAAACCCCTCTCGAAAAAGCGCTCACCACAACAAACAGTCGCCTTTTAAAGGTTCTGACCGCGAAATACGGTCACACATACTCAGACTCGTATTAAAGAAACCCCAACAAGAAAAAGACCTCGTGGAATACTGTATGAGTAAAAAGAGGACACGTTCACAGGCAGAGCGCATTGTGAACACCCTAGAAAAAGAAGGGTTTATGGAAAGGAAAAAAGGATTTATAAGCATAAAAAAATAACCACAAGAAAATGACAAACAAAAAAACAATCATCACGTGGGTTATCGTAGGAATCGTACTCATTGGCGCAACGATATTTTACGTAACACGCCCATTACCAAACAGTGACACTGAAGTTGTTGCATGTACTGCAGACGCTTTCATGTGCCCTGATGGTACCTATGTAGGACGCACAGGTGCAAACTGTGAATTCGTATGTCCTGACGTTGGTGTTATCCAAGGAACATCAACAGTTGATGTAGAAGAGATTTCTCCAGCTGATATCTATAAATAAAGCCGGTACCTTGACCCCCTTCATTTTGTTTTTACTAAACAAAATGAAGGGGGTTTTTGGTATACAATAGTGCCATGAATATCGCTTCACCGATCGAAGAGCTCGGCAGACTATCAACACAACACAGGGATGCACTCGCTAAACTCGGCATAAAAACGCTCGAGGACTTGCTCTATCACTTCCCTACACACTACGGAAATACCTCCGAAATGAAGACCATAAACACGCTCATCAAAGGAGAACTCGCTGTTATTTTCGGTCGCATTACCAAACTCAAAACCTCAAAAGGGTTTCGTACAAAAATCACCATGGCCGAAGGCAGTGTCGAAGATGACACAGGGACCATAAAGGCTATCTGGTTTAATCAGCCGTATATTGCAAAAATGACACCCGAGGGAGCATTCGTGCGCATAGAAGGAAAAGTATCCGAGCGAAAAAAAACAAACGAGCTCTACTTTTCAAATCCAAAAATTGAAATAGTTACCAAAATACCTATTGCTGTTGGAGACTCTCTCTTTACAAACAGTGGTGACGAAACACACACGCTTTACCCCACCTATCCTGAATCCCGAGGTATCAGTTCAAACTGGATGTATCACGTCATTCAAAAGATATTTAAAACAGGAATACTGGATACGTATGCCGATCCTCTCCCCGAAAGTATTCTCGAAAAATACAATCTTCCGAGCTGGAAAACAGCAATGATCTGGATACACGCGCCACAAAAAGAGAGCGACGCGCTCTCAGCTCGCAAACGCTTTGCCTTTGAAGAAGTATTTTTCATACAACTGGAAAAACAAAAAGAAAAACACGAATACCAAAAAAATCCCGCTTTTATCATAGAAAAAACAGCTGAGGAACTCGAAGCATTTACCTCTCGCTTCCCTTTTGCCCCAACAGAAGCCCAACACAGAGCAATACACGACATACTAAACGACTTCAAAAAAGGCCACGCAATGTCTCGCCTTCTCGAAGGAGACGTAGGCTCTGGAAAAACAGCCGTCGCGGCGAGCACCGTATATGCAGTAACAACAACGCGACCACGCGGACAAAACTATGGAACCTTACAAACCGCCTACATGGTTCCTACAGAAATCCTCGCCACTCAACATTTTGAATCATTCATACAGTACTTTAGACATCTACCCCTCACCATCGGACTGATTACTGGCAGTGGCTGTAAAAAATTCCCTTCAAAAGTAAATCCGAGTGGCTGGACAGACATATCCCGAACACAATTACTCAAATGGGTAGCATCAGGAGAAATTCCCATTCTCATTGGTACACACGCGCTCATACAAAAAACAGTGACATTCAAAAATCTCGCCTATGTGATCATAGACGAACAACATCGCTTTGGAACACTCCAGAGACAAAAACTTGCACGCAAACCAAAACATACGGACAAGAGCGGAACACGCACAAGCGGAGACGGTATCAACCCTCACCTCCTCTCCATGACAGCAACACCCATCCCACGAACACTCGCCCTCACTATCTATGGCGACCTCGATATCACCGTACTCGATCAAATGCCTCACGGCAGAAAGCCGATCATAACCGAAGTCATTGATCCCACACAGAGAGAAGCGACGTATGAGAAAATTCGTACCGAACTAAAGGCGGGACGTCAGGCATATATCATCTGCCCACGAATCGATGAGCCAGACCCTGACATGGAAAACGCGCTAAACGCAAAATCAGTAAAAGAAGAAGCAAAGCGTCTCAAGAAATCAGTCTTTCCTGAATACGAAATCGACATACTCCACAGCAAGATGAGCACCTCTGAAAAAGAATCCGTCATGGATGATTTCAAAGAAGGAAAAATCCACATACTCGTAGCAACGTCTGTGGTAGAAGTCGGAGTGAATGTACCGAACGCCACAGTCATCATTATTGAAGGAGCGGAACGCTTTGGTCTCGCACAACTTCATCAGCTCCGTGGCCGAGTCATCAGATCAAATCACCAAGCCTACTGTTTTGTATTTACAGAAAGCACGACACAAAAGACTATTGAGCGTCTCCTCGCTCTCAAAACAGCAAAAAATGGTTTTGAACTTGCTGAGTACGATCTCAAGTTTAGAGGCGCGGGAGAATTGTACGGGAAAAAACAATGGGGAGTATCAGATGTGGCTATGGAAGCACTCAAAAACATAAAAATGGTTGAAGACGCACGAAATGAAGCACAAGCACTCCTCACTCGAGACGAAAACCTCACCTCATTCCCTCTCATACAAAACGAGCTCTCTCGTCGCAAAAAAGCAACAATACACTTTGAGTAACTAGTCAACAGGCGTCTTATAGGCTAATGTAGACGTATGGCAAAACTAAAGCACACAGAATACGATGTGGCCGTCATTGGAGGAGGTCCTGCTGGAATGATGGCTGCCGGACGCGCGGCTGAATCTGGAGCACGCGTTGTTCTCATCGAAAAAAATGAAAAGCTTGGCGAAAAACTCCTCATCACCGGAGGTGGTAGATGCAATGTAACCAACGCGACGTTTGATAATCGTGCCCTCCTTGAGAAATTCAAAACTCGGGGCAAGTTTCTCTTTTCAACATTCGCACAACATAGCGTACAGGACACACTCGATTTTTTTAACAGTCGAGGAATGGCAACTCGTGTTGAAAACGAAAACCGTGTCTTCCCTGCAACTCAAATGGCAAAATCAGTATGGGATGTGCTCGTGCAGTACATGAAGAAAAACGGTGTCGATGTAGTGACAGGACTTTCAGCAAAAGGTTTTCACGTACGTGATGGAAAAATCGTAGGACTCAATACTGATCGAGAGACAATTGTCGCGGGATCATACATTCTCGCCACGGGTGGTACGTCACACCCAGAAACAGGATCAACGGGTGAAGGTTTTGAATGGCTCAAAAAAGCAGGTCACACTATAAATGAACCCTCTGCGGCTCTCGTGCCTGTAAAAATAAAAGAGCGTTGGGTACACGAACTTTCTGGAGTATCGCATCAACACGTAAAACTCTCTGTAATACAAAATGGCAAAAAAGTAGAATCAAAAATAGGCAGAATGGTTTTCACTCATTTTGGTATGAGCGGACCCCTCGTGCTCAACATGTCTCGAGACATTGGTATCTGGCTCGACAATGGACCAATAGAGCTCTCTATCGATCTCCTACCCGATGTGCTTCCTGACCTTGTAGACTCAGCCATTCTTGAAATGTTTGGAAAAAATCTCAACAAGAAAATAAAAAACTGCCTCAAAGAAATAATTCCGCCAGCATTTGTCGAAACAATCATCACCCTTTCAGGACTGGATAAAGAAAAAGAAGTAAATCTCATCTCTCGCGAGGAGCGAAAGGAGCTCACTCGTGTACTCAAAGACATGCGTATGACACCAACAGGTTTTGTTGATCAAAAAGAAGCTATCGTAGCTTCAGGAGGGGTAGAACTAAAAGAAATTGATTTCAAAACAATGCAATCACTCCTTATCCCAAATCTGTACCTTATAGGTGATGTGCTCGATATTGAAAGACCTTCAGGAGGATACAGCCTGCAATTGTGCTGGACCACTGGATGGGTTGCGGGAACACATGCAGGAGGAGTGAAGAAAAAGAAGTAAAACCCCTTAGGTTAAAGCTGTGGGAGAAAGGTAGTCTACTTGGAACTCGACCGTTATGAGACTACTCGCCTACGATTAACTATTTCACCACCACCCACTTCCTCCCCTTTCTTTTTTCCCTCTCTTTTTTTATTTTTTTCACCATCACCAACCTTCACGGTCGTAAGAGTTGGTGATGGTGATAGAATTTTGAAAAAATAGTGTGGTGAGGAATAATCGCGAGCAAGGGAGAATGATTTTTGGAGCCAAAAGACCTTGTGGTCACAACTCTCGTCGTGCCGTCGCACTCCTCGGTCGCGACCCCGCCTCGCGGTTTTTTGAAGCAAAAAACATTGCTGCGGCTCGCACAAGCTAAAA
>CAZLHP010000011.1:0-9083 GCA_964559755.1 uncultured Candidatus Saccharibacteria bacterium
GTGATTTTTTTGGAGATGAAGATGTTGCGCGTAATTTTCGAGTGAAAATTATGAAGGAAGAGTTGGCCAGCAACCTTTAAATCTAAACATGGGACTTGGTCACAGATAAATTATTTTTCGTCAAAAATAATTTTCCGCGACCCCGCCTCACTTCCAAACTCTGCTGAGTTTGGCCTCGGCTACGCTCGGGCGTTCCGGCTTTCAAGTCCCAACGAAATGTCCCCCGGACATTTCTTCACTCGCTAAGAAAAAATCCCCTTTGGGGGGATTTTTTTGCGCGAGTGATGGGACTTGAACCCACGACCTCTCCCGTGACAGGGGAGCGCTCTAACCAGCTGAGCTACACCCGCATAAATCAATCATCTACTAACAAAAACTATTTAAGCACATCTTTGCCAAAAAATCGAGTACTTACACCAAACAAAGCGTAAACACGCTTTGTTTAAGTGAATTGTGTCGGGAGTGGGGATCGATTCTTACAGAATCGGTACAGGTTTCCCATTTTCTCGAATCAAGGCATTCTCGAAAATATGGGAGAACCTTTTCGATCCCCCACCAACAAAGCGTACATACGCTTTGTTTTATTGGGTTGTGTCGGGAGTGGGGATCGAACCCACGACCCCAGGCTTATGAGTCCTGTGCTCTACCAACTGAGCTATCCCGACGTAAAACAAAAGATATCACGACACGCGTACTTTTCCAACCCTTTTCTCAATTCCACCCCCTCCTCATGCAAACAAAAAAACCAGCCTCGCTGCTGGTTTTTTTGTACTTGTTGCGGGGGGTGGAATTGAACCACCTCCTCAAGGTTATGAGCCTTGCGAGCTACCGGTGCTCTACCCCGCTATATTTCCTACGATGATATACAGGTTACAATAAAAACAAAAACAAAGCAACACAAACCTTCCCCATTCTATTTTTTGTTGTCTACTGATAAAAAATACTAAATATAATAAAACTCCCTGAAAACTTTTTCGTACAAATCGATTGTCCTACGAGCGTCTCTCTCATTGAGTTGATAATTACTTCCCTCGTGCGCAATCAAATTTCTCACCTTGTGAGCTTCCCATGCTGAATCGAGTGTGAGCATGTCACTACGCTCAATACTCTTGAGCTGATCACCAATGCTGTCTCCGTGATAACCCGCTTTTTCAAGGACTTCACCGAGCATAATATCGGCCTCCACTATCGCCATTCTCCAATCATTTGGATTAGGTGAGTTGATATGATTTTGCACTTTCACCCACTTCTCATTCAAGGTTTTTTCGACAGGAATCACCTCGCTAACTTCCCTATTGAAAAGTTTTTTCTCCTCTTTTGAAAGCTGACGCAATCTGAGCTTTACATACACGATAAACGTAAGCAAAAGAAGGGTGAGCACGAGCGCAAACGGCCTCAAAATCACAATGACACCTAGAATCCAATTCAAAAGCGCAACAATGTCAAAATTATTCAGCAGTTGATACACCTTAAGAAACAAATACTCAAGATTTAAAAAGTTTACTGCATTCATAGCGAGATAATATTATTCGTCCGCGATATCTTTACCGATGCGGAACAGTACAGACTCCTCACCATGTCGAGATGTGCACTGAATTCCCAAAGGAAGTGACACGGTATCAATTTTTTTCACACCCATAGGCACTGAGAGTGCTGGAACGCCGACAAGATTTGCTGTTACAGTAAAAATATCTTCCAAATACATCGCTACAGGATCGCTCGTCTTCTCGCCTATCTTAAAAGCAGGTGAAGGTGTGGTTGGTGTAATAATAACATCAACTTTTAGAAAAGCCTCACGGAAATCTTTTTTGAGAAGCTCGCGCACCTGACTCGCCTTTGCATAATACGCATCATAATAACCCGACGAAAGCACGTATGCACCGAGCATAATACGTCTACGAGCTTCCTTGCCAAAACCCTCTCCACGAGTGAGCACATAATCATCGAGAAGTTTTTCGCCTTTTTTATAAAAACCATATTTTACGCCGTCAAAACGAGAGAGATTGGTCGAAACTTCTGCAGGCATGAGTACGTAATACACCGCGAGAGAATACTCGATATGAGGTAATTCTATATCAACAACTTTGTATCCCTTTGCTTCAAGTTTTTTTAGATTTTTCTCAAACGCAGACATGACTTCAGCATCAATTCCATCACCCTTGAGAAAATGTCGCGGTACACCAATAGTCAACTTTTCACTTTTAACTTTTGAATTTTCACCCGACACATCGACTGAGGTTGAGTCGTAGGCATCTTTCCCTTTTATCGCGTTGAAAAGTATTTCTGTATCTGCAACATTTTTTCCAATAGGACCAATAACATCGAGAGATGATCCCATCGCCATGAGCCCATGTCGAGACACTGAACCATATGTTGGTTTGAGTCCCACAACTCCACAAAAACTTGCTGGCTGTCTCACCGACCCTCCTGTGTCAGAGCCTAGAGATGCGAGCGCACCGTTCATAGCCACAGCAGCAGCAGATCCTCCAGACGAACCTCCTGCAACGCGACGAGTATCGTGAGGATTCTTGGTCACCCCAAATGCAGAGTTTTCAGTAGACCCTCCCATGGCAAATTCATCCATATTTACACGGCCCAAAAAGACAACACCCGCCTTCTTTAGTTTTTGAATAACCGTTGCGTCATAGGGCGCAGTATAGCCCTCAAGAATTTTTGATGCTGAAGAAACTTTTTTACCTTCAATCAAAATATTATCCTTGATTGCGATAGGAATACCCGCGAGCATGTTATTTTCTGAAACAAGCTTCTGGGCACGATCAGCCTGCTCCAAAACATCATCGAAAACTTCAAGGTACGCATTAATTTCTCCGTTTTTTTTCTTGATTTCTTCGAGATACGCTTCACACAATTCTCTTACCGTAAAATCCCCTTTCACAAGGTGATCATGAGCTTTTTTTATTGTAAGATTTTTTAAATCAATCATTGAAGTCAACAAGTTTAGGATTTACAGTATCTTTTTCACTTTTACAAAACGTCCCTGTCTCTGCGGTGCCCTCTCAAGCATTTTTTCTGTATACATTTCTGGAGCATGAAGCACAGTGTCTTCACGCAAAACATTTTTTGTAGAACCAATATCAAGCACACCCGATGCGTGAGCGGTTACCTTTTTGAGCTGATCTACATACGCCAAAATAGCCTCCATTTCCTTGGCTAAACCTTCTTTTTCAGAACTTTCGAGCTTGAGCCGAGAAAGGGCTGCCAACTTTTCTATATCTTGTATGCTAATCATAAAATTACTATACCATTTGAGACCCAATTCTGCGAGATTATAAAAAGAAAACCGCATTCATCAAGAATGCGGTCTGCACGTTTTAGTAAAAGATCGTGCAACTTAGAAATGAACTAAGCTGGAATAAACTTCCAACCTTTCCCTGCCAGAGGAAACGCCACGCCGTTGCGACGAGCAGAATGCTTCGCCCAATCTCTCTGACGTTCTCTCTGACGTTTCTCCTCTGCTCGGCAACGAAGCTCATATGAGAGCCTGTAAATTACCTCCGTGTCACCACCAAAGGCATCTGAGCGTGCCTGCCTGATCTTCTCGATGACACCGTAGTCACCAATGAACCTGGCGTGCTGAATGGCCTCGCCGGCCACCGTGATAATGCCACGCGCTGTTTCAGCAGCATACCCACCTCGCTCTTTAGCCTTAAGTTCACGTTCAAGGACCGGTCCTTTCCAGTAACACGACTTGTGCGAGCTAGGGCTACCTGGGCTTCTGCCGATCTTCTTCTCGACATATGCCCAGATGTTGGCTGGAAACTCATATTCCCGCCAGTCATACCCACTATCGTGACTGAAGCAGGAGCAGGTGCTAGACCTGCAAGTGAGGGTATATCCCTCATTGATCTGCCATTTAGCAAGGAGTTTACTGAGCACCTGACTGGGATTCACGAGTGTGATCTTCATCTTATTTTTTGCGCTTTATACGGTGCCGCAGACCGTCTGTTTAAAAGAGATTCACCGAAGTGAAAAATCGGTATTGCCTTTCGGCGAATCGATGTATCTCGTTCTTTAGTTAAAAAGTTAACAGACTAACTTGCAGCACTCGTTTTGAGTACAGCTTTTTGAAGCCAGAATTTAGCTCCACAAAGCTGTACTCACGCAGTTCATTTCAATATTCTATCCTTTACTTATTATACCTCTAAAAACATGCAAAGTCAATGATATTGGCGCGATTCTTTTTCCTTATTAAAAAAGAGCCCCCAATAGAGCCTCCTTTCGCAATCTCGGCAAAAACAGCTAAAATAAGCCTCAACAAAGCCATACTTTTCACACGAGATACGGGAAATTTTATGCCTTTTCTAGGAATTTTGAGAATTCTGCTTCATTCAAAGTCTTTACCCCGAGCTCCTGCGCTTTGGAGAGTTTTGAGCCAGCTTCTACTCCATACACTACATAATCAGTCTTTTTAGAAACCGATCCGGATATTTTTCCTCCGAGCTTTCTTATTGCATCCTCGGCCTCATCCCTACTCATGGATTCAAGTGTGCCGGTGAGCACAAAAGTCCGTCCTGAAATATGTTCGTTTAAGGATTTCTTTTCTGGAATTTGTATATCAAGCTCTTTTTTGAGTCGCTCTACTTCACCCACATTGTCTTTGTTTCTAAACCATTCATAGAGAGACTGCGCCACTACGTCCCCCACACCATCTATGTGTTGAAGTTCGTCCAAACTCGCGGACATCACGGCATCGATAGTCTTAAAATGCTCTGCGACAGCAATCGCCGTCTCTTCTCCCACATGTTGTATTGAAAGCCCCGTAAGCAAACGAGAAAGTGTCGTTTTTCGAGCTTGATCTATCGCTGTAATGATATTATCCGCAGATTTTTCTCCCAAACGAGGCAATGTTTCCAAATCACCTTTTTTTAAAGAAAAAATATCAGAAAAATGTGCCACAAGATTATTTTCCATGAGCAAATCGATCACTTTTGGACCCAATCCGTCAATGTTGAGGGCTCCTTTCGAAATAAAATAGTAAAGCCTGCGTTTTAAAAGAGCGTCTGAGTCCAAAACAACACACCGATAGGCTGCCTGGCCAGGAATACGCTCAATAGAACCGTCTCCCCCGCACCCCTCAACTTTTTTTGGAAAGACATATTTTTTTTCTTTTCCTGTTCTGAGTTCAGTGAGCACTTTTACAATATCAGGAATCACATCACCAGCTTTTTGAATAACAACAGTATCACCAACACGCACATCAAGTCTCTGTATTTCGTCTTCGTTGTGAAGAGTAGCCCGAGAAACAGTTGAACCCGCAACCAAGACCGGTCTCAAAACTGCAACGGGTGTTATAACCCCTGTACGCCCCACCTGAAGCACAATATCGTTCACAACAGTAGTAACCTGCTCTGCGGGAAACTTGAACGCTATACCGAAACGTGGAGCCTTACCGGTATAACCCAGAATATCTTGGTAGGAACGCTCATTTACCTTTACCACAACCCCATCAATCAAATAATCTTGCTTTACTGATTTCTTTTGCCACTCTTTCCAGTAGCCAATAACCTCATCTATCGATGAACATACCTTGAAATGAGGGTTAAGTTTAAAACCGAGATCACGAATGTACTCCAATTCCCCACTTTGTTGCGAAGGAACCTTTTCATTTGTTTTTGCAACATCATACACAAAATTATCCAACCGACGTGATGCTGTTATTTTCGGATCGAGCTGACGTATTGAGCCAGCAGCCACGTTACGAGGATTGGCAAACAACTCCTGCCCCTCTTTTGCCCGTTCTTTGTTTACCCGCTCAAGATTCTTTTTACTCATCCAGACCTCTCCTTCAACGATGACATCGACAGCCCGAGTGAGTTTCAAAGGGATAGAAGCAATGGTTCGCACATTCTGAGTGACATTTTCACCCACGAGACCGTCACCTCGTGTAGCAGCGCGTACAAGGATTCCTTTTTCGTACTCGAGAACAACTTTGAGGCCGTCGATTTTAAGCTCACAGACATATTCAACCGAAACATCTTTGCCTGTTTCGCTTTTTATAAATCTTTTTACACGAGCATCAAATTCCTTGATACCCTCCTCGTCAAAAGCATCATTAAAAGACCACTGTGGAATAGTATGCGTAACTTTTTCAAAATAAGGCAAAGGCTCCGCACCCACACGCTGAGTTGGACTGTCTGAGGTGATGATTTCTGGGTATTTTTTCTCCAGATCCTCTAATTCTCGGATGAGAGTGTCATAGGCAGTATCTGCTATCTCTGGAGCATCGAGCACATGGTATTTGTATCTATGCTCATCAATGACTTTTTTGAGTTTTTCCACTCTATTCTGTATGTCTTTCGGTACCGATTTCATATTCATAAGTATAACGTAAACATCCTACCACACAGCACCTACAAGACTAGAAAAAGAGACCGAAACTAGTATTTAATACGAAGGGCACGTTCTACTCTGTTGATGTCAGCAGTACTGAGCAAACCACACTGGTTATTGTACCCACGAGACTCTATAGTTGTCTTTATTGTTCCACTTTCATCAGTTTTAATTACCTTTACTTTTGCACAAAAATACAGAAGACTACTCTCACCCGGCTTATAAACATCAAATTGAAATTGAGTGGTTGCCGAACCACCACTAATTGATGGTGTAATGCTTATCCCCTGGTTACCTGGACCACATTCGGGATTGGGGTTCGAGGGTGTGTGTGGAGATGTGGGTGTTGCGAAAATATTTGTTCCCTCAAGGTCCCAATAGAGTGCGCACTCTGCACCGGAATCAGCTGCATAAAAAGCAAATTGTGATTCACGGCCAGAAGAAGAAAGGACTAATTCTTTCAAAGTGAGGTTGAAAATAGAAAGACCGATAGACAAAACCAGACTCGATGCGAGCACAGAAAAAAGCATAGAAAAACCACGAGAACGTGCGTAGTGATTCCCTACCAAAACTGCCGTATGTGTCTTATTTTTTTTATTCAAAAACATATTAGAAATTGAAAATAATCTCTCTGACGGTAAAGCTTCTCTCTGCAGAAAAAAGCCGTGTATTCCACTTGATCGTAACAGAGATGACAGCTTCCTGGCCTGGAACATACTCTTCGATAACAACCTCACGCGTAAATGGAGAAGTTATCCAATTGGCACCTGAACCGTATCCATAAAACTTGTTCACCGTATCAAAAGTCATTACAGGACAAACTCCGCTGGGACAGGTATCAATAGCCCCTACCGCGCTTAAATCAGTCTTTGTTCCATCAATGAGACATTTTGTTCCTCCTCCACCCAAATCAATACAACCACTAAACTGCGAGAGCCAGGGAGTACCTACAGTAAGCCTGTTGGTATCCCTCACATTACGAACAGATTCTACAGCCTCCTGAGCGAGGTAAAAAGCTGTTACCTGATCACGCGCATAAATAGCAGACGCGATACCTTTTTGAGCAATAGACATTGGTCCTGTAATGGCGAGAGATAGGATTGAAATCGCAACGAGAGTTTCAACGAGAGTGAAGGCCTTGGGATGGAAGCGCGAATATGAAAGCTTGAATCTTGCAAGAGAAGAAGCTCTGCTTTTTAGGCTATTTTTAATTCTATTCAAGATTCTAAATTCTAAATTCTTCATACTGTTTTTGTTACGAATCGATTGAGCGCTGTGATATCGCGGTCTGAATGTTAAATGTCGATTTTGTATTACCAGTACCCACATACCCCGAAATAACCATAACTACACGAGGCTGTCTCAAGTCGCTTGATGCCGAACCAATGACATAAAACATCATGTGTGTAATAACAATTTCTTCTGCTGTAATAGGCACAGGTGATCCATCAGTACCAAATCTTTGTTTAAAAATTCGACCATTAGAAAAACTGTACTCAACAGGATCATTTCCCCCGACGATATCCATGTCACGGTTAGAAATAAAACTAAAACTTGAACTCCCTTCCGTTGGACAGTCTCCGCCTGTCGAAGTGCACACGAAGCCAGTACCTACACGAATCTCGCGGGCCATACTTTCGAGAGCAAAATTGAGATTTGTCATCACGGACTTGAGAGCATGTGATTTTTTGTTCGCATCAACAATCGTAAAAATAGAACCTGTTGCAATGAGCATCACGAGAGAAAAAACGGACAAGGAAACAAGAACCTCAACAAGCGTAAAAGCTCTTCGAGTTTTTACGCTTTTCCTTATTCCATATTCACCATTCTGTATTCTAAATTCCATATGTTATGCAGTTATTTAATCACACAAAGACGTAGAATCGAGCGTAACAGATATTTGTCCGGACAAGTCAACAAGAATTTTGCGGTAGGTATTTTGAGAAGAGCTAATACAAATCTCTGCTTTGTCATACCAAATTCCACCACTCTCAATAATAGAATCGGGATTAGGTCGCACAAAAGATATATCTACACTAGCATAGTTACACGACACGCTTCCATTTTTAGTTAAACAAATCTTACCAACCTTATTACCTTTTTTAATATTAAAAATCTCAAGAGCTTCCCCAGAATCAAAAAAATTATTGGACTCGAGAGCTCCATTCTCAGGACTCGGATCACGATCTTCAAAAAGAGTGTATTGCGTAGTGTTTGCGTCAAAGTGAACACCGTACCCACCTTCAAATGTCGTCTTTGAAGTAACCGTACTCGTAATACCTTTTACGGTTATACCGTAAAACTGAGCCTGTCTTACCGACAAAGCGATTTCATATGCCAAGTTTGTGAGCAGTACCGAAGAGTTAAAACGCCCCTGATTATAAACAGCAATAGTTGTCACAATAACAAAAATACCTATTGAAACGAGCATCTCAACGAGAGTGAAACCTCGCTGTGCCTTGTAACTCTTTTGCTTTACCTGTGTTGTCTTGTGATACATAAACCCTTACTACATAGTATACCTCATGAACGTATCAACATCACTAAAAATTAGGAAGAAAAGAATCCTGTGAGCGAGTCAAAAGAAAGAGAAAAGAAAAAACAGATGTATACTGCGGCCACCAAAAAAGGACCAAAAGGTATTTCACTCTTAAAAGTGATCCGCTTAACGGATGTACATTTTTGCCACGCCATGTATGCAAAAACATACACAGTACCTATCCAAAAAGCCA
>CAZLHP010000012.1:0-8847 GCA_964559755.1 uncultured Candidatus Saccharibacteria bacterium
CCATCGGTGGGGGTCACCCTCTCAGGTCCCCTAGGCGTCATAGCCTTGGTGAGCTATTACCTCACCAACTAGCTGATACCGAGCAGGCCGATCTCAAAGCGATAAATCTTTACCCCGGAGGGACTATCGAGGATTACCCCGTCTTTCGACGAGCTGTCCCCGACTTTTTGGTTCGTACCTACTTATTACTACCTCGTCTGCCGGTTGCCCTTGCGGGCCCCCTTGACTTGCATGCCTTATCCACGCCGCCAGCGTTCATCCTGAGCTAGGATCAAACTCTAATTATAAATCTCAGAACACATTCGCATTGCGAATGCACTCCGAGACGAACGGAACAAAATAGAAAATAGTATTTTTTATTTTATCCCAACCTAATTTCCGTGCTATCGGAAATTCTATGAATCCTATTACTTCTAAACATTGGAATATATGCTTAGAAGTTTTTTCGAACTTGGATTGAATATATATCCAAGCTCGTTAATCTAACAACTCAATCTTTCTTTACTGTTTTTGAAATAAACCGTAAAAAAATTTTGACTAACTTTGCACAAACAGTGACATGTCTTTTCGTACACATTGCTGTGTCCGACCAGATTATGTTACTGATGTTCTCAATATTATTTCTTGTCAATGAACGAAACACCCCTTGTTTAAGGGGTAAGACCTATTATACACATAGCTACTACGAGGTCAAGCATTTTAGCCATATTTTCAGACAAACTACGAAATACCCATAAAGGTAGACAAAAGAGGCTTTGTTGAGCCACAAAATGGCTTAATACCCCACAGTAGTACCCAGACCGCAATAACCACATTCACACCAAAGACTAGTGCCTCTTTTTTATTTAGAATATTTCCAACGTTTCTCCAGAAAACATCTCTATGATTCCCTTCTGCTCAGCTTTAATATATTCAAGAGCTTTTTCAATAAAAATTGCTTCCTCCATGAGGTACGTATGACTTACCTCGTTTATTTTTGTGAGATATCCATCATACTCATTTTTCTTTGATGACCACTCTTTTACTTTTACTTGATACTCTTTGAGTTTAGCTGTGTTGTAGATCTCAATTTTTTTCACAATCGATTTTTGATAGACATCAAACGACTCAATAGTACTACTCTCATTTATCAAGAAAACACTCAGTTCATATGACTGACTTTTTAAAAAATCCATCACTTTATAAACACGATCGGCTGAGATTTTTAACTTATTGAGATACACTTTCGTGATTTTTCCGTCTTCGTCATCAACGAGCTTGTTGTTAAAAGAATCAAAAGAATTTGCACCCGAAACAGTATCTACAGCAGACCCAATGAGCACACCTTCTTTTGTTGTAGTGTATATGCCTTCAAATTTTGACCTGAAGAGACTCTCTTCACGTGTGGAATATTTTTTATCACGGTAGAGCTTCATACCGAGAGATAACTTCTGAAACACCGCGCTAATAGAGGTGACGGTGACCTTGTAACTCAAACAGGTTTTCATCTCCTCAAGAACCCGACAAGCCGAAGCATTAGGAAGGCCAATAACCTCACCTAGAGAGTTTATGACAGCACCGCCGTTATCAAGGGGTTTTGTTGAAACAATAAATTCAGTCATAGTACCCGTTTTTTGAGAAACTGATCCGGCAGTAAAGCTGATGGCTCCCGACCCATCACGTGTAGGTAGTGAGACAATAGCAACAGAATCTCCAGACCGAACAGACGCATCGAGACGTGTTGGGGCAAAAGAATATGTACCTTTTTCTAGAATCTCCAAAATAGCAACATCGCGAGCTTCATCAATACCAACAACCCGAGCGGTCTTTTTTGTGCCACCAGAAAAAGTAACAGAGACCTTGTCCGCAACACCAACGACATCACCTTCTGCATCCCGTGACCACACTGCACGAGCCGGCACGAGAATACGCCCTCGAGGGTCAATCACAATTCCACTCCCTGAACTCGTTGCTGTCTCAACAAAAACCATTGCTGCTTTCACCTTAGACACCAACTGGCTCTGAGAGAGAACGCTCTGTTCCACATCTTTTTTTTGAACAGGTACAACCTCCTCTTTTGGAGCTTCGCTGTTTTTCTGCTTAGCTAACGCTTTTTCAAGTTTGTCTTCGAGTTCTGCTATGCGTTTGAGCAAGTCCTCCACAGAAGGAGGTGTGAACTCAGGAGTATTCTCAGAAACGAGAATCGACTCTGTGCTTGTGCCAACTTCTTTACCAGGTTGATTTTTTTTCCACGTAAAAGGATTCCACCACGCCGCGTGGATGATCTGAGGCGCTATAAAGAATCCGAGAAGTATAAAAGGGATTATCCTTTTCATATACACATAACTATATCACCCAAAACAAAACACAAGAAAACAGGAAGTCCGAACTATGCTTTCTTCTCTTGTAACTTGAATACAGTAACAAGCAAAGGAGAACCTAGAAATATCGAAGAGTATGTTCCCGCAGTGAGACCCACGAGGAGTGCGAGTGAGAAATGTTTTGTAGCATCAGGTCCCCATACATAGAGCACGAGAACGGCAATGAGTGTAGAGAGTGATGTGTTGATTGAACGAACAAATGTTTGATTAATACTCTCCCCTACAATCACATCAAAATTTTTCTTTTCCTTGTACTCAACATTTCGTTTGAGATTTTCACGAACGCGGTCAAACACCACAATGGTGTCATGAATAGAGAAACCGAGAATAACGAGAAGGGCAGTCACAAACAATGTATCGATTTCAACACCCGCAAAATGTCCGAGTGTGGCAAACACACCCATAGGAATAATAACGTCATGCATAAGCGCGAGAATTGCAATGAGTCCGTATTTCCATGATGCAATAGGGTGAGAAACGCGTCTAAACACAAATGTAATGAAAATAACAATAGCGAGCAAAACAAGCACAATTGAAATCCATGCTTTCTGAAGAGCTTCTTTTCCAAGGATGGGACCGATAGAGTCAAAGCGTTTCTCTACGAAACGTGCGGTATTGTCGAAAGAGAAAGCAGAAAGAATTACATTTTTTTCAGCAGGTGCGATTTCTCGAGTGCGAACAATAAAACCCCGCTCCCCTGTCTCTCGAATTGAATAATCACCGATAGAAAGCATATCGAGCTCTTGGGCGACCAATTCTTTATCTGGGCGAACTGTCTCATATTCAACCTCAATAAGAGATCCTCCTTTGAAATCAATTCCGAAAAGAAGACCCCACATAAACAACGCACCGAGAGAAGCCACCACAAGGAGAGCTGAGAGCGCGTAGAAGAATTTTCTATAAGTAACAATAAACATATACGTTAAGTTAAATTAAAAATCAGATTATGACCGAACACCTGAACCGAACAAGAACTTTGAAATCTTGCTGTTGCTTGCAAAACCGAAAGCCATAAGGAGCGTACGAGAAGCGGTGATAGCAGAGAACATTGAGATAACCACGCCGAGACCGAATACGAGAGCAAAGCCCTTGATTACTGCAGTCGATGCAAATGTATAGAGAATGATTGCAGTAATAATCGATGACGTGTTTGAGTCACGAATAGAAAGCCACGCACGACCAAAACCTTCTCTAATAGCATCAGGCAATTGTTTTCCTCGCTTGATTTCTTCTTTCATTCTTTCGAAGATGAGAATGTTAGCATCCACTGCCATACCGAGAGAAAGGATAAAACCTGCGATGCCTGCAGAAGTGAGGGTTACGGGAATAAATTTGAAAACAGCAAGGTTAAGAACGGTATAGATTCCCAAAGCGAGTACAGCAACGAGACCAGGAATGCGGTACCAAAAGAGAAGAAAGAGTGCCACCGCAATAAACGCGTACAGTCCTGAACGAAGACTTGCGCTGAGTGCTCCCGCACCAAGAGTTGCACCAATTGTTTGAGTCGAGACGAGTTCTATCGGCACAGGAAGCGCACCGTAATTGAGATCTCGTACGAGAGCCTTTGCTTCGTTTACATTAAATTGTCCAGAAATTTCAGCCTGACCACCTGTTATCTCCTGACGAATTGATGGGCTTGAAATAACCTCGCCATCAAGGAAAATAGCGAGAGGTTTTCCAATATTTTCTCGTGTTATTTTTGCAAACAATTTTGCCCCCTCATCATTAAACTCAAGAGAAACAACCGGCTCATATGTCGTCGGATTGAAATCAAGACGAGCGCGTTTTACAAAGCGACCCGTAAGGTCTGCGGGGAGAAAAATATCATCAACTGTTTTTTGTGCGAGTTCGTCAGCAATAATAGTCTCTGCTCCTGGACGAACAAGTCTAAATTCAAGTGTTGGTGTTTTGCCGATAAGTTTTACAGCCTCATCAATGTCAGTAACACCAGGGAGCTCCACAATCAAACGATGCTCCCTCTGTCCAACCACACCACCCTCCTCTACTTGAACAAGTGGTTCTGACACACCAAAGAGATTGATACGTCGTTCAACCACTGTCGCGAGAGCTTCCATAGCATCTGCTACTTCAGCAGGAGCGACTTCAGCTGTATCTGCCTGATACACCAAGTGCGTACCTCCAGAGAGATCAAGTCCGAGCTTGTAAGGAAAAGCGCCTGCGGGATTATACGTAAAATATCCGATAAATACAGCGAAACCGAGAAGCACGATGGCAGAAATTCTTTTTTTCCACATAACAATTAATGATTAAATATAGGGCTATACTAACGGTTTTCCTCTTTAAAAGCAATAAAAAACCTCCCTTACCAAAAGGGAGGTTTATCTCTAGGAAACACCGTGAAGCTTTTTTAGAAGATTAATACCCTCTTCAAGCGACACCGTAGGTTCCCAACCAAGCAGTTCTTTTGCTTTTGCAATCGATGCCCGTGTATGTCTCGGCTCGACACGAGGAGGAATATGAACAATAGAATAGTCAGGCCCGCCAATCATGCGAGCAATACTGAGTATGGTCGGAGAAATACCTCCGCCAATGTTGATAACCTCTCCCTTACCTACGCGGTCGCTCTCTGCTGCCAAAATATTGGCACGAGCAACATCGGTCGCATAGACACAATCGCGTGTCTGTAGACCATCACCTGTAACAGTGAGGGGCCTGCCTTGTTTCTTCAAATCAAGGAACAATCCGATCGCTTGTGGGTAGGCACCTTTTGGATCAAAGTTTGGTCCAAAGATATTGAAGTACCGAAGCGAAACCGTTTCCAAACCGTAATGCAAGGAGCAGTTATGCGCCCAGTGCTCTCCATAATATTTTTGGAGGGCATACGGACTCATTGGTGCAGGCCTCAGCTCCTCATGAAGGACAGAGGCGTCTTGCATTCCGTAGGCAGAACTTGATGCTGAATACACCACTCTCCGCACCTTCACAAAACGACAAGCGTCGAAGACACAGTGTAGACCTTCGATATTCACCGAATGTGACTCGGCGGGATGATCGATTGAAAACTGAACTCGAGGCAAAGCAGCCAAGTGAAAGACGGCAAATATAGGTCCATCTTCACCAGTTATTTTTCTAAAAGTCTCCTTAAGCTTGAGAGGGTGTCTGATGTCCACCTGATGAAACTGAGCTTCCTCCGGAACTCGCTCTCTCTTGCCCGCACACAAACTATCAATCACATGTACACGATACCCTTGCTTCAAAAGCTCAGGTACGAGGGTCGAGCCGAGAAATCCGGCACCACCCGTCACAACACAAGTTTTTTTGTTCTTCATATACGTAAAATGTTCTTCTAGGTATATAAGCTACTCCGAATCGAAAAAGTTACAAGCGTTCGCGCTACACTCCTCTTCGTAAAAAAAGTTCCTTGAGCGTTTTGAGAGCAATTGTTATGTCGAGCAAAAACGAGCGATTTTTTATGTAGAACAAATCAAACGCAAGTTTATTTTTAGTCTGACTAAATCCTGTTTCAAATTTTGGCGGATCTTTTTGATAGAGCTGCGCCCAGCCTGAAAGACCTGGTTTAATCGTGTGTCGAATATTATAAAAAGGTATCTCCTCTTCATATACCTGTACATATTTTGGCATTTCTGGTCGAGGGCCAATAAGAGACAGGTCTCCACGAAATACATTGATAAGTTGTGGCAATTCATCAACACGAGTCTTTCTTAAAACCGCACCCATACGGGTTATTTCTTGAGCACCACCGCCAGGAGATGAGACAGACATACTACGAAACTTGTGGACGCGAATACGTACATTGTTTTTACCTATACGCTCCTGAGTAAAAAACACAGGCCCCCTATCTTCGATTTTTATGGCGCAGGCAACAAAAGGATACACAAGCAATGATGGAACAAAGAGTACAGATGCAATCACCAAATCCATCGCACGTTTGAGTATGTCGTACATCACCTTTGGTGCTGTAGGTATATTTTCCAAAAACCAGTTATAACGAACGAGAGACAGTGGCACTTTTGAAAACACATCTTCGTACACCTTGTGCATTTCTAAAAAGCGAACATTAGAGAATATCAAGCTATACAACTCAGGGAGAAGAGGCTCAACTTTTTTATTATGAATATCTACAACGAGACTAGAGACTGAACCATTTTTAATCAATGGAAGTATTTCCTTACGGAAAAAATCTACGGAAACAACGTCGAGATCCACAGAGGAAACAAAAACAAAGTTATAGTAGCTATTACCTGCAACTTCGTTTTTAAGCTCATGCATCTCTTCACCGCTTCCAATCAAAACAGCATTCTCCTGCTTTCTACCTCCAAAAAAATAGTACCCGTGAGCACGCCATACATACACGAGAACAAGTGAAATAAACAAATACAAAAAGAGATTTGTTTTCGGAGAAATACCGAACGTAGGAACAAAGTAAAAAAAGATAGCTGCGATGATACTGTTTACTGTCTGGGTTTGCAAAATGATACCAGGGAGCTTTTTCTTGAAAACAACGCTTCTCTTTTCGTAAAGTCCTGAAATAAAATAAACTCCCACCCACAAAATAAACAAAAAGCTGAAAGGGACAAGGTGTTCCAAAAACACCTCTATCCGCGGTAACAATTGATACCGTATTGAGAGCGTGAGCCACAACGCAACAAAAAAACAGGCGATGTCGCCCACAAGAAGAATCAACGGTATCTTTCTATCGAGAATACGCATAAAGAGAGTGCCTTCATAATACCCCACCTTTCCTTTGTGACAAGTAGGGTTTCACAACTGTTATAATAGAGGCACGGACGAAAAAGATACACCGCATATCCCGCGTACCCAGCATAATAAGGCTAGTTTCAAGACAATTTCACTATGGAAAATAAAACCAAGAAAAAGCTCCTGTTTGTTATTACCAAATCAAATTGGGGTGAGACACGGGATGATACCCGTGTCGCAAGGACGGAGGCGGACGCGCCGAGTCAGAGTCGAAAGATTTTTCAGCAGAAAAATACTTTTGACCGCTCGCGCCACCCATTTTCACTATAAGTAACCATGGAAAACAAAACCAAGAAAAAAATTCTGCTTGTCATTACAAAATCGAATTGGGGTGGCGCCCAAAAGTATGTGTTCGACCTGGCAACACATCTCTCACACGACTACGACACAAACGTTGTGCTTGGAGGAAACGGCATACTCAAAGACAAGCTCGAACAATCACACATAAGAACTATCACCATTCCCGAATTAGGAAGGGACATTAACCTACTTAAAGATTTCATTGTTCTCTACAAACTTATCCGCCTCACACAAAAAGAAAAGCCCGACACCATACACGTAAACAGCTCAAAAACAGGAGGACTTGGCGCTCTCGCTGGACGACTCTGTGGTGTACACAAAACAATATTCACGAGTCATGGTTGGCCATTCAATGAGGATCGTTCCTTTCTACAAAAGAAAGCTCTTTTCTTTTTCTCATGGCTCACATCAGTTTTTTCACACACCACAATTACCGTTTCAAAAAAAGATTACATGCTCGGACAAGCGATGCCGTGGGTAAAAAATAAAATGAAACTCGTCTACAACGGCATAGCAATGCCTCCTTACAAAAACAAAGATGAGGCGCGAAAAGAACTATCTCTACCAAGCGAATCGTTTGTGATCGGCACCATTGCAGAGCTCCACAAAAACAAAGGCTATGAATACCTCCTTCAAGGCTTTGCATCTTTTGCAAAAAACCATCCCGAAGCCCTCCTTGTGAGCATAGGAGGCGGTGAAGAAAAAGAACATCTTGAAAAGTACGTACGAGAACACAACCTAGAAAAACAGGTGCGCTTCCTAGGTTTTGTAAAAGAAGCCTCTCGTTTTCTCCCTGCTCTTGATGTTTTTACACTCACCTCCGTAAAAGAAGGTTTACCGTATGTACTCATTGAAGCTGGCTATGCGGGACTACCAACCGTCGCAACATCAGTCGGTGGCATCCCTGAAATTATCACTCACGAAAAAGAAGGTCTCATCGTTCCACCAAAAAATACCCAAGCAATTTCTGATGCTCTAGAGTATTACTTTACACACAGAGAAGTAGCAAAAGAATACGGAGAAAAACTCAAAGAAAAAGTCATGCGTCAGTTTTCACAGGAACACATGGTGGCGGAGACAAAAAAAGTCTACGATTTCTAAAGTTACATCCCTACAATTTCATTCTTTGCTAAGTCTTTATGCACAGACCGCGAGTTCTTCTTCATGGAAACGAGCACACCGAGAATGAAAAAAGAGGTAACAAGATGAGAACCTCCATAACTCACAAAAGGTAGAGTAATTCCCGTAACAGGCAAAAGACCCATATTCATAGCCACGTTTATGAAAAAATGGCTCATGAATAAAATAGCGACACCTAGCGCTACAAGTATTTCGAAGTTTCCGGCTCCACGTAAAGCACAAGACATGATGCGAGAAATGAGCACTGAGAATGTCGCGAGTAAAAAAAGTACCCCGATAAATCCCCACTCTTCAGCAAAAGCAGCAA
>CAZLHP010000013.1:0-7373 GCA_964559755.1 uncultured Candidatus Saccharibacteria bacterium
TTTGCTATACTAAGATATACATGACTCTCGAACACTTTTTGTCACAACCCGGATCAATTGTTACAGGTCTACACTTGCTTGGTGTAGCTCTCGGTATCGGAGGCGCAACCGTTGCAGACATACTCTTTTTTAGATTCCTAAAAAATTACCGTATATCAAAAGGGGAGAAGTCTATACTCGAAATATGCTCAAAAATACTCTGGCTGGCCCTCCTCATACTCTTTATTACCGGACTAGGACTCTTTTTCCTCGATGCAGAAAACCTCCTTACTAATGGAAAGTTTCAGATGAAGATGATTGCGCTCGGCATCATCTTTGTAAATGGTATTGCGCTCAATATGATAGTTACTCCATGGCTCCTCAAGATACCTTTTGACGCACCTTCGAAAACCATGACTTCCAAAGTACGCCTCATGAGACATCTTTCTTTTATGTTGGGGGCAGTATCCTTTGTATCGTGGTACTTTATCTTTTGCATAAGTGCTCTACGAGACGTCGTTTTGCCTCTCGGTCCACTTTTTATACTCTATAGTACTTGTATTGGTCTAGGAATTATTGGATCTCAATTTTTTGAACAGCGTATTTCAAAAAAAGCTCACAAAGAAAAAAGAAAATAATCGATTACACCTCCCCTCGTATAAAAAATAAAAAAGGGGAGGTGTTTTTATTAAAAAAACCTACAAACCCCCTATCCTAGAAAAAATTATTTTTGGATGACCCTAGGCACCCTTACCAAGTATCATCTCTGATATCAAGGATAGCTCCTAGAGGCGTATAGAGGCTCGTTTTATGGCTTAGTATCGTAGAAGCCTCAAAACGCACCTTATGTATGATTTCACATACAAAGAGTCAGATCAGATGCGATACAGAGATCTGAAACTATAAAAAAATGGAGAGACAGAGAAGAGAACATAGTACAAAAAATAATCACACAAAACTTTTTATAGTAATTACAAATCTAAAACAGTAAGAGAAGGGGGTAGGAATAAAGAAATGATTAAAAGGCGCCAAACCCTTATTCTATAATAGACTACCTACCGGAAAGATATATTGTGCGACATCCATACCTTAAGCTTCCTACTGGAAGTTTTAGGTATGGACTAGTACCCTTGTGGTGCGACTAAAAAATATTCTCTACGATCCATCTAAAATATTTTTTAATTCTTCCCTATAAAGATGTCGCCAAAAAAAATAAAAACCACTTTATCCTTTTTCTCTCTTTTTTTGACCCGATAGGGAGGGTACCTATCAAAGACCTAAAACAGAGTATCCCTATCCCCTCCTCTTTACCCTCTATCCCTCATTTCAGACAAACAAAAAACCAACCCGATGAAGGATTGGTTTTTTGTTTTTTAGAGATTACTTTAAAGCAACCTTTGAATACTTACTCCAACATTTTGAGGAGTGTACCCATGGCTTGTCTCCATACTTACCGTAGAGCCACTTTGCATAAGCAAGGTTTCCCTCAAGGGTATAGATATTGAATCCGAGTTCAACTGCGTCTTCCTCGTGATAATGCTTGTTAATCTGCATTATACCGATGTCGTCGTCGTTTACTTTACCTCGGAGAACATTACCATTCTTGTCGAATTGTCTAAATGTGGATTCACATTGAGCAATCTCAGCGAGAATAGGATCGTCTTTAAAGTACTCACGAACATAATTTTCAAGTGTAATAGGATGTTCGGTAAGGGCGAGTTCTCGTGCTTCAACAGGAGTAGTTACTGCTACCTTTACTTCCGATACCTCTGCTTGTGACAAAGGTGAGAAGGCTGATGCAAGCAAAAGAATGCCTGTAGTGAGTTCCATCATAATGTAAAGGTTCTGTTTTTAAAGTGTGGCGCCCTATCAACTTACGTTTTTGAGAGCGATACCCCTTAAAAAGAAGCACCAGAGAATTACTCTGATGTACTATAATTATAGCACCTTACGTCCTTATTGTCAAGATATCACCACGCACAAACACCTCTGTCAAAGCATAAAATACGGCTCTACAGAGCCGTATTTTACTTGACATACCCTCAAAAATCTAGGCTTATAAGCACCTTAACCTTGGGCTTTTTTAGTATAATCGAGAGGAATATCGAAAGGTTCAAACTCGGGAAGCAGTTTCTTGCCATAAATCACCCGGGAAAAGGCTTCTGCCTCTAAATAAACGTCTCTCAAGGCATTGTGAGGCTTTGGATTTGAAGGTAAACCGATACGAGAGAGCAGCGCATCGAGTCCGAGTCCTGAGTGATTGTTTTTCGTGGGTATAGGTCTTCCCTGCTCCAAACACTTGGCATAAGCAATCGAATGGAGATCAACGGTGCGATATGCAAAATTCCACTCAATATGATTTCTCGCACAGGCAGCGCGCATAAAATCCCTATCAAAAGAAGGGTTCTCTCCCGCAAGAGTTTGCTCTGACACGGTATGCGCCCACGCAATGAACTTTGTTACCAGCTCTTTTTCTGACATACGATGAGGGTCTTCGGCATTCTCCTGAGAAATACCATGCACGGCCTCTGCCTCATCGCTCCACCGCGCACCTTCGAACATGCGACATTCACCATAGAACTCATTGCTTGGATTATCGAAGTCGAGCGCGGCAATTGAGAGGATTGAATGCACGTGAGGTTCTACACCTGTTGTTTCTGTATCTACGATAATCATGATTTTTATTTTCTAAATTTACTAAAAAATGTATGAATACGCGAGTGATGCCTATCAACATGCGCTTTGATCCTTGGAAAACGAATGAGTATGGTATCAAAACGGTGTTTAAACGCGGGAGACGTGATGGTGAGCAGGTATACACCGATAACGATAAAAAGGATGCCCTGAAGAATTGGCAGGAATAGTCCCACGATGCCGAGAACAATAACAAGCAGGGCAAAAAACTGTAAACTTATTCGATATACATGCCTCATGCAGTCATTGTAACAGATAACCGTCCCCGCAAACACAGATAAGGTTATATGCCTTTGCAATTTGCTGCGGGGGTATACCCTTTTGCCATAGCCTCTTCTTTTGTTTGAAACCAAACCTTGTTTGCCTCAGCTATACGGAGAGCTCCTGAGCACCACGGCAAATGAAACTTTGTACCATTTTTTGAACCAACGTATGTTCCCTGCGATACCGCCCTCTCAGAGGTTTCTGTTTTAGGAGTACTCTCGATTTTTGGGTCCACAACCTCTGTTGAGGCACCTAAAACACGAGGGTTTTCTATCGGTAGAGACTCTATGGTAACCGGCACTACCCTCTCATCAAAAACAGAAAGCCTACCGAGGAAAAAAGACCCCAAAGCCACCAAAATCATCAATAATACAAGGTATATTTCGGTCTTTTCTATAAACGTGGCTACCCCCTTGATTTTCTGACCTATTTCCCGTATACTCATGTATCTAAGTATATAAGAAAAACAAGACGAAACCCATAGACGGGCAAGTCTTTTAAAAAACTATGGCAACAAAAAAGAGTGGAGGTACAGTTAAAAACGGACGAGATTCAGGACCAAGATACCTTGGAGTGAAGCTCTACGCTGGCGAAAAAGCAAAAGCTGGTTCTATTATCATACGACAAACAGGTCTTGTTACCCTTCCTGGTGAAAACACTGACATCGGAAAGGATTACACTATCTACTCTCTCGCTGAAGGTACTGTTTCTTTCGGAACAAAGAGAAAAATGGGCTTCAACGGTAAGTCAAAAACAAAGAATATAGTGCACGTTAAGAAATAATAAAAAAAACCGCTCCAGAGAAGGAGCGGTTTTTTTTATTATTTCTTTCCTTTTACAACGAGAGTGAACCGAGCAGTCTTTCCTTGAACCTTGATATCAATCATGTGCTCGCCTGTAGTCTTTATTGGCTTTTCGAGCTCAATACACTCAGGAAGGAGGTCTATACGAGAAGATTCGTGAACCTTGGTCGCAATATCCTGTTTGCTCAAACCATCATAGAGATGACCCTGTTCGTTTGCATTAACCTCGATCTCAACACGTGTGTCATGTATAGATTTGAGATTCTTTACGATGAGGTCTTCCTTTATTTTCTTTTCCGCAAGCTCCTGAGACTTCTTGAGCTCAACGTTCTTTAAAGCCTGAGCTGTCGCAACCTCTGCGAGATTCTGAGGTATAAGAAAGTTAAGAGCGTACCCGTCAGCAATAGTCTTTATGTCATTCTTCTTCCCTACCCCTTTTATGTCTTTCAGTAATACAACCTTCATATGATTAAATATTGATTAATAGTCGCTATACCTTACCAGAATAATGCTTTCTCTTCAACACCTGTGTTTCTATGGTTTCTGCGAGAGTAACTCAACCGCTTTTTCCATTTGAGGGTCTTTCTTGTCCAAAAGGTTTGCCTCGGTAAACTCAACAACATACTGTGGCGTGATACCTGTCTTTGAAATCGATGTACCCTTTGGAGTAAGCCATCGCGCGATAGTCACTTTGATTGAAGTCTCGGGAGTAATCTTTACAAGTTCCTGCACCGATCCCTTACCAAAGGTTTTTGTTCCCACGAGTGTCGCAACTCCGTTTTCAGAGAGGGCGCCCGCGAGAATCTCAGAAGCAGAAGCAGAACCACCGTTTACCAATATCACCATTTGTAAATCATCTCCAAAGATATCGTAACCCTTGCTTCTATAGATGTGTTCTTCCTTTTGTTTACCGAACTCTTCCTTGAGAACAATCTCACCCTTTGGAAGGAACCAGCTCGCCATATCTACAGCGGCTTCGAGGTACCCTCCCGGATTGCCTCTCAAATCCAAAATCAATTTCTTTGAACCTGAATCAACAAAGTCCTTGAGTGCATTCCTAAACAAGTTTGCCGAATTTGCAGAAAAACTATAGAGCTCGATTACAAATATTCCATCCTTTCGAAGTCCTGTACCACCCTCGGATGAGCCTGCGGTTGCCACCTCGTCTTTGGTCTTTGTGCGGATAGTTGGTATATCGATAACAGCACGAGTCACTTTTATTTCAAGAGGAGCCTTTTCTCCAGCTCGGCCGAGTGTGAGCGTAACTGAGGTGCCTGCTTTTCCACGGATAAGCTTGATTGCCGCCTCAAGTGCAAGACCTTCAGTAGAAGTATCACCAATTTTCAAAATCTGATCGCCTGTTTTTATACCTGCACGTTCTGCTGGAGAGCCCTTGATAGGAGCAACGACGGTGATGCGCTCGTCCTTGATTCCAACTTCCATACCCACACCTTCGAAATTGCCCTTGATTTCCTCTTCAAAGATTTTTGCTTCTTCTGGAGGGAAAAACACGGTATACGGATCATTAAAAGAATCAGCAAGGCCTTTTATGGATCCCCAAACACGCTCCTGTGGTGGAGTAGATGTACCCGCAAACTTGTCATTGAGAACAGTCCACGCCTTCCAAAAAGTAGAGAAATCAACAGAATCCTGTACAGCAGAATCTGAGTTTGCAATAAGTGCAGGAACGGCACTTTCTGGTCCCTGAGTAGAGCCAGCAAAAAAGCCAAACGAGAATGACCCGAGAATGACGAAACCTAAAATAATCGCAAGGCTAAATCTTTTTGATGTGTGCATCTTCCTAAATATTCATAAAGAAAAACCTTACATGAGGCTTTTCTTGGTTTAATAATTACATAACAGAAACTCGAGGGTCAGGCCTTAAGAAAACAGTCACCGGTAAAGCAGTATGTACTCCTAAGTATATAGCAAAAGCAGACAAAAATCTCCACAAAAGTGCTTCGTAATTATCCTCCGACTGTTCTATAATAAAAGAATGATTAAAAAACACGTCTACAAAGACATCACGTGGATTGACTTAGAATCACCAACAAACGAAGAAGTGAGAGGACTCATGGACGAATACAAACTCCATCCAAACGCAGCGCAAGGACTCCTCCTTCCCAATACAAAACCGAGCATTGATGTATACGACGATTACATATACCTCATCCTTCACTTCCCTGCGTGGAAACATAGCCACAACGACACCGTCCAAGAAATAGATTTTATCATTGGCAAAAAACTCATCGTTACTGCTCGTTACGACGCGATAGATGGCATACACAAATTTTCAAAACTTTTTGAGGTACACTCTCTCCTCGAAAAGAAAAGCCACCTCGGTGAAAATGCCGGATCTGTTTTCTTTTATATGATACAAGAGCTCTATAACTCTCTAGACGATGAGCTCGAATCAATCAAAGACACTCTCGCTGACATAGAAAAGAAAATATTCAGTGGCCATGAAAAAAAGATGGTCTTTAAACTCTCCCAAGTGAGCAGAGAGCTCCTCTCCTTCAAGCACTGCCTCGATCTCCACGAACATCTCCTCACCACCTTTGGCAATCACACCAAGACACTTTTTGGTGAAAGCTATTCCCACATGGTTGAGAAAATTCTCAGTGCTGAAAATCACATTTCAAAGAAAATACATGGTCACAATGAGTCTGTTCGCGAACTGAGAGAGACAAACAATGCTCTTCTCGAGGCAAAACAGAGTGAAATTATGAAGACATTTACCGCCATTACCCTCATCTCATCATTCCTCACCATTATTTCGAGCTGGTTCCTCATTGAGTCACCGGACAAGCCTTTTTATGGCACCGATCACGAATTCTGGGCAGTAGGTTTCATAATGCTTCTCCTTGGAACACTCCTCGCATTACTCATGCGCCTTCGAAAATGGCTCTAGTCATCTCTCTATGAATATTTTTCTACACAACACACTGACAGGTAAAAAAGAACTCTTTACACCTATCTCAAAACCATTTTTTGGTCGTCCAAAAGTGGGTATGTATCACTGTGGCCCTACGGTATACAACTATCCACACATTGGAAACCTTCGTGCCTACGTCTTTGCAGACACTCTCAAACGCCTTATGAAAGCGTCTGGGTACAAAGTAGAACAAGTCATCAATATTACTGATGTAGGACATATTGTAAGCGATGCTGACACAGGAGAAGACAAAATGGAAAAGGCGCGCGTACGTGAAGGTAAGTCTGCAAAAGACATAGCCTCCTTCTACACAAAAATATTTTTTGAGAATCTCAAAGACCTCAACATAGATACCGAAAAAACACATTTCCCCAAGGCGACTGAGTATATTCCCGAACAAATCGCCATTGTAAAAACTCTTGAGAAAAAAGGTTTTACCTACAAAACATCAGCTGGTATATATTTTGATACTTCGCGATTCCCTCGCTACGGCAAACTAGGAAATATCGACATACAAGGAATTCGTGAAGGTGAACGTATTGGCGCCGATGCAGAAAAGAAAAATCCCACAGATTTTGCTTTGTGGAAATTTTCTCCTAGCGATCAAAAGAGGGAGCAGGAATGGCCATCACCGTGGGGTGTCGGTTTTCCCGGCTGGCATATTGAATGTTCTGCAATGTCTGAGGCACTTCTCGGGA
>CAZLHP010000014.1:0-6549 GCA_964559755.1 uncultured Candidatus Saccharibacteria bacterium
AAAAACGCCTCTATTGACTACAAAGGTACAAAAATTAACATCGTTGATACCCCTGGACACGCTGACTTCGGTTCAGAAGTAGAACGCGTACTCAGATCAATCGACACTGTGCTTCTCCTTGTAGACGCACAAGAAGGTCCTATGCCTCAAACTCGTTTTGTACTCAAAAAGTCTCTCGAGCTTGGAATGAAGCCAATCGTACTCATCAACAAAATCGACAAACCAGCAGCACGACCAAAAGAAGTGCTCGACGAAATCCTCGAACTCTTTATCGAGCTCGGAGCTACTGATGAACAACTTGATTTCCATACTATCTACTCAATCGGACGCCAAGGTATTGCAAAGAAAAAGCTCGAGGATGAATCAAAAGACCTCACACCGCTCCTCGACTCTATACTCGAGCTTGTTCCTCAAGCACAAGCAGACACAAGTATTCCTCTCCGTATGCAACCGTTCAACCTCGGATATGACAACTTTACAGGACGACTCGCTATTGGACGTATATACGAAGGAAAAATTAAAATGGGACAAAGCGTCTTTATTAAAACCCCTACAGGAGAAACACGCACCGGTAAAGTTACTAAACTTTCAACATTCAAAGGTCTTGACCGCGAAGACGTAGAAGAAGCTCACGCGGGTGATATCGTCATGGTTGCAGGACTCTCTGACATCTATATCGGCGAAACTATTTGTGAAAAAGAAGACCAGCTTCCCCTCCCTGCTATCAAAGTAGACGAGCCGACAATCGCCCTCAACTTCCTCGTAAACAACTCTCCTTTTGCAGGACGAGAAGGCAAGTTCGTAACATCACGACAAATCAGAGAGCGCCTCGAAAAAGAACTCGAAATAAACGTAGGTCTCCGTATTGATTTTTCTGGTGGTGATATCTTCAAGGTATACGGCCGAGGAGAACTCCACGTTTCTATTCTCCTAGAAAATATGCGTAGAGAGGGATATGAACTCCAAGTATCACAACCACAGGTTATTGAAAAAACCATTGATGGAGCACGCTGTGAACCTTTTGAAGAAGTAACTGTTGATGTGCGCACCGAACACTCAGGAGAAGTAATCAAAAAGCTTTCTGCACGTAAGGGTATTCTCACCAACCTCAAAGAACACGAGGGTATCTCTCGTCTCACTTTCGAAATACCTACACGAGGACTTTTGGGTTACCGAGGTGAATTCGTTGTAGACACAAAGGGTGAAGGACTCATTTCTTCTCGCTTTGTTGAATTCCGTCCACACGTAGGAATGATAGAAAAGCATGAGTTCGGATCAATGATCTCTATGGAAACAGCAAAAGCTGCCGGATTTGCCCTTTGGAATCTTCAGGAACGAGGAACTCTCTACATTGGCCCTGGAACCGAAGTCTATGCAGGAATGGTTGTGGGAAATACCTCAAAGGGTGAAGACCTCGAAGTGAATCCTGCGAAAGGAAAGGTGCTCTCAAACTACCGCTCAGCAGGTAAAGACGATGCAATCATGCTCATCCCACCTTTTATACTCTCTATTGAACGCGGTCTCGAAATCATGAAGGATGACGACTATCTCGAAATCACTCCTGAAAGCGTACGCTTGAGAAAACAATTTCTCACAAAATCAGACCGAGATAAGTCAGTGAAAAAGAAATAATCCTTCCTCCCACACAAACAAAAAACCACCGATTAGGTGGTTTTTTGTTATAGAGGACGGATGTAATCCGTACTGTATTAGAAGCTTCGGCGCTCTCCTCGATCGTTTCCACGATCAAAAGTGCGGCGAGGACGGTCCTCCATAGGACGTGCTTCGTTTACTTTGACGTTTCGGCCATCGAGCTCCTTTCCGTCAAACATAGCGATAGCCTTCTCTGCATCGGCATCTTCCATTTCGACGAATCCGAATCCGCGTGAGCGGCCGGTCATCTTGTCCATGAGAACAGAAGCTGAAACAACAGATCCTGCTTTCTCAAATGCAGCTTTGAGGCTGTCATTTGTGGTGCTATATGAGAGATTACCAACGTACAATTTCTTAGCCATTGTGTTTTGGTTCTAGTTATAAACTATCGTCCGACCCTATCCCCTTTGGCTTGAAACCTCTGAGAACTGACGACCTCATTAGTATACAGATAAAAAGCGTGATGTCAAGGCAGGTTTTGAGCCTCCATTGACAAAAGCCCCAAAATGATAAAGAGTGAAAACCATGGCAGACAAAAAAACAGCTTCCCGCTCAGGGGTTAACGATTATATGGTGGAACTCATTCATTTTTACTTTGCACCACGACTTCGCTCTGTAATCACCATACTCTACGCAATCGTCTATTCGTACACGGCGCTCTACTATACAGAGAACGTATACTTGGCATTCAAGTACATTTTCTACACAATCATTACGTCTACGGTACTACTCTCTATTTCACACCTTTTTTGGGGCATTCTCTTTATACTCACCCTCATACTCCCCTTTACCCTATCTCTCTACGCGGTCTTTCTCCTCTATCAAGTATGGAAAAAACACGACACCTGGTCATGGCATATACGCCTCGCGACCATCTCGCTTTTTGTAATAGGAAGCATCAGCGCCATTGTCGTCATGGATGACCTCGTACGCTACGTCGCAAGCCAAGACGAATTGCGTAGCTTCATCGAAGATCACTATCTCAACGGCAGGATTTAAAAGACAAGAGAATCTCCAACGGTGTACGTACCCGCGCGCATTCTCTTTATTGAAAGCACCGTAGCACCACATCCCGCCTTTTTTCCGAGAACATCCGCAAACGTGCGCACATAAAAACCACTTGAAGCAACGAGAGAGAGCTTCAAAACAACAAAAGAATACTCCTTACTCAAAACCTCTCTCCAACGTGCGCCAATAGCTTCCTGTCGAAAATCACCCGTTACGAGAGCTATTTTCCCCTCAACACAATTAAGTAATTCGACAGAGGAAAGCGACCTCACACAGAGAACAGTACTTCTCGACAAAGAAACGTGTTTCTTTGGAAGAATAAAAGACACTCCCTTGCGAGCGAGTTCAAAAAGAGGCACACCTCCCACCGTCTTCGAAGAATACGGTGGATATTCCTGATCAAAAGAACGTGGCATACCATCTATAAGTGTGTGCGCATAAGAAGCATCGAATGCAGAACCTACGCACGAGGAAACAAGTCCGAGCAGATCAAAAGTGTCAGTTGAAACGCCAAACACTATTTCTGTCTCATACTCTTTGTCGAAATTGAGATATGTATCCCTACGCTTGTTTTCATCTCCTTCCATAACCAAAAGCACTCCTTCAGCCATAGGGTCGAGCCTCCCTGCATACGACAAGGTCGTGTTTTTATACGCAGGATTAAAAATACGAAATCTATTCAGACACTCGAGAGGCGTCTCACCGATTTTTTTGTACAGATTGAGCATTGCTTTGATACTAACACATCATTTGTTCAAGACTACTTTTTCGGCTACAATACTAGAAACTATATGCCAGAGAAAAAAACACATGTCCTCGAAACAGAAAGCTACAAGGGTGTGAGAGACTTCTACCCCGAGGATCAGTATATTCAAAACTATATTAAGGAAGTCTGGAAAAAAACAGTTCGTTCTTTTGGCTACGAAGAGTATGACGCATCCGTACTCGAACCTGCAGAGCTCTATCGCGCAAAATCAGGCGAAGAAATAGTAAACGAACAAACCTATACCTTCAAAGATCGCGGTGATCGAGAAGTAACTCTACGACCAGAAATGACCCCTACTGTGGCACGCATGGTTGCTCAAAAGAAAAGAGAGCTCGTCTTTCCTTTGAGATGGTATTCCATACCAAATCTTTTTCGCTATGAGAAACCCCAACGTGGACGCTTGCGAGAACACTGGCAACTCAACGTGGACATATTCGGCGTAGAATCAAACGAAGCAGAAATAGAGATCATATCCCTCGCGCATACCCTCATGCGTAATTTTGGCATCGAAGACAATGAGTTTGAAATTCGTATCAATAGTAGAAAAATAATAAACCTCGTCCTTCACGATCTCTTCTCCTTCCCGAGTGAAACAGCTCACGCTCTCGGCAAACTCATCGACAAAAAAGACAAGATGAGTGCGGAAGATTTCAAAAACAAAGTAAGCGAGCTCGCAGGCACACACACAACCGCGTTTCTCACCCTCCTCAACTCAAAAAATCTCGAAGAGTTCGCAGAGAGCATGAAGCTCAAAGAAGCTGACGGTCTACTCAAGGAAATCAAAACAGTAATAGCCCGACTCGAAGAACTCGGCGTTACCAATGTGGTCTTTGACCAAACACTCATGCGTGGTTTCGACTACTATACCGGCATCGTTTTCGAAATATTTGATAAAAACGAGAAAAACAGACGCGCACTCTTTGGAGGTGGACGCTATGACGACCTCCTCTCTATATTCAATACAGACAAAGTGCCCGCTGTTGGTTTTGGTATGGGTGATGTAACACTACGAGATGTACTCGAAACCTATGGAAAGCTACCTGCATACAAAGCGCCTGCCGAAATAGCACTCTGTGTAGTTTCTCCCGACGCCCTACCCTACGCACATGATGTAGCACAAAAAATCCGAGGCGAAGGCGCATCAGTAAGTATTGATTTCTCAAACAAAAAAATAAGTGACCAAATAAAAGGCGCAGATAAGAGAAAAATACCTTTTATTGTCGTTATCGGAGAAGATGAGATAAAAGGAAAGAAATTTAAAATAAAGCACCTCCCCACAGGAAAAGAAATCGAGGTAACAGAAGAAAACCTCATAAGCGCACTCGCTCCAAAAGAAGAATAAGACCTACCTCGCTTCCACGAATACATGAGAAAAATAACATTTGATATTGAAACCAAAAACCTCTTTCAGGATGTTGGATCTAACAATCCCGCTGACCTCGATATTTCTGTTGTCTGTATACACGATTCTCTGACCGACACCTACTCGAGCTTTGTGGATCCTGACTACTCAAAACTCTGGCCTCTTATTGAACAAGCAGACATGCTCATTACTTTTAATGGAGACCATTTTGATATTCCTCTCCTCGAAAAATATTACAAAAAAGATTTAAAACACATAAAATCTATTGATCTCCTCAAAGAAGTCAAAAACTCACTCGGTAAAAGAATAAAACTAGATTCAATCGCAGAAGCAACTCTCGGTAGAAACAAATCCGGACACGGACTCGAAGCTATCGGCTGGTGGAAAACAGGAGAAGTGGACAAGATAATTAAATACTGTACCGAAGACGTACGAATCACCAAAGAGCTCTACGAATACGCTCTCAAGAACAAACACCTCAAATACAAAGACATGGGTGTAGCAAAAGACATACCTATCGACCCTTCAAACTGGGAAAAGAAAGACGAGAAAAAAGAGACCTTCACACTAGGTTTTTAGCCCTCTACCCACCCTACTAAATACTTGACAAACACCTATAAAGGGTGTATAATTGTATGTGTAAAGGGTAGTCTTTTTGAACGCGTGCTTCGGCACGGAGCTTTCAAAAAGAACACACTACTCTGCTCGTTCACAACAAAGGAAAGGTTAGATCATGTATGCTAAAAAACTAACAATAGCTATGGTGGTTTTGCTTATCGTCATTTCTTCGATCTCGGTCCGAATCGGGATCGAGTCCTTTCGAAACAATTGGGAACATTTCGAGGTTATTTCGGCGCAGTCCGGAGTAATTCTTGTCGGGCTCATTATCCTTGTGTGTTTTAATATACGAGAGGGACTGAGTTTCAAAGAAATGCTCCTTAAGGAAAAAGGAACGCCTGTCGACATTGAAGAAGCCTTCAAAGTTGGAGAAATAGTCAAGATTCTTGCGATGAGCAAGTATCATAAATATGCCCTTTTAAAAGGTCTGTCCTCCTCGACAAAAGCTGTCAGAATCCCTCCCTACGAGCAGGAACATCTGAGTGTTGGTAAACACTACCGGATTGGTCAGACCGGGGGTCTAATTGACTTCATCAGGGAAGAGAGAGAGGAAACTCTCTCAGAAAAATAAATAGCCTTCCCTTCGAACCACACGAGAAATCGTGTGGTTCTTTTTATTTCCAAAAACTGAAGGCAATCAATGCAAGCGCCAAAACAATGCGATACCACGCAAAAATAGAGAGTGAGTGTTTTTTGAGATACGTTATCAAAAAATGAATAGCCATGAGTCCCACGCAAAAAGCAAAAAAAGAAGCCACGAGCACCTGCCCACCAACACCACCCATCTCCCCTTGTGAAAAAAGGTCGTACACTTTTTTTAAACCAGATCCGGTAATAATAGGTAGAGAGAGGAGAAAACTAAACCTCGTTGCCATCTCACGAGACAATCCCAAAAACAATCCTCCTGATATGGTCATACCTGAACGAGACATTCCCGGAATGAGTGCGAGTGCTTGAAAGAAACCAATGATAAAACCTTTTTTGGGTGACAGTGTTTGATTATAACGAGCATACTTCTCTGCTAGGAAAAAAATACAACTTCCCAATATGAGAGTCACCGATGTGAGTATCACCGTCCGAAAAACCGTATCCATATACGATTCGAGGAGTAACCCGAGCACCACCGCGGGTACTGTACCGA
>CAZLHP010000015.1:0-6535 GCA_964559755.1 uncultured Candidatus Saccharibacteria bacterium
TACCTGTAGCCGTGAGGTTACCTCCGATGTATGCGTCACCGGCTACTGAGAGACGTGCGAATGGTGAAGTGGTTGCAATGCCGAGGTTACCAGAAAAATATGATGAACCGATAACCTCAAGAGTTGCGAGTGATGATGTTGCACTTCCTCCGAGGAGAACTTGATTTGTGGTTGTTGCGAGACGAACTCCGCTTGTGTTAAAGAATTCCCAGTTACTATCAGAACCACTTCCTGATCCAGTTGCATCATTTGAACAGATTACATTGCCACTCGCATCGGTTGTAAGTTTTCCACTATTTCCAAAACCAGAACAGTTGAGTGTTGAGATGACGAGACCTGAGAGTGATGATGTTGCTGTTGTTACGGTGAGCGGGCCTGTTATAGAAACGGACGAACCACTGAATGTTGATGCAGTGATTGTTGAGTTAGAAATATTTGATCCTGATATGTTTGAGAGGTCGACGCTCGAACTTCCTCCAGAAGAAGAGGACGCGGGTCTCGTACGCGTGAGAGTATCGACAGCGGATCTCACATTCTGAAGAGTTTGATCTACTTGAAACTGAAGACTGTATATCTGGAGACCAAGTTTCTGATTGAGTGCCTCGAGCCTATCTCTGACTTCCTCCTCACTCAAACCAAGAACTGTGTAAAGTGGTTTTTGAACTTCAGTAGGCTCAACGATGTTTGGAGTTACGATGTTAGAAGTGGTTTCAGACACTATTTCTGTTTTTGGCTCCACAACAGACATGTCTGCAAAAGACTGTCCCGAGAGATCAACCACCACATCCGAACCTCCCTCTGCAGAACCTACAGAAAGTTTATTTTCAATACCATTCGAGTTTCCTGATGTTTTACCCTTCTCGATAATAACGGCAAGATTTTGTGACGAGCATGAATTCAGAACACTTCCAAACATCGTACACATGTAAGGATTTATTGTTCGATACACAGATACGGCTGTTTTTTCAAAAACATTTAATTCTGAAAAAGAAGAAGCGAGAGCAACACTATTACCCTTTCCAATTTCAAACGCACGAGAAAGAGAAGTAACAAAAGAACCACTTACTCGTGAAATATTTTTTCCTGTCTGCTGTAGCGCTGAAGCTATGTGTGGATTGGTGAAAGAAAAATATGATCCAAACACCATAACAACAGCGAGAGCAAGACTCATCGCTTTTTTCGATACATCGCTCTTTGAGATTTTACCTACGTACGGAGAGAGAACCTCATGTACTGAAAGAGCCTTAGGAGCATCGACATCTACGTAGGAAGCATTGAGGGCTGAAGCAACATTGAGTACTTTCTTTGGTTCAGGTGTTTTGAGCTTTTTTAAGGTTGGTAGAAAATCTTGCTCGACAGTGTCTGTTTTTTTAGCCGAGATTGGCTCTTTTTCCTCGTTTTTTTGAGAAACCTGAACTACTTCGATTTTGTTTTCTTTTACAAACTTGTCTTGTTGGGATCGGATTATATCCTTTGTTTCCAAGGAATACTGAGCTAGAGACTCATGGGAAACGAACCATGAGTGTCCCACCATCCGAGCGTCGATTTTTTTGTCACGAGCAAGTTGCCCAATGTAGTCATTAGAATAGCGAAAAATCTCGGCAGCTCGCCTCGACGAGATATACTTTTTTCCATCAAAATAAAGATCGCCAGTCATTGGTATAAAGTATATCGTCTGTGGGTAGAATAAACTCCTCCATATATGGGGAAAAACTCCTTATTTACTCTTTTCCTTTACATTTTTGTTTTTTGTACTGGAATGTTAAAAATTCAAGGCATTCCCTACTGCCAATTTTAATAAAAATAGCTTCATTTTTTTGATACAAAAACAAAGTGGTGCTAAGTATAAAAAATATTAATCTTGTTTTTTAAACTTTTATAAACATTACTAGATAATCAACGTATTAAAGCCGTGGTTTTTGACAACAATAAGGAACCCAGACCTCTCAAAAAGAGAGATTTTTTGAGAGGTCTGGGTTCAAAAGAGACAGTTATGAACGAGGTCTCTGTTTTTAAAAATGACCCTTTCTGATTTTTGCTTAAATTCATTTTTTATGACATAATTTTTAAACCTCCCTATTTACACCTCACTCACACCAAAAATCATGAAAGAACGTCTCGACAAAGAACTACATAAACGAGGCTTATCGAAAAGCCGAACTCACTCACAGACGCTCATAGAGAGTGGTGATGTTTTACTGAACGGAAAAGTAGTTCTGAAAGTAAACACGTATGTACTACCTACCGATACACTGACCGTCACCAAGACTACTCCTTTTGTAAGTCGTGGCGGAGAAAAACTTTATCATGCACTAAAAACATGGAACATCTCGCTCAAAAATTTTGCGGTACTCGATGTAGGTTCTTCTACTGGAGGATTCACTGACTGCTCCCTCAAATCTGGTGCACGTCATGTTTACGCAATCGATGTCGGAACAGATCAGTTTGATAGTGAGCTCAAAAAAAATCCACACATCACACTCTTTGAAAAAACCGACATCCGTACTGTGTCATCCCTACCAGAACCAATCGACATTGCGGCCATCGATGTGTCATTCATTTCCCTCTCACATGTCATACCTCCTGTCGTGTCACTTTTGAAACCCCACGGGACGATCGTAGCTCTCATAAAACCTCAGTTTGAAGTCGGACCTCATATTCATAAAACCAAAGGAATCGTCAAAGACGAAGACCTCCACTCTAAAGTAATCGCTGATGTGAAGTCAGCTTTCGAAAAAAATGACTGCTGTGTTTCGGAGGTCATAGAATCCCCTATCCTTGGCGGTAAAGGTAACAAGGAATTCCTCCTCCTCTGCCACAAGAAGGCTTAGTCAAAAAACTACACGTGCACAAAAAAATACCCGTAACAATGTTACGGGTATTTTTTTGTGAATATACGAGAGACCCTACTTCTTAACGAACCACGGAATAAATACGGACGTCTTTCGTTTATACTCTTCGTATGCAGGATCACCCGCCCACCGTTTCTCAAGAAGAGGCACACCAGATACTTTGAGCAAAAGAAAGGTTATGAGAAGCGGACTCACCACTGTATACAGGCTCACTCCACCACTGAGGGCAATGAGCCAGAGCGACCACCACATGAGAGCTTCGCCAAAATAATTTGGATGCCGTGTGTACCTCCAAAGCCCCTTATCCATGATGAGACCCTTGTTCTCTGGCTTTCGTATAAAACTATCGAGCTGTGCATCTCCCAGAGCTTCGAAAACAAAACCAGCTGCCCACAAAAATAACCCTATCCAAAACAATGGGCTACTACTCCACCCTGACAAATCGATAGTATTGAGCAAGAGAATCGGCGTCGAAATGATTACTATAATGAGACCTTGGAGCATAAAGATTTGGAAGAAGCTCCTCGCGACAACCCACCTACCCCATTCTTCACGCCACTTTTTGTATCGAAAATCCTCCTCCTTGCCTATGTTCCTACGGCCAATTCGATACGACAACCGCACTCCCCACACCAAGACAAGCGCAGTAGCGATGGTTTGCACCAAAGCAAACGACTTGCCGTACACATAGGACAAGAGAGCAATGATAATGAAGCCTGCCCCATATCCAATGTCCACAAAGCTATTATTCTTTTTTATAAGACTCACAAAGAAAAGCACGGTCATGTAGGCAAAAATGACCAATGCTGAGTACACAGCACTATCAATCATAATGTTTTTATCCTTATCTAATAAAACTACTCACCAACGTTCATTCCCCAACGGTTAGAATTTGGCAAACGCTCACGTCGAGAAAGCGTCAACTGATAGAAACCAAATACAATAGTAGCAAATGTAGCGACCATTTTGTAATATAACCACTCATCAGATGTGAAGTGTCTCCACACGATCTCATTAGAAATAGCCAAAACAAAAAAAGCGATCATCCACCTGAATGACAGGATGGTCCACCCCTTATCTGTCATTTTGAAGAGAGAACCAAATAGATCCTTGAGAAGAGGCTCCTTGTAAAAATAAAGGCCAACATAGAGCGCAACCCCGAACAGGCCGTTATAAATAGTATCTTTTACTATGAGGAAAATAGGATTTTTTAAGAGCACCGTCAGTAAGCCGAACACTATGACAGAAAAGCCAGCAATGAGAGGAAACAGCGCCACCCTTCTCTCTCGTACATACGCAACAATCAAGGCAACAAAGGTGAGCGCTACAAAAAGTGCTGTTGCGGGAATAAAGCCGAGAAGCTCAGAAGAAATGAAAAATACAAAAATAGGACCGAACTCAGTACCCCAACTTAATATGATGTTTTTAAGGCGCATGTATCTTTTTAACGATTGAGCCAAATACGATCATAAAACAATCGGAGCAGTGTTCCCGCAGATACAAAGAAACTCGCACACACAATAAACCAACCAATTACAGGTATAACCATAAAAAGAGTTGAGAGCACGGCACCGAGGGCAATGACTTTCCACGACATGTACTCAATTACCGCACGATCTCTGTTAAAGAGAGAGAAGAACCATGTACCGATAACAATTGAACTCAAAACCTTTGAGAGAAAAACAAAGGCCACAAAGAAGGATGCGATACTTCCACCAATCATAGAACCAATAATAGTTACAAAAGAGAGAATCACAATGATTGGAACTCCGACCACAAACAATAGTCCCCATCCAAACAAACTAATCGGCCGAAGTGTTGCTTCGCTTGCACACGCCTCAACAAACCTGCGGAAGAGAACGAATAGCACCAGACCTGCCAAAAAGGACATGAGGGTCTTTAGCAAAAGAACTATTCCCACAAAAGATATGATTCCCCATTTGACCGGTTTTATCTGAAGAGGAACAAAAGTAACTGTCTTTATATTGACCTCCTCCATTACGACAGGCTTCACTCCGTGATACGTAAAGACGCCATCAATGACAGTGCCCTTTTTTATAAGTATGTCTCGAGCCTTAACCGAAACATCGCCCTTGAATGAACCTCCGAGCACCACACTATCTCCCTGAACAGAAACGTCGCCTTTGAAAATTCCCTGCATATTCGTCTTGCTTGCAAGAACAAAGACATCACCTCCCACAGTAATACCCTCCCCAATGCGCACAGTGTCACCAAAAGCAATAACATCACCAGCTGTCGAAGACGCTACAAAGACATGCTCTCCCAGCACACGGACATCCCCTTGTGTTGGAAAAACAACATCAAGCTCTGACCCCGCTAAAAAGATATCGCCTGTAACAGGCCCTAGCACGGTAATAGAGTTACCAAGACCGAATACATCACCACTCACCTTGCCCTCTAGTGAAATAGAACCTGACGCGACATAGAGATTTTCCTTTACAGACTCATTCGTAGGAAGTACATAGGTATCTTTTGTTACAAAAAGACCGGCCTCAGCAGAGGTGTAAGAGCCAAAGAAACAAAAAATAACACAAATTCCAATAATGCTTTTTCTCATAGATATATAAGGATATACAAATAAAACGATACTTTCTAGTATACCTCAAAAAGCCGACACAGGGCCTATTTGACCATTTCTATAAAGTATGCGATTATGTGACCTGACCTGTTCTTTCCATATGGCGAAAGAAGGACAAAAAACCTCAAAAAACAACAAAGGATCCGCGTTTTGAAAAATCAAAAACGGGTAGTAATCGGTGTTGGTCGTCCTCGATGTGGCAAAAAAACCCACCTCGAGTACCTGTCGAGCATCACAGGCGCTCCGTATATTGATATGGGAGCACACTTGAGAGCCCTCAAGGCCTCAGGTTCAGAAAACCCCGCTCTTCAGTCGCTGAAAGACACAGGTCTTTCACCTGATGCGTTTGTCATCAAGGAACTGAAGGGTTGGCTTGTTGGTAAACTCAAAAGCCCGCTCCTCATCCTCGACGGCGTACCCCGCAACATCGCCCAGACCAAAACCATCTGTGCGTTCATGAAGCATCAAGGCTTCAAAGTAACGACCATCTGGTTTGAAACACCGGCGAGCGTATGTCTCTCACGAGACGCGCGCGACGGTCGTGAGGACGAGAGCCCTGAGAAGGTCACCAAGCGAATGAAAGATTTCGCTGAGCTCACGGAGCCGATGAAAGCGCTCCTTAAACACAAGTCATCGGTATGGATCCCCGTAGACAATAGCGAGCTGAGTATTCAAGAGGTGCGAACATACCTCTTGAGAAACCTCAAGCTCACACAGCAAGCAGTGGCTGCCTAAAGTAACCCCAACCCCCCTCAAGCACACATTATATATGTGTGCTTTTTTATTTCTTACCCCACAAGGCACCCCTTTACTTTTTGCCTATTATTTGTTTTAATTAACGCCTACTAGAGCCATAGGGCTCCCCTTTTTATTTATATTTTATATGGAAATTCGAAACATCGCGATTATTGCCCACGTGGACCACGGAAAGACGACACTCATGGACTCAATCATGAGACAGACGGGTGCTGCAAAAGAAGGCTTCTCTATGGACTCAAACGCACTCGAACAGGAGCGTGGTATCACAATTTATGCAAAAAACGCCTCTATTGAATACAAAGGTACAAAAATTAACATCGTTGAT
>CAZLHP010000016.1:0-5938 GCA_964559755.1 uncultured Candidatus Saccharibacteria bacterium
AGATGGCTTCTCATTGGGTCTTTTTCATTTCAGCCGTCTGAGGTCCTGAAAATCGCATCCATACTGTACTTTGCGACATGGCTCTCTGAAGTGAAAGGCGAAGTGCGAACTTTTAAATACGGACTCGTTCCTCTCCTCGTGCTCCTCAGTATCACAGGAGGAATACTTCTCGCTCAACCAGACACCGATACCTTTGTAGTGATTGCTTTTGGTTTGATCGCTATGTTCATAGCATCGGGTGCACGATTAAAAGATTTTTTGATTTTGATATGTATTGGTGCGTGTGCTTTGTCTCTCCTCGCATTTACTCGGCCGTACATCATGTCGCGTATCATGACTTTTATAAACCCAGCAGAAAATAGTCAGGGTTCGGGATATCAAATACAACAATCACTCATCGCGATAGGGTCCGGTGGGCTTTTTGGGCGTGGTTTCGGACAGAGCGTTCAAAAGTTTAACTACTTACCAGAGCCTGTTGGAGATTCCATCTTTGCGGTTGCGGGCGAAGAGTTCGGTTTTGTTGGTACAACATTACTCATTGCAATATTTACCTTTTTTGCTCTGAGAGCACTCCTCTTGGCAACGAGACTCGCGAGTCAGTTTTCAAGCCTTGTGATGGTAGGGCTCACTTCATACCTGATCATTCAAGCGTTTATCAATATAGGTTCAATGATTGGTGTCATACCTGTTTCTGGTATCACCTTGCCCTTTGTAAGTCAGGGAAGTTCAGCTCTTCTTTTGTCACTATGCTCCGTAGGTATCATGCTCTCTATTTCACGCTACGCTAAACCGTATCTCAAATAAAACCCTCGTATATTTTCTCTGTTTTGAGGTGTTTTTGTGCTATACTTTTGTCATTAAAATCGATTCCAAGAAACTATGAAAATTCTTCTTACAGGAGGGGGAACGGGAGGACATTTTTATCCTATTGTAGCCGTTGCTCAATCTCTTAAAAAAATAATAAAAAATCAAAAGCTTATAGACGCAAAACTTTTTTATATGGCGCCGTCGCCTTATAACGAGAGACTTTTGTATGAGAACGAGATAACGTTTGTGACATGTTACGCGGGAAAAGTGCGACGCTATTTTTCTCTACTCAATGTTTTCGATGTCTTCAAAACATTAGCGGGTATTGTCAAAGCTTCTGTAAACATTTTCAACATCTTTCCTGATGTAGTTTTTGGCAAAGGAGGGTATGTGAGCTTTCCAGCACTCATTGCCGCACGCCTTTTTCGTATTCCTGTCGTTATACATGAATCCGACTCAAAACCTGGCCGTGTAAACAAATGGGCAGGAAAATTTGCAAAGCGTATTGCCGTTTCATATCCACAAGCTGCAGCTTTTTTCCCAAAAGATAAAGTTGCACACACAGGGAATCCTATCCGAAAAGAAATTGCTGAACCTCTCACCGAAGGAGCGCACGAATTTTTCGACATATCAAAAGAAGTTCCTACGGTAGTTATTTTTGGTGGATCTCAAGGTTCACAAAAAATAAATGATGCCATCATTGAAATCCTTCCTGACCTCGTAAAAGGCTACAATGTCATTCACCAAACAGGAAAAAATAACTTTGACGAAATGGTCAACACCGCTCAGGTAGTCTTTGGAGATAATCCTGACAGATTTCGCTATAAGCCATTTGCATATCTCAACGATGTGTCTATGCGTATGGCTGCCGGCGTATCTGCAGTCATCGTGTCTCGTGCAGGATCAACTATTTTTGAGATTGCATCATGGGGCAAGCCGTCAATTATCATTCCTATTCCAGAAGACGTGAGTCATGATCAGAGATCAAACGCCTTTGCGTATGCAAGCACCGGCGCATGTTCTGTCATTGAGGAGTTTAACCTCGCACCTCATATACTCATGGGAGAAATCAATCGAATCGCACAAAACCCGAGCGTTGCACAAAAAATGTCAGAAGCGACCAAGGCCTTTAAACACCCTGATGCAGCAGACAAAATCGCCCAAGAAATAGTTGCCATTGCCTTAACACACACAAGCTAATCAAAAACCTCTATGTCATTTCTCTCAAAACTTTTTTCATCACATCCAAAAGTAATCACTCGTTTCGCACCGAGTCCTACAGGTCTCCTTCATGCTGGTAATTACCGAACAGCAGTTTTTGCTTATATCTACGCAAAGCAAAACAAAGGCACCTGCATATTGCGCATAGAAGACACTGATAGAGAACGTTCAAAAAAAGAATACGAACAAAACATTTTTGAGAGCCTTGCGTGGCTCGGACTTTCTTTTGATGAGACGTATCGACAATCAGAAAGGGGAGCTCTCTACAAACAGTATCTCGAAAAGCTCGTTAGTGGTGGCCACGCGTACGTATCAAAGGAACAGGCACCTGACGACAAAGAACCCGCAACACATCAAAAAGAGAGGAGGGCAGAAGTAATACGTTTCAAAAACCCAAACAAAAAAGTTCTCTTTCATGACTTGATTCGGGGTGATATCGAATTCGACACAACCGATCTCGGTGACTTCATTATTGCAAAAAGCTTTGACGAGCCTGTTTTCCATTTTGCGGTAGTGCTCGATGATTTTCTCTCAAAAGTCACCCACGTGATTCGTGGAGAAGACCACATCTCAAATACACCTCGTCAGATACTCATTCAGCAAGCCCTCGGTGCACCACAGCCCACATACGCCCATTTGCCACTCGTTTTGGCAGGAGATAGATCAAAGCTCTCAAAGAGACGAGGGGCTCTCGCAATGACCGAATATCGCGATAGAGGCTATCTACCCCAAACACTTCTCAACTACATGGCGCTTCTCGGATGGAACCCTGGCACAGAAAAAGAACTGTTTACTCTTCCAGAGCTTGTTGCTGAATTCAATCTCGCAAAGGTCCAGAAAGGCGGAGCTATTTTTGACGAAAAGAAACTTCGTTGGCTCAACAAAGAACATCTCAAGGTGATGAGCACAGAAGATAGAATAAAGAATCTTGAAGAGAAGCTAAAAAAAGCAGGAGGATTTGAGGCGATAAACACAGACATGCTCAAAAAAATAGTTCCTGTCGTATTCGAGCGACTTGAGACACTCGCTGATATAGATACCTTGATCAAAGAAGGTGATTTTGGCTACTACATACAGGCGCCAGTACTTGAAGCAGAAAAACTCCTCTGGAAAGACGAAAAAGATTTTTCAATCACACAGAAACACCTCACTGAAGTACAGAAACTTTTGACTGCTGGCTCATTTTCATCTGAAGATGAGGTAAAGAAAGCTGTCTGGGCATACGCAGAAGCGTCAGGGCGAGGAAATGTCCTCTGGCCACTCCGTGTCGCCCTTTCTGGTAAAGAAAAATCACCAAATCCTTTTGCTTTGGCCTACATTTTGGGTAAAGAAGAGACTCTAAAGCGAATTAATCATGCAATTACACGTATCGATTTACAAAAAAATAAGTAGCATTCTCCTCTGTGGTGGAATCATACTGTCTGCACTACCCCTGCAGACAGTTTTTGCACAGGGCACAGAGGAACAATTGCGTGCTCAGATCAATGAGAAATCAACTGAGATAGAAAAACTACAAAAAGAAATTGATGAGTATTCAAAACTCTATAACACAACCGCAAAACAAACACAGACACTCCAAACAGCACTCAAGGGTCTCGAACTATCAAAAAAGAAACTCCAAACAGAGCTCACTCTCACCGAAAAAAATATAAAAATTGCAAACTCAACCATAGGAGAGTTATCCGTGGAGCTCGAGAAAACAAAAAAACTCATCGAACTCAACTCCGAAGCGCTCAAAAAATCTCTCATCACCATCAATCAAGATGAATCAGAGTCGACTATAGAAAATTTCATCAAATATGACAGTCTTTCATTGGCATGGGACTCAGTGATGAGCCTCAATCGCTTTCAGAGAATGGTAAAAGTAGGACTCGTTACCGCAAAAGACTTGAGCGAGACACTCACCAAGCAAAAAAATGATCTCGATGCGGAGAGAAAGAAGCTCCTCTCATATCAATCACAACTTGTTGATAAAAAAATATCAGTAGAGGACAGCCAAAAAGAACAAGACAGTCTGCTCTCAAAAACAAAAAACAAACAGTCCGAGTACGAAGCCCTCCTCAAGGAGAAACAAAAGCAAAAAGACGAGTTCGAAAAAGAACTCTTTTCATACGAATCAGCACTTCGTATCATTATCGACCCCTCAAGTATCCCTGGTGAGCGTTCGGGTGTGCTCGGGTGGCCACTTGATAACGTATTTATCACGCAGTACTTCGGCAAAACCGTGGACTCACGCAGACTTTACGTTTCCGGAACACATAACGGTGTAGACTTTCGCGCAGGCATCGGAACACCAGTCAAAACAGCCCTCTCGGGAGTAGTCTGGGGAACAGGAAACACTGATATTGCACGCGGATGTTACTCCTATGGAAAATGGATACTCATCAAGCACGCAAACGGACTCACTACTATTTACGGGCACCTTTCTCAAATAAAAGTAGTCGCGGGCGATAAGGTTATCACCGGAGACGTCATCGGTTATAGCGGAAATACCGGCTACTCTACAGGTCCACACCTTCACTTTGGTGTGTATGCGACACAGGGAGTTATCATGGAAAAATACTCTCAGAGCAAATCATGTAAAACCGTAGTATTGCCCCTCGCGGATCCAAAGGCATACCTCAATCCTATGTCGTATCTACCAAAGAGTCAGTAGAAGGGGATATGCCCCTATGATATACTTTTTATATGATTAAACTCATCATTTTGGGAGTGCTCATCATCGTCATAATCAGTTTTTTGGGATATGACTTACAGCAGTTTGTCGAGAGCCCAGTAACTCAGAAAAACTTTTCATACGTAGGACATGCGATTACCTATGTCTGGAAAGAGTACCTCTCAACACCGCTCATTTATCTCTGGAAAAATGTTTTCATTGATCTCATCTGGGGAGCATTTACTGAGAATATGGGACGTGTAAAAGATGGCATGCCTACTCAGATGCAAGAGATGGCCCCTCAACTCGTAAACTAAAAGACTGTACAGGATGGGGACTTTTATGTCCCAGTAAGTTATCCACTGTTGCAGGTGAACCATAGTTCACCTATACTATATTAACACCACAAGGGTGCTGATCTATCTCTAAGGTCCTTCAGACGAAGATATAGATGTCGCACCACAAGTTAATAAGTAACACGTATGAGTAAACAAACATTAATCAAAACAATAACGAACGAGTTAGAAATTCTCAACAATGAAGTAGACAGGAAAATCATCCGAGGTTTCTCCTACAAGCGAGAATCTCAGCGACACAAATTTCTTCTTTCTCAGCTTTCAACACTCAACGGATCACAGACCCACAACTGGCTAGGGAAAACAATGCGCCTCATTTCAACCTTTATTCTATGATTGATAATCACAAGGAAAGCATCCTCGCTTTCTATACAAAACACAAAAGAATGCCCGGATACAAAGAGATCATGTCTCTTACGGGTTTCAAGTCAAAAAATGCAGTATACAAACTGATAAATAAACTTGTTGAGTTAGGCGTCCTCTCCAAGGATGCTCAAGGAAAGATTACGCTCGTGCGACAGATGAACGAAGTGCCTGTTTTGGGTCTTGTAGAAGCTGGTTTCCCAACCACACACGATGAGGAACTCACCGACACACTCGATATAAACACCTACCTCGTCGAGGACAGAGAAAAAACCTATCTCCTCGAGGTAAAAGGGGACTCAATGATAGAAGAAGGTATCTTTGAAGGAGACATGGTTGTTGCCGAGAAAACAAAAAGAGAACCAAAAGACGGCGACATTGTAATCGCACACATAGATGGTGGTTGGACTATGAAGTACTTTAGAAAAAAAGACGGTCGTGTGTACCTCGAACCCGCAAACAAAAAGTACAAACCTATCTATCCAGAATACGATCTCGACATTGTAGCTATCGTAAAAGGAGTTATTCGGAAGTA
>CAZLHP010000017.1:0-4336 GCA_964559755.1 uncultured Candidatus Saccharibacteria bacterium
AGCAAAAATAAAGTCTGTCTCATACTCGGGTAAAAACTTTAATTTTGATTGTGTCCCGTACCCAATCCCCTTTCCTAAAAGCTCACCAGAGCCCACAGCAATCGTTGATTGATACGCGTTGTATCCAGTCCCCTGAATATCAGCAAAAGGATGGATGAAGTTTAGGATACGTGCTTTTTGATACTCCTTGAAACCAAAATTCCACATAAGCCCAAAAGAAACCACAGCGAGTACAGCGAGTAGGCCTAAGTGTTTTTTTGAAATACCCGACACAAGTGTCATACCTCCCCACACACAAGCAATAATAACCGCCCCTCCAAAGTCAGGCTGCAAAACGACAAGGATAAACAAGAGAAACGCGTACATACCAGAAACAATAATATGTCTGATGTTTGCGATCTCAACGTGTCTACGAGAAAAGTATTTTGCCAGAATCAAAATAAGCACGAACTTTGCAGGATCAGTTGGTTGAAAAGAAAATAAACCAAAATCAAGCCAGCTTTGAGCACCTTTTATCGTCTGCGCAACAAAAAAGAGGAGAAGCAAGATTGAACACGTAGCAACAAACAACACAACGAGAACATTGGTCTTTTTCAAAAAACTCCAATCAACAAAACTTGCCCCCACAAAAACAAAAATCGACACGAGAAACCATGTGAGTTGTTTCTCATAATAAAAGTTGTCTCCAGAAAACGAATTCATGGTCACCAAGCCAAAACACACCAAAAGACATGCAGACACAAAAAGCGCCCAATCAATATGAGTCCGTACTAAAAAACGAGAAAGAAATGACTTTATTGTGGTTTCAAACATAGGAGTTACCGTGGACGAACCAGAATATCTACCCTAACCTGTTCACTCGAAAATTTCTCTTGCCACGTAAAGGCAATGTCTTCGACATCGTCAGGCGAAACCTGATCGATAGTGGTACGGGAAAACGCAATTGCATTACCCTCGCTGTTGTACACGATAGCCACAGCTTCGAGATTCCTCAAGATTGAACGTCCTATATTTTTTATAGAAGCCTCAACACGAGGAAATGTTCCCTCGTTAAAAATAGTTGATGACTCGACCCGAGCAAGAGTTTGTCCCTCTGCACGAACCCACTGTGGCAAAGCTGTAAACTCAAAGGTTGCCTTAACAGGAACACGCTCTTTCACAGCAAGTGCCGATTCAAAAATAGCAAAACGCTTTCCTGCCGGAATTGATGTTTTACCCGAACGTGTTGTGATGACCGTACCATCACGATCATAGAGAGAAAAAGAATACGGCACATTTGATGCCTCAACTGAAATGTTTGGGTTCTCAACATAGGCAAGGACACTGTATAGTCCCGGAGCAATTTTTTGATATCGTTCCCACACATATGCAACAGGTGAAAAATCAGCGGGACAGAGTCGAGGGCATGAACCTCCGCAATCAACACCTGATTCATTTTGATTTTTACGCCCATCAGTACATGTAGGTGCTTTATAAAAAAACAAAAAGACTGGCACGCCCACAACGAGAGAGATGAAAACGAAAGCGATACTTGAGTATATAAATTTATTGCGCGCTGCCCATGAAGCCATAGTGTATAGATTATAGAACATAGAGCACAGAACATAAAGCTACCTCTTTTCTTCTAAATCAGGGTGAAATCTTAAAATACGAATCGCTCTTATCACACCCGTACATTGAACAAATTTCAATCTTAAAAAGATTTCCTGCTGCTATATCGAATTGAGAGAGTTTTTTGGGATCAACACTTAAAAACACCTTGTCTGTATCTCCAATGACAGGGCCATTTTTACCCGCAGCAAAAAGAAGATCGTAACCAGTACCATTTGATTCATCGATAAGGTTTATATAATGAGGTTTTCCATACACAGCTTCGAAATGTATGCTAAAAGTTGCACTTGAAAGACTTACCAAATCTCCACCATTCGGACTAAGTACAACAGGAACTGTTCGGGTTGAATGAGTTTGAGGGGTTATTGTTTGCGGTTGATTTATCGGTGATTTTGTTGAATTTATTATCGGTGTAGATTCACTTTTATCAACGACAGAGTCTACTGAAGATTTACTTGTATAGTAATAGTAAGAAGATTTTAAAAAGTCTTTTAACCGTGATTCATTTTTATTTCCACTTACAGCAAAAACAAGTGCGTCTCGAATCCAAGCGGCTTTATAAAGATCTATACTTGGAAAATCCGCAGTAATCTCGTACACACTTTCCAGATCAGGTGAAGTCGTACCTCCTCCTTTTTCACCATAAAAAGCTTGGACATAATTTTGTGCTTTTTGAGCAGAATCAAATTCAAGTACGGATAAGTTAAACCGATTCTGACTTTTTTTGTCCTGATATTGATAAGTCTGATATAACGCAACGATCTTATACTGATATCCTTCAGTATCTGTGTCAATAATCCCATCATACGAAGATGAAAATGAATGCAATATTGGATTAAAGTCACCTAGAGTGACCGGCTTAAGAAGAAAGCTCGTCGCTTCATTTGGCTTAACAAGCTCAGGAGAAAAGGAAGAATTCTCCAGTTGGTAAATGCAGGTATCTTTAAGATCTTCCCTAACAATAAATCGACAATAAGAAATATCATTTTGATCCCTAGCCTTTTGTATATATACCCCGTCACGGCATGATTCTGGATTGAACCCATAATCATTTTCGCCGTTCACCTTATCACACAAAACCAAATCGGTATTTTTGAAAGCAAGGGAGTTGTAGCAACCCGCCTGTCCAACAGATCCAGGTCTATCAACTATTTGTGAACAGTAACTACTATCATTGTTCTCAATCGCCTTATTAGAAAGTAACAATGCGGAATTATCTTGTTTTTGGATTTCTGCGAAGTTTTTGTAGAGATTGTAATAAAAAATTGAGAAAAAAATGATCGGAATAAATACAAGAAGAAATCCCCACCGTACCCCTCTCGTAAGGCCAGCATTTTTTCTTAAAAAAAACAAACAGAAAGAATTTAGTATCAAAAAAACAGAAATAATGAGAGCTGGACTCGTCCAAACTATAAACGCAAACAGATATGCAAAATCAGGATTAAAAAGAAAAGCAATTTGTGGCGAAAACCAACTTACACCAAGCAATACCAATGAAATAAACACGCCAATTGGTGTTCCTGTCTTATTCGCTTTAAGTGGTGGTGTGCCGACCAGACTATTATCAGACAGAACCTCAGCGCTAGGTTTTTTTGAAATTCTAAACAGCCCCCTAATTGCAAAGATTGCATAGTTTGCTTGAAGTATAAAACCTAGAGTTTGACCATAACTAAAAAAAAGTAGTATCGATGCTCCTGTCAACAGGATACCAATCAATGCCAACATTCTCTCTCGATCTGACCTGAAAAAAATAACAATTGCCCATATTTCAATAACAAGAGAAAGGACGTAGGTAAATAAGAACACCCAAACTAATGACCCGTCTTGATAAAAAAAAGTCAACGAAAACAGTATCAAGTTCACTAAGAGCAATCTCGCTAAAAATTTTGGTCTCATTGTTCATTTAGTATACACCATACTGTTTAACTCTAAGCTCAGCAAAAAGCTACCCTATTGGGTAGCTTTTTTATTAAATCCTTTGTACTGGCGACTACCTACTTTTGCCCCGAGGGACTATCATCGGCACTACAGCGTTTCACTGCTCTGTTCGGAATGAGAAGAGGTGGTGCCACTGCGTCAAATCACCAGAACAAAAGATTTAATTTTGTGTTTGAAAGTTTAGTCTTGAAGCCCTTTTTTTAAAAAGGGCTGCCTGAACTGGATTCGAACCAGTGACCAAGTGATTAACGGAGCTATCTCCTATCACCTGCTCTGCCACTGAGCTATCAGGCATAAAATAAAGAACAATTCAAGACTAAACTTTCAAACTTCAAGATACTCATGGAGATCTTGATTTTAGTTCCCTTGCATAACAAGAGCGCCAAAATCAAGACCTCCAACTCCGTCACAACAGTTGAATCTATTTTAAAATAGATTCGAGAAAATCAGAACAAGTTCTGTGTACGCACCCATGTGCGCGTGATTTTCAAATTTCCTAATAAGAATGGGGCAATTAGTACTTCTCGGCTCAATACATTACTGTATGTACACCTGAAGCCTATCAACCTAATAGTCTCTTAGGGCCCTCAAACGATTCCTTATCTTGGGGTTGGCTTCCCGCTTAGATGCTTTCAGCGGTTATCCATGCCGGACATAGCTACTCTGCGTTGCACCTGGCGGTACAGCAGATACACCAGCGGTCCGTTCACTTCGGTCCTCTCGTACTAGAAGCAAATCCCCTCAAGAATCAACGCCTGCAGTAGATAGGAGACCAACCTGTCTCACG
>CAZLHP010000018.1:0-3152 GCA_964559755.1 uncultured Candidatus Saccharibacteria bacterium
TCGGAGCCGTGAAAGCAAAAACCACCTCATCGGTGGTTTATTGCTAACGGCTCCGGGAGAAGGGATCGAACCTTCGACCAATCGCTTAACAGGCGACTGCTCTACCGCTGAGCTATCCCGGAATGATTAATTTATTTTGAAAAAGAGTTCTATTCCATTTCTCACTCTACCGCTGAGCTCGCCTTACAGGCGCAGTCCACTCATTGGGTTTTTATGAACATTGTCCATAAAAACCTCAAAGAGTCTTGCGGATGCTCCAGGTGTTCACATCCTCACCCGGAATGTTCTGTATCATAGCAAATTATAGGCATGAAGCAATAAAGCCACCACCCTACCCTTGCCCTACATTTTTTTCAACTCAAGTGATGACAAAATCTTGTAAAAATCAGTACGAATCATATCGGTCTTTGCTTTGTACGAAACAGTAAAAACATACACCCGAGAACCGACTTCTACTGCAAAAGCATCCCCACTAAATGCTCCTGCCCACTCATATGTGAGCGCAGGAAATCCAGAAAGCGTTGTCCTTTTAAAAGAACCCTTTGATGCTACCCACGAATCCTCTCGCCTGAGAGTAAGCCACTGATCAAGCGTACTCATATCCCCTTTTTCATAGACACGCACAGCAATTGAAGGCACATTGTCTCGATTGAGTGTTTGCCCTTGTTTGATAGTACTCTCAGTGAGAGTTACTGTATGCCCCGATCTATCAATAGTAAAACTATCATCAAGAAAATACTTCGATGGGTAGGTGAAAAAGATAGAATTGTCTTCTGTTCGATACTCTTTTGCAATAGTTTGAGAAAAATATTTTCCTGCAAAAATACCAATACCGAGCACAATCAAAATGACGATAAATGTTTTCATGGTAATAATTCTAATTTATTGTATACAAGTATAACATTTACCCACAGATACTTTGACTCAAAGGGTGTCACATGGTATAATTGACTTTATATGAGAACAGTGTTGAAACACTATTTTGTTCCCCACGCGGATAATGAGTACGCGCCCCATTTTTTCCGCGACACCTGTCTAACTTTTTTTGCGATCATAACTATCGCTCTCCTCTCCCTCTCTGTTGCAGGATCATTTGCTGCAAAGGAGACAGGACTTTTGGGCGCCATCTATTCATCTGTACTTGTAGATCTCGCAAATCAAAATCGAGAAGAAACCAATCTCAAAACCCTCACCATAAACCCTGTACTCGAGAGAGCTGCTTCGCTCAAAGTCGATGACATGATTCAAAAAGGTTATTTTGCACACCAGAGCCCTGACGGTATCACTCCGTGGTACTGGCTCAGCAAAGCAGGCTATTCATTTATATACGCAGGCGAAAATCTCGCCATTCACTTTACCGAGTCAGAAGCAGTAAATCAGGCATGGATGGCCTCTCCCGGACACCGCGCAAATATTTTAAACAAAAACTTCAGTGAAATCGGAATCGCGGTCCGTGATGGTTTTTATAACGGAAGAAACACAACATTCGTTGTTCAAATGTTTGGTAAACCTACCTATCTCAGCGAGAAACATACTCCAAAAACTCTCTCCTACGAAAACAACACTGTTCCCAACGTCAAAGGTGAATCTATAGAGATCCTCGAACAGGCACAAAACGACACACAAACAGAATCCTCTATTTTTGCAAAAAACACCGCCCTCGAACAAAATATCGAACTCGTTGGAGAAATGACTGCCCCTCAAGAGAAAAAAACATACTCATCGTGGTTTGAACGCCTTGTCATGCGTTTTCCTAAAATAATTGAAAATATGTACATTACGCTCGGTACACTCGTTGCCCTCGCAATTCTCGTCCTCGTTTCAATCGAAATCAAACACCAGCATCCAAAACATCTCGCCTACGGTCTCCTCATACTCGTACTCATCGGAGGATCACTCTACGTACACAACACAACAGAGCTCGCGCAACTCGCTCGACTACTCTAACGTAAATCAAATGCAAACAAGTTGCATTTACTAAAAATCTGTGCTACTTTAGCCAACAGAAAGATAAGACATTGTGTCTTATCTATGAGCACCTTCAATAACGAGCACTATGTGTAAAACATACGACGGAGACCGAACCCAGCTACCTATACACAAAAAAGGACTGAATGCAGTACTCAACATCTACTCATCACGAGTAACCGAGGGAGTCCCCCTCCCCGAAAAAGTTGTTACTGAATGCTACGGAGCAATGACCGACAAACTGCACGTACGTATTATGCATTTTGTCGCACTCATTGACCTCGTGTATCGATACTACAACGATGAGAAAGGACTATGGGGAATGGGACCAGAGCTCTTGTTCTCTGCCCATCTCCCTAACACCCTCACTCGTTTTCGTTCGAAAGAAATGACAGCACTGCACGACTCATGGTTGTCATTCCAACTCGCAGAAAGGAATAGAAAGAAACTCGACAGCATACTCCGAACACACTGTGATTTAGCGCTTGTGTCCCTCTGCTGTTGCGGAAGCAAGGCCGTAGCCTTTGGCGATGCAAAACATGCCTTAGAACTATCGGGAGATTTCAACTATGTCCGAACAACTGCCGACATGTATGGACAAGTCGACGAAACAACAGAGCTTGATGATATTCCGAACGAAGCAATGCCCGATCTACTACGTTCAGCGTTCAAAAGAGTCATCGTCAACGCACACAAGGTTGCTCACGCACAGAATGATTGTTTCTGTTGTTCAATCTCCCCTACGCTCAAAACCGCAGGTGTGATCGACTCAGAAATCAAGCGCGCGCAACAAGTTCAGCTGTTCCTCCCAGAACTGTCAAAAACAAAAGAGACAGTACTCGTATAAGGAACACAGCTGTGAATGGACAAACACATTCACAGCTTTTTTATAAAAAAGAAAAAATACTATGATACTAGGATTCTTAGGAAAAGGAGGAAGCGGAAAATCAACACTTTCCGCTCATTTCACAAAATACTTAGCACAAAAAAAGTATACGGTGCTTGCTATTGATGGTGACCACAACATCGACATGAGTTATCTTTTGGGAAACAAAAACTCATCTACACCATACCTAGGAAATGGCCTCGGTGACTTGCTCGAGTACAAAAACAAAAAATATGCACATTATAGTGATATGCTTTTTGATAATGAAAGGCCTCAATTTTCGATACATCCAAAAGAC
>CAZLHP010000019.1:0-2609 GCA_964559755.1 uncultured Candidatus Saccharibacteria bacterium
GTCCCTCCAAGGAGCTCCGGCAATAAAGTAGAGCGCAACAGCGGTCGCGCCAATAACCAGCACGGTTGAGGTGTTGGGCTGGGCAAGGAGAAGAAGCGCTGGGATACCTACAATCACAAGAAACGGAAGTAACCCGTGTCGGAAATCGCGAATCGTATTTTTCGCCATCGCAAGATAGGAGGCGAGCATAAGGACGGTTGCTATCTTCAGAAATTCAGATGGCTGAAATGAAAAAGAGCCAATGAGAAGCCATCTCGTAGCACCGCCGTGGGACAGCCCTATGCCAGGAATAAAAACCAGCACATTCAAAAGGAGTGTGCCGATAAAAATATAAAAAGAGTATTTTCTCCAAAAATCTGGTTGAACGCGTGAAAAAATAAAAACAGCAATGAGTCCGGGCACAAGTCCCATAAAAATTTGCTTAAAGGCGATTGACCCAAACCTCGCAGAGTCACGAGCAAGGAGTCCAAGGGATGCAGACCAAAAAATGAGCAGTCCTACTCCAATGAGAATGAGAGTACTTATGAAAAATTGTCGGTCGATAGATTTTAATTTTCCCATAAAATTATCATACCATTTTTCCTGAGAGTATTGTCCTACTCGTCTATCTCTTTTTACAAAAATAAGTAAAGAAAAACTCCGTTGTACATAAAGCACAACGGAGTCGAAGTTTTCTGCGCCACACATGTCAACGGGACACGAGGCAGCGAAGGGAAACTTGGAGTGTGTCAGTTTGGCATACACTGACAATGACTCCGTTAACCCAGGTAATCGAGTAAAGCTTGTGATCTTAAGAGTTTTGTTCCGCCTCTTTTGATATGATCACGTTTACTCTGATCTCAGAGGGTGCCAAAAGGGCAACAACCTCGAGCAATTACAACGTACTTACCCTCTAAGAGTATAGCAGATTGTGAGCTTTTGTCAAGTATTTTGGGCTATTTTGAGCAAAAAACCCTCTACTGAGCCATTTTTTGGATAGTGGCATTCACGAGCGCCTGCATATCGTTGAAACGGCCTTCCCTGCTTGAGCCGAGGAGTGCGATGACAATAGGCTTCATTATTCCAGCGTTAAAAACAACCACGAGATTACCCCCTGAAAGGTCTGTAAAGCCCGTTTTTGACGCTATAACACTAGGAATGCTATCAAGTACTTTGTTGGTGTTTTGCGCGTTGTGTACGGCAGAATCTGATGAAATAGCTATGTTCGAATATCGGGTAGCCTCGAGAAGCGTTGGATGTTCTTTGAGTACATATGTGAAGAGCTTTGCCATGTCTTGTGCGGATCCGTATCCTCCGGAGAGTTCCCCTGAGAGATCGAGTCCAGAGCCATTGAGAAAGTATGACTGAGTAAGTCCGATTTCTCTTGCTGTCTTATTCATCGCTTGAATAAAATAATCTTCTGCTGGTTGTGTTGTGCGAGACAAGGAGAGTTCTGTTCCGGCGATAGACGCGATAGAACGAATAGCATCGTTTGATGACACGACAAGAGCAAAGTCGAGCAGGTTTCTAAGTTTCCATTTTTCACCGACGAGGAGACCGCTGTCCCCTTCCTCGAGTAGATCATCCTTGCTGATTGAGACGAGTGTGTATTCGGGCAGGGTCTTTTTTGCAGTGAGAGCGACCATCACTTTTGTGACAGACGCGAGTGGAAGTTGTAATTCAGGATTTTTTTGGTAGAGCACTTCTCCTGTGGAGGCATCGAGGACGTACGCAGCTTTTGCCTCAATAAAAACAGAATCAAAAGGGTTTGGTATGGTGATTATTTCCTCGGTAGAAGGACCCTCAATGACAACATTATTCTTTTTCTCTGGAGTTAAAAAGATAAAGAGAGCGCATACGCCCAAGAGGAGTACGAAAAGTGCTCCTTGGTAGAGTAGTTTTTGGTGTGTCTGGTGTATCGGTTCCATGGGTTAATGTGATTCTTCGGTCAGTGTTTCTGATTCTGGAGCCGGCGCATCTTCGTGAGTTGCTTTGAACGCCTCTATTTCTTGTTGAACTTTTTCATATTCAGGCAACTCAGAGAGAGATGTAATTCCCAAATGCGAAAGCAGTTTAAATGTTGGACCATAGGCATATCCTCTTCCCGACCCTTCTTTGGTTTCTACACGCTCAATGAGTCCGCGCACGAGGAGGTTTCGAATAATAAATGACGAGCTCACGCCTCTGATGTAGTCGATTTCGCTACGCTTAACAGGTCCTTTGTAAATAATAATCGAAAGTGTTTCAAGCCCTGCCTTTCCTAGGTCTCGTATGAGTTCTTCTCTGGTGAGTGTTTCAATGGTCGCTGAAACTTCTGGTGATGTTGCGAGAGTGACTTCGTCGCCCTTTTTTACGAGAATAATGCCTCTCTGTGAGAGAGATGTTTCAAGTTCACCAAGACTTGTTTCTATTTCGGCCTCGGTCTTTCCACACCAAAGTGCCAGTTTTTTTATAGTAACTGGTTCACCTTTCCAAAAAAGTAATGCCTCTAGTTGATTCTCAAGTTTCATGTTCTTTTAGAGTATCACGAATACCGCATACTGTTCCATCTTTTGTATTCTAGGTTTCAGGTGATAGGTTTTAGCTTCCATCTTCCCTGACTTGCTATAAGCCAAAAGCTATAAACTACA
>CAZLHP010000020.1:0-2328 GCA_964559755.1 uncultured Candidatus Saccharibacteria bacterium
AAAAACCAACTTCCTATGTCCTAGAAACACCAACAGGAAAATTTCCATCTTTTGCATTACTACAATATTGACCACAATGGCCTCCACCATCTCTACCTGTTCTACCCCTTTCTCCTCCCGCTCCTCCATTAGCACCCGCACCTCCGCTTGATGCATAAGGGTTACCTCCGACGGTTGAGTAGGAACCGCCCGGCGCACCAGACATAGATGATCCTACGTAACCACTACCACCACCGCCACCCACAGGCTGAAAAGCGTCTGCAAATAGTTGTTTTGCTTGAGTAATAAAAGCAACTATTTTGAGAGGGAGAGACTTACGTGTCTGTTCAGTTGGAAGCGGGCCAAAGAAATCACCACCACGACTCGGGACGCTTTGAATCCACTCACCTCCGAGGCCTCCTCCGAGACCACCCCTCACATCACCCAAGCCATACCCAGCAAGTCCATTAGTAGCGAAAGAGAGTCCACCGCCTCCACCTCCAGCACCTGCCAAGACGGTCCCCAAAACAGAAGCCTCGCTACGACCACCTCCTTCTCCGGCCATACCCCCACGACCAACAACAACGGTAACAGTAGTACCGGGCGTAACCGCGACAACTGATTCAGCATAACCTCCTCCGCCTCCACCAAAACCAGAAGTGTGTTGATTTTTTGTTTTTATTCCCGAACCTCCTCCGCCTCCAGCACCCCATGTCTTTACACGTACATCCTTCATGCCATCTGGAACAACAACGCTGTATGTGCCTGGAATACGGTATGTATATATCCCTGAAGAAACATCATTTACTCGAGGAGACACAACAGACTGTGCCGGAGCTGGCGCAGGAACTTCCTCTGAACCGTAAAAATCAAAGCATTCTAGATCTCGAGGGTAATCTATAAAACTATCTCCATCATTATCAATACCATCATCACACTCAGAAAAACCAACGACCTGTGCAGAAGCACTATTCACACCAAAACCAAAAGAGCTCATAATCCCGCCTCCGATGAGAACCACAGCCATCAATTTATAGAAAAATGTATTTAGATTATTCATGGTGATGTGTTATGAGTTTAGTGAAATAGGTGGAACCGGAGGAGTCGGAGGTACCGGTGGTGGAGACATAGGAACAGACGCTTTCTTTTTTCCAAAAGCAATAAAGAGTAGCGCTGTGAGCAATCCCCCTACAAGAGCGAGAACATTAAAGAAGGTGTCAGTTGAAGCGTTCTTTGTAGAACATGATCCAAACTTTTCACAATCATATGAGACACGAACAGAATCTTGGACTTTTCCTTCTTTTGAAAAAAGCTCCGCGACAAGGACGACACGATTGTGTTTTTTAAACGAAGGAATTACATAGCTAAAACCATTCACCCGAGAAAGAGGAAGCTCGTATGACTTCTCTGAAGCAACTTTACCTGCGGCGTCTACAACAGACACCCTGAGAGACTGAGGAAAATGAGTTGTGTCGTTTTTACTCACAACTGAATCGATACATCCATGCAGAACAACATCCCCTTTTTTTACAAAAGGAAATTCTGAGAGGCCAAGTAAACGGAATACACCGGATGAAACATTAGGTCGTACTGCACGGGCCTGAACAAGCGACTTTGTGTCCATCCACAACACCTCACCAACGATGCGATAGGCAGACGAAGACGCGTGCGTAAGAGCAAAACGAGAAACATAATCTACCCCAGGAACCAAAGAAATTTTTTCAATGGACGACGCGACAATATCGGCCTCATTAAACGATTCGCCAGTGAAGGCTTTCCATGTCACAAGCACGTCACTTTTTGTAGCAAGTGTATTTTTTATCACAGCAGAAAAATTTCCTGCACTTTGTGTATCAAGAACATTGTCCTCTCCTGCTTTAGCTAACATTCCATTAACACGCACAGAAGAAGGTTCAAAAGAAACAGTCTGAACAGGCACTCCCCCTATAGAAAAACGTGCTTCCCCACCATAGATTCCGTCCACAAAAGGCAAACCTCCGAGGAAAAAGTTTCCGGACGAAAGAAGATAAAACTGTGCGGTGTATACTCCCGGATTCGTAAACGCGGGCACCGACCAAACGACCTCTAAACCTTGAGATCCTTGCGCAGGAATTGCTATATCGTTTGAACGGACAAAAAATTCATCGTGTATGCGCTGAGATGCATCAACAACACGAACGAGGAGTGATCCTTCAGTTACAGGAAAGGCGTTTGTATTGTGTATAGTTGCCGAAAAACGGGCCTCGGTACCTTGAGAAAAAAGAGAGGACTGAGGAAACGCATCCACCCTCACACTTCGGGAATTATAGTAAGGGCAAGAACTTACAAAACCCTCAGCTGTTTCTTGTG
>CAZLHP010000021.1:0-2126 GCA_964559755.1 uncultured Candidatus Saccharibacteria bacterium
GTTTTGATTGAATGTTTGATCATCGTAAAATACTCCCGACAAATTGTTTCAACTCTTCACGAATTACTGGTTTGGTAGAAATATTACACACAGATAACGACGCGGTAAGTCGGGATCCAATGTCATTCAGCTTTTTTACTCCCTCAACAACTGCTTGCGGTTTGTGTGTGGCACAACTAGTTGAAATAACCGCAAAGTGTTTGGTAACAAAAAAAGTGTTGGAGTCTATCAAATCTTTAAGGTTTTCAATGTACTCATGTACTAACGATTCTCTATCTGGTGCAGAATCGTCGTAGAGTGAAAAGAAATGTTTTGAGTAGTCGCTACTTTTTGCAGGTACTTTTCGTACAATAAACTGCGTTTGAGCAGGTAGTACATGAATAGCTTGTTTTAGCTTGATAAAGAAGTGCTCACGATCTTGTTCATTTAATAACGCAATATCAAATGGTTCTACCTCATAAATTCGAATGAGTTTGTCTTTACGAATGATCAAGTCATCTTGGATGTAAAAATCGGTAAAGTACGGATCAAGGCCTGTAACTCGGACTTCTTTTTGAGCGGTAGTAAACGAGGTTGCTCGAGGCACTATCTTAAAAATAGGTTGATTGTCAATTTTTTGGCTCACAAAGGCAATAAAAAAGATAATTGCTACAAAGAGTGTTGAAAGGTAATATCCCCAATCAAAAAAATGAAAGCCATACACAAAAATCAGGTAGATGCCAACAGATATAAAAATAATGCCACCAGACACAATAGCCGTGTCTGTAAAAAACAGGCTTCGTAAAATATGAGTTCGTATGTCGTCTTTATATATCCGTATGTTTCTCATATGATTTTTGTGAATACAATCTAATTACTGGATCAGTTCCTTTTTTAGCTTGTCTCTCTACTATTACTCCTCGTACGCCAAAAGCTTGATTGCGATTTTCAGATACATCCAAGAAATGTTTTACCTTGTGTGGTGGACTTGATTCTTTGATATATGCGTAGTCGATCTCTTTGCCTTGTTTTTTTGCCTCCTGCATGGCGTTGTAGTTATGAGGGTTGGGATGCAGTTTATTAAAACTAGATAGATCAATAAATTTCTCATTATTGAATTCAACTTGTTGCAATTTGTCTTGTGGTACGCCGTCTTGAACGGCTTCAATCATAGTTGGGTAATATGAAGACAAACCATTACTGCCATCATGCTTGTAGGCAGTTCCAGATACCGACACAATGCCTTGTTTGGGATTTTCTGCATGAACTTCAAATCCTTTCTGAGCTAACTTTTGGGAGAACGGTGCTTTTGGTTCAGTAACTGTGTTTACTTTGTACTCACTCCTGTCTGCATTTTGGGTAGAGTAGTTTTTGGTTTCTTTCGTCCCATTGTTACTAAAGTCAGAAGTTGATTGCTTTGTTAAAAATCTATTTCGAATCTGGTTACCAAGGGCATTACTAAAACTTTTGTTTCCAGTTATTCCTTTTTTGAAATCACCAACTCTTGAAGAGATTGGAGACATAATTGCTCTAGTAGAAACTGCGGCCATCATATTATTTGACATAGCAGACCAAGCATCACCAAAGATTCTGGCTACTAGCATATTTACTCCTCCAAGAAAGAATAAAAATCCGGTATAGAAAAAGAGCATGCCAACACTTGGCCCTTGGGACTCTAAAATGCTTTTAAAGATATCAGTGGCAATGGCAAAGCCCAGCACAAAGGCCGGTTGTTGGATCAAAAAGGTAAACCATGTTTTAAAAAAGGTCTGTACGATACCTTGTGTTTTTTCAGATAGAGCAAATGGGATAACAATTGGATACAGTACCCCCAAGAACAAAAGTGTTGAAAAACGGATCACAAATTGAAAGCCCAGATACAAAAAGCCACAGAGTAAAAACAGAAAGGTAAGGGCAAAGAGAAATATTTGCACAATAAACTTACCGAGTGACTTAAATATCCCACCTCTTAGGGCTATATCAAAGGAAGGGATACCAAACTTTTCAGAACTTTCATTGGCATCTATTTTTTCTTGAGATTTATCGAAGTAATCATCCAAAAATCCAGTAAATTGTTGCGTATCTGAAATTTTATCGATCAGCAAGTTATTAAACTGCACGCTGTAGGAAAGTACGTGCGGAACAGT
>CAZLHP010000022.1:0-1557 GCA_964559755.1 uncultured Candidatus Saccharibacteria bacterium
GCATCAAAAGGCGAAAACAAGGGAACTGTCATTTCTATAGAGATTCCAAAGCACTAAGGCCGTCTGTTTTTCCTTTGGACACTATTTTGGTATATAGTTGTTGTATGAAAAAAATATACGGCGGTATTTCTATTATCCTCGTGTGTGGCGTCGCTTGGTATTTCTTTACTAGAGACAGCGTCACTCAAGTTCCTCAAACAGATTATAAAAACGCAACATACATAATCGACGGTGAGTCTGTTGCCCTACAGAATGGATATGCTGAAACATCTCCTGTTGCTGGCTCTGCCACAAAAACAGTGACACGTTATTTTGGCAATGAAGTCAGACACGATTTAAATGATGACGGGCGAGAAGATATTGCCTTTCTTCTGACCCAAGAAACAGGTGGCACTGGTATTTTTGTGTATGTCGTTGCGGCACTCAATACTACCGATGGATACGTAGGTTCTCATTCCTTTTTTCTAGGAGATAGAATCGCGCCACAATCGACCGTGATGGATGAGGGTGAAACGAGTCTAGGGACCAATAGAAAAAACGTTATTGTTGTTAACTATGCCGTACGTCTACCAGGAGAACCTTTTACCACAGAGCCTTCTTTGGGAAAAAGCACATGGTTAAAACTCGATCCTACCACTATGCAATTTGGTGAAGTGGTTCAAGATTTTACAGGTGAAGCGAGGTAGACGATTGCCCGTGAGGTATTAGGAGTGCATTCCATCAAATATCGCTTTTGAGAGGTTTTGTATTATGTATTTGAGATCGTCATACTTTTTACCTTCAGTAAGTATACAAAACGTATAAGATTCATCACCATTTTTTGCATAGACGATACCGCAGTCATGTAGTTGTTGAATGATAATATTTTCTTTTTCATCCACAATGATTCTTTCTCCAAACTTATGCGCGACTTTCACGTTTTTTGGTAGTAGCGCAGTAGCTCCTTCATTAAAGGTGCTTTGAGCGAGAATATCGAGTACCTTGTTCGATGATTCACGACTAAGAAAAGAAGCATTATAAAGCGTTCGAAATACGTTCGCATATGATTTTGCAGTGAGAACATTCTCTGTCTCACCAGCTTTGGTAACCTGAAGACCGACCGCAAGGAGTACTTTGTTGAGATAATCAGGGGATACAAAATTTGTTGAGAGCATTTGGGCCGACGCATTGTCTGAATAGGCAAGCATACGATAGATGAGTTCTTTTATGTTATATGTGTTACCGAGCACAAGGTCTTCTTTGGGTTTAATTCTTTGTGAGGACGAGCTCTCTAACGTGTTCGTGTTTGTGTGTTTAATGCCTTGGGAAAAGATGTCTGGAGTTATTTCTCCTAATCTAAAATAAGCTATTGCAAGGGGTACTTTGAGGAGGCTTGCCATGACGAACACATCAGTATCATTTACTCCGACAAAGCGTCGCGTTTTGAGGTCTCTTGAGAATACCCCAATTCTCGTTGCTTTCTTTTCATCGAGATACTTTTTTGTTAAGTCTTCCAGGTTGTCTTGGAGAGCTGACATACTCTCCAATTTTTTTTCAAACAATTCACAGTCTGGCTCT